>NZ_JALQDP010000034.1:0-548980 GCF_023631165.1 Caballeronia sp. AZ1_KS37 | reverse complement strand
GCGCGGTGATCGGTGCGATCGCGGGCGATGCGGGCAAGGGCGCGGCCATCGGCGCGGCGACGGGCACGATGGCCGGCGGCATGCGCGCACGGCAGAACAAGCGGGCGCAGGAATCCAACGCGCAGGCGCAGAGCCAGGGCGCGATGCAGACGTACTATCGCGCGTGGTCGGCGTGCATGCAGGGACGCGGTTACACGATCCAGTAACGTCATCGCGGTATCGATAGAACAAAAGGAGCGCGAACATGAAACGCGTCAGCCTCGTTGTCTTGTCATGCCTTGCGCTATCCGCAAGCGCCTTTGCAGCCGATCCCACCGCCGATCCTCAGGCCGACGTCAGCGTCGTGCGAAACCCGGACGGCGCGACGGTGCAGGGCGTCGCGAAGGTGACGGCGACGATCGTCGGCATCGATCCGGCGACGCGCACCGTCACGCTGAAAACGAACGCCGGCAAGGTAATGGAACTGGAAGTCACGAACGAAGCGCGCAACTTCGATCAGCTCGCAGTCGGCGATGTCGTCACCGCGCAGTACCGCGAGTCGTTGACGCTGAGCCTGCTCGACAAGAAGACGCAGCCGTCGCGTTCCGAGAGCGACTCGGCCGAGCGCGCGGCGCCGGGCGCGAAGCCGGGCGGCGAGGTCGGGCGCGAAGTGACGATCATCGCCGATGTGATCGCCGTCGATCGTCATGCGAAAACCGTGACGCTGCGCGGGCCGCGCGGCGAGACGGTCGATCTGCACGTTCAGGATCCCGAGCGCCTGAAGCGCGTCAAGAAGGGCGATCAGGTGAAGGCCGTTTATACGGAAGCGTTCGCCATATCCGTGGAACCCGCCATGACAAAATAAGGCGCCACCAACCGTGGCGGACGCGGGAGAGACCCATGAAAAAACGCTTTGCATTCGCGCTGACGCACGGCGCGTGCGCCGTCGCGCTCGCGCTCGCCGGTTGCGCGCAGCCGGAACAGCGCGTGCAGCCCGGCATGGATCAGCAGGCGATCGTCGCCAGGCTCGGGCCGCCGAAGGAAACCTACGACCTGCCGAACGGCGGCAAGCGTCTGATGTGGCCCACGCAGCCGATGGGATCGACGACCACGGCCGTCGATCTCGATGCGTCGGGCAATACGGTCAGTGTTCGGCAAGTGCTTCAGGAAAACGAGTTCTACCGCGCCGAGGTCAACAAGTGGACGCGCAACGACGTGATGATCGCGTTCGGACGCCCGTTCGAGACGGCCTATTTCAAGCGGATGGATCGCGAGGTGTGGACGTATCGATACCTGGAGAACAACATCGACCACATGCTGTTCCATTTCTATTTCGACGCTCAGGGCGTGCTCCGGCAGACGCAGAAGCAGCCCGATCCGAAATACGATCCGAGCCAGCGCAACGTGCTTTGAACGGCGCGCGCTAGAAGCTGACGGCGAGACCGAACGACACGCCGTGCACGTTGTGGCCGAACACGTAGCGCACCATCGCGCGCGTGCGCGTGATGACGACAGGATATTTGCTGCTGTCCAGTTCGAGCCCGACGCCGAGCGATGTCAGATCGTTGAAGCCGAGCACGCCCGCGCTGTCGCCGAAGTAATGCGAGTACGCGGTTTCGAGCACGTAGCGCACCGGCCTGTCGAGCGCGGCGAAGCCTGTGGGCGCACGCCAGCGCGCCCACAGGCTGAACTGCTGCGCGGTCGCGGAGCCTTGCACCGCTTCCGAGGAACTGCCGAAGCTGCGTAGATAAATATCGGTTGCGCGCAGTTCGACATCGACCTCGTAGTGCTCGCGATAATGCTCCAGATCGAGCATCAGCGAGCCGCCGACGCCGTACGCATTGAGCGCGCCGTCCTCGAGGAACTGCAGATTGGTGTTGGCGACGTGATTGAACACCGTCTGCGCGATGCGCGCATCGCTCGCGACGCGGCCGATCATGCCGTTGATGATCGGGCGAAATTTCAGCTCGCTCGTGATCGGGAAGTCCCAGCCGACGCCAACCGTCGTGCTGAACGTGTTCCATTTCGCAGGCACCGCGCGCTGCTGGTCGCCGTCGGTCGCGATGAAGGTCGGATCGTAGCGGCTGTACGCGAGCGTGCCTTCGAGGTAGAGCGGAAACGAATTGCTGAGGGTAAAGCCGCCGCCGAGTTGCGTCTGACCGAAGCCCGGATTGCCGGTCGTGCCGCTATTGATCGACAGTGAACTTGTCGTGACATCCGGCACCGCGGTGTACGACATGATCGCGAGCACGGAATTCGCATACTGCTTGACGTTTGCGCCGACGACCGCGCGGTCCGGCGCGCCCTGCGCCAGCGCGGCGCAGGGCGCGGCAGCGAGGACGAAGAGCATCACGAAATTTCGCAACCTGGTCGGGAAAGGGGTTGGCTTTTGCATCTGCGGGGCGCGTCAGAACGTTGATTGGTTTAGTTGGTCATGCGTTGCATTTGCTGCTCCGCCATACGCGGGAAATGTAGCCTAACGATCGCGGCGCGCCAAGGTCATTGCACACGAGTGTGTTCACAGGACGACGGAAGTTTTCCTAAACTGAAGCTATCTCGCGCACCGCTTCCAGGAGACATCGATGAGACTGAACGAGCCGCGCATGGTGGTTGCCTCGATTGGCGTGTTCATCTGGCTCGCCGGGCTGTATTTCACGATCCACGGCCTTCTGTACGACATGAAACTCGAATTCCGTTACGGCATGTGGGCGCTCGGCATCGGGATCGTGACTTTCGTCGTCGCGCTGAATCCGCTCGCGCAGCGCAAATCGGCCAAGCGAGATGGGTCGACCTGAGCCGTCCGTTGGTGTATTAGTCGAAGAAACGTCGCACAACTCAACGGAGAATCTTGCAATGGGCGATCTCTGGATAGGCAACGTGGAAGAGTCCACGACCGACGACGAAATCAGGGAATTTCTCTGCCGCTACGGCTTTCCACCCTACGATTCGATTCAGCGCGTGACGGGTACCGGCGAGCATCCGGCCGCGGTCGTCACCTTCGATTCGATCGAGCCGCACGTGCTGCGCACCTTTCAGCCGCGCATCCACAACATGTTCTGGAAGAACCGCACGCTCGTGGTGCAGGTCGTGCCCGAGCGCAACGAAACCTGACGGCGTCATGACGGGTCCGCGACCATGTGCCGCGCGCATCGTCGCGACGGCGGACTCGGTTCGTCCGCGCGGATGGCATCCAAAAATATCGGGAGACAGCAATGAACGAAGAGAGGGCTGTCGGCGAATCGAGAGGCGTGCGTGAAGGCGCGGGCGTGCATGAGCGCCTGAACAGGAAACAGTACGAAAAAGAGCTTGCGCGCCTGCATGTGGAACTCGTGAAGCTGCAGGAATGGGCCGTCTACACGGGCGCGAAAGTCTGCGTCGTGTTCGAGGGACGCGACGGCGCGGGCAAGGGCGGCACGATCAAGGCGATTACCGAGCGGGTGAGCCCGCGCATCTTCCGCGTGGTTGCGCTGCCCGCGCCCACCGAGCGCGAAAAGACGCAGATGTACGTGCAGCGCTATCTGCCGCATCTGCCCGCCGCGGGCGAGATCACGCTTTTCGACCGAAGCTGGTACAACCGCGCGGGCGTCGAACGCGTGATGGGCTTCTGTACCGAGGACCAGGCGAAAACCTTTCTGAAAGGCGTGCCGCTCGTGGAGCGCGCGATCATCGATTCGGGCGTGATTCTGCTCAAGTACTGGCTCGAGGTCGGTCAGGAAGAGCAGACGCGGCGTCTCGAGGAACGCATCCACGACGAACGCAAGATCTGGAAGCTCTCGCCGATGGACCTGCGTTCCTACAGCCGCTGGTACGACTACTCGCGCGCTCGCGACGACATGTTCGAGGCCACCGACACGGAACAGGCGCCGTGGTACGTCGTGCGTTCCGACGACAAGCGCCGCGCGCGCCTGAATCTCATCAGCCATCTGCTCGCGAATATCCCGTACAAGGCCGTGCCGCGCGAAAAGGTGAAGTTGCCGAAGCGCCAGAAGGCGGAGGGTTATCGCGAAAGCGATCGGCCGCTGCGCTACGTGCCCGAGCGTTTTTAGCGCGACTTCGGAACGCGGGATCGTCATGCCGCATCGCGCGTCCATCGCGCCCGAATGGCTGTTTCGTTACGAGAAGCCGTGGGCGCGCGCCGATATCGTCGCGGGCCTGACGGCGGGGGCGGTCGTCATACCGAAGGCGCTCGCGTACGCGACCATCGCGGGCCTGCCGGTTCAGGTCGGCCTCTACACGGCCTGCGTGCCGATGATCGTGTACGCGTTCGTCGGCACGTCGCGCGCGCTGTCCGTCAGCACGACGACCACGCTCGCGATTCTCGCGGCGAACGCGCTCGGCGCGACCGTCGCGAATGGCGATCCGCACGCGCTCGCCGTCGCCAACGCGACGCTGACGATGCTCGTCGGCATCATGCTCGTCGCGGGGGCGTGCCTGCGTCTCGGGTTCGTCGCGAACTTCATTTCCGAGCCGGTGCTCGTCGGTTTCAAGGCGGGCGTGGCGATCGTCATCGTCGTGGATCAGTTGCCGAAGCTCTTCGGCATTCACTATCCGAAGGGATCGTTCTTTCACAACGTCGGCGCGTTCGTCGCGGGCTTGCCGCATCTGTCGGCGAGCACGCTCGCGCTCGCGTTGGCGACGCTCGCCGCGCTCATCGCGCTCGAACGCTTCGCACCGCGCGCGCCCGCGCCGTTGTTCGTCGTCGCGGCGGCGATCGTCGCGGTGGCCGCGTTCGGTCTGCGCGCGCACGGCGTCGAAACGGTCGGCGCGGTGCCGGCGGGATTGCCGTCGTGGACACGGCCGGATCTGTCGCTTGCATTGAAGCTGTGGCCGGACGCGCTCGGCATCGCGTTGATGAGCTTCACCGAAAGCATCGCGGCGGCGCGGGCGTTCGCACGCAACGACGAACCCGCGCCCGATGCGAACCGCGAACTGCTCGCGACCGGCCTCGCGAACGCGGCCGGCGCGCTTTTCGGCGCGATGGTCTCAGGCGGCGGAACGAGCCAGACGGCCGTCAACCGGCAGGCGGGCGCGCGCACGCAACTCGCGGGACTCGTGACCGCGGCGCTCGCGCTCGCCGTCATGCTGCTGTTCGCGCCGCTCATGGCGCTGATGCCGCACGCGACGCTCGCGGCCGTCGTCGTGTTCTATTCGATCGGGCTTTTCAGCCCCGCCGAATTCCGCGCGATCCTGAAGATTCGCCGCACCGAATTCCTGTGGGCGCTCACGGCATGCGCGGGCGTCGTGTTGTTCGGAACGCTGGAAGGCATCGTGGTGGCGATCGTCGTGTCGCTCTTCGCGCTCGCGCATCAGGTGTCCAATCCGCCTGTGTACGCATTGAAGCGGATACCGGGAACCAACGTGTTCCGGCGCGCTTCGTCGCGGCATCCGGACGACGAAGCGTTTCCCGGCTTATTGCTGCTGCGTCCCGAAGGGCGCATATTCTTCGCGAATGCGCAACGTGTCGCCGAAAAGATCCGCCCGCTCGTGCGCGATTCCGACGCGAAGATCGTCGTGCTGGATCTGAGCCGCGTCTTCGATGTCGAATACACCGCGCTCAAGATGATGATCGAAGCCGAAGCGCGCCTCGCCGCGAACGGCACCACGCTCTGGCTCGCGGGCCTGAATCCGGGCGTGCTCGCGGCGGTGCGGCGCTCGCCGCTCGGCGCGCGGCTCGGCGAAGCGCGCATGTTCTATAACCTCGAACATGTCGTCGCGAAGTATCAGGAGATTGTTTCGCGCAATGGCGATGAAGTCGCGCGTCGTTGAGTCGCGAATTTTTGCCACCTGCTTGTCGCACATTGCGCATATATTTTGATGATGGTATCCAAGTCATCGGACCATGCGTTCATCATGGCCGCCGATGCATCTGCTTCCTGCGTTGTCCCTTGCACGTTCCCTCGCGGAGATCACGTCATGACGTATGCAGATCAACTGGCGCGCAGCCAGAAAATCGCGGAAAAGGTCACACGCGTTTATCAGAAGCGCGCGGAGCTTGCGCAGCATCAATTCAGCGAGCGCGCGCGCGAAGCAGGCGTGCGTGTCCTCGGCAACGGCGAGGCTGATCGTTTCAACGGCTTCGACTATGCGGTCGATGTCATGCAGCGCACGGTGCTCTTCTGGGACACGCTGCGTCAGCGCGGCAACAACTTCATCGAGCAGGCGAAGCGCGGTCTCGAACCGGTGCTGCATTTCGCGCATGAAATGCTGCTCGACGGACGCACGTTCGCGCGGCCGGTGAACTATGCGCTGTTGCGTATCGTGCCGCCCGAAGGCGTAGTCATCGATCCGCTGAAGCGGCCGTATCTCATCATCGATCCGCGTGCGGGGCATGGTCCGGGCATCGGCGGATTCAAGGACGATTCGCAAGTCGGCGTCGCGTTGCGCGCGGGTCATCCGGTGTACTTCGTCACGTTCTTTCGCGACCCGCAGCCCGGCCAGACGCTGCTCGACGTATGCGCGGCCGAGCAGCAGTTCGTGAAGCATGTGCGCGAGATGCATCCGGACAGCCCGAAGCCCGCTATCGTCGGCAATTGCCAGGGCGGCTGGGCCGCGATGATGCTCGCGAGCTCGCAGCCCGACGATACCGGTCCGCTCGTCATCAACGGCGCGCCGATGTCGTACTGGAGCGGCGCGTGGAGCGAAGGCGAGGGCGACAACCCGATGCGCTACTCGGGCGGCATGCTCGGCGGGACGTGGCTCGCTTCGCTGACGGCCGATCTCGGCAACGGCAAGTTCGACGGCGCGTATCTCGTCGAGAACTTCGAGAACCTGAATCCGGCGAACAGTTTCTGGGACAAGTACTACACGCTGTTCGACAAGATCGACACCGAACCGCCGCGCTTTCTCGACTTCGAGCGCTGGTGGGGCGGCTATTACCTGATGAACCGCGAAGAGATCGAATGGATCACGCGCAATCTTTTCGTCGGCAACAAGCTGTGGTCGGGCGAAGTGCGCGGCGCGTCGGGCGCATCGTTCGATCTGCGCGCGATCAAATCGCCGATCATTCTCTTCGCTTCGATGGGCGACAACATCACGCCGCCGCAACAGGCCTTCAACTGGGTCGCGGATATCTACGGCAGCACCGACGAGATCAAGGCACGCGGGCAGGTGATCGTCGGACTGATGCACAAGAGCATCGGGCATCTCGGCATCTTCGTGAGCGGCAAGGTCGCGAAGAAGGAATACACGCAGATCGCATCGGTGCTGGAAGCGATCGAATCGTTTCCGCCGGGGCTGTACGGCATGGAGATCGCCGAACGCAAGAACGCGAACGGCAAGACCGAATACGACGTGAGCTTTCACGAGCGACGTCTCGAAGACGTGACCGCGCGCTTCAACCGTTTCGAGCGTATCGACGAACTGCCGTTCGAAGCGGTGAAACAGGTATCGGATTTCAATCAGCGTGCGTACGAACTGTTCGCGCAACCCTTCGTTCAGGCAATGGCCAACGACGCGACCGCGACGATGCTGCGCGCGTTCCATCCGTTGCGCGCGCAGCGCTGGATGTTCTCCGATCTGAACCCGTGGCTTGCATGGCTCGGCCCGGCGGCGGAAGCGGTGAAGGCCACGCGCAAGCCCGACACCGAACGCGACGCGTTGCGCCGTGCGGAGCATTGCGGCTCCGACATGATCAGCGCGAGCCTCGACTTCTATCGTGCGATGCGCGACGCCACGACCGAAGCGATGTTCTTCTCCGTGTACGGCAACCTGCTGCCGGCACAGCGCGTGCAGGAACGCGAGACGCAAGAAAATCGGACCGATCCGCGCGATCTGCCGTTCGTTCAGGAAGCGCTCGCGTCGGTTGCGCACGGCGGATACGCGGAAGCCGTCGCGCGCGTCGCGTGCCTGCTCATGCGTCACGACGAGCCGTTGCCGCTCACGCGCATGGTGCTGCGTCAGGAACTCGCGGCCGACTATGCGGAGTATTTGCCGCAGATGCCGCGCGACGAATGGCGGCGCATTCGCGGCGAACAGGAAATCATCGTGCGCTACGAGCCCGAGCAGGCGCTCGCGTCGTTGCCCGGTCTGCTCGACGACAGCGACGACCGCAAGAAGCTCCTCACGCTCTTCGACAAGCTGCACGACGACAGCCGCATGCAGGGCTTCGAGCCGACGGCCGCGCAGCACGACATGCTCGCGCGCATCCGCGCGGCGCTGCCGGTCAAGGCTGCACGCGCGCCAAGACGTTCCGCGCCCGCGCACTGATGTTCGGGCGTTGCATCACACGTAACTACGGAGGGTGAAATGAATCAGCCGCGCGAAAAATATGTACGGCTCATCGAGGTTTGCCAGGCGTTGCCGCCGCTCGCGGTGGCGGTCGTGCATCCCTGCGACCGGACATCGCTCGAAAGCGCGGTGAAGGCGCACGAGATGGGTCTGATCGCGCCGCAACTCGTCGGGCCACGCGATCGCATTCGCGAGGTGGCGGAAGAATGCGGCCTCAACATCGCGGGCTTTCCGATCGTCGATGCGCCGCACAGCCACGCCGCTGCCGAAAAGGCGGTGGAACTCGTGCGCGAGGCGAAGGCCGAAGCGCTCATGAAAGGCAGCCTGCACACCGACGAAGTCATGGCCGCGGTCGTGAAGCGCGAAGGCGGACTGCGCACGTCGCGGCGCGTGTCGCATTGCTTCATCATGGATGTGCCGGGGCACGACGACGTGCTCATCATCAGCGACGCGGCCATCAACATCGCGCCGACGCTCGCCGATAAAGTCGACATCCTGCAAAACGCGATCGATCTCGGCCACGCGCTGCGTTTCGCGGAAGTGCGCGTCGCGATTCTCTCGGCGATGGAAACGGTGAACCCGAAGGTGCCGTCGACGCTGGAGGCCGCCGCGCTCTGCAAGATGGTCGATCGTCATCAGATCACGGGCGCGCTCGTCGACGGGCCGCTCGCGCTCGACAATGCCATCGACCTCGAAGCGGCGCATACGAAGAAGATCGATTCGCCCGTCGCGGGGCGCGCGAACGTGCTGATCGTGCCGGACCTCGAAGCGGGCAACATGCTCGCGAAGAGTCTGTCTTTTCTCGCGAATGCGGATGCGGCCGGCATCGTGCTCGGCGCGCGCGTGCCGATCATTCTGACGAGCCGCGCCGATTCGCTGCAATCGCGGCTCGCATCGTGCGCGATCGCATCGCTCGTGGCGTCGAAGCGCCGCGAAGAAGCGCAAGTAGTGGGGTGATTTCATGGCCGATGTGATTCTGGTTCTCAATGCGGGCTCGTCGAGCATCAAGTTCAGCGCGTTCGATGTCGAAGGCGACGCGCTCGAACTCGTCACGCACGGACAGGTTGAAGCGCTGTTCAGCGCGCCGCATTTCGTCGCTTACGACAGGCGAGGCGAGAAGTCCGCGGAGCATTCATGGGGCGAGGGCGCGAAGCTGCAACATGCCGAAGCGATCGCGCATCTGGGCGCGTATCTGCGCGGGCATGGCGCGGGGCATCGTCTGGTCGGCGTGGGGCATCGCGTGGTGCACGGCGGCGCGCGTTTCACGAAGCCCGTACTGACGAGCCCCGAAGTGCTCGACGAACTCGACAAGCTCACGCCGCTCGCGCCGCTGCATCAGCCGCATAACTTGAGGCCGATACGCATCGTCGCCGAGCGCAATCCGGGCCTGCCGCAGGTCGCGTGCTTCGACACGGCCTTTCATTCGACGCAGGCGCCGCTCGCGCAGGCGTTCGCGCTGCCCGAATCGATCACGAAGAACGGCGTGCGGCGCTACGGCTTTCATGGTCTCTCGTACGAATACATCGCGAGTGCCCTGCCGGATGTTGCACCCGATGCCGCGCGCGGGCGCACGGTCGTCGCGCATCTGGGCAACGGCGCGAGCCTGTGCGCGATGCACGCGGGCAAGAGCGTCGCCAGCACGATGGGCTTCACCGCCGTCGACGGTCTCATGATGGGCACGCGCTGCGGCAATCTCGATCCGGGCGTGGTTCTTTACATGCTCGACGAGCTCGGCATGAACGCGCGCGAGATCGAAGACATGCTGTATCGCCAGTCGGGATTGCTCGGCGTGTCGGGCGTGTCGGGCGACATGCGCGCGCTGCTCGCGAGCAGCGACGAACGCGCGCGCTTCGCGATCGATCTTTACGTGCATCGCATCGGCCGGGAGCTCGGCTCGATGAGCGCGGCGCTGCACGGGCTCGACGCGATCGTGTTCACGGCGGGCATCGGCGAGCATTCGAAGGAGATACGACAACGCGTGTGCGAAGAAGCGGCGTGGTGGGGCATCGAACTCGATACAGAAGCCAATGCGAGCGGCGGCCCGCGCATCAGCACGGCGTCGAGCAAGGTGAGCGCATGGGTGATTCCGACCAACGAAGAACTCATGATCGCGCGCCACACGCTCGCGCTGATCGATGACAAACGCGAAGGAGCATCCGCATGACATTGAATGTCCCGCAGCCCGTGCTGAAGGGCGCGAAGGCGCTCGTCACCGGCATCGCCAACGAGCATTCGATCGCCTATGGTTGCGCGAAAGCGTTCCGCGAACTGGGCGCCGATCTCGCCATCACGTATGCCGACGAGAAAGCGCGGCCTTACGTCGAGCCGCACGCGCAAGCCCTCGAAGCGCCGATCTTCATGCCGCTGAACGCGTCGAGCCAGGAGGAACTGGAAGCGGTGTTCGAGCGTATCGCGAGCGAGTGGGGCAAGCTCGATATTCTCGTGCACTCGATCGCGTGGGCGCCGAAGGACGATCTGCAGGGCGGCCTGCTGAACTGTTCCGCCGAAGGCTTCGCGAAGGCGATGGACATTTCCTGCCATTCGTTCGTCCGCATGGCGCGGCTCGCGGCGCCGCTGATGAAAGACGGCGGCGCGATGTTCACGATGAGCTATCACGGCGCGAACAAGGTCGTCGCGAACTACAACGTAATGGGCCCGGTGAAGGCCGCGCTCGAAGCGTGCGCGCGCTATCTCGCCTACGAGCTCGGTCCGCAGGGCATTCGCGTGCATGCTATTTCGCCGGGGCCGCTCAAGACGCGCGCGGCATCGGGACTCAAGGACTTCGACCTGCTCCTGACCGAAGCCGCACAGCGTGCGCCGCTCGGCGAGCTGGTCGACATCATGGACGTCGGCTTTACCTGCGCATTCCTCGCGACGCCTTTCGCCCGGCGCATGTCCGGCGAGACGCTGTACGTGGACGGCGGCGTGCATATCATGGGATAAGCATGTTCAACTGGCTGTTCCGGCGCGATAACGCGAGCTCGCGCGAGGATGTCAAGGAAGCGCTCGGCCGCATCGTCGCGGTCGCGCCTCAGGTGCGCCTCGCGAGCCGTTACGAGTCGCGGCTCGCGCCGGCCGTCGGCAAGACGCTGGATCACGCGCGGGAACTCGTCGCGGCGCTGCCCGCGCCGCGCGACGCGACACCGGCGGCATGGGCGGACGACCCGTATCTGCGCGCGAAGTTCGCGACGCCGGACGACGTCGCGCGCGTGATCGGCGAATCGCACGATGTGCGCGGCTGGTTCGACGGCAACATCGCCGCCGATCATGGGTTCGCGGTGCTGGGCGCGACGCTCGTCGAGCGGAAGGTGCTCGTCGCGGCGGTGGAGGGCGGCGCGTTGCGTTCGGACGTCGCGCGCACGGCGGTCAGCTTCGACGACAAGCGCATGCGCTTTTGCAACGGAACGGACGAAGCGCTCAGACGCGATCTCGTGCAGCGGATCGTCGAGCAGTTCGTGCTGGAAGCGATGTCGCGCGTCGCGCAAAACGACGCGCGGCGCGACGCGCTGCAGGAACATCGCGCGTTGCTGACCGCGCGCATGCAGATGCTCGGCCGGCGCGGCGCGGGCATGAGCGGCCTGATTGCATCGACGGATCTGGCCGGCGACGCCACGCGGCTGCAGCGCGATTTCGAGGAGAACGAAGCCGCGCTCTCGGCACTCGGCTCGCTCGCCGATTCCATCGAGATGCAGCTTCAGACCATCGTCGAATTGCTCGCCGAGCCGGCGGCGCTGATTTCCGTCACGCACCGCGAGCTGTGTCTGAATCAGATGAACCTGCTGATGGAAACGCGCTGCGACGAGCCGCACGCCGACATCGCGATTGAGCTTGCGCACTTGCCGACGCAGCCGCCGCAGACGCGCGCGGTGGAGATCGTGCGGATCGCGCGGCGCGATGTGCCGCCCGCGGGCGCGGCGTTCGATGAGGCGGCGAAGCTGGTGCTGTGAGGGGCGCTTCTACTTGAGCCCACTACCCCCGATCGCCCCCGCGATATCCCTGCTCACGCTCGCGAGCGCGCGGCTGTGCGCGGCCACGAGCGCATCCCAGCCGCTTCCGCTGACCGGCTCGCGCACGAGCGAACGGCCGGTCAGCGCGTTGTCGTCGCCGAAGCGGCGCACGGACCAGTGCGCGTCGATCGCGACGGCATCGCCGGGAACGGATTCGAACTGCTGGATATCGACGCGCACGCGCCACGCGTTCGCATCCGCGATGGCGCGCGATGCAGGCGCGACCTGATCCGATGCGAGCAGCAGCGCGAGATCGCCCGCGATGGCATCCGCGATGCTGCTCTTGAGCGGCTCGCCCCAGCGCGCGTATTCGTTCAACGTGACTTCGTTGTCGGTGCTGCGCGTGACGATCTGCGGCCGGTCGACGAGATCGGGCACCGTCACCGGTCCGACGATCACCGGACTCGATGCGGCGCGCGCGGTCGCCGCGGTCAGCGACGGATCGGCGCTCAAGCGATAAAAGCTCGCGCTGGGCGAGGCGCATCCGGCGAGCATCGCCATCGAAAGAACGAGAGAGACGAGTACGGGCCGCATCACTTCTTGTCCTCCGGCTTGCCGCGCAGCAACGCTTCCGGATGCTGCTGCAGATAATCCGCGAGACTGCGGAACGAGACTGCCGTGCGCGTCAGTTCGCGGATCGCTTCGGCCGTGTCCTGCTGCAGCCCGGAATCCGGCATCAGCGTGGAATGCGCGGCATCGAGCGCGGCGCGCGCCGCGGCGAGCGTCGTCGCGGCCTGCGGCACGACTTCCGTGTTGAGGCCCTGCATCAGCCGCGTAGTGCTGTCGAGCGTCTGCCGCGCGCTCGCGGTCAGCTCCTCGATCGGCAGCTTGTCGATGCGCGTCATGATGCGGTTGACCGAATCCTGCAACGAGTCGAGGCCGCTTGGCGTCGTCGGCATTTCGGGCGGCGTGCGGCTCCAGTCGATGCTCGCTTTCTTCGCAGCCGGGAAGAAGTCGATCGACACATATAACTGGCCCGTCAGCAGGCTCCCGGTGCGCAACTGCCCGCGCATGCCGCGCGCGACGAGCAGGTCCGCGAGTTCCTTGCGGTCGTTCGTGAGGCGGCCGCCCTTCGGCACGTTGGCGAAGCGCGACGTGAAACGCTCCGGATACAGATTCACCTCGACCGGTATGCTGATGCGCTTCGTCACCGGATCGAAGCGCGTATAAATCGCCGACACCTCGCCGATCTGAATGCCGCGGAATTCGACCGGCGCGCCGACCGCGAGGCCGCGCACGGAACCATCGAACGCGAAGACATATTTATCGACGATGCTTTCGCGCACGCGCAGCGCATCGGCGCGTGTCGGATGCAGCGTGAACACGGTGTCGCGCGGCGCTTCCGCCCAACTGAGCGACACGGCGGGCGTCTCGAACGCGAGTCCGCCGATGAGGATCGACACGAGCGACTGCGTGTTGACCTTGAGCCCGTCGGTGCCGAGCGTCACGTCGATGCCGCCCGCCTGCCAGAAGCGCGAATCGGCGTTCACGTAACGGTCATAGGGCGCGTTGACGAATACGTGCAGCGTGACGCCGCTGCCGTCCTTGTCGAGTTCGAACGCCGTCACCTGGCCCACTTGCAGACGGCGAAAATAAATCGGCGTGCCGACATCGACCGAGCCGAGATCGGTCGCCTTCAGGATGAACTGCCGCCCCGGCACGTCGCTCGCGAAGATCGGCGGCGTTTCGAGGCCGGTGTAATCGCGCCGGTCCTGCTTCGAGCGGCCGATGTCCATGCCGATATACGCGCCCGACAGCAGCGTACTGATGCCCGACACCGAGCCGCCCGCCACGCGCGGCCGCACGACCCAGAAGCGCGTGTCGTCGACGAGCATGTTGGTCGCGTCGCGCGTCAGCTCGGCCGTCGCGATCACGCGCGTGTAATCCTTCGACAGCGCGACCGTCTTGACGAGGCCGATGTCGACGTTCTTGAACTTGATCTTCGTCTTGCCGGCTTCGAGGCCTTCGCCGGTCTTGAAGCTGATGGTGACGGTCGGCCCTTTCTCCAGCACGGCCTGCGCCGCGAGCCAGATGCCGATCGCCACCGCGACCAGCGGCACGATCCAGACCCACGGAATGCGCCAGCGCCTCTTCGGCACGACTTCGGCATCGGGCGTGTTCATCGCGTACCTTCCCGAGTCGGCGAGAAATCCCAGATCAGGCGCGGATCGAACGACATCGCCGCGAACATCGTCAGCACGACGACCGCGCCGAACGCGATCGCCGCCGGCCCGGCCTCGATCGTCGCCATCGCGCTGAACTGCACGAGCGCGACGAGCACGGCGATCACGTAGATATCGAGCATCGACCAGCGTCCCACGAATTCGACGATACGGTAGACGCGCGCGCGAAACGCGCTCTGCTGCGTCATGCGCAGATTCGCGCTCGTGGCGAGATAACCGATGGCGAGAATCTTCAGCATCGGCACGGCGATGCTCGCGATGAACACGAGCACCGCGAGCGGCGGCGAGCCGGACGTCCACAGATACGCGACGCCGCTCATGATCGTGTCTTTCTGCGCGCCGAAGAGCGAGCTCGTGTTCATCACCGGCAGGATGTTCGCCGGGATATACAGGATCGCCGCCGAAATCAGATACGCCCAGGTTCGCGAAAGGCTCGCGGGCTTGCGCAGATGCAAATGCGCGCCGCAGCGCGGACAGCACAGATGGCCGCGGTGCTGCATGCCGCGCGTGGAAAGGCCGCAATCGTGACATACGCAGATGCCGCTTTCCGCCGCCGTGCGCCCTTTGAGCGGCGTGTCGGCGGGCATGCCGGGCGGCGCGCCTTCGACGCGCTGCCACATGGCGCGTTCATCGAACGACGATGACGCCGCGACGAGCAGCAGCATCAGCGCGGCGAGCGACCACAGCGCCGGCCCCGTCACCACCGATGCGATATGCGCGAGCTTCACGACCGCGACGAGCAAGCCGAGCATCAGCACTTCGGTCATGCCCCAGTTGCGCGCGACGCGCAGCAGGCGATACACGGTGTCGGCGCGCCACGGCCGGCGCTCCAGATAAAGCGGCAGCAGCAGCCACACCATGCCGAGCGCCTGCACGGCGGGCATCAGGATCGTCGTGAAGAAGATGAGGGCGGCGAGCGGCCACATGCCGTCGCGATAGAGCACGCGCACGGCGCCGAAGAGCGTCGTCTCGACGAGATCGCCGTTCACCGCGAGACCGACGATCGGAAACGCGTTCGAGATCAGCCACAGCACGCAGGCGGCGAGCGCGTACGCGAGCGCGCGATCGAAGCCGCGCCCGCGGCGCCGGTACAGCACGGCGCGGCAGCGGCAGCAGCGCAGCGTGCCGCCGGGCGGCACGTCGCACTCGCGCTGCATCAGATCGCATTCGTGACACGCGATCAGCGGCCGCGCGTCGCGATCCTCCGATGTGACCGTGTTCATTGCACCGTCTGCGAAGCGGGCTGGCCCGGTTTGGGCGAATCGGCGGAAGGCGTGGCCGACTGCTGTTGCGTCGTCATCTTGTCGGCTGCGACGACCCAGCCGCCGCCCATCACCTTGTAGAGCGTGACGAACGACACGAGCGCGGCGGCCTGCGTCTGCGTCGCCGACAACTGCGCGTTGAAGAGGCTGCGCTCGGCGTCGAGCACTTCGATGTAACTCGTATAACCGCCTTCGTAGCGCGCCCGCGCAAGGCGCGAGTAGGTCGCGAGCGCCGTGACCTGGCGGCCCTGCACTTCGAGCTGTTCGTGCAGTTTCTGCGAGGCGATGAGCGCGTCGTCGACTTCCTGGAACGCGACCTGGATCGCCTTCTGATACGTGAGCAGCGCCGCCTGCTGCTGCGCTTCGGCGGACTGCACCTGACCCGAGATGTTGCCCGCCGTGAAGATCGGCTGCGTGACCTGTCCCGCGAACGACCAGATGCGCGACGGCCCCG
This sequence comes from Caballeronia sp. AZ1_KS37, assembly GCF_023631165.1. Taxonomy (NCBI): domain Bacteria; kingdom Pseudomonadati; phylum Pseudomonadota; class Betaproteobacteria; order Burkholderiales; family Burkholderiaceae; genus Caballeronia; species Caballeronia sp. AZ1_KS37. The sequence continues at coordinate 532,869 of NZ_JALQDP010000034.1, read as the reverse complement.
TGAACAGCGACGAGAACTGGCCGCTCGCGGTGCCGAGCAGGCCCGTCAGCGAAATCTGCGGGAAATAGAGCGCGCGCGCCGCGCCGATCAGCGCGTTCGCCGCGATCAAATCCTGTTCCGCCTGCAGCAGATCGGGCCGGCGCTCCAGCAAGTCCGAAGGCAGGCCGGCGGGGATGACGGGCGTCGCCATCTCGCCGAGCGTTCGGCCGCGCACGATCGGCCCGGGATTCGCGCCGAGCAGGATAGACAGCGCGTCTTCCTGCTGCGCGATCTGCGTTTCGAGCTGCGGAATCGTCGCGAGCGAGGCTTCGTATTCGGACTGGCTTTGCGCGAGTTCCATCTGCGAGACTTCGCCGCCTTCGAAGCGCAGCGTGAACACATGCACCGATTCGGCGCGGCTTTGCGTCGTCGCCTTCGCGATTTCGAGCTGCTTGTCGAGACTGCGCAAATTCAGATACGACGACGCCACCGACGCCACCAGCGACAGGATCGTCGCGCGCCGTCCTTCTTCGCTCGACAGCAGATTCGCACGCGCGGCTTCGGTCAGACGCCGGGTGCGGCCGAAGAGATCGAGTTCCCACGACGCGGCGATCGACGCCTGGAAGTCGTTGTAGACCGGCCCGAAGCCGTTGAGCGGTTGCGGTCCCGCCGCCGACGCGCGCTGCCGCGAGGCCGTCGCGCCCGCCGATATCTGCGGGAACAGCAAGGAACGCGTCGTGACGAACTGGCCCATGAACTGATCGACGCGCGCCGCCGCGATCTTGACGTCCTTGTTGTTCGCGAGCGCCGTCGAGATCAGCTCGTCGAGAACCGGATCCTGAAACTGACGCCACCATTCCGAGTTCGCGGCGTCGGCGACTTCGGGCGCGGCGAAGCGGTACGTCGCCGGGGTTTCGACCGGCTGACGCGAGTAGTTCGGGCCGAGCAGGCAGCCGGACAGCGACAGCGCCGCGGCGATGCCCGAAAACGAGTGAACGAGGCTGGCGCGCCGCATGTCAGTCTCCCTTGTCCGGAGCGGACGGCGACGCGTTCTGGCCGCTTCCGCCGTGCGTCTGCTTGGCATCCGGCGCGCTCGCTTCGGCGCCTTTCTTCTTCTTCGAGCGGGAGGACATCGTTTCGAGTCCCCAGAAGAACATCGGGATGAAGAACACGGCGATGACCGTCGCGCCGAGCATCCCGCCGATCACGCCCGTGCCGATCGAGTGCCGGCTGTTCGCCGATGCGCCCGTCGCGATCGCGAGCGGCACGCAGCCGAGAATGAACGCGAGCGAAGTCATCACGATCGGGCGCAGGCGCTCTTCGGCGGCGGTCATCGCGGCGTCGTAGACCGACGCGCCCGCCTCGCGATTCAGCACGGCGAACTCGAAGATGAGAATCGCGTTTTTCGCGGCGAGTGCGACGAGCATCGTCAAACCGATCTGGAAGTACACGTCGTTGTTCAGGCCGCGCAAGAGGATCGCGAGCAGCGCGCCGAAGATCGCGAACGGCACCGCCATCAGCACGCCGAACGGCAGGCTCCACTTTTCGTACTGCGCGGCGAGAATCAGGAAGACCATGATGAGGCCGAATATGAACACGAGCGCCGACGAACTGCCCGACTGTTTCGCCTCGTAAGCCTCGCCGCTCCAGCCGATGCCGTAATCGCTCGGCAAGTCCTTCGCGATGTCTTCCAGCGCCGCGATCACTTGCCCCGACGCGTAGCCCGGCGCGGCGTTCGCCGTGATCTTCACCGCGGGGAAGTTGTTGAAGCGCGTGATGAGATCGGGACCGGTCACGTACTTCGTATTGACCACGGACTTGAGCGGCACCATCTCGCCGCTCTTGCTCTTCACGAAAATCTGCGTGAGATCGTCGGGCTTCAGCCGATACTGCGGCTCCGCTTGCAGAATCACCTGCCACAGGCGGCTCGATCGATTGAACTGCGACACGTACAGCGAGCCGAACATCGTCTGCATCGCGCTGTAGACGTCCTCGACGGGCACGCCGAGCGTTTCGGCCTTGTCGCGGTCGACGTTGGCGAGCAGTTGCTGCGACGACGCGTTGAACGTGCTCGTCACGCCCGTCAGCTCCGGCCGCGCTTTCGCCTTCGCGACGAAATCGTCGACGATTCCGGCGAACTGCGCGATGGTCGCGTCGCCCTTGCTCTGAATCCACATTTCGGTGCCGCCCGTCGTGCCGAGGCCCGGAATCGACGGCGGATTCAGCGGCACGACGATGCCCTCCCGAATCTGCGAGAGATGCTTGTAAGCATCGACGAGCACGGCGCGCGCGTTCTGCGTGCGGATATTCGCCGACGTATAGCGATCCTCGAAACTCTTGAAGCCGACGAAGAACGTCGACGAATTGTTCTTGTTCTGGCTGTCGAGAATGGAGAAGCCATCGACCGTCGTGATGCTGCCGACCGCCGGCTGTTTCATGAAGTATTCGGTCACGCGGTCGGACACGGCGCCGGTGCGGTCGAGCGACGCGGCATCGGGCATGATGACGGCGCCGAGCAGATAGCCCTGATCCTCGGGCGGCAGGAACGCCGTCGGAATGTCGCGCATCATCATGACGGCGAGCGCGATCATGCCGACAAAGAGCAGCAGCGCGATCGCGAAACGCTTGATGACGAGCCGCACGAGGTGCGTGTAGCCCCGCGTCATGCGCGCGAATTGATTGTCGAACCAGCGGAAAAAGCCCTTTTTCTCGTGATGTCCCGGCTTGAGCAGCAAGGAGGCGAGGGCGGGCGACAAGGTCAGCGCGACGAGGCCCGATATCACCACCGATATCGCGATCGTGATGGCGAACTGCTTGTACATCTGCCCCGTGATGCCGGAGAGGAACGCCACCGGCACGAACACCGCGCACAGCACGAGCACGATGGCGACGACCGGCCCGGCCACTTCGTCCATCGCCTTCTTCGCGGCGGTCTTCGGATCGAGCTTGTGCACCGTCATGTTGCGCTCGACGTTCTCGATCACGACGATCGCATCGTCCACGACAATGCCGATGGCAAGCACCATGCCGAACAGCGTCAACATGTTGATGGAGAAGCCGAGCGCTTCCATGCCCATGAACGTGCCGACAATCGACACCGGCACCGCGAGCACCGGAATGAGCGTCGCGCGCAGGCTTTGCAGGAACACGAACACGACGATCACGACCAGCACGACCGCTTCGAAGAACGTATGCACCACATCGGAGATGGACGCGCGCGTGAACTCCGTCGTGTCCATCGCGATTTCGTAGTCGATGCCCTGCGGGAACGTCTTCTTCATTTCCGCGAGCGACGCGCGCACCTGCTTGGACACATCGAGCGCGTTCGCGCCAGGCTGCTGATACACCGCGAGCACCGTCGCCGATTTGCCCTGAAAGCGGCTGCGGATCGAATAGTCTTTTTGTCCGAGCTCCGCGCGTCCCACGTCTTTCAGACGCACGATCGCCGCGCCGCCCGATTGCGCGCGGATGATGATGTTCTCGAACTCGGCAGGCTCGGTGAGGCGGCCCGTCGTCGTCACCGCGAAGGACTGTTCGACGGGCGCGCCAGTCGGCGATTGCCCGAGACGGCCGACCGCGAACTGCTGGTTCTGATTGGCGACGGCGCGTTGCACGTCGGCGGCGGTGATGCCGAGCTGCGCCATGCGGTCGGGCTTGAGCCAGATGCGCATCGCGTAATCGGGCGTGCCGAAGATCGCGCTCTGGTTCGCGCCCGGAATGCGCTTCAACGCGTCGAGGACGTACACGTTCGCGTAGTTCGCGATATACGTCGCGTCATAGCGCTCGTCGGGCGAATAGATGGCGATGACCATCATGAACGCCTGCGACTTCTTCTGCACCTGCACGCCCTGCGCCGTCACCGACTGCGGCAGCTGCGGCAGCGCGAGGTTCACGCGGTTCTGCACGTCGACCTGTGCGAGTTCCGGATTCGTGCCGATCTGGAAGTACGCGTTGATCGTGAGATTGCCCGTCGACGAGCTGGACGAGCTCATGTAGATCATGTTGTCCGCGCCGTTGACCTGCTGCTCGATCGGCGCGGCGACGTTGTTCGCGACCACATCCGCGCTCGCGCCCGGATAAGTCGCGGAGATCGTGATCTGCGGCGGCGTGATGTCTGGATACTGCGCGGTGGGCAGCGCGAGCATGGTCAGCGCGCCGCCCAGCGTGATGATGATCGAAATGACCGACGCGAAAATCGGACGGTCAATGCAGAAATGTGAAATGTTCATTGGCCTCTTCCGCGCGACGTGCTTGTCGTCAGATCAAATCACTTCACTTTTCGGTCCCGCCGCTTGCGTTCTTCGCGTCTCCGAGCGACGCCTCCTGCGCGCCCGATGCCGCCGCGCCGCCCGCGGCCGGTGCGGCGACGACGCGAACCTGCGTATCCGCGCCGACGCGTATCGCGCCATCGACGATGACGCGTTCGCCCGCCTTCAGGCCGTTCGTGATGAACCAGTCGTCGCCGTGCCATTCGCCGACTTCGACGACGCGCTGATGCGGCTTCGACTGTTCGTCGAGCACCCACACGAAGTGACTCTTCGCGCCCTGCAGCACGGCGCGTTGCGGCACGAGAATCGCGTTGGGTCGCACCGCGCCCGCCACGCGCGCCTTGACGAACTGTCCCGGTCGCAACGTGCCTTGCGGATTCGCGAACACCGCGCGCACGAGGAACGTGCCCGTCTCCGTGCTGAACGCCGGATTCGTGAAGTCGATGCGACCGGTTTGCGGAAAGACGGAGCCGTCGGCCTGGATGACGGTCACATCGAACTTGTTGTCGGGCGGAAAGCGCAGTTCGCCTTTCTTGATCTGCTCGCGATAGCCCAGCAGTTCGTTCTCCGAGATGCTGAAGTTCACCCACATCGGATCGAGCTGGTAGACGTAGGTGAGCAGGCCGCCCTGCGTCGGCGTCACGTAACTGCCTTCCTGGATGCGCGCGAAACTGGACAGGCCCTTGAGCGGCGAGCGGATCGTCGTGTAGCTGAGATTCAGTTCGGCGGTCTGCACTTCGCCTTTCGCGGCGATGACGGCGGCCTCGGCGCTCTTTTCGTTGCCGATGGCGTCATCGAGATCCTTCTTGCTCAATGCGTTCATCGCGGCGAGCGGCTTCACGCGCGCGAGATTCTGCTGCGTGACGAGCAGCCGCGCCTGCTGTTGCGCGAGCGAGCCTTTGGCCGTCTGCAGCGCGGCCTCGAACGGCCGTTTGTCCATGAGGAACATGACCTGATTGGCCGAGACGAGCGCGCCTTCGGTGTACATGCGCTTTTCGAGGAAGCCGTCGACGCGCGCGCGGATTTCGACCTCGCGCGAGCTTTGCGTCTGCGCGGTGAATTCGAAGTCGACGGGCGTCGATTGCGCCGTGACAGTCACGGCGGTGACATCGACGGCGGGCTTCTGCGCTGGCGGCGCCGGCTTCTTGCACGCCGCGAGCGAGAGCGACGCGAGCGCGGCGATCGCGCCCACGCGCAGCGCGCGCATGGAGCGCGAAGGTGGAGCGAACGAGCAGCAGTCCAGTACGTGTTCCGACACGAACGCCATGGGCGCCTCCCCCGTTGGGATGGCCGATCGTTGATGAGCGAACGCGCCAACAGAGCGCCTCGCCACGACAATGCTCGCGGTGTGCGTTTAGGCGGATGCGCCCGGAAAGCGTGCGCATTTCCGGTGCGCCTGCGCCATGCGATGAAATCGCGCGGGACAGGACTTAGGGCGACGTCAGCGAGCGCGAGCCTGATGCTTGTAATGTGGCGTAGCTGCCTCCGGTTTTGACGGTCGAGTTATAGCCAGAGAGATGCTCTTGGTTCGCCACCGAGTGGCGTGACGTGCGTGACGAGTCTACTAATAGCTGAACTCGGATGAAAACGCCATAGCGTTTATCGGCATTTTGACTGAATGGTGTGGATCGGGATGCGCAGCAATTACTGAACTGGCGTGCTGAATCGGCGGGGAAGGTATGGATGGCTTAGCGAGCCGTCGGATTCATCGTGACGATAAATGCAACGCCGAACCGAAATGTCGATGTCCTGACTTGGGCGCCGTGACGTCGCCGCCGTGCGCTTTCCGGCGGCGAGTCGGAATCACAAATGCCCGAACAGCGCCCGCGGCCGGTCCCTCAACGTTCCCGCCAGCATCCGCAATCCGCTGACGAGCTGATCGCGGCTTTCCGCGCACGCGAGATTCACGCGCACCCCATGCTCGATTTCCGACCGGTCGACCGCGAACGCCGACGAGGGCATCACCACGACGCCGCGCGCCTTCGCATTCGCGGCGAAATCGTCCGCGCGCCACGGCAGCGGCAGCTTCAACCACACGAACATGCACGCCGGATCCGATTGCAGGAATTCCTGCGGCAGCAACTCGCGCGCGAGATCATGCCGCGCGCGGATTTCCGCGAGCTGCGCATTCATGATGTGCTGCGCGGTGCCGTCCTCGATCCAGACGGTCGCGATCAGCATCGACAGCGGCGCGGGCATCCACGCCGTCGTACGCACCGCCTCCGCGCATAGCGCGGCGTTGTCCTGCGGGCTCAGCAGATAACCGAGCCGCAAGCCGGGCGCGAGGATCTTCGACGTCGCCGAGATGTGATACGTCAGTTCGGGGCACAGACTCGCGAGCGTCGGCAGACGCTGCGCGACGAGCGGCCCGTACACGTCGTCCTCGATGATCGCGACGCCATGCCGCCGCGCGACATCGACGAGCGCCATGCGCCGTTCCAGGCTCATCGTCGTGACCGTGGGATTCTGCAGATTCGGCACCGTGAAAATCGCCTTCGCCGGCACGCGCCTGCACACGCGCTCGACCTCGTCGATCAGCAAGCCGTCGCGGTCGCTCGGAATGCCCACGATCTCGAACTGGAAGACGGGCGCGAGCGCCTTCAGCCCGTAATACGTGAGTTGATCCGCGAGAATCACGCCGTCCGTGCCGATCAGACTGTTGAGGACCGCATACAGCCCGTGCTGCGCGCCGCTCGTCACGACGACCTGATCCGCCGTCGGCGCGAAACCCGGCGCGCTCATCCAGCGCGCACCGGCCGCGCGCGCCCATGACGGCCCCTGCGGCGGCTGATATTCCTGCAATTGCGCAAAGCGCGGATCGCGCGGCAGTTCGCCCATCGTGCGCGCGAGGCACGCGAGGAATTCCCCGGTCGCGGGCCGGTTCACCGTCAGATCGATGACCGAGCTGCCCGTGCTCGCGGGCGGCATCTCGACGCTCGGCATCGCGCCTCCCGTGACGAGCGAGCCGCGCCGCTTGCTGCCGATCACAAGGCCGCGCAGCTGCAACTCCTTGTACGCGCGCGACACCGTCGACACGTTGATGCCCAGTTCGCTCGCCAGTTGCCGTTGCGGCGGCAGACGGCTGCCCGGCGGATACATGCCGCTGCGGATTTCCTTCTCGATGGAGCTCGACACCTCGATATAGGTCGATCGCCTCGTCGTGCCGTCGGCTTCGCCGTTTGCGCTCAGCGTCTGATCCTTGTCGGAAGCCATGAATCTGTGTCTCCATACAAACATTGCTTTGTCCGCGATTTGTGCGGAAGTCTGCCGATTCTAACCCAGCGCATGGCCGACGCAGTGGCCGTATAAGGACTGAAACGCCTCTGCAAGAGCCGCTCCATCCTCCCCTCAGGGAAAATACCGGCACCACACAACCGCGCTTTTAATTGCACACAAAAAAATATTGTGTGATTCTAGGATCAGAGTTTGTCTGGTGCGTGTCTCATCCCGCGCTTCCCGATTCATCCGATCTTTGTCCGCAGGAGATTCCCCGATGTCCTTGCCTGAAACCTCGCAACCCAAGCTAGGCTCCGCGCTGCGTCAGCGGCACGTCACGATGATCGCGCTCGGCGGCATCATCGGCGCGGGGCTGTTCGTCGGCAGCAGCGCGACGCTCGCGACCGTCGGTCCGGCGGCGTGCGTGTCGTATCTCGTCGCCGGCATCGTGGTGCTGATGGTCATGCGCATGCTCGGCGAAATGGCGCTCGCCGTGCCCGGCGTCGGCTCGTTCACCGAATATGCGCGCATCGGCCTCGGCAACTGGGCCGGCTTCACGAGCGGCTGGCTGTACTGGTATTTCTGGGTGATCGTCGTCGCGGTCGAAGCGGTCGCCGGCGCGGCGATATTGCAGCGCTGGATACCCGCGCCGGTTTGGGTCATCGGCCTCGTGCTGCTGTCCGTGATGACCGTCATCAATCTGCTTTCGGTCAAGTCGTACGGCGAATTCGAGTTCTGGTTCGCGTCGATCAAGGTCGCGGCGATCATCGTGTTCCTCGCCATCGGCGCGGGCTATCTGCTCGGCTTCGGGCACGCGGGCAGCGCCGTGGCGCATCTCACCGGCAATCGCGGCTTCCTGCCGTTCGGCGCGATGTCCGTGTTCGCCGCCGTGCCGACCGTCATCTTCGCGGTCGGCGGCGCGGAAATCGCGACCATCGCAGCGGCCGAATCCGACGATCCCGCGAAAAGCGTCGCCGCGATGACGCGCTCGGTCATCCTGCGCGTCATCACGTTCTATGTCGGCTCGCTGTTCCTGATCGCGTGCATCGTGCCGTGGGGCAGCATCGTGACGGGCCACTCGCCGTTCGTCGCCGCGCTGGAGACGATGCGCATTCCCTACGCCGCCGACATCATGAACGCGATCGTGCTCGTCGCCGTGCTGTCCGCGCTGAACTCGGGCCTGTACGTGTCGTCGCGCATTCTGTTCCGTCTCGCCGAACGCGGCGATGCGCCGAAGTCGCTGCTCGAGCTCACGCCGAACAAGGTGCCGCGTCTCGCGGTGGTGCTGTCGAGCGTCGTCGGTTATGTGGCGATCGTCGCCGCGATCGTGTCGCCGCAGGGCGTGTTCCTGTTTCTCGTGAACGCATCGGGCGCGGTGATGCTGTTCGTCTATCTCGCGACGGCGCTGGCGCAAATCCGCATTCGCCGACGCATTCAACGCGAAGCGCCCGAGCGTCTCACGCTGAAGATGTGGCTCTTCCCGTGGCTGTCGTATGCCGTCGTGATCGCGATCGTCGGTGTGCTTGCGGCCATGGGCGCGGACCACGAACTGCGTCCGCAACTGATGGCGAGTCTCGCGAGCCTCGCGGCCGCATCGGCGGCGTACTTCTTCGCCGCGAAGCATCATCATCGTCATGAAGAGAGCGAATCGGCGACGGGCTTCCTGTCGCAAGACAATCGGCTCGCATGGAAGGGGCAGGACTGATGTCGAACGTGGCGATCATCGGCGCGGGGTTCATCGGCATGGCGAGCGCGGCCTGGCTTACGCGCGACGGTCACAGCGTGACGCTGTTCGATCCGTCGGGCGTGGCGCAGGGCGCGTCGTTCGGCAACGCGGGCACGTTCGCGCCATACGGATTCGTGCCGGTGAACAATCCGTCCGTATTCCGCGATATTCCGCGCTTTCTCTTCTCGAACGATAGTCCGTTCAGATTGCGCTGGCGTTATCTGCCGCAACTCGCGCCGTGGCTCGCGCGCTTTCTGATGAGCTCGCGACAAAAGAATTTCGAAGCGAGCGCACAGGCGCTGGCCGCGTTGTTGTCGCGTGCGCAGGAAGGCTATGCACCCTTGCTCGACGACGATGCCTTGAAGCGCTTCGTCAAGCCGCGCGAATGCCTTTATCTGTATTCGAGCGCGGCTTCGTTCGACGCGTCGCGCGATTCGCTGGCATTGCGCGAGAGGCTTGGCGTTGGCTTCGATGTGCTCGACAGCGGCGCGATCCGCGAACTCGAACCGCACCTCGCGCCGATTTTCGCGCGCGGCGTGCTGTTTCGCGATAGCTGGCATTTCAGCGATCCGGCGGGCTTTCTTCAGGCCTTGCACGAGCGGCTCGCCGCCCGTGGCGCGCAACTCGAACGCAAGAAGGTCGACGCGGTCGAGCCGGGCGTGCAGGACGTCGCGTTGCGCGTCGAGGGCGATGCGCGCCGCTTCGATCATGTCGTCGTCGCGACGGGCGCGCGTTCGCGCGAATTCGCGCAGCAATGTGGCGATCGCGTGCCGCTCGATACCGAGCGCGGCTACCACATCCGTTATGCGTCGGCATCGAACCTCATATCGCGGCCGTGCGGCTGGGCGGAGCGCGGCTTCTACATGACGCCGATGAGCGATGGCATTCGCGTCGCGGGCACCGTCGAACTCGCCGGTTTCATCGAGGAGCGCAATCGCGCGCTGCTCGATCTCGTCACCGTATCGTCGAAGCGCGCGTTGCCCGCGCTCGGCACGCCCGATCGCGAATGGCTGGGCTTTCGTCCGACGCTGCCGGACGGCGTGCCGGTCATCGGCGCATCGAAGGCGAGCGAGCGCGTCGTGTATGCGTTCGGGCATCAGCATCTTGGCTTGACGCTCGCGGGCGTGAGCGGACGCATCGTCGCCGATCTCATCGCGCGACGTTCGCCGCCACTCGATCTCGCGAGTTATCGCGCGTCGCGTTTTCACTGAGGAGCATGAACATGAATCGCCGTATCTTTCTTTCGGGCGTGACCGCGGGCGTGCTTGCCGCGTACATGCCGATGTCGTGGGCCGCCGATCCCGAGGTCGTGAAGATCGCGTTCGTCGGACCGTTGACCGGGCCGGTTGCGCGCGTCGGCAAGGACTTGCAGTACGGCGCGCAACTCGCGATCGACGAAGAGAACGCGAAGCATCCCATCGTCGGCGGCAAGCCCGTCAAGTTCGAACTGGAGGTGTACGACGATCAGGCCGATCCGCGCGTCGCGATTCAGGTCGCGCAGAAAGCGGTGGATAGCGGCATCGTCGGCGTGATCGGGCATTACAACTCGGGATGCAGCATTCCGGCATCGACCGTCTATCACCAGGCGAATGTCGCGATGATCACGCCCGGCTCGACGAATCCGCAACTCACGAAACAGGGCTTCAAGAACGTGTTCCGCACGATGGGCCACGATGGCGTGGGCGGCGTGGTGGCGGGGCGCTTCGTCGTCGAGCAGATGAAGCCGAAGCGCATCGGCATCATCGACGATCGCACGGCGTTCGGGCAAGGTCTCGCCGATGCCTTCGAGAAGGGCGTGAAGGAAGCCAACGGCAAGGTCGTCGCGCGCGAATACACGAACGACAAGGCCGTCGATTTCCGCGCGATTCTCACGACGATGAAGAGCCAGAACGTCGATCTGATCTTCTTCGGCGGACTCGATGAACAAGGCGCGATGCTCGTCAAGCAGATGCGCTCGCTCGGCATGACGACGCAGCTCTTCGGCGCGGGCGCACTGAAGAGCAACGCGTTCCTGCAGATCGCGGGCACATCGGGCAACGGCACGCAGGACCTCGAGCCCGGTCCCGCGCTCGACAAGCTGCCTTCCGCGCAGGAGTTCGGCAAGCGCTACAAGGCACGCTTCAATCAGGATGTCGAACTATATGCGCCATTCGCCTACGATGCCGCGCTCGCGATGATCAAGGCCATTCACGATGCGAACTCGCTCGATCGCGGCAAGATCGTGGAAGCGCTCGCGAAGGTCAACGTCACCGGCGTGACCGGCAAGATTTCGTTCGATCCATATGGCGATCTCATCAAGCCTCCATACACGCTTTTTCAGGTCGAGCAAGGGCAATGGAAGAGTTTGAAGACGGTCGGCGGAAGCGGCGTATGAGCTTCAGCGAAACCGTAGGCGTTCGGACGTATCGTTTCGACGATCTCAAGACGCTATTGGCGAAAGCGAGTTCGCGACGTTCCGGCGACGAACTCGCGGGCATCGCCGCCGCGACGGAAGAAGAACGCGCGGCGGCGAAGTTGGCATTGGCGAGGGTGCCGTTGCGGGCGTTCATCGAAGAAGCGTTGATTCCGTATGAGGACGATGAAGTGACGCGCCTCATCATCGATGAACATTCGCGGGAGGCGTTCGCCGTCGTGTCGCATCTGACGGTCGGCGAGTTCCGCGAATGGCTGCTCGCCGATACGACCGATACCGCCGCGCTCGTCGCCGTATCGCAAGGATTGACGCCCGAGATGGTCGCGGCCGTATCGAAGCTGATGCGCAATCAGGATCTCATTCTCGCGGCGAAGAAACGTCCGGTCGTCACGCGTTTCAGGAATACCGTGGGATTGCCGGGGCACATGTCGGTGCGCCTGCAGCCGAATCATCCGACCGACGATGTGCAAGGCATCGCCGCTTCGATGATCGATGGCCTCATGTACGGCTGCGGCGACGCGATGATCGGCATCAATCCCGCATCCGACTCGCCGCAGGCCATCGGCAAATTGCTCGCGATGATGGATGCGTTCCGCGAACGCTACGACGTGCCGACGCAAACCTGCGTGCTGACACACGTGACCAACACGCTTGCGGCGATCGAACACGGCGCACCGGTCGATCTCGTGTTCCAGTCGATCGCGGGCACCCAAAAGGCGAATGCGTCGTTCGGCATCTCGCTCGCGTTGTTGCAGGAAGCGTATGAAGCGGGTTTGTCGCTGAAGCGCGGGACGGTCGGCGAGAACCTGATGTACTTCGAGACGGGACAGGGCAGCGCGTTGTCGGCGAACGCGCATCATGGCGTCGATCAGCAGACTTGCGAAGCGCGTGCCTATGCGGTCGCGCGCAAGTTCGATCCGTTTCTCGTGAATACCGTGGTCGGCTTCATCGGTCCGGAATACCTGTACGACGGCAAGCAGATCACTCGCGCCGGACTCGAAGATCATTTCTGCGCGAAGCTGCTCGGCGTGCCGATGGGTTGCGACATCTGCTACACGAATCACGCCGAAGCCGATCAGGACGACATGGACAATCTGCTCACGCTGCTCGGCGCGGCCAACGTGAACTTCATCATGGGCGTGCCCGGCGCAGACGATGTCATGCTGAACTATCAGAGCACGTCGTTTCATGACGCGCTGTATGTGCGCGACGTGCTCGGTCTGAAACGCGCGCCAGAGTTCGAAGCGTGGCTGCGCGCGATTCAGATCACGAATGCGCGCGGCGTGCTTCAGACGCGCGCCGAGTGGCCCGCGCTGAACGACTGGATGAGGGCGTGATGAGCGTCAGCCAGAATCCGTGGAAAGCGCTGCGCCGTTTCACCGATGCGCGCATCGCGCTGGGACGCGCGGGCAACAGCGTGCCGACCGCGCCGCTGCTCGCGTTCAATCTCGCGCATGCGCAGGCGCGCGATGCGGTGCATCGGCCGCTCGATGTCTCGTCGTTGCTGGAAGAACTGGCTTCGAAGCGATTCGCATGTGCTTCGGTATGCAGCGCCGCTTCGGCACGCGATGTTTATCTCCGTCGTCCGGATCTTGGCCGCATGCTGAGCGACGACAGCGCCGCGAGTCTCGCGACCCACGCGACGGACGCGGATGTCGTGTTCGTCATCGCCGATGGACTGTCGTCGAAAGCAGCGGCGACGCACGCGATACCGCTCATCGAAAGAACGATCGCGCGGCTCGACGGATGGCGCATCGGTCCGGTCGTCGTCGCGACTCAGGCGCGCGTCGCGCTCGGCGATTGCATCGGCGCGATATTGAGGGCGCGCATCGTCGCGGTGCTGATCGGTGAGAGGCCGGGGCTCAGTTCGCCCGCGAGCCTCGGCGTGTATGTGACTTACGATCCCGTGCAGGGCCGCAGCGATGCGGAGCGCAACTGCATATCGAACGTGCGTCCTGAAGGACTTGCTTACGACGCGGCCGCGTTCAAGCTCGCGTGGCTGCTGAACGAAGCGCGCACGCGCAAGCTGACGGGCGTGAGCCTCAAAGACGACAGCGCGACGACGCTGCCCGGGCGAACGATGGATCGCCTATCGGGTGCATAGCAATGGACGATGCTTCGCGTAAACCCCGTCGAAAGAAAACGCTTCACGTAAGAAACGGGTAAGCGGACGCTTTTACCTTAGTCTCCAGCGCATCGTAAACGAGGCATTCATGCAGGAGACGACGGAAATGGATCTGAAGATCGTAGAGAAAATAAAGTCGAGCGCCGCTTACGGCGAACTGGTGCGAAAGCGCTCGAAGCTCGGCTGGACGCTGACGGCACTCGTGCTGGTCGTCTATTACGGCTATGTGCTGCTCATCGCATTCAACAAGGATCTGCTCGCCGCGAAGATGGGCGCGGGCGTCATGACATGGGGCATGCCGATCGGCCTGTTCGTGATCGTGTTCACGGTCGTCATCACGGGGCTGTATGTGCGCCACGCCAACAGCACGTACGACGAACTCACCGACAAGATCAAGCGGGAGGCCGCATGAAACCGCAACGCATCGTCACGGCGGTCGCGCTTTTCGCGGCGTCCGCGAGTTCATTTGCAGCAGGCGGCGATCTCGGTCAGGCAGTCAAGCAGGCGACCAACTGGACCGCGATCTGCATGTTCATCGCGTTCGTGATCGCGACGCTCTTCATCACCAAATGGGCCGCGAAGAAGACGCGTTCCGCGGCCGAGTTCTACACGGCGGGCGGCGGCATCACGGGCTTTCAAAACGGTCTTGCGATCGCGGGCGACTTCATGTCGGCGGCGTCGTTTCTCGGCATTTCGGCGGCGGTTTATAGCAATGGCTATGACGGGCTGATCTATTCGATCGGCTTTCTCGTCGGCTGGCCGATCATCACGTTCCTGATGGCGGAGCGTCTGCGCAATCTCGGCCGCTTCACATTCGCCGATGTCGCCGCGTACCGCTTCAAGCAGACGCCGATTCGCGCGTTCGCTGCATCGGGCACGCTCGTCGTCGTCGCGTTCTATCTGATCGCGCAGATGGTCGGCGCGGGACAGCTCATCAAGCTGCTGTTCGGGCTCGAATACTGGATCGCGGTCGTGATCGTCGGCGCGCTGATGATGGTGTACGTGCTCTTCGGCGGCATGACCGCGACGACGTGGGTGCAGATCATCAAGGCGTGTTTGCTGCTTGCGGGTGCATCGTTCATGGCGTTCATGGTGCTGTGGCAATTCCACTTCAGCCCCGAGGCGCTCTTCGCGAAGGCCGTCGACGTGCACGAGAAGAAGGCGTCGATCATGGGTCCGGGCAACTTCATCAAGGATCCGATTTCGGCGATCTCGTTCGGCATCGCGCTCATGTTCGGTACGGCCGGTCTGCCGCATATCTTGATGCGTTTCTTCACCGTGCCCAACGCGAAGGAAGCGCGCAAGTCGGTGTTCTGGGCGACGACGTGGATCGGCTACTTCTACATACTCACGTTCATCATCGGCTTCGGCGCGATCGTGCTGGTGAGCACCAATCCGATGTTCAAGGATGCGGGCGGCAAGCTGCTCGGCGGCACGAATATGGCGGCGGTGCATCTCGCGAGCGCGGTCGGCGGCAACGTGTTTCTCGGCTTCATCTCGGCAGTTGCGTTTGCAACTATCCTCGCAGTGGTGGCGGGCCTGACGCTCGCGGGTGCATCGGCGGTGTCGCACGATCTCTATGCGACCGTGTTCAAGAAGGGCAAGGCGTCCAGCAAGAGCGAACTGAAGGTGTCGCGCATCACGACGATCGTGCTCGGCATCGTCGCGGTCGTGCTCGGCATCGTGTTCGAGAAGCAGAACATCGCGTTCATGGTGTCGCTCGCGTTCGCGGTCGCGGCGTCCGCCAACTTTCCGGTGCTCTTCATGTCGGTCCTGTGGCGCGGCTGCACGACGCGCGGCGCGGCAATCGGCGGCTTTCTCGGCCTGCTTTCGGCGGTCGTGATGACGGTCCTGTCCAAAGCCGTATGGGTCGATGTGTTCCACTACGCGGATGCGCCGTTCCCGTATGCATCGCCTGCGCTGTTCTCGATGGCGATCGGTTTCATCGGCATCTGGCTCTTCTCCGTAACCGATCAATCGGCGCGTGCGCGTGTCGATAAAGCAGGCTTCGAAGCGCAGACCGTGCGCTCCGAAACGGGCATCGGCGCGGTGGAGGGCGCGAGCCATTGATGTGATGTTGAGTGAGCGGCGCGCGCAGTATTCGTATACCCGGGATGCCGCGCGCGTCCGAATGGCGAGTGGAAAATGCGTTAAGCTCGATGCACCTGATTGCACGAAGCGCCAACGCATTGGAGCGAGCCATGGAACTGCAGTGCCCCAGTCTTTTCGAACAATCGGCGTATATCGGCGGCGCGTGGATCGACAATACTTCGCTGCCGCGCGTGTCTGTCATCAATCCATCCACTAAAGAAATTATCGGCTCGGTGCCGCAGGTCACGGACGAGCAGGTGACGGAGGCCATCCAGTGCGCGCACGCGGCGCTGCAGGACTGGCGCAGCTGGAGCAGTCGCGAGCGCGCGTCGGTGCTGAGAGAGTGGGCGCGCCTCGTCGAACATCATCGCGACGATCTCGCCATCATCCTCTGCCGCGAACAAGGCAAGCCGCTGCACGAAGCGCGCTCCGAAATCACGCAGGCCGCGAATTATCTCGACTGGTTCGCCGAGGAAGCGCGCCGCATTTACGGCGACAACATTCCCGCGCCGCGACGCAATCAACGCATACGTGTGCTGCATCAGCCGATTGGCGTGTGCGGCGCGATCACGTCATGGACCTTTCCTTCGTCGATGGTTGCGCGACGCGTCGGCGCTGCGCTCGCGGCGGGCTGCACGGTCATCCATCACCCCGATCCGCAGACGCCATTCTCCGCGCTCGCGCTGTGCGTGCTCGGCGAGAACGCGGGCTTGCCGCGCGGCGTGCTCTCCGTGTTGACGGGCGAGGGCGAACCGGTTCGCAGCACGCTGCTTGCGAGCCCCGACGTGAGGAAAGTATCGTTCACCGGTTCCATCGAGGAAGGCAAGCGGCTGATGACTTTATGCGCGCCTACCGTGAAGAAGATGTCGCTCGAACTGGGGGCGAACTGTCCTTTCATCGTGTTCGACGACGCGGACATCGACCTCGCCGTGAAGGGCGCGCTCGATGCGCGGTTTCGTCATTCGGGGCAGGCGGCGATGTGCGCGAACCGCTTCTTCGTGCATGAGGACGTGTACGAGACTTTCGTCGCCAAGCTCGTGTCCAAGGTCGCGTTGCTGAAAGTGAGCGACGGGCTGGACGAGGGCGCGCACATCGGCCCGCTTATCGGCGATGCGGCGGTGACGCGCATCGAAAGTCTCGTCGACGAAGCGGTCAGGCTCGGCGCGAAGATCGCAGCGGGCGGCTCGCGCGTCGCGCCGGGATCGAACTTCTTCAGGCCGACGGTGCTGACGAACGTCGATCCGTCGATGAGCGTATGCGGCGACGAAGTGCTCGGCCCGATTGCGAGCGTGCTGCCGTTCAGGGACGAGGACGACGTCGTCACGCTCGCGAACGATACGCGCACGGGGCTCGCGGCGTACTTCTATACCGCCGATATCAGCCGCGCATTCCGCGTCATGGAAGCGCTCGAATGCGGCGTCGTCGGCGTGAATGACAGCCTCGTGTTCAACGAAGTTGCGCCCTTCGGCGGGATCAAGGAATCAGGCATGGGGCGCGAAGGGGCATCGTCGGGAGTCGAGGAGTATCTCGAAGCGAAGTATGTCTGTTTCGGGAATCTGGAGCGGTAGGACGGCGGACGCATCACTCCGGCGGCCTCACCACCAGAATCGGCAAATGACTATGTGTAAGCACTTTCTGCGTTTCACTCCCGAGCAATAGCCCGCGAATTCCGCCGTGCCCATGCGACGCCATCACGATGAGATCGCAGTGCCGCGCTTTCGCCGTATCGAGAATCGCCTCATACGGATGCGCTCCCGTCGGCGCTTCCGTATCGCAAGCGACGCCGGCCTGGGCGGCGATACTTCGCAGATTCTCGAGATATTGCCGCGCGCGGGCCTGATCTGCGGCGTGCGCCTCATCCTGACTCGCGCCGACCATCTCGGCGCTATAAACGGTCATATGAAATGGCCGCACCATATAAAGACCGGTGATGCGCGCACTGTTCTCTTTGGCGAGCGAGACCGCCATGCGGACAGCCGCTTCGGAGAGCGCGGACCCGTCAGTGGGAACCAGCAGATGGTTGAACATGATGACGTCCTCCGGTTCTCTGGGGACATGAAAGAAGCACGCGAACCGACGATTCAAGTATAGGCGAGCGCCAGGTTTTCCAGCGCGAAAATCAGATCCACGAGAATGTTTTCATCGTCCGCATCCGCATGGTACAAACGTTCCGGCGGTACCCCGCGCATCAGAAAAATGTGTCGTCGAAAGCGACGGACAGGCGGCTTCTGTTTCGGCAGCTACGCATTCGAAGTCGATTGCGTCATGACGCGCTAGCGTCCCATCTCGGCGCTCGCTTCTTCATGCAGACGCACGGCCATGACGGGCGCTTCCGGCCCCACGTGCGATAACTTCATCAGACGCGGTTGCAGCAGCAGCGCAACGAGCCCGCTCCATCCAGTCTGATGCGACGCACCGACACCGCGCCCGTTGTCGCCATGAAAGTACTCGTGAAAGAGAATGAGATCCTGCGAGCGCGGATCGGCTTGCAGCATCGGATACGCGGCCATCACAGGACGCTTGCCTTCTTCGTCTTTCAAAAAGAGCATGCTGATGCGCCGTGAGAGATCGTCGGCGATTTCGCTCAGCGAATGAAACTTGCCCGATCCCGTCGGATGCTCGACGCGAAAATCATCGCCGTAGTAGCGATGAAACTCGTGCAGCGATTCGATCAACAAGTAATTGACCGGCATCCAGATCGGCCCGCGCCAGTTCGAATTGCCGCCGAATACGCGCGAATCCGATTCCGCGGGCAAGTACCGGATGCAGACGTTCACGCCATCATGATCGAACACATAAGGCTTGTCGCAATGCACGCGGGATAACGCGCGTACGCCATAGTCCGACAGGAACTCCGCTTGATCGAGCGTGCGGCGCAACAGCGCTTTCATGCGATGTCCGCGCAAGAGCGAAAGCAAAGTCGTGTTGCCTTTGCCAGGCTCGGTCCAGCGCGATACGAGCTTCGCAAGGTTCGGCCGATGATCGAGAAACCATACGAGGCGTTCACGCAGTCGGGGCAAGTCGCCGTACACGCTTTCCTCGAGCACATGAACGGCGAAGAGCGGAATCAGTCCGACGATCGATCGAATGCGCATGGGCACGCGCGCGCCGTTCGGCAGATGCAGTACGTCGTAGAAGAATTCGTCGCTGCCGTCCCATAGGCCGGTATTGCAGACTTCGCCGCAGCTCACGGCTTCCGCGATATACAGGAAGTGCTCGAAGAACTTCACCGCGATCTCGACATATGATTCGTTCGTCATCGCGAGTTCGAGGCCGATCTGCATGAGGTCGAGCGCGTAGGATGCCATCCATGCGGTGCCGTCGGCCTGATCGATACGTCCGCCGGTCGGCAGCGGCTGCGAGCGATCGAAGATGCCGATGTTGTCGAGGCCGAGAAATCCGCCCTGAAAGATATTGCGGTCGTCGGCGTCCTTGCGGTTGACCCACCACGCGAAGTTGAGCAGCAGCTTGTGGAACATGACCTCGAGGAACGCGTGATCGCCGATGCCGGTCATCTCGCGATCGAGCTCGAACACGCGCCATGTCGCCCATGCGTGAACGGGTGGGTTCGCATCGCCGAATGCCCATTCATAAGCGGGCAATTGCCCGTTCGGATGCATGTAGCGTTCTTTCACGAGCAACAGCAATTGCTTCTTCGCGAAGTCGGGATCGATCGTCGCGAACGCGACCGCATGGAACGCAAGGTCCCACGATGCGTACCACGGATACTCCCACTTGTCCGGCATCGATACGATGTCGCCGTTGCACATGTGCCGCCAGTCAGCATTGCGGCCATGCCGCCGTTCTTTCGGCGGCGTGGGCTGGCCCGGATCGCCGTCGTGCCAGCGCGTGACGTCGAACTGATAATACTGCTTCGTCCATAGCATGCCGGCGAGCGCCTGGCGTTGCACGAGACGCGCGTCGGCATCGTCGATATCGTGTTGCAGCGTCGCATAGAACTCGTCGGCTTCCGCTTCGCGACGCGCGAAAAGCTGGGCCAGGTCGAGCGGCGGATCGTTCGAAACCGATGCCGGACGCCAGCGCAAGTACATCACGGAACTTTCATGCGGTGAGAGTTGCAGATGCACATGCGCGGCGCAACGCGTGCCGCGATCGCGGCGTATCGCCTGTTCGTCGCCTTCGACGAGATAGTCGTTGAAGCCATCCTTGAACGGCCCCGCGCCTTCGATGCCGTATATGCGACGAACGTTCGTCTCGTTCTCGCAGAAAATCCATTCGACCGGCGCCTGCGCAGAAGCCGTGACATCCATCTCGCCATGCGACGGATTGTGCGCGATGACGCGGGCACCTTCGCGCGCATCGTGTTCGAGCTTCAGCGACGGCTTGCCCCATTTGCTCGACCACGCCCACCGGTTGCGCGCCCAGAATTGCGGCAAGAGATGAAGCGTCGCGGCTTCGTCCGCGCGATTCTCGACGGTCACGCGCATCACGATGTCATCGGGCGCGTGCTTCGCGTATTCGACATAGACATCGAAGTAACGGTCGCAATCGAATACGCCCGTGTCGGGCAGTTCGTATTCGGGCTGATCGGGACCGCGCCGTTTGTTCTCGTCGATGAGTTGCTGATACGGATACGCATCGTGCGGATACTTGTACAGCATCTTCATGTACGAATGCGTCGGCGTGCCGTCGAGATAGAAGTACAGTTCCTTTACGTCTTCGCCGTGATTGCCTTGCTCGTTCGTGAGACCGAAAAGCCGCTCCTTGATGATCGGATCGCGGTCGTTCCACAACGCGAGCGACACGCACCAGTCGAGCGGGTCGTTGCCGAATCCCGCGATACCGTCCTCGCCCCATCGATACATGCGGCTGCGCGCATGGTCGTGCGGAAAGTAGTCCCACGCCGTGCCGTATTCGCTGTAATCCTCGCGAACGGTGCCCCATTGACGCTCGCTCAGATACGGGCCCCAGCGGCGCCACCGGTCGAGCCCGGCGCCATGCAGACGGGAGCCTTCCTTCGTTTGCAGCAGATGGATTGCGCGTAGCGGTGGCATGCGACCTCCGTTGCGGTTGCTCATCCAGCACGTTCGATGCGCGGTTTTCCGATGATAAGCGAAGTGAAAAAAAGCGCGGCGATTGCCGCGCTGCGAGAATCATCGCGCCGTTTTTAGCGGGATACCGTCCGGATGAGGATTCGCGTCGTTCATGTCTTCGGGGAGAAGATTGCCGTCCGCGAGCCGCCGGTCTGCTTCGGCGATCTCCGGATAGCGCTCCGGATAAAGATGCCGTTCGCTGACGGCCGCATCGAACGTGCGCGACCACTTCGCGATGACGACCGTCGCAAGGCTGTTGCCGATGGTGTTGCACGTCGCGATTGCCATCGACATGAAGCGGTACACGCCAAAGATCAACGCGAGTCCTTCGACGGGAAGGATGCCCGTCGACGTGACGGTCGCTGCGAACACGACGAACGATCCGCCGGAAACCGTGGCTGCGCCTTTGGACGTCAGCAGCATCAGCAGCAGAATGCCGATCTGATGTTCCAGCGTGATCTGCACGCCATAAGCATGCGCGATGAACATGACGCCCATCGACATGAAGATCGACGTGCCATCGAGATTGAACGCATAGCCTGCGGGCAGCACGAGTCCGACCGTCTGCTTCGCGCAGCCGAGCCGTTCGAGCTTGATCAGAAGACGCGGCAGTGCGCTTTCCGACGACGCAGTACCGAGCACGATGAAGATCTCGTCCTTGATGTAGCGCAGAAAGCGCCACAGGCTGAAGCCCGCGAGCTTCGCGATGACGCTCATGACCACGACGATGAAGAGAACGACCACCGCATAGAAACTCACCACGAGCTGCGCCAGCGCGATCAGCACTGCCGTGCCGTTGCTGCCCACCGAATACGCGACCGCGCCGAACGTGCCGAGCGGCGCGAGCTTCATCACGAGGTTGATGAACGAGAACAGCACTTCCGAAACGAGATCGAGCGTCGTGCAGTCGACGCAGCACATCGAAACCTCCGCGAAGCTCGCGAAGACGCTGCGCTGCGCACAGGGCACACCGTGGCTGCGCATATCGAGCGTGCGTATCGACGGCGACAAGGACAGTCCGCCCGTTGGCTGGATCGATGTGTATATCGATCCGGAATACAAGGACGTCGCGCAAGCCGCGAAGGAGAACCCGGATACGCTCATCAGCGCGCTGATCGAAGCGCGTTACGGACGCTGCATCGACGAGATTCAGCAGGACGTGCGTGCCATTGCCGTATCGGCGGAGATGGCGAGACGCCTGCGCGTCGAGGCGGGAACGGCGGCGCTGGAAATCGTGCGCCGCTATCTCGACGCGAGCGGCGCGACGTTCGAGATATCGGTGACGGTGCATCCCGCAGAGCGCTTTTCGGTGTCGATGCGTCTCAAGCGATCGCCGGGCTAAAATCGTCGCGGGCGTGCTATCGAAGTTATCCGGCGTGCGTTTTCGAATAACGCAGAAGGAGGACGCCATGGGCAAGAACAGGGCGGCTACGCAAGCCATGAGATTTAATCGGCTTGCGCGATAGCGGGCATCGGAAGCCGGCACAAACAGCACGCTCGTGTCGAGCTGCATCGAACCGAGCGGATTGGGGCATTGATGCGCCCTGAGCGAAGCGAATCGATTCGTATGACGATGCGAGCTATAGAATAGGCGACCGGCGCCAGACGCTCACGAGCGCGCCCTGACTTCGATCCTCGCACCCTCATATGGATGTTCGCCAGCTTCGCTACTTCGTCAGCATCGTCGATTACGGCAGTCTCGGCAAAGCAGCGGAAAAGCTCTACGTGGCACAGCCTTCGCTCAGCCAACAAATGGCGCGGCTCGAAGAGGAACTCGGCGTCACGCTCCTTCTGCGCAGCAATCATGGCGTCACCCCCACGGCCGAGGGCGACGCGCTCTATCGGCATGCACGCGTCGTGCTGCGGCAAATGGAGCAGCTCAAGCAGGAAGTGACGAAGGGCGCGGGCGCGGAATCCGGCACCGTGGCGGTCGGCCTGCCGACGACGATGGCATCCGTTCTCGCCGTGCCCCTGTTCGAGCGCATTCAGGACCGGTATCCCGGCATACGCCTGCAGTTCTTCGAAAGCATGAGCGGCTATCTGAACGAGTTGCTTGCCAATGGCCGGCTCGATCTCGCGATTCTGTTTCGTGAATCGGATACACCTGGCATCACCGCGTTGCCCGTGCTCGACGAAACGCTTTATCTTGCGGGCGAGCCGGGCGGCGGCATCTCGCCGCGCGCATCGACATGTCCGCTTGTGAAGCTCGCGGGCGTGAAACTCGTCGCGCCCGGCGTATCGAATGGCTTGCGCTTGCTGATCGAGCGCACGTTCGCGAGCGAGAAAGTCGAGCTGAACATCGTTGCGGATATCGACTCGTTGCCATCGCTTTTGCTTATCGCGCATTCGGGCAGAGCCTGCACGATTCTGCCTTCGTCCGCGATCGTGCAATGGAACGAGGCGTTGCTGCCGAAAATGCGCAGAATCGTCGATCCGATCATCAGGCGCCCGGCCAGCATTTGCTGGCCCAACGATGCGCCGATGAACTCAGCGACCGTCGCCGTGCGCGAGACGTTGATCGAGTTGATCGCCGAGCACATTGACCGCGATCGCTGGCAAGGCGTGACGATGCGACGAACCTAGATCGCCTTCGCCGCGCGCAAGCGTTCGATGGCTTCGCTGTTCAGCCCCAGTTCGCGCAACACGGATTCCGTGTGCTCGCCGAGCGCGGGCACGGCGTCCATGCGCGGTTCATCGGCGCTGAAGCGTCCCGGCGGATAGAGCGCGGGAATCTTGCCGGCGGGCGTATCGACCTGTGTCCAACGATTGCGCGCTTCGAGCTGTTCATGCTTCCAGACATCGTGCATGTCGTTCATCCGCGCATTCGCGATGCCCGCTTCTTCAAGCCGTTCGATGACCTGTGCGGCCGTCAATGAGGCGAATGCATCGACGATGAGGCGCATCAACTCGTCGCGATGCTGCGCGCGAAGGCTGTTTGCACAGAAGCGCTCGTCGCGCTGAAGCTCGGGCATACGAAGAACGATTTCGCAAAACTTCTTCCACTCGCGCTCGTTTTGCAGGCCAAGCATGACGGTCTTGCCATCGCCTGCGGGGAAAGGGCCGTAAGGGAAGATCGTCGCGTGCGATGCGCCCGCCTTGCGCGGCGGCGTCTGACCGTCGATCGCGTAATAGAGCGGATAGCCCATCCATTCGACCATGCTTTCGAGCATCGAAATGTCGATGCGTTTGCCGCGCCCGGTGCGTCCGCGTTCGATGAGCGCCGCGAGTATGTTCGTGTAGCCATACATGCCGGCGGCGATATCTGCGATCGAGCAGCCTGCTTTCGCCGGTGCGCCTTCCGAACCCGTGATGCTCAGAAAACCCGCTTCGCTTTGAATCAGCAAGTCATACGCTTTCTTGTCGCGCATCGGGCCATCGGAACCATAGCCGGAGATATCGCACACGATGAGCCGCGAATAGCGCTCCTTCAACGCGTCGTAATCGAGGCCGAGCCGTTGCGTCGCGCCGGGCGCGAGATTCTGCACGAATACATCGGCATCGGCGAGCAGCTTGTGCACGACATCGAGTGCTTCAGGATGCTTGACGTCGAGCGTCACGCTTTCTTTCGAGCGGTTCGTCCACACGAAATGCGATGCGAGTCCCGACACACGTTCGTCATAGTTGCGAGCGAAATCACCTGTGCCTGGACGCTCGATCTTGATGACGCGCGCGCCGAGATCGGCGAGCTGACGCGTGCAGAAGGGCGCTGCAATTGCATGCTCGAACGTGACGACCTTGATGCCTTGCAGCGGGCGCATGACCGGCCTCCTTCAGAACGAACGCGGCAGGCCGAGGATATGCTCGGCGACGTAAGAGAGAATCAGGTTGGTCGAAATCGGCGCGACCTGATACAGACGCGTCTCGCGGAATTTGCGTTCGACATCGTATTCCGCCGCGAAGCCAAAGCCGCCGTGAAATTGCAGACAGGCGTTGGCCGCTTCCCATGATGCATCGGCGGCGAGCAGCTTCGCCATGTTCGCCTGCGCGCCGCAAGGCTTGTGCGCGTCGAAGCGTTCGCATGCCTTGAAGCGCATCAGGTTCGCGGCTTCGACATTGACGTACGCGCGCGCAATCGGAAACTGCACGCCCTGATTCTGCCCGATGGGACGCCCGAACACGATTCGATCGTTCACATACTGCGTGACCTTGTCGATGAACCAGTAGCCATCGCCGATGCATTCCGCCGCGATCAGCGTGCGTTCGGCGTTGAGGCCATCGAGTATGTACTTGAAACCCATGCCTTCTTCGCCGATGAGATTCTCGGCAGGAATCTCCAGATTGTCGAAGAAGAGCTCGTTGGTTTCGTGATTCACCATGTTGAGGATCGGCTGCACCGTGAGGCCATTGCCGATTGCTTCACGCAAATCGACGATGAAGATCGACATGCCTTCGCTCTTCTTCTTCACGTCTGCGATCGGCGTCGTGCGCGCGAGCAGAATCATCAGATCCGAATGCTGCACGCGCGAGATCCACACCTTCTGGCCGTTTATCGCATAACGATCGCCCTTTCTTTCCGCGGTCGTTTTGATCTTTGTCGTGTCGGTGCCGGTGGTCGGTTCGGTCACGCCCATCGATTGCAGACGTAACTCGCCCGATGCGATCTTCGGCAAGTAGCGCTTCTTCTGTTCCGTCGAGCCGTGACGCAACAACGTGCCCATGTTGTACATCTGCCCATGACACGCGCCCGAATTGCCGCCCGAGCGATTGATCTCTTCCATGATGACGGACGCTTCGGTAAGCCCCAGACCCGAGCCGCCGTATTCCTGCGGAATCAATGCGGCGAGCCAGCCCGCTTTCGTGAGGGCATCGACGAATGCTTCGGGATAACCGCGTGCTTCGTCGATTTTGCGAAAGTATTCGCCGGTGAACTGGCCGCAGAGATCGCGCACGGCCTCACGAATGTCCTGATAAGCGTCGGATGTCGATTCGATCATGATGTGCCTGCGGATGTGTGGAGATCGTCAGCCGAGCGTGGCGCGCGCCGTCATGCCGAGCCAGCCTTCGTGATCCTTCGACCAGAGTTCGACAGTCCTGCCATCCGCCGATGGCTGCCCGCACAGATGCAGCGTATTGCCCGCGAAACACGGGCGCTGCGCCTTGAATGCGAAGTCGATGACGGTCGCGTCGGGCAACTCGCGGCGCAGCAGGTCCATCAATAAGGTGGCAATGAGCGGCCCATGCACGACAAGTCCCGGATAACCTTCGACTTGCGTCACATAAGGCTTGTCGTAGTGAATGCGATGCGCGTTGAAGGTGAGCGCCGAATAGCGCAGCAGCAATGTCTCGTCGGGAACGAGGTCGCGTTGCCATTGCGCATCGCGAGGCGCGGCGACCGGAGCGGGCGCGGGCGCACCGGGCGCTGCCGGCTCGCGATACACGATGTCGTGCTCTTCCTCGATCGCGGTCGCATCGCCGCGGTAAATGCGATGCCTGACTGTCACGAAGCCGAGCTTGCCGGTGCGTCCTTGCTTCTCGCTGACATTGAGAATCGTCGATTCGCGCGTAATGCGTTCACCGACGATCACCGGCGCGGGGAAGCGCAGGCGTCCGCCGGCCCACATGCGGCGCGGCAAACCGAGATCGGGCAGAAAGCCGCCTTTCTTCGGATGACCGTCTTCCGCGATGAGCGACTGTTTTGCAATGGGCCGGAAGAAGATCCAGTGCCACAACGGCGGAAGGGCATCGCCTTCATGCGGGGCGGCATCATGATCGAGTGTGGCCGCGAGGGCCGCGACGGATGTGGGCGCAACGATATCGACGGCGCGCTCTGTTTTCATTGTGTCGTCTCCATTGCCGGGCGGGGCCGGTGAATTACGACTTTAGAGAAATATCGCGCGGGGCGGAAATATCGCTTTCATGTGCCGGGCATAGGTTCAACCTATGACGTGGTGTCATCAATCTCATGACGCGCGGGCCATTTTTCTTCGCGACGCAGCGCCATAACATTCGATCCGTCGAAGTCAAACGCATCACGAGAAAGGAGCCGGATCATGTATGTCGTCACGGGAATCACAGGACAAGTCGGCGGTGCGCTCGCAAACGCGCTGCTGAAAGCGGGCAAGCCCGTACGCGCCGTCGTGCGCGATGAGAGGAAGGGCGCGCTTTGGTCGGCGCGCGGCTGCGAACTCGCACACGCCACGATGACCGATGCCGATGCGCTCGCTCGCGCCTTCGAAGGCGCGCAAGCCGTGTTCATTCTGCCGCCGCCGGAATTCGATCCCGCGCCGGGTTTTCCGGAAGCGCGCGAAGTCATCGATGCGATCGTCGCGGCCATCGCGCGTGCCAGGCCGCGCCGGATCGTGTGCCTGTCGACGATCGGCGCGCAGGCCGCTCAAATCAATCTTCTTACGCAGCGCACGCTGCTCGAAGAAGCGCTTCGCAAGCAGCCTGTTCCCGTCACGTTTCTGCGGCCGGGCTGGTTCATGGAGAACTGCGCATGGGATGTCGATTCGGCGCGCAACGAAGGCATCGTGCATTCGTTTCTGCATCCGCTCGATCGCGCGATTCCGATGACCGCCACCGACGACATCGGCGAACTCGCCGCGAAGCTCATGCAGGAAACATGGACGGGCATGCGCGTCGTCGAACTGGAAGGACCGCAACGCACGAGCCCGAACGATATCGCGGCTGCGTTTTCATCCGTGCTCGGCAAGCCGGTGCGCGCGCAGGCAGTGCGACGCGAGACGTGGGAAGGACTGTTCGCGAGTCAAGGCATGAAGCATCCGATGCCGCGCATTCAGATGCTCGATGGCTTCAACGACGGATGGATCGACTTCGAAGGGCGTAGCGAAGATATCGTCAAAGGCAAGACGCCCATCGTCGATGTGATCCGCAAGCTCGCCGGACGTCAATCGTGAACGCCCTCGGCCCGCGACGCGCACATCCGCCACGATGACGCCGGCTTCGGCGCATCGACGGTATCACTCCACCAGCGCTCGCCGCGATGCGGCGCTTCGAGATCGAGCCGCTCGCCCATGCGCGGTGTCGCCACGGCGACGCCTCGCGCGAGCGCCAGGCCCGTCACGCGCTCGAAAGGTTCTTGCCACGGATGCATCGCGAGATCGAACGTGCCGTTGTGAATCGGCACGAGCCAGCGTCCGCGCAAGTCGATGTGCGCCTGCACCGTCTCCTCGGGCTGCATGTGCACGTACGGCCATTGCGGATCGTATGCGCCGGTCTCGATCAGCGTGACGTCGAACGGGCCGAGGCGCTCGCCGATGGTCCCGAAGCCGTCGAAATAGCCGGTGTCGCCGCTGAAGAACACGCGCACGTCATCGTCGACGATGACCCACGACGCCCACAGCGTGCTGTTGCCATCGAAGAGACTGCGGCCGGAGAAGTGCTGCGCGGGCGTGGCGGTGAACGTCAGGCCGTCGATCTGCGCGCTTTGCCACCAGTCGATCTGACGCACTTTTGCGGCATCGATGCCCCATTCGATCAAACGATCGCCGACGCCCAGCGGCGTGAGAAAGATCGCTGTCGTCGAGGCAAGCGCAAGCACAGTTTCGCGATCGAGATGATCGTAGTGATCGTGCGACAGGACCACGCCGCGCAACGGCGGCAGATCGCCAAGCGCGATGGGCGGCGCGTGAAAGCGCTTCGGCCCGACGTTCTTGAACGGCGACGCGCGCTCGCCGAACACCGGGTCCGTCAGCCAATATTCGCCGCGCAGCTTGAAGAGCATCGTCGAATGGCCGAGGCGGAAAAGGCTGCGGTCGGGCGCGGCATCCAGATCGGCGCGGGTGAGGGTATCGACGGTCGGCGCTTGCGTCGGCACCGTGTTGCGCGGTTTGTGAAGAAGCATGTTCCACATGATGCGCAGCGTCTTGCCGAAGCCTTCGACAGGACGCGGCTTCACATTGCGAAAGCGCTCGCCGTCATGTTGCGGCGATGCGCTCGACAACGCGCGTCCGCGCTTTGCTGCGGCGAAACCCAGGGCACGGCTGATGCGATCGGCGAACGAAGTCATGAACGTGAAGGGACGTGAGCCCGAAGCGGAAAGTAGACTGCACAGTGTAGTTTAATTTTGAGAGAAAAGTAAACCGATCGGTGTAAAATGTGGGGATGGATTCAAGCGACATCAACGACATTCCCCAGCGTCTGACTGACCGGAAGCGCGCCGCGATCGTGAACGCGGCCGTTGCGGAGTTCATCGCCGCGGGCTACGACGCCACCAGCATGGACCGCATCGCCGCGCGCGCGGGCGTTTCCAAACGCACGGTCTATAACCACTTCGAGAGCAAGGAGGCGCTGTTCGCCGCGATCCTGCATCGGCTATGGGATACGAGCGAGACCGGCGATGCGGTGGCTTATAGCGCGAGCGAACCGTTGCGCGCGCAATTGCTCGCGATGCTCACGCGCAAGCTGCGCCTCATGAACGATGAGGCGTTTCTGTCGCTCGCACGCGTGGCGATCGCGGCGGGCATTCACTCGCCCGAGCGCGCGCGGGATATGGTGGCGCGCATCGGCGAACGCGAGGAAGACGTGACGGCCTGGATTCGCAAAGCCGCCGCCGATGGCCGGCTCGCAGTCACCGACCCTGTTTTCGCAGGGCAGCAACTGCATGGCATCGTCAAGGGTTTCGCGTTCTGGCCGCAAGTGACGATGGGCCAGCCGCCGTTATCGAAGAGCGAGCAAAAGAAAGTGGCCGAAGCCGCCGCCGACATGTTTCTCGCACGCTACGAACGCGCTGCGCCCAAACACGGGTGACGCAGCATCCGCGAAGAAGCCGAACGTTCATGCGCGAACCCGAATAAGCAGATTTCGCCGCGATTAAGGTATAGGGTCTAAGACTGCGCGGATTCTTGCGCACGGCGTTCACCTGGCGGTTTTTATCGTCGGGCAGCGGTAAGCCTTCGTCGAAGGAGAAAGTCATGAAGACCGTCCTCGTTACGACCACGCTCGTGGCCGCGTTTTCCCTCGTCACCCTCACTCAGGCGCAAGAGCCGAGCGATACCCTGCAGTCCATCCCCGCACCCGTTCAGCAGAACGCGCAGGGCGCCGCGTCGTCCGGCGACACGGCCTATGGCGGCGTGGCACCGGGGCAGAGCAGGAGCGGGAGAACAGCGAACTGGACCGGCGGCACGCAGAGCAATTGCAGTCCGCGACCGTTCTGCAACGTCTATTCGGGCGGACAGTAAGCGCGACGCTGAGATGGCGGTTTTTTCGGACCGATGCTCGCCCGAAAAAGCCGCCCGCAACGAGGCCGTCACCGGAGGCTGTTAAAATCGCGATACGTTTTCTACGGGCACGATGTGATGGGCTTCGAACAACTCGCCGGACTGAAAGAGCAACTCGCAAAACAGGCTGCTGCCAGCAACGCAGCGAAGAAGAAGGCGCCGCGCGTGCGGCGTCCCGCGCCGGCGGGCGCGAAGGCGGCGGCTCCGTCCAAACCCGCGGCGGCCGCGTCCAGGCCTGCCGCGGCGCCATCGAAGCCGGTTGATCCTGTCGTGCATACCATCGGTAAGCTGCAGAAGCGTTTTCCGCTCGCATTTCCGAAGAATCCCGCGCCTAAGGTTCCGCTGAAGGTCGGCATTTTCGAAGATCTGACGAAACACGCGGAAGAACTCGGACTCAACGAGAAAGAACTGCGTGCGGCGATCAAGGTCTGGTGCCGCGGCAACCGTTACTGGACCGCGCTCGTGCAAGGTGCGCCGCGAGTCGATCTGACTGGCGCGCAAGCGGGCGAAGTATCGTCGGCGGATGCGGAACGCGCCGTTTATCTGGAAACGAATCGACTGGCGCGCTCGGCGTCGGCTTCGGCCACCGCTTCCGCTCCGAAAGCCGCAGAGTCCGCGGAATCCGCCAAGTAACGCGAGACGCGACACCGCGCGCAGTTCGCATCGCGCGCGGGTTTCCCTTTTCCTTTCGCGCTAGTCCAAAAGTTCGTTATAGCGTGGCCCGAATGCTTCGCTATCCGAATCTTAAAGGGCGCAAAAAACGCGACGCCTTTCAGCGTCGCGTTTCTTCGAATCAACCTTCGATCAGAACCGGTGACGCAGACCGACGCGCGTCACGAACTGCGTGTTCGCGCCCGCACTGCCGATGAACGACGCCGACGAGCCGATCTCCGCTTGCACCGGCGTGCCGTTGTTGCTGCCCGACGCCTTCTGATACGCGCCGCTCGCATAAACATCGGTGCGCTTCGACAGCGCGTAGTCGACCACGGCGTTGATCTGATGCCACTTGCCTTCGAGGTTGCCGCCGAGATCGGAGAACGTGTAGCCGAGGCCCGCGTTCAGCGCCGGCGTGAACGCGTACTTGCCGCCGATTTCATAGTTGTTCAGGTTCGACGATGCAGCCGTGATCGGCTCGAAGCGCGTATGCGTCCAATTCGCCCAGATCGTCGCGGCGGCGATCGTGTAACGCGCGCCGATACCGTACGTTTCCAGATCGCGCAGCCCTTGCGTGTTCACGTTCGCGATGCTCACGCTGAACGCCGGCGTCGCCCCATTCGGATAGCGGATGTTCGTGTACGCCGCGCCGATGCCGAACGGGCCTTGCGCATAGTTCAAACCGAAGCTGTACGCGCTGGAGGCGCCTTGCACGGCAGACGTGCCCGTTCCCGTCGTGGGCGAACCCGCGAAGTTCGTCGAGTTCGAGAAGCCATACATCGCGCCGAACGTCACGCCGTGGAAACTGGCGCTGCTGAACTTGACCGCGTTGTTGATGCGGCTCGACGTCAGCTGATCCAGATCGTTGATGTGATACGCGTAATTTCCGGCGGCCGTCTGGCTGCCCATCGTGTAGTTGCTGCCGAGATAGTCGGTCGAGAACGAGTATTGACGGCCGAAGGTCAGCGAGCCGAAATCGGTCTTCGCCAGACCGACATACGCCTGACGGCCGAACAACGCGCCGCCCTGGCCGAGTGTGCCGTCGCCGCTGTTGAAGCCGCTTTCGAGCACGAAGATCGCCTTGAGGCCGCCGCCCAGATCTTCCGTGCCGCGCAGGCCCCAGCGGCTACCCGACGCGACGCCGTCGCCGTACTTCACGAGGCTGTCGTGGCCGCTCGCGGTCGCGACCTTATTCGCATAGGTGATGCCCGCATCGATGATCCCGTATAGCGTGACGCTGCTTTGCGCGTGTGCCGCGATGCCGAACATGCCGAGAACGGCCGCCGCTACGATGTGCTTCTTCATTCTTCTTTCTTCCTTGGTGTTGTCCGCGTGAAGCGGATGCCGCTCGACGCGGCCCGGTTCAGGAATCGCCGCCACGCATTCGTTGAGCGCGAGCGCGGCCATCCCGGCTTCGCGAAGGAATTTCGCAAAGGTCGAGTGCTTCGTGATGGGTAGGGCACTTCGTCAGACGAAACGAGCGATGTCCCGTTGCAAGAACGCAGGCAAGTCGCGTTGCCTCGGCACCTTCGGCCGGCGACTTACGCTATAGCCGATGGAATATAACGCGTCGTCAGGTATCGGTAAATTCCGCGAAGCGCCTTGTAGCGTTTCTTCCACAGCAGCGTCACGAGCGGCACCCGATTCTCCATGCACCGTCTGCAACTAACGGTCCATCCCGCCGCACCACGGCCTGCGAACAGGCGCGCGCATTGCAACGCAGGGCAGGCGATCATGCAAGCAACGCGGGTGTGTCTTTAGATCGAACTCAAAAAACAAGGGAGACGGTATGACCGAGCAAAAACACCATGACGCCTGCCGAGCGGGCGTCGCGTTCATCGACGCGCAATTGACCGCGCTCCATGCCTACGCAAGCCTGCTGGCCGACTGGATCGAGCGCGGCGCGCCGCCGCCGGACTTCGCGAAGGCGCAGCCCCTACTTGCGCGCAAGCGCTCGCATCCGGAAGCGCACGCGCACAGCGAGGACGGCACGCCCACCAAAAGCCCGCCGCCGGAAGACGCGCGGTCGTGGCCATCGTTCGATACGGCCGATGCGCGCATCGCGTTCGCGCTGACCGTGCCTTGCTCGAATGCGATCCTCGCGGTCGCCGAATACTTCGATATCCATCGCTTATCGGCGTCGCGCGCGCCCGAAGTGCAGTTCCTGATGCGTCTGCGCGATGCGGCCGTGAACGGCAATACGTTCAGCCTCGCCGGCGACGACTACATGCCGCACGCTGCTTACGCCGGCTTGATCGTCGATCACTCGCTCGACGGAACGTTGCTCTTCAGCGATGGTGTGAAGCCGGGTTTCATCGAATTCGGCGATACGGTCGGCCTATTGCGCTATCTGACGAAGCTGTTGAGGAGCATGCAAACCGCGATCAGCGCGGGCGATGCGGGATGAAGCATCCACGAACATGATCGGGCGCGAAGTTTGCGCGTATGACGGCGACATCAACCGGTCATACGAACATGGACGAATCGCTGAAACGCCTGCGGGAAAGAATCGCGAAGCAGATCGCCGAGCGCGAGGCCACGCTCGTCTCGATGCGTGAAAGCGCGACGCTCGCGCGCACGAATCACGATCGTGAACGCATTCTTCTGACGCTTGCCGTGCTCGACGAAGAGCTCGCCGGATGGAAAAAGATCGCGGCGCGTGTCGAGCAGGCGGTTCTGTTCGAGCCGCGGAATCATCGCGCCATTCGCATGCCGGCAATGCGATAAGTCACTGCCGTTCGACGAGGAGCCCGCAAGCACGCGCGTTGAAATTGCTTCAACATGTAGCGAGATCCGCTTACATGGAGAACCGCAATGACAGCTTCGAAAGGCAGCCACGATACGCCCGTCTGGTTCATCACCGGATGTTCGACCGGCTTCGGCCGCGAACTCGCTTCCGCCGTGATCGACAAGGGCTGGCGCGCTGTCGTGGCCGCGCGTAATCCGGATAGCGTCGGCGATCTCGTCGAGCGTGGCGAAGGACGAGCGATCGCCGTGCGTCTCGACGTCACGCGTGCCGATGAAATCAAGTCCGCAATCGCCGATGCCTACGCCGCCTTCGATCATATCGACGTGCTCGTGAACAACGCGGGCTTCGGCTATCTCTCGGCTGTCGAAGAGGGCGAGGAAGACGAAGTGCGCGCGATGTTCGAAGCGAACTTCTTCGGCGCGGCCGCGATGATCCGAGCCGTATTGCCGCGTATGCGCGAGCGCCGCTCGGGACATGTCGTCAATATCACATCCGTGGGCGGGCTGGTCGGCAATCCGGGCAGCGGGTATTACGCCGCGACGAAGTTCGCGCTCGAAGGTCTCGGCGAAGCGCTCGCACGCGAAACGGAAGGGCTCGGCATCAAGGTGACGGCGGTCGAGCCCGGCCCGTTTCGCACGGACTGGGCGGGCCGCTCGCTGAAGCAGACGCGCAATCCGATCGACGATTACGCGCAGACTTCGGGCACGCGGCGCGCGGCGATCGCGGAGCGAAGCGGCAAGCAGCCGGGCGATCCGGCGCGCGCGGCGCAGGTCATCATCGAAGCGGTCACGTCGCCGGAGCCGCCGGGACATCTCGTGCTCGGCGGCCCGGACTCGAACTCGTGCGCAACAAGCTCGCGAAGCTCAACGCCGATATCGACGCATGGCAGGCGCGCAGCCAGTGGGCCGATAACCCGGTGCAGTGATCATGAAGCGGCTCGCCGCGCAGGAACAGCGCATCCTCTCGCTCGTCGCCGACGATGCCGCTCTTCTGCACGTTGCAACGCCGCGCGTGCGCTTCGTGAATACGTCGAACGGACCGTGCTACGAAGCCTTGTTCAATCGCATCGAACTTGATCGCGCCACGCTCGCGTTGCCGGAGCCGTTGCTTCGTATCGTCGTGGCGCACGAAGTCGGGCACGCGACGCAACGCAAGACGATGCTGCTCGATTTCGCATGGACCGTGCTTTCAGTGATGATGCTGTTATCGGTACCGTGCATCGTCTTCGCGATTTCATCGGAAGATGATCTCTGGCGCATCACCTTTCCCGGTATCGGCTTCGCGTTCACTTTGTTCGTCTGTCTGAAGATTTGGAGCGTGCGTGCCGCAAAACGCGCCGCCGCCTTCGAACTCGATGCGGATGCGAAAGCCGCCGCGCTTTGCGGCCCTGAATCGGCCCTGGCTGCGCTCGAAGCAATGGCGGCGCGCGGACATGTCGATGCAGCGCGCCTCGATGCGATGCGTGCGCGCCTCGTATCGACGTCGCAATAGTTGCCGCGCGTAATGCCTCGATGGCTAGCGTCGGGCTGGCGCTCGCGAAGCATCTCGTCGAATTGCATGGCGGCGCGATTTCCGTCGAAAGCGAAGGTCCGGGATCATCTCGTGAAGCCGGTCGATGGCGATGTGCTGGAACGCGTGCTGAATCTCGTGGCGCAACGAATCGAAGCGGCCTGACAAGACGCGTCATCCAATGAAAAGGCACGGGCGTCCTTAACGGACGCCCGTGCCTTTATGAGCCGTGCCGTCTTATTGCGTCTGCGAAGCGGGCGGTGTCGCCGACTTCTTGTGATGATGCTTCTGGCCTTTCTTTTTATAGGCGGGCCGCGGCTTGTTGTCGGGATACTCCGCGGCCGCGAACGACAGCGTCGGCGCGGCAAACGCCGCCAGCACCAGAAGCACGAGAGATTTCTTCAAGGACGTTTTCATCGGGGACTCGCTTGGAGGAGATGGCCTTAGAAAGATGAATCGACATGCGCTTGAGAGACGCGCGGCATCGCCCGGTTCCTCGTCGTGTCGACGCCGCTGAGGCAACAGTATATTGCACAAAAAAAGGCAATTCATCAGTGGGCGGGCATAAGGCGTTGAAGCAGCGGGATTTTTGTCGATTCGCACTGCTTTCATAAACGCCGATCCGCTGCCTGCCGTCCGCGACAAATGTCATCAACTGCATCTACTATCGTGCCTGTTCTCAACTCAGGGACGATCCAGTGAAAGAAGACGACATCCGCAGGAATGCGTTCGCCATGCCTGTGCTCAATCCCGCTTATCCGCGTCCGCCGTTCCGCTTTCTCAATCGCGAGTACTTCATCATTTCCTACGAGACCGATCCCGACGCGCTGCGCGCCGTGGTTCCGGAGCCGCTCGAAGTGGATAACGGTCTCGTACATTACGAATTCATTCGCATGCCGGATTCATCCGGTTTCGGCGATTACACCGAAAGCGGCCAGGTGATTTCCGTCATCGATCCGGATGGCAAGAAGGGCAGCTATACGCATGCGATGTATCTCGACGACGAAGGTCCGATCGCGGGCGGCCGCGAAATCTGGGGCTTTCCGAAGAAGCTCGCGTCGCCGCGTCTTGGCGTCGATGGCAAGGACACGCTGCTCGGCACGCTCGACTACGGCACGCAACGCATCGCGACGGGCACGATGGGCTACAAGTATCGTCCGCTCGATCTCGAAGCCGAACGCAGGAAGCTCGCGGATACGCCGAACTATCTGCTGAAAGTGCTGCCGCATGTCGACGGCACTGCGCGCGTGTGCGAACTCGTGCGCTTCTTTCTGCGCGACGTGAGCGTGATCGGTGCATGGGAAGGTCCGGCCGCGCTCGAACTGCACGCTCATGCGCTCGCGCCGGTCGCTGATTTGCCGGTGCGCAAGGTCGTCGGCGCGCGGCATGTCATCGCGAATCTCACGCTCGATATCGGCGAAGTCGCATACGACTATCTCGCGCCGCCCGATGAACTCAAGCTCGCGGTCAACCAATAACAACGGCAAAGGAGTATTCACATGGCACTGCAAGGAAAAGTCGCGCTCGTGACGGGCGCTGCGAGCGGCATCGGCGAACAGACGGCGC
The DNA here is from genome assembly GCF_023631165.1 of Caballeronia sp. AZ1_KS37. Lineage (NCBI taxonomy): Bacteria > Pseudomonadati > Pseudomonadota > Betaproteobacteria > Burkholderiales > Burkholderiaceae > Caballeronia > Caballeronia sp. AZ1_KS37. Next base: position 496,340 of record NZ_JALQDP010000034.1, on the reverse strand, counting down.
GCAAGCTCGCGACCGATGGCGCGGCGGTCGTCATCGCCGATCTGAATCTCGCGAATGCGCAGAAGGTTGCGGACAGCATCGTCGAAGCGGGCGGCAAGGCGATCGCCGTGTCGATGGACGTGACGAGCGAAGATGCCGTGAACGCGGGCATCGAAGAAACGGTGGCGAAGCTCGGCGGTATCGACGTGCTGGTATCGAACGCGGGCATTCAGATCGTCGCGCCGATCGAAGAGTATGCATACGCCGACTGGAAGAAGATGCTCGCGATCCATCTCGACGGCGCGTTTCTCACGACGAAGGCCGCGATCAAACATATGTACGCGTCGGGCAAGGGCGGCTCGATCATCTACATGGGATCGGTGCATTCGCATGAAGCGTCCAAGCTGAAGTCGGCCTATGTGACGGCCAAGCATGGTTTGCTCGGGCTCGCGCGCGTCGTCGCGAAGGAAGGCGGTCCGCGCGGCGTGCGCGCGAATGTCGTGTGTCCCGGTTTCGTGCGCACGCCGCTCGTCGAAAAGCAGATTCCCGAGCAGGCGAAGGCGCTCGGCATTTCGGAAGAAGAAGTCGTGAAGAACGTGATGCTGAAGGAAACGGTCGATGGCGAATTCACCACGGTCGCCGATGTCGCGAACACCGTCGCGTTCCTCGCGGGCTTCGAATCGAATGCGCTGACCGGGCAATCGGTCGTCGTGAGTCACGGCTGGTTCATGCAATAACGACAAGGAGAATCCATGCGCCGCAGTCAACGCAACACACTCACGCAGGCGAATCACGTCGCGCTGCCCGACTACGATGACGTTTGCCTCGTGCTGCAAGGCGGCGGCGCGCTGGGTTCGTATCAGGCCGGCGTGTTCGAAGGGCTCGCCGAAGTGGGCGTGGATCCGACATGGACTTCGGGCATTTCGATCGGCGCGTTGAATACCGCGATCATCGCGGGCAACGCGCCCGAGAATCGCGTGGCCGCGCTGCGTGGGTTCTGGAACACGATCTGCCAGCCCGCGGATCTCGTCGGGCATGTGGGCGCGTTCATGCCCGCTGCGTTCGGCTTCGCGAATATCGGCCGCAAGTTTTCGAGCATGTGGGCCGCGGCGCGCGCGCTCACCGAAGGGCAGAAGGGCTTCTTCTCGCCGCGCGTGCATTTGCCTTTGACGCATGCGAAGAGCAGGCGCCCAAGCGACGTGAGCTTTTACGATACGTCCGCGTTGCGCGCGACGCTGCTGCAGTTCGCCGATTTCGACCGCATCAACGATGGCGCGATGCGTGTATCGGTGGGCGCGGTGAACGTACGCACGGGCAATCTCGTCTACTTCGACAACACGAAGATGCGGCTCGAGCCCGAGCACTTCATGGCATCGGGTGCGTTGCCGCCGGGCTTTCCGGCTGTGGAGATCGACGGCGAGTTCTACTGGGACGGCGGGCTCGTATCGAATACGCCGTTGACGGAGATCATCCGCGAAAGTCAGCACAAGGACACGCTCGTGTTTCAGGTGGACCTGTGGAGCGCGCGCGGCACGTTGCCCGGCGATTTTCTCGATGTCAGCGAGCGCACGAAAGACATTCAGTATTCGAGCAGAACGCGCGCCATCACCGATTTCGTTTCGCATAACCAGAAGCATGCGCGGCTCATCAAGGAGCTGCTGGAGCATGTTCCGGAAAAGACGCGCCGCTCGCATCCGCTGCTGCGCGAGGCGCAGAAGGTCGCGGATGGCGGCGCGGTGAACGTCGTGCATCTCATCTACAAGAACAAGTTTTTCGAAGGGCACTACAAGGATTACGAGTTCAGCAACGATACGATGGACGAGCACTGGGCGAGCGGTCTGGAAGACATTCGCCGTTCGTTCGGACATCCGGAGTGGTTCGAGGTGCCGAGTCACGATCTCGGCTTCGTGACGCATGACGTGCATCGTTACGAACCCGCGCCGCAGGCGACCGCTGACATGCCGAAGGCGGCGGCGAACAAACTGGATGACGTGGTCGAAGGCGTTTGAAGCGTTGCGGCGTTTGAATTACTCTGGTTAGCCTCGTCACAACGCCTGCGAGGCAAGCCATGCCCGACTGGAAACCCGCGACTTACGCGTCCGTCAGTCCCTATCTCGTCTGCGCAAACGCGCCGGCGATCATCGCATTCCTCGAACGTGTCTTCGATGCACAACTGCTGCGCCGCTTCGATCGTCCCGATGGCTCGCTGATGCACGCCGAATTGCGTATCGACGATAGCGTCGTGATGATCGGCGGCGGCGCGACCGATCAGCAATCGCAGGGTCCGCACATCCACGTCTACGTGCGCGATGCGCAAGCCGTCTACGATCGCGCGCTCCGGCACGGCGCGCAAAGCGTGCAGGCGCCCGCGCGCAAACGCGACGACGACGACTTTCGCGGCGGCTTTCGCGATGCCGCCGGAACGACGTGGTGGGTCGCGACGCAATGACGGGTCAGCGCTTTTTTCGCTTCGCGCGCGCGGCCGGCGCACCGAGACTTTCGCGCAACGCATCGGTCAGCGTCTTGAGAAACTGATCGACGGCAGGCGGCAGACGCCGCTCGCGCATCACCGTGACCTGCAGCAGGCGCTCGTTGAGCAAAGGCTCGTCGATGGGCGTCGCGACGAGCGTCGGCGGGCCCGGATCGCCTTCGAGCGCGACCGCGCTGCCGAGCGTGATCGCGCCGGTGAGCGCGGCGAAATGATGCATCGCGCTCGAGTTGTTGCTCGTCAGAACCGGCTCGAGATGCACGCCGCGCGCCGAGCAGCACCAGTCGATCAGCTGGCGCACCGTCGTGCCGCGATCGAGCACGGCGGTCGGGTACTGAAGCACGTCATCGAGCGTGATGCTCGCCTTGCCCGCCAGCGGATGCGTCGGTGGCAGCAGCGCGCAGACCGGCGCCTTCACGCTGTATTCGACGCTCAGCGCGGTAGATGTCGATGTCGAGAACGCAAGGCCTACATCGACTTCGCCGCTCGCCACCCAATGCTCGACCTGTCCCGGCGTACCCGAACGCATCACGAAACGCGTGCCCGGATGCGCGCGATAGTGCGACGCCATCACGCTCGGCAAAAAGCAGCGCGTGAAACCCTCCGTGCAGCCGATACGCACGATCCCGAGCCCGAGCGCATGCATCTCCGATATCTCCGCGAGCACCGCGTCGCCGTCCATGAGCGCGCGGCGCGCGTGCTGCACGAGCAATTCGCCCGCTTCCGTCAGGATCATGCCGCGCGGCATGCGCTCGAATAGCGGCGTGCCCGCCTGTTCCTCCAGCTTCGCGATCTGCCGGCTGATCGCCGACACCGCGACGTGAAGCTGTTCCGATGCCGCCGCCAGCGAACCCGAGCGCGCGACTTCTACGAAGTATTTGAGAGCGATGCCATGCAGCACGATGCCTTCCCCGAGCGTTGCCTTTTTGGCAATGCTAGTCGCAAAATTTGAAATTGTCGCGAATTTTTGGCGTTTCTAGACTGGCCGGAATGAGTAGCCACAATTGCCCGGAGACGTCGTGAAAGAACATCAAGAAAGTCGTGAAGCCGCCATCGCCATCGCTTGCAAGATGTTCGATTCGGGCGCGTTCTTCGCGGATCTGCAGCGCCGCGTCGCGTTTCGCACCGAGAGCCAGAACGGGCGGAATCCCGCGCTGAACGCCTATCTCACCGATGAGATCAGCGACACGCTCGCGCGCGTCGGTTTTACGGCGCGCGTCGTCGACAATCCGGTCGCGGGCGGCCCGCCGTTTTTGATCGCCGAACGCCACGAATCCGACGACTTGCCGACGGTGCTGACCTACGGTCATGGCGACGTCGTGCGCGGCTACGACGAGCAATGGCGCGCGGGCCTGAAGCCGTGGGAGATCGTCGTCGACGAAGACCGCTGGTACGGCCGCGGCACCGCCGACAACAAAGGCCAGCATTCGGTCAATTTCGCGGCGCTCGCCGCGGTGTTGCAGGCGCGCGCAGGCAGGCTCGGCTACAACGTCAAGGTGATCTTCGAAACGGGCGAGGAGGTCGGCTCGCCGGGTCTCGATGAAGTCTGCGCCGCGCACAAGAATGCGCTCGCGGCGGATGTATTCATCGCGTCGGACGGGCCGCGCGTATCCGCCGAACGTCCGACGCTCTTTCTCGGCTCGCGCGGCGGCGTGCCGTTTGAACTGACGGTGAACCTCCGCGAAGGCGGACATCACTCCGGCAACTGGGGCGGCGTGCTGCGCAATCCGGCCGTCGTGCTGTCGCATGCGATCGCGAGTCTCGTCGACCGCAACGGCAGCATCGTCGTCGAAGGATTGCGGCCGCCGCCGATTTCCGATGCGGTGCGCGAAGCCCTCGCCGATATCGAACTGGGCCGCGACGAAAGCTCACCCGAGATCGATCCGACGTGGGGCGAGCCGGGCCTGACGCCGACCGAACGCGTGATCGGCTGGAACGCGCTCGAAGTGCTCGCGATGAAATCCGGCAACGCCGATGCACCCGTCAACGCGATTCCGCCGTTCGCGAAAGCGGTGTGCCAGTTGCGCTTCGTCGTCGGAACGGATTGGGAGAACCTGCAGACGCATCTCGAACGTCACTTCGCGCAGCACGGCTTCACCGAAGTGACCGTCAAGGCGACGCGCGGCACGCCCGCGACGCGCCTCGATCTCGACGATCCGTGGGTTCACTGGGCACTCGATTCGATGCGCGCGACGACCGGCAAGAAGCCCGCGCTGTTGCCGAACCTGGGCGGCACGGTGCCCAACGATGTCTTCGCGAAGACACTCGGCCTGCCGACGCTCTGGGTGCCGCATTCGTATCCCGCGTGCAACCAGCACGCGCCGAACGAACACGTGCTCGGCTCCGTCATGCGCGAATCGCTCGGCGTGATGGCGGGCCTCTGGTGGGACCTCGGCGAGATGGGCGCGGCGATCGTCGCCACGCGCGACGCGCATTGATCGAACGCCACTCATGACACGCTGACATCATGAACAAAAAGCCCCTGAGCCTGACGCAAATCGTGCTCGCGACTTCGGTCGGCAACGCGCTCGAATGGTTCGATATCGCGATCTATGCGTTTTTCGCGGTGTATATCGCGAAGAACTTCTTCCCGGCCGCGAACGAGACGGCGTCGATGCTGCTCACGTTCGGCTCGTTCGGCGCGTCGTATCTGGTGCGGCCGATAGGCGGCATGGTGCTCGGCGCATACGCCGACAAGCGCGGGCGCAAGGCTGCGTTGATGATGTCGGTGGGGCTGATGATGATCGGCACGGCGATCATCGCGGTGATTCCGCCGTATGCGTCGATCGGATTGATCGCGCCCGCGGGCGTGTTCATCGCGCGCCTGATCCAGGGCTTTTCGGCGGGCGGCGAGTTCGGGCCGTCGACGGCCATGCTGATCGAGCACGCGCCGGATCGCCGTGGCCTGCTCGCGAGCTGGCAATTCGCGACGCAGGGGCTCGCGACCTTGCTCGCGTCGATTTTCGGCTTCGCGCTCGCCAAGCTGATGCCCGCCGCCGAGCTTGCCGCATGGGGCTGGCGCATTCCGTTCTTCTTCGGCTTGCTGATCGGACCGGCGGGTCTTTTCCTGCGCCGCTATCTCGAAGACGCGGCCGATTACACCGAAGCCGAGCACACGTCGACGCCCGTGCGCGATGTATGCACGCAGCAAAAGGCGCTCCTGCTCATCTCGATCGGCGCGCTGACGGTATCGACGGCGGTGAACTATCTGCTGCAATACGTGCCGACGTTCGCGATCCGCGAACTGCATCTCGATGCATCGACGGGTTTCGCCGCGAGCACCGTCGCGGGCCTGATGCTGACGCTGGTGACGCCTTTCGCGGGGCATCTCTCGGACAGGATCGGCCGCGTGAAGCAGATGTCGACGGCGGCGCTCCTGCTCTTCGTGACGGGCTATCCGGCGTTCGCGTATGTCGTTTCGCATGTGTCGGTGGCGTCGCTGTTCGCGCTCGTCGCGTGGCTCGCGCTGCTCAAGGCGATCTATTTCGGCGCGCTGCCGGCGTTGATGTCGGAGATCTTTCCCGTGTCGACGCGCGCGACGGGCATGTCGATCGGCTACAACATCGGCGTGACGGTGTTCGGCGGCTTCACGCCCGCGATCATCATCTGGCTCCTGAGCGCGACGGGCAGTAAGGCCGCGCCGAGCTTCTACATGATGTTCACGGCGGTGATCAGTCTCGCGGCGCTCGCGGCGGTGAGCCGCGGCAAGGTGCAGATGCGAGCGGCGAGCGCGGCCGCCTGAGTCCGCTTCTCTTTTTGATACGAGCGCGCCGATTGCCGATGACATCGACAATCGGCGTTTCGCTTTGTATCGCACTGTATCCGCACCGAATCCCGACACACGGCGTTTCATAATCCGCTTTTCGCGAAACAAGCCAGATACGTCCGCGAGTTCAAATACCTCCAAGCCGAACGATTCGCAACACACGGCGAATCGCCAAGACGGCCTTCCATCAAAATTCACTGGAGGTAAATCATGAAAGTCATCCAATCGCTGATCGTCGCCGCTGCCGTCGCGCTTCCGGTTCTTTCGTTCGCTCAGTCGAATCAGCCGATCACCCGCGCCGAAGTGCGTGCGCAACTCGTCGAGCTGGAAAAGGCGGGCTACGACCCGGCAAGCGATCAGACGCAATATCCGCAAAACATCCAGGCCGCGCAAGCGCGCGTGGACGCCGCGAAGGGCCTGACGGCATACGGCGCGCCGGCGAACGGCAACGTCGCGTCGGGCACGCGTTCGGCGGATACGGATGTCATCGGACTCGGCCCGGTTTTCGCGAAGCCGTAATCGCACCGATTTAACGAATTAGAAAGCCCGGACGAAATTGCTCGTCCGGGCTCGACGCGTTTCTGTCAATAACGTATTACGCCACGGTTTCAAGGTCCCGCAGGCGATACACTCTCGCTACAAAATCCTATTTTCGACGGCATGCGACGTGCTTCGATCGGTCGAGCGCGGAAAATGGGTATCATCCATCTCCGCCCCGCGCGGATTTAGCCGAACGTAACAATGTATCGCAGTGTTTTGAGTGCGACGCCACTGATTTTCGAGGCGCTTATGCCCACAGACGTAGACAACATCACCGACGAGCAAATCGCGTCGATCGCCGATCGACTGACCGAAGAAGGTCGCAAGGTTTCTCCCTTGACGGTTTGGGCGGAGGCCGGAAACGGCTCCGTCGTCGCCATCGCGGCCGGCCTGCAGCGCTGGCGCGAGGCGCGGTCCCCGGACATGCCGCAGCAGCAGGCGCCGACCGGACTGCCCGACGACCTTGCCGAGACGCTCGTGAATGTCGCGCGGCGGCTTTGGACCGTCTCGCGCGACGAAACCGAGCGGATGTCCGGACAGCGGCTGTCCGCCGTGAGCCAGCGGCTCACGACCGCGCTTGCGGAGCGCGACGAGGCGCTCGCCGAATTCCAGAAGACCGGCGACGAGGCCGCGAAGAACCGCCAGCAAATGATGGAAATGCTGAGCGCATTGCGGGCGTCCGAGGAATCGGTCGTGCGACTGCGCGAAGAGGCCGATGCAGCCACGATGCGCGCGCAGACCGCAGAGACGCGCATCGAGGAAGCGGCGCAGCGCGCGTCGGCGGAGCGGGCCCAATTGGAAACCGTGAACGCATCGCTCGAAGAAGAGCGGCGGGCGAAAGAAGCGCTGAACGCGGCGCTGGCGGCCAAGGACGAGGACATCGCACGCATCGCGCAAGAGCGCGATCAGGCACGCGAGCAGCAGGCGAATCTGCATGCGTCGCTTGCGGGCAAGGACGAGGAGCTTGCGCGCATCGTTGACGAGCGCAATCAGGCACGGCAGCAGCACGAGCAATTGCGCGCGTCGCTTGCGAGCAAGGATGAAGAACTCGCGCGTATCGCGGAAGAGCGCGATCAGGCGCGGCAGCAGCACGAGCAGTTGAGCGCGTCGCTCGCAGGCAAGGATGAAGAACTCGCGCGTATCGCGGAAGAGCGCGATCAGGCGCGTCAGCAGCACGAGCAGTTGAGCGCGTCGCTTGCGGCCAAGGATGAAGAACTCGCGCGCATCGCCGAGGAGCGCGATCAGGCGCGTCAGCAGCATGAAGCGCTTGGCCTCGTATCGCAGGAAAAATCGGCGGAAGCCGAGCGCCTGTTGCAGGACCTCAACGCGGCGCATACGCGTGCGCAGGCCGCCGAAGCGCAGGCGAGCGAAAACCTCGCGCGCATCGCCGCGCTGGAAGCGGAACTGAACGACGCGCGCAGCGCACTGGCAGCGGAGCGCGAAAGCGCGGCTGCGCGCGGCGCGGAAGTTTCGGCGCAGCGGGAACATGCCGAGCGCATCGGCGCCGAGCTGGACGAAGCCCGCAAGCAGGTCAGCGCGCTGATGGAAGAAAAGGCCGAGCAGGGCGCGGAACTCGCGCGCGTATCGAACGATGTCAACGCGTTGCGCGAACGCGCCGAAGCCGCCGAGAGAAACGCGACCGATCTCGCGAAGCGTCTCGTCGAAAAGGAGCAGGGCGACGAGTCCGAGCTGGCATCGCTGCAGCGTCAGGTGGCGGCGCAGGCGAAGGCGCATTCGAAGGCCTACGACGACCTTCGCGCCAATGCCGAGCAGTGGGTCACGTACGCGAAGGACCTGCGCCAGCGCCTCGACGTGGCGAACGAGAAGATCCTTTTCATCGATGCCCGCAGCACCGGCGAGGTCGCGCTGATGCGGCGGCTCGCGGTCGAACTGGAGCGCCTGAAGCCCGATCACGAGCTCGTGTTCCGCGAGGCGCAGCAGAAGCTGATCGGCGACAAGATGGCGCAACAGCTCGCGCAGAAGGGCTATCGCTACGATCCGGCCACGGCGGTGATGTCGAAGATCGAAACGTGACATCCGCGTGACGATGCATACGCGGACCCTCACCGTCACCGTCGATCGCGACTGGCGCGAGCTTTACGACGCGATCTGGCGTCCGGAAGTCTTCCCGACGTGGGCGTCCGGACTGGCGCAGTCGACGCTCGAAGACATGGGCGATCACTGGCGCGCACGCGGTCCGGCAGGCGAAGTGACGATCCGCTTCACCGAGCACAACGCGTTCGGAATCATGGATCATCGCGTCGGTCTGCCGGATGGCGGCGAGGTCTACGTTCCGTTGCGCGTGTATCAGAACGGCGCGGGCGCCGAGATCGCGCTCACGCTGTTCCGCCAGCCCGGCATGTCCGATGACACATTCGCCGCCGACGCCGACTGGGTCCGCCGCGATCTCGCCGCGCTTGCGGCCCGTTACGGCAAGCGCTGATTTTCGCGTATCCCTTCCAGTCAACGCCGGCAAGCTATCATGTGGTCATTCCAAACATGCCGCACGGGCTGGAGAACCATATGGCTGGACCTCAGGAAAGCGTCAGCATGGCGTTGTTCTGTGACTTCGAGAACGTCGCGCTCGGCGTTCGCGATGCGAAGTACGAGAAATTCGATATCAGACCCGTGCTCGAACGCCTGCTGCTGAAGGGAAGCATCGTCGTCAAAAAGGCTTATTGCGACTGGGACCGCTACAAGGGCTTCAAATCGGCGATGCACGAGGCCAGCTTCGAGATGATCGAGATTCCGCACGTGCGTCAGTCCGGCAAGAATTCCGCCGATATCCGTCTCGTCGTCGATGCACTCGATCTCTGCTACACGAAAGCGCACGTCGATACGTTCGTCATCATCAGCGGCGATTCGGATTTCTCGCCGCTCGTGTCGAAACTGCGTGAGAACGCGAAGAAAGTCATCGGCGTGGGCGTGAAGCAATCGACGTCGGATCTGCTCGTCGCGAACTGCGACGAGTTCATCTTCTACGACGACCTCGTGCGCGAGCAGCAACGCGCCATCGCCAAGCGCGAACAGCGCGATGCGAAGCGCGCGTCCGACGAAGAGCGGCAACCGAAGCAGGAGATGGAATCGCGCAAGTCGCACGCGATCGCGATTACCGTCGAGACCTTCGAGGCGCTCGCATCGGAACGCGGCGAGAGCGGCAAGATCTGGGCATCGGTGCTGAAGAGCGCCATCAAGCGCCGCAAGCCGGGTTTCAGCGAGACGCAATACGGCTTTCGCGCGTTCGGCAATCTGCTCGACGAAGCGCAATCTCGCGGTCTGCTTGAAGTCGGCCGCGACGATAAATCCGGCGCGTTCGTGTTTCGTTCTGCTCACACGGCTCAGGTCGCGCCGATGGACGTGAGACCGAGCGAACCGCCAGCGGTCGCGCCCGCTAAAGAACACGAGGGAGCGGCGAACGGCCGGCGCAAGGAGAAACGCGGCGGGAGAAAGTCTGCACGCGTGGCGGCGCCCGAACCTGTGTTCGTCGTCGAAGAAGCGCCGGCGCCCGTCGAGGTCGAAACGCCCGAGCCGTCGCAGGAACACGCGTCCGCTCCCGAGCCTGCACCGAAAAAGCCCGCCGCGCCGCGCCGGTCGCGCAAGACCGCGGCGAAACGAAGCGCCGCCGCCGACGTGCCGCATGAAAGCGCCGCGCCCGTCGCCGAGCCCGATGCCGAAGCGAAGGCGGAGAAGCCATCGCGCAAGCCGTCATCGCGGGGCAACCGCTCGCGCAAGACTGCCGACAAGCCGGTCGAATCGTGATGCCACGGCGCGTCAGCCGGTACGCTGCTCCGCCGTCGCCGACGCATCTTGCTCTTGAACGCGCACGGCGGCGTGCTCTTCGGCGCGCCAGCGCTGCCGCGAGCGATACATCGTCGCGACCGCGATGCGCGCCATCTTCACCCAGCCCGAGTGACGCGGGTCCGCGAGCATGCTGAGCGCGCGCGCATAGTCGAGCGTGAGGCCGGGCGTCCAGGCCATCGTCGCAGCGCGTTTGCGAACTTGCGCGGCGACCCACAACTCGGGCGTCGTCATGATACGCACGAGCGGCTTCCATCCGCCGCCTTTGCCCCACACGCGCGCCGACGCGCCTTCGATCGCCGCTTCCAGCGCCCGCGCCACGGAACTCGAACAGTTGCGGTACGTGAGGTTGTACGTCGTGTCGCGCCGATACTCCTGCCAGAAGCGCGCGAGCCGCGCCGGATCGTAATTGCGGATACGCACCTGCTGCGTCGACGGACACCACGCCTTCGATTCCGTTTCGTAGTCCGGCTGAAAGAGGCCGGGCACGTCGTTCTCGCGCGTCGCGCGCAACGTGCGTGAGAATTCGTCCGGCGACCGGTCGATTTCGACCGCCGGATAGAGGCTGATGTACACGCCCTCGGGCGTCTCCAGCGCCGCATGGCCGGTCGAGATCGTGCCGTTCCTGTCGACGGCGGCGATATAGCGATCGATGATCAATTGCCTGCGCGGTTGCGACTTCGCCGTGCCGACGGGCGTCCACACATGCACCGTCAGCGCGGCTTCGCCGGGCGCGGGCGGGCCGTCCCAGACCGCGCCTGCGAACGATGGCGCGGCGGGCTTCGCGTCGTCGTGAGCGGAGTGGGTTGCACCGTCATCGACGGCGGGATTCGCCGCCATGCGCCGCACGCGCGCTGCGAGCAGGATCATGTTCCAGCCGCCGAAGAAAAGCCCGAACGCGACGCAATACGCGACCGTGCCCGCATAGTGATCCGGATACGGCTGATAGAAGAAGATCGCGATGGCGATCTCGAGCACGCCGCCCGCCATCGCGATACGCCATTTGCGAAAGCGGACCACGCGCGCGGAAATGATCTGGAGCGCGCCATCGACGAGAAAAAGCGTGCCGAAAATGAGCGACAGCACGAAATTGCCGTGCTCGCCGCCGAACAGCACGAGCAGCGCCGAGAGGCAGAAAGTCGCGCCCTTCACGTAGCGCAGCTTGCGCTGGCCGCCCATGCCGGTCCACGCGACGGCCAGCGTGGCGAGGCCTTCGAGCAGCATCAGCAGCACGAAGGGGACGATGGGAAAGTACAGGGAACCGTCGAGCGCGTCGATGAAGATGACGCCGCCGAGCGCGATGCTGAGCAGGCCGAGCGTCATCACCGAGCGCCAGCGCGTGCGCAGATAGTCGACGCCGAGAAGAATCATCACGAGCCGAACCATCGCTTCCTCCGTCTGGTCATTCGACGCCTCGTGCGCGACACGCGCGGCCACACACTATATAAGCCATGGACGGCGGATACGGCAAGAAGCGCAAACCCCAGACGAATGCGCGCGGCGTCATGCGTGCTGCACGACGCCGCGCGATTTTCACCTACTGCACCGCATGCTTCGCGGCATCTTCGATCACGGCCGCGACCTGCTGCGGCTTCGATTCGTACACGGAATGGCTCGCGCCCGGAATGACCGTGATGTGACTGTGCGCGCGTTCGTAGTACCAGCGTTCGAGATCCGGATTGATGATCTTGTCGCCGCCCGCCACGATGCCCCAGCTCGGTTTCGTCGTCCACGCCGCGGCGGAGAGCGGCGTCGTGAAGACTTGCGCCGCAGTCAGGATCTGCGAGCGCGATTCGAACGTCGCTTGCCTGAGCGGAAGATCGGCGGCGAAGTCTTTCGGGAAGACGGCGGGATTCAGATACGTGTAGCCGTCCGCGGTCTTTTCGACGGCGTTCGTCTGCTTCGCGAGGAAGCTCGGCGTCTTCTTGCCGAGCGCGCCTTCGTCCTCGCCGACGTTCGGCGCATGCGCCGCGACATAGACGAGCCCGGCGACGTTCGGATGCACGCCCGCTTCCGTGATGACCGACCCGCCGTAACTATGACCGACGAGAATCGTCGGACCGTTCTGCAGGTCGAGGACGCGCTTGGTCGCGGCGACGTCCGCGTCGAGCGAGGTGAGTGGCTCCTGCACCATCGTGACGTGATAGCCGTCGCGCGTCAGGATGTCGTAGACCGGCTTCCATCCCGAGCCGTCGACCCATGCGCCATGCACGAGGACGATGTTCTTGATCGGCGCATGCGTTTGCGCGGATACATTCGCCGATGCCAACACGCCAGCCGATAACGCCAGTGCCGACGCGACTTGCAAAATTCGCTTCATGAAAGACTCCGCTAGTGCGAACGATGGATCAGCTGCCGAAGAACGGCTGGCAGAAGTCGGCCGGACCGACGCACGCGTTGTTCATCGCGGCATGCTTCGACGCGCTCGCTGCCGATGCGCTCGTGCCGGTCCGTACGCCGCCATAGGCTTGCGATGCGTCGGTGTGTTGCGCGGCGATTTTGCCTTCCGCTGCCTGAATGTCCGCGGGGTAATACGGATCGCTCGCAATCGCGGGGTTATAGCCGGCTTGCTCGACGGCGACGAGATCGGCACGGACTTGAGCGCGCGTAACGGGGCCGTTCGATTGCGCGAATGCGATCGCGGGCGCGGCGAGCGTGGCGACAACGAGAGAGAGGCTGACGAGGTATTTGTTCATGATCGACTCCAAGGTGGATTGAGTGATGCGATTGATAGGGTATCCGAAATAATTGATGTTCTTCGGTTTCCCTCGATAAGGCCGTTGGTCTGCGTTCGCGTTTCGACCTTGACGACACTGTATCGGGCACGGAACGGCTCGACTACACCTACGAAGGAGCGTGCGTGCACCAACCTTCGATGCATCGATTAAACGTTCGCGTGGCGTGCGCGCCGTGAATCCAGCCGTCTGTCTGATGCACTCATACGAAGGTGTTAGTTTTCGCGGGCGCAGCCGCCGCGCGCATTAAACCTTGATATAGGCCGGCGCAACCATCGGGCAGTTGGCGCGCGATTTCGGTTTCATTACCTTGGAGTGGCGATGCCGATTCCACGCATTTCTTCGACAAGGAGCCGAACATGGCTGAAGCTGCACTCGCCCTCGATCCGTGGGCGCGAACGATCTTCCTGCTGACATCGTTGAGTGATGGCGCGAGCTTCGAAGCGCCTTCGCCGAGGCGTCCTTTCGCGCAAGGCGGCGATCAACGCGTCGCGGTAAAGCTGATCGAGCGGCCATCGAGCACGACGGCGACGATCGAATGGCGCGACTCGACGCGCTGCTGTTATGGCGATCAGGTGTGGCGTGCGATGCGCGCGCGCACCGTCGGCGTATGCGCGATGAGCGGCGTCGAGATTCGTCGCGGCGATCGTGTTTATGCGCCGAATCCGCGTCCGGTTCCGGGCAATGCGGGCGCGATGATTCTCGCGTCGGTGCTCGATGAGCTGACACCGTCCTGAACTCGTCAGACGAAATCAGTCGATGCCGACGCCCCAGAAACGCGTCATGCCGAATCGATCGATCCTGAAGCCCGTCACATTGCGCGCGACCGGCTGATAAACGGTCGCGTGCGCAATCGGCGTGAACGGAACCTGTTCCTTGAAGATTCTCTGCGCTTGCTGATAGCGCGCGGTGCGTGCATCGATATCGAGCGTGGCCCGCGCTTCCTTGATGAGATCGTCGTAGGGCTTGTAGCACCACTTCGCGAAGTTGCCGCCCTTCACGGCGTCGCAGCCGAGGAGCACGCCGAGCCAGTCGTCCGGATCGCCATAATTGCCGCTCCATCCGATGAGTAGCGCGTCATGCTCGCCGGCGCGCGCACGGCGTACGTACTCGCCCATTTCGTACGTGACGATCTCCGCCTGCACGCCGATCTTCGCCCAGTCCGCCTGAATCATCTCCGCCATGAGCCGCGCGTTCGGGTTGTACGCGCGTTGCACCGGCATCGCCCATAGCCTGAGTTTGAGTCCGTTCGCGTGACCCGCTTGCGCGAGCAACGCTTTCGCGCGTGCCGGATCGTACGGCGCGTCGCGAATGCCGAAGTCGTAGCCCCATTGCATCGGCGGCATCGGATTGGTTGCGGCGCGCGCGGTGCCTTGATAGACGGCGTCGAGTATCGCGTGCTTGTCGATCGACATGTCGAGCGCGCGGCGCACGGTCACGTCGTCGAGCGGCGCTCTGGACGTGTTGTAGGCGAGATAGCCCAGATTGAAGCCCGGCTGATTCACGTCTTGCAGGCGCGCGTCTTTCCTGATCGACGCGATGTCGGCGGGACGCGGATAGCTCATCACCTGACATTCGCCCTGCCTGAGCTTTTGCAGGCGCACCATCGGATCGGTGGTGATCGCGAACGTCAGCGATTTCAGCCGGACGACGTTCGCCTTCCAGTATTGCGTGTTGCCCGCGAAGCGGATCGTCGCGTCTTTCGCGTAGTCGATAAACACGAAAGGACCGGTGCCGACCGGATGCCAGTTGATGTCGCTCGCGCGGCCCGCGGCGAGCAGCTTGTCGGCGTATTCGCGCGAGAGTATCGACGCGAAGGGCATCGCCATTTTCTGCAGGAAAGGCGCATCGATTCGTGCGAGCGTGAAGCGCACCGTATAGGGATCGGGCGCGTCGATGCGCTCGATGTTCGTCGCGAGACCGAGGTCGCGGAAATACGGAAACGACACGGGATAAGCGCGGCGAAACGGATGCTGTGCATCGCGCATGCGTTCGAACGTGAACACGACGTCGTCGGCGTTGAATTCGCGCGTCGGCGTGAAGTAGCCAGTCGTATGAAACTTGACGCCGTGGCGCAGATAAAACGTGTATTGAAGGCCATCCGGTGAGCGTTCCCACGACTGCGCGAGCCCCGGCTCGATATCGCCGTTTTCCCGATCGAACTCCACGAGCCGGTTGTAGACGGTATAGCCCGCCGCGCTCGCTTCGATCGACGACGTGAATTGCGCATCGTCGAATCCGGCGGGGCTGGCTTCGGAGCAGTACACGAGGCTTTTGTCGGGCACGCGCTGCTGCGCGGCGGCGAAATCGGCGATGCAGGCTTGCGCGACCAGCAGCGCATGAATCGCCCGCCATGCGTGCTTGCTTTTGCCTGTCATATGCGTGGCCTCGCAGTGTGCCGATGGCGAATGCAGTATAGGCAGCGCAGCACGCTCTTACAATTTGCGCACGGCATGCGCGCTTCGCATGACGAACGTTCGACCATCGCGCATGAGCGCGCGAGTCGGTATAGCATGCATCGCATGAAGATACTGTTGACCGGACCGGTGGGGCTGTTTCGCGAGGGCGTCGCGGCGCTCCTGCGGGGATTCGCGCAGGATGCCGAAGTGCACGCGGCCGACCGTCTTCCCGATCGATGGCCGGACGAACGCAAGCCCGATTGCATCGTCATGGACGGCGATCGTCTGAACGATGTCCGCGCGCAACTCGACGCCGCGCGCGAACGTGTCGGAACGACGCCCGTGATCGTGCTGTTGAGCATGGCCACGCGCGAGCAAGTCGATGAACTGATCGCGACGGGCGTCGCCGGATGTGTCGAGAAATCCGCTTCGGCAGAGCTTCTTTTTGGTGCGATCGGTCTCGTGCTGGCAGGCGGCGTTTCGCTGCCGCGCTCGCTGCTTTCGTCGGAGAGAAGCGAATTGCGCATGCGGTCCGGAAACGTCGCGCCGGACCCGAACCTGCATCTGACGCCGCGTCAGCTCGAAGTGCTCGCGCTGCTCGCGCGCGGACGCTCCAACAAGACGATCGCGCGCGAACTCGATGTCGCCGAGGCCACGGTCAAGACGCATCTCACGACGATATTCAAGGCGCTGAACGTATCGAGCCGTGGCGAAGCCAGCGCGGTTGCGGCGCGCATGGCGAAGATCCGCGAGACGCAGGTCGATCACGCCATCAGCGGTCAGCTTCCGGTCGCGCGCCTGCTCGCCAGAATGGAAAGCCAGCGTTTCCGGCCCGGCGAAGTGCTGTTTCGCAAAGGCGATCCGAGCGGCCAGATGTTCTACGTCGAGAAGGGCACGGTGCGGCTTTCGGAGCTCGGCATCGAACTGGGCGCGGGCACGGTCCTCGGCGAAATCGGGCTCTTTTCGCCGGAGCATCGGCGCACGTCGACGGTGATCTGCAAGACGGACTGCGAGATGCGAACCGTTTCCGCCGCCGATGCCATTCGGCTCTACTATCAGGAGCCCGAATTCGCGCTTTATCTGGTGCAGCTCATCGCGAGCCGGCTGCAGGCCGACAAGGATCGAGGCGCTTAGGAACGCTTCCGTACATAGTGCGGAAAAGGCGCCTTGCTATTCACCGATGCAATGACTACGTTATGGTGTGCGGCAGACATTTCGTGACCCGAAACATCGGACGCGAGTAAAAGATGCCGGGCGTCGCGGCCATTCAAATCATCATCAAACACCGCGCGAGACCCGCGTCTGCCGTCCTGCTGCGCTTGATGCGATCTCGGTGAGAGCATGGGCCATCCGTTATCGAACGGACGCGCCGTCGATCGGTCTTGAAAGTATGAACGCGGAACTTGCCGGTACGGCCAATGTGTTGCAACGCGTCGTGCGTACGATCCTGTTCGCCGATCTCGTCGAGTCGTGCCGGCTCGCCGAAGCGGACGAAGCGGGAACGGCCGCGCGCTGGCGCAATCTGCGCGCGGTCATTGAAAACCGCATCGTGCCGGAGCATCAGGGGCGGCTGATCCGCACCGAAGGTGACGGCCTCATGATGCTGTTCGAGCACGCGTTGCCGGCGGCGCGTTGCGCGCTCGACATTCAGGCGGCGTGCAGGGCGAGCGCGGCCGATCGCGGCGACGGCAACGCCGCGGCCGAGCCGCTCATGTTGCGCGAGAGTCTGCACGAGACCGAGCTTTTCGCGGACGAGCGCGACGTCTACGGACGCGGCGTGAATCTGGCCGCGCGTCTCTACAACCTCGCCGGACCCGGCGAAATCGTGATGTCGGATTGCGTGCAGGCGCGGCTCGCGGGCGTTTTCGACGCGTGCATCGAGGATCTCGGCGAGTGTCATCTGCGGCATCTGGCGCATCCGGTGCACGCGTTCCGTCTCGGCGGACCGGGGCCGCGTCCGGTGATCGCGCCGAACGCCATCGGCGCGGCGGTGCTGCGGCCTTCGATCGCGGTGATTCCGTTCGCGTCGCGCTGCCTCGACGCGAGCCATGACGTGCTCGGGGAGATTCTTGCCGACGACATCATCATCGGTCTCTCGGGCAGCGACGAACTGCGCGTGATCTCTCGGCTATCCACGAGCGCGTTGCGTGACCGGAGCGCGAACGCGTCGCAGGCGGGCGCGCTGCTCGATGCGCGCTACGTGCTGTCGGGCGCGTATCGCACGCATGGCGGCAAGATCGTGCTCGCCGTCGAACTCGCCGATACCAAACTCGCTTGCGTCGTCTGGGGCGAAACGCTCACCGACAGCATCGACGCCGTCATCGCGGGCGAAAGCACGCTCGTCGCGCACATTCATACGTCGGTTGGCACGCGGATCGTGGCGCACGAGCTCGAACGCACGCGCAGCCAGTCGCTGCCGACGCTCGAAAGCTCGACCTTGCTGCTCGGCTCGATTGCGCTGATGCATCGCGGCGTGCGCGACGAATTCGAGCGCGCCGGCCAGATGCTCGACGTGCTCGCGGAACGCGCGCGCGGCCAGGCGACGCCTTACGCATGGCTCGCGAAATGGCACGTGCTGCGCTTCAATCGCGGCTGGACGACGGACCGCGTCGGCGAGGCGCATTCCGCGCTCGCCTGCTCGCGGCGCGCGCTCGACGCCGATTCGCGCTCGTCGATGGCGCTCGCGGTCGAAGGTTTCGTCCGCACGAATCTGCTCAAGCAGCTCGATGCCGGCGAGGATTGCTACGAGCGCGCGCTGGAGGCGAATCCCAACGATTCGCTCGCGTGGCTGCTCAAGGGAACGCTTCATGCATTCAAGGGCGAGGGCGACGAAGCCGTCGCGGCGACGGGACATGCGCTCGCGCTCTCGCCGCTCGATCCGCTGAAGAGTTTCTACGAGTCGCTCTGCGCGACGGCGGCGCTTTCCGCGCGCCAGTACGAGCGCGTGATCGAACTCGCGGAGCATTCGCTGCGCAACGGGCCGAATAACACGTCGACCTTGCGCGCGCTCGCGATCGCGCAGGCGGAACTCGGTCTCGTCGACGATGCGCGGCTCACGATCCGCAAGGTGCTCGCGATCGAGCCGCATCTCACCGTGCGCGGCTTTCTGGAGCGTTCGCCGAGCGCGGCGTTCGAGACGGGCCGCATCTGGTCGGACGCGCTGCGGCGCGCGGGTTTGCCGTTGCAGTAGCCCGCAGGCATTCCTGACGAAGCAAAGAGGTGAACAAATGGCGACTCTCGGCGGAGTGGGCGGCGTAGGCGGCGTAGGTGGCGTGGGCGGAGTGGGCGGCGTGGGCGGCGTGGGCGGCGTCGGAGGAGTGGGAGGCGTCGGCGGAGTCGGCAGCGCCGACATGCTCGGCGGCGCCGAATCGCAGACGATGGGTCTCATCGGCCATCGCGACGGCATCTGCGGGCCGTGGCAGCCGGGTCAGCCGTTTGCGATCAATCCCGAAGAGGACGAATTCCGGACGGACGCGAACGGCAATCCCGTTCGCAATCTCGACGACAACGGCCAGCTCTGGCGCTGGGACGACTGGGTGCGGGCGAGCGTGTTCGACTTCGAACTGGTGTCGAATCTCGCCTTCACGCTCTCGCCAAAGGATGCGGAAGAGGAGGCTGGCGGGACCGGCGTGACGCTGTGGGATCGCGGTTTCAGGATCGACCCGAACGACACCGCGCCCAAGTTCGATCCGCCCAAGCTGATCGTTCAGATGCATCGGCCGGGCAAGGACGTGTTCGTCAAGCAGCTCACGTTCATGGATCGCTACTCCGACCTGCGCGCCGAACGGGCCAACGAAACGCTGCTGCAGATGGGACCGCAAGCAGCCTTCTGGAGCTCGATTCTTTTCCTGAGTCCGCAGCGCACGCCGAAGACGCTCGAACTGCTCGCGACGGCGGTGCGTTTCGCGATCGCCGTGGAAATGCGTTTCAAGCACGCGCTCGCGTGCAGCCGCGCGATCGACTATTCGCCGCAAGTTCAGCCGATGATCCCGACGCCCGGCCACGGCTCGCTGCCGAGCGGACATTCGACGCAGGCGTACATCGTCGCGGGCGTGATGAACGATTTCTTCCGAGATTTACGCAACGCGCCGATGGCGACCGGCGCGCAGCCGTCGACGGCGCTGCACACGCAGCTTTACGCGCAGGCGCGGCGCGTCGCGCTCAACCGCACGATCGCGGGCGTGCACTTCCCGGTGGACACGGCGGCGGGGCATCTGCTCGGGACGACGCTCGCGGAGTATTTCGTGCATCGCTGCAAGATCGACGGCGATCGGGGCACCTTCACGCCGCGCACGTTCCGGGGCGACCAGTTCGACGGCGAAGAGGACTTCAACGATCAGGAGCCGCTCCTCTGGCCCGCCAACGCCACCGCCGCGCAGCAGACCGATCCGCCGACGATGGTGTCGCCCGATTACCCGCATATCTGGCTCGGCAAGCCGAAGCCGACGGGCGCAGGTTCGCCGATTCTCGCCTGGCTATGGAACGAGGCGAAGAACGAGTGGAACGGCAAGGGCTTGAGCGGAAATCGCGTGCCGACATGAACGCGATCTGGCAGGTCCATTCGGATGCCACGCCGCTGCTGGACGAAACCGAAGCCGGCGTGCTGGGCGTAACGCGCGCCGATCCATACCTCGTGTGGGCCGTTCTCACGCGATTCGCAGACCTGGGCGGCCCGCCGCCGGGCTTCGTTCCGATCGCCATCGAGACGGCGCAGGGCACGACGGCGCGCAAGCTCGCCGAGACGGTGCAGGGCAAGAGCGGGATATGGATGTCGGCGCTCTATCGTCATCCGGCCGCGGGTCTCGAAAACACGCGCTTTTGCACCGCATTCGTGACGGCGGCGTTTCTCGATCATCTGAAGACCGATCTCGCCGGCATGATCGAGCGCTTCACGCTCGCGATGCCGGTGCTGGCCGGCGAGCCGCCGCGCAGCGATCCCGTGCCGGTCACGAATCAGGACAAGCTCGCTCACGCGCCGCATCGCCATGGCGCGCCCAAGGTCGTCGTGGTCGGCGCATGCGACGACGCCATCGCGTTCGCGCACGCGCATTTTTACGCCGATGCGGCCGGCACGGACTCGCGCGTGCGCTGTTTCTGGAATCAGGACGATCCGGCCAACGACGCGCAAGGGCTCGGATACGGGCGCGAGTTCCTCTCGGCGGACATTCACAAGCGGATGAACGACGTGCGGCGCGACGGCGTAATCGACGAAGAGGCGCTCTATCGCGATGCGGGCGCGACGGCGCTCGCCCGCGGATGGACGCACGGCACCGCGACGCTGGACCTCGCCGCGGGCGTCGATTTGCGGCGGCCCGATCTTTCGGCGCCGAATCCGAATCGAGCGCCGGATCCGCCGCCCGAACTGGTCGCCGTGCAATTCCGTCAGCCGGGCCGGACCGTGCGCGACACGTCCGGCCTCTGGCTCGACGCGCAGGCGCTCGATGCGTTGCGCTACATCATCGCGCGCACGCGGGACATCGCCGGCGATGTGAGCCGCGCGTTCATCAATATGAGCTATGGCTATTTCGCCGGTCCGCACGACGGCACGTCGATGCTCGAATGCGCGATGGACGAGCTCTCGCAAACGCAAGCCTGCTCGATCACGCTCCCGGCGGGCAACAGCAATCTCGACCGCTGTCACGGCACGCTGTCCATCGCAAAGGACGCGACAAAAGAACTGCGCTGGCGCGTGTTGCCCGAGTGTCTGACGCCGAGTTTCGTCGAAATCTGGCTGCCCGATATAGGAGATTCGAACATCGAAGTCGCGGTGCGGCCGCCCGGCGGCGGCGCGAGCGCGGGAATCCAGCCCGGCAGCGTCGCCGCCTGGACGCTCGGCAGCGAGCGCCTGTGCACGGTCGTGCATCTCGGCCGCGGCGCGCGCGGCAAACCGCCGATGATTCTCGTCGCGCTCGCGCCGACGATGACGCGCGACCCGAACCGGCGTCCCGCGCCGAGCGGCGACTGGATGATCGAGCTGAAGAATGCCAACCAGAACAGTGACATCGAAGTCCAAGCCTGGGTGCAGCGCAACGAGACGCCCTTCGGCTTCCCCGTACGCGGACGCCAGTCCCGCTTCGACGACGATGCTTACGTGCGCTTCGACAAATACACCGCGCCGCAGGACTACGACGGCCCCAATCCGCCGAGCTGGATCCGTCGCGAGGGCACGCTCAGTTCGATCGCGACGGGCTTTCAGACGTGCGTCGTCGGCGGCTATCGCAAGCAGGACCTGGCCACCGCGCCGTACTCCTCGTCGGGCTTCGACCGCGCGGGCAAGCCGCCCGATCGCGCCGGGCCCGACGTGGCCGCCGTATCGGATCGCTCGATCATCCGCAAAGGCGTGATGGCGGCGGGCACGCGCAGCGGCTCGGCGCTTGCGTTCGAGGGCACGAGCGCCGCCGCGCCGCAAATCCTGCGCAAGATCGCCGTGTCGCCGCCCCAGGGCGCCACCTTTTCGACGACGCCCCGTCAAGACACGCGCAACAAGGCGACGTTGCAGACGATCACGTCCGCCGGCGTCACCGAGCAAGGCCGCAAGCTCGACGCGGACGAGCGGGGCCGGCGCGTGTCGCAGGGCAACGTCGGCGCGGGCATCGTGAAAACGCCGCCGACGGACATCGAAGACCGCTGACGCCCGCTCATTCGTGCGCTTCTAGCGCGAGCAGATTCAGCACGATCAGGATCGCGTCGCGGTTCTCCGGCGCGATCGCGATGCCGAGCGTGTCCTCCATCCAGCGGCCGATTTTCGTCGCGGCGAAGGATCTCGGCGTCGCTTTCTTCTTCATCGTCACGCCGAGCTTGCGGGCGCGATAGTGATACGACGGCACCTCGTACCGGTCCGCGACGGCCTTGAGCCCGCCCTTGCGTTCGCCGCACGCGCCGAGACTCCCCGCGAGGACGATCCGGTCCGGCGCATCGAGCGCCGCGACGAACGCGCGCGCGAGACCGCGCACGTCCGCCTCGCTCAGACCGAATTCGGCGAGCGCGGCTGCCACCGGATCGTCGGGAGCGTGCGCGCGCGAATCGACTTCGGCCTGCACGCCGTCGATCTCGATCGACAGATTGCGCTGCAGGCTCGCGCTGCGCAGACAGTCGATCAGGAAGCGGCGAAAGTACGCGCACAGCGCATGCGCCGTGGACGGCGCGCTCTCCGGCGACGCGTGCGACGGACGCTGCTCGAAGTCGAGCCGCAACACGCGCGAGAAGAAGAATTGCGAGATCAGCTCCTCCTTGTCCTCGGGCAGTCCGCGCAACTCCGACGGGTAATAGCCGCGCAGCGCCGCCAACACCAGCTTGTAGATCTGGCCGATTTCGCTGTCGGAGAGACTCGTCCGGCGATGCCACAGTTCGGCGAGCGTCGACGTTTCGAGCGCGAAGGCGCTTGCGTCGCGATGAGTCAGCGCGTCCATGATGACGCTCCCGTTCCCCTGAATCCTCTGTGCGTGAACATGGCCCCTCCTGCGTTTGCTGCGCCGCCCGGCGCGTGGCCCGAGGCGTGTCGGCTTTTTCAGCCGTTCCTGCGAGCCGGCGCTTTCAAATTAGTCACGGCGGGGCGCGCGCAAAATCGGCTGGATGGCCTACATCGAAAGTCGTAGAAAGGGGATGGCCATAAAGTTTTCGGCTGACCGGCCGATAGCGCATGAGGAATCGAGCGCCGGGCGTCATCTCGGCGTGGGCCTGAGGCGGTCGAACCGCAAGAAAAAGCAGTCGCAAAAGACTGACAAGAAACGAGAGAGGGCCGATGACTGGTGTCTACAATCCGCTGCTGGTCTGCCTGTCGCTGGTGGTCGCGTTCCTCGCGTCCTACACGGCGATGGAGCTGTCCGGCGGCCTGAATGCGCTTGCGAGCGCGAAACGCCGCCCCGCCTGGCTTGCCGGCGGCGCGGTGTCGATGGGCGTCGGCATCTGGTCGATGCACTTCATCGGCATGCTCGCGTTCTCGCTGCCGATTCCCGTCGGCTACGACGTGTCCATCACGGCGGCGTCGCTCGTGCTCGCGATCGGCGTGTCGTTCATCGCGCTCGCCACCGCGAGCCGGGGCGCGCTATCGTGGCCGCGCCTCGTCGTCGGCGGCACGATCATGGGCGTCGGCGTCGCGGCGATGCACTTCACCGGCATGCGCGCGATGGAGATGTCGCCGGGAATCGACTACACGGTCTGGAAAGTGGCGCTGTCGGTCGCGGTCGCGATCTTCGCGTCGATGGCCGCGCTCTGGCTCGCGTTCACGCTGCGCGCGTCGAACGTGGAGAACCGCGTCGTCAAGCGGCTCGGCGCGGCGATCATCATGGCGGTCGCCATCACCGGCATGCACTATCTGGGCATGGACGCGGCCAACTTCGCGCCGGGCAGCCTCTGCCTCGCCGATGCCAAACTCGACGCGAACTGGCTCGCGCTCGTCGTCACGGCGATGTCGTTCACCGTGCTCGTCGGCACGCTCGCGCTGTTCGCGCTCCACACGAGCAGCCTGTCGATCTCGCTGAAGCGCGCGAACCGGCAACTGCGCTATCTCGGCACGCACGACGCGCTCACGAGGTTGCCGAACCGCCAGCAACTCACGCTGCGCATCGCGCAGGCGATCGAAGACGGCGCGCGCCGCGCGTCGCCGTTCGCGGTGCTCTTCATCGATCTCGACGGCTTCAAGTCGATCAACGATTCGCTCGGTCATGGCGTCGGCGACGATCTGCTGCAGGTATGCGCCGAGCGTCTGCGCGAGGATTTGCGCCATACCGACATGGTCGCGCGGCTCGGCGGCGACGAATTCGTGATCGTGGTCGGGAACGCGGCGGACACCTCGGCGGCAATGACGGTCGCCAATGGCGTGCTGGGGCGTCTCTCGCAGGAGATCGTCGTCAACGGCTTGCCGCTGCGCGTGAGCGCGAGCATCGGCATTGCGTTTCATCCGCGCGACGGCGCGAACGCCGACGAACTGCTCCACAGCGCCGACGCCGCCATGTACGCCGCGAAGCAGAGCGGGCGCAATACGGTCCGCGTGTTCGAGCCGCAGATGAATCACACGGCGCTCAGGTCGCTGATCCTGCAACGTGACCTGCATCGCGCGTTGAGCGACGACCAGTTGAGCCTGTCGTTTCAGCCGAAGTTCAGCGTCGCGTCGCAATCGGTGACGGGCGTCGAGGCGCTGATTCGCTGGCGTCATCCGGAACTCGGCGAAATCGCGCCGCTCGAATTCATTCCGATCGCCGAGCGCTCCGGCCTCATCGTCGAAATCGGCGACTGGGTGTTGCGCGAAGTGTGCCGCAACATCGCGCGATGGGACGCGGACGGCCTGCCGGCGATCTCGGTCTCGGTGAATCTGTCGCCGATCCAGTTCAACGTGCCCGATCTCGTCGCGCGCGTCGATGCGCTGATCGCCGCGTCCGGCGTCGATCCGTCGCGCCTCATGTTCGAGATCACCGAATCGACGGCGATGCAGAACATCGAACGGACGAGCCGCACGATCGAGGCGCTGCAAGCGCGCGGCTACGCCGTGGCCATCGACGATTTCGGCACCGGGTATTCGAGCCTCTGTTATCTGCAGCGCTTTCGTTTCGATCAGATCAAGATCGACGGCTCCTTCGTGCGCGATCTCGATTCGTCCGGGCAGCGCGGCAGCGCGTTGCTGTCGGCGGTCGTGACGCTCGCGCGCGCGTTGCAGATCGAGGTCGTCGCGGAAGGCGTCGAAACGCAGTCGCAATTCCGCACGCTCGGCGAACTCGAATGCGATCAGATGCAGGGTTTTCTGCTGAGCCGGCCGATGCCCGCGGCGGAACTTCCGGGCTTCTTGAGCAGCATGGCGGGACGGATCGTCGCGTCCGGCCGCGCCTGCGCCGCGCCTATCGGCTGACGCGCGGCGCGCCCGCCCACAACGCGATCGCGCTCAGATTGTCCGCGCCGGCGGGCGCGTTGCGGCGCGCACGAGCCGCGAGCGCGGCGAGCCAGCTTGCGGCGTCGCCGGCATCGTCGATCGAATCGATCATCGACGCTTCGTCGAGATGTTCCCAGAAGCCGTCGCTGCAGACGAGAAACGCGTCGCCATCCTCGATCGGAAAGGGCACGCGCGCGGCTTCGATCTTCAGTTCGTCGTCGGTGCCGAGCGCCGTGTGCATCACGCTGCGCAGCCGGTATGGCTGCGCGCTGCCCTGATCGAGCGTCTGCAGGACGATGCGTCCGTTCCTGAAACAGTAGATGTGCGTGTCGCCGCAATGCGCCCAGTTCGCGTGTGCGCCTTGCGGGTCGATCGTGAGGATCGCGGCGGTCGAGCGCATGCGTTCGCGCGTGCCGCCGGCCGATTGCGCATCGACGATCGCGCGGTTCGCGGCGAGCATCGCATCGGCGAGCTGTCCCGTTTCGACGCTCTCGCCGCGCGTCGCGCAATCGCGCAGCACGTCGCGCATGGTGTCGACGACGAGTTGCGCCGCGACGTCGCCGCCGCCGAGACCGCCCGCGCCATCGGCGACGATGCCCGCGATCAGCCGGCGATGCGCGACCAGCACGAGCCGGTCTTCGTTGCTGTTGCGACCGCCCGGATCGGTGAAGCTGGCGAGATCGAATCGCATGGGGCTACCTTGAAGGCTTGTCATGGTTGGCGAACGTCGATGAGCGATGCGCGGGCCTTCCGCGCGGGCTACGCGATCAAGACGAACGCGCGTCCGCGCTTTTGAAACTCAAGGCGCGAGCCAGCCACGGCGAATCGGCCACGACGCGGCCTTGCGATAGAGCGCAATCAGCAAGCGCATCAGCGCTTCTCCGGCACGCGCCCAGAGCGGCGCGACGAGCGCATACGCGATGCACGCGACTCCGATTGCGCCCGCCATATCGAGCGGAAAATGCACGCCGATGCGGACCCGCGCCCACGCGACCGCGACGCCCGCGAGCGCGGCAAGCAGGCCGTCATGCCAGAGACGCGCAAGCAGCAATGTCAGCGCGACGCTGGCGAAGAGCGTCCCGTGATCGCTCGGAAACGACGAATCGGGCACATGCTCGATGAACGTATGGCCGAGGCCGATCATGAACGGCCGCGGATGCATCCACAGCATGCCGATCAGCTGATTGAGCCCGAGCGCGAGGAACGTGACGCAGCACGCGCGCACGGCCGCGCCGCGTTGAAGGCGGCCGCCGAAGAGCCACATGAACGCGAGCAGCGCGGGAATGAG
Organism: Caballeronia sp. AZ1_KS37; assembly: GCF_023631165.1. NCBI lineage: Bacteria > Pseudomonadati > Pseudomonadota > Betaproteobacteria > Burkholderiales > Burkholderiaceae > Caballeronia > Caballeronia sp. AZ1_KS37. The sequence goes on along the minus strand of NZ_JALQDP010000034.1, from coordinate 469,485 downwards.
ATAAACGAGATCTTCGGCGATGGCGATGGCAACGTCGATTTGCCATAGCGGCGTGGCGGCTCGCGCGTTGATCGCAAGGAACCACGCGCGGTTGAGCGCTTCGAGTGCATTCATGCGGCAGTTTCGCTGGTTACGATGATCCGGCCGATCGTATCCGGCGAAACTTATGCGACCCTTAGCCGTGGCTCGCGCGCGCTATTTGCCCTTTGAATTCTGCGCGATGGCTTCGTCGGTTTCCCAGCCGCCGCCGAGCGCGCGAAAGAGGTTGACCTGATCGATCGCGACCTGACCTTCGGCGGCCGCGACCTGCGCCGCGACGCCGGTGAGCGTGCGCGTCGCATCGAGATCGTTGAGGAAGGACTCGCGTCCCGCGCGATACAGGCGATTCGTCTCATCGGCGGATTCGATCGCCGATTTATACGCGGTGCGCAATGCATCGGCGCGCGTGGTGTCGGATGCGTAGGTCGCGAGGCTGCTTTGCGTTTCCTGCAGCGCCTTCAGCACGACGCCGTCGAAATGCGCGAGCGCGCCGCGCGCCGATGCTTCCGCCTGCGTCACGCGCGCGCGCTGACCGTTGATCGGAAAGCTCCAACTGATGAGCGGCCCGAACGCCCAGCGGTTCGTGTTCGCGCCGAACAAGTCTTCCGCGATGCCGACGGAACCCACCGATGCGCCGAGACTCACCGACGGATACAGCGCCGCCGTCGCGACGCCGATGCGCGCCGTCGACGACGCGAGCTGCCGTTCGGCCTGACGCACATCGGGACGGCGCTTCAGCAGCGCAGCGCCATCGCCGACCGGAATCGGCGCGCGCAGCTTCGGCAGCTTCTTGCAGGCGAGCGCGGCTTTGGGCAAATCGGACGGCGCGCGCGCGAGCAGCATCGCGAGCCGATACTGCGCGACGCGGCGGCGCGCGACGAAGCGCGGAATGTCGGCGGCGAGCGTATCGGCCTGAGTCTGTCCGCGCGTGACTTCCGACTGATTGCCGCGGCCCGCGTCGCGCAAACGCTGCGTGAGCTTCACGCGCTCTTTCTGCAGGTTGAACGACTTCTGCGCGATCTCCAGCTCTTCGCCCGCCGAGCACGATTCGACATACGCGCGCACGACATCCGCGACCACCGTGATGCGCGCGAGATTCTGCGCGGCCTCGACGGCTTCATCGTCCGCGTTCGCTGCTTCGACACCGCGCTTCAGCTTGCCGAAGAGATCGATCTCGTAGGAAATGGACAGATCGAGCGCGCCTTCGTTGACGACCGGAAGCTTCTCCGACAACAGATATTGCTCGGCCGATTCCTGCGCGCGCTGAAACGCGGCCGAGGTCTTGCCGGAGAATCCGCCTTGCTTGTTCGCGAACTCGACTTCGGCGCGCGAACGCGCGAGATTCGCGGCGGCGACGCGCAAATCCGTATTCGATGCGAGCGCCTGCGTGACGAGCTGATCGACGACGGGATCGTCATAGAGACGCCACCATTTCGCGGGCACTTCGCCTTGCGTGACGGGCGCGCGATCCGCGCCGTCGATGGCCGCGTTCGCGTAGGGCGCCTTGATCGCGGCGTTATCGGGCAGCGTGTAGTTCGGTCCGAGGGTCGTGCAGCCGAAGAGCGCGAAGGCCGACGAAGCCGCGATGGCGATCGCTTTCATGATGCGCGTGCCGTTCATCGCGATGTGCCCGACGTGCTCGAAGTCGGCGCGGGCGCCGATGCGGGCGACGTCTCCGACGCCGCGCGCTTGCCGATCTTCGGCCCGATGCCCCGCACCGAAACCGTCGCCGTGCGTCCCGCGATCATGCGGAAGTCGGCGGGGATCTCATCGAGCGTGACGCGTACCGGAATGCGCTGCGCGAGACGTACCCAACTGAACGCGGGGTTCACGTTCGGCAGGAGACTCGGGCTTTGCTGACGGTCGCGGTCTTCGATCGCCGCGACGATGCTCTGCACATGACCGCGCAAAATGTTGGCTTCGCCCATGACCTTGATATCGACGGGCTGGCCGATATCGATGCCGCCGAGCTTCGTTTCTTCGAAGTAACCCTCGACGCGGAACGATTGCATGTCCACCACCGACAGCACCGCGCGTCCCGCCGACACGAATTCGCCGGTGCGCGGCGCGCGATCGTTGAGATAACCGTCGACGGGACTCACGATCTCCGTGCGCTGCAGATTCAGGCGCGCGGTATCGATGGCGACTTCGGCATCGGCGAGGGCGGCTGTCGCCTGCTCGACGCGCGAATGCGTTTCCTCGACGACTTCGCGCGCGACGAGATTGCCGAGCGCGCGATTGCGCGCATCTTCGCGACGCGCCTGATCGAGCGTGGCGCGGCGTTGCTGCGCGGTCGCCTGCGCATTGCGCAGCGCGAGCGTGTAGCGCGCCTGATCGATCACGAAGAGCACGTCGCCTTTCTTCACCTGCTGATTGTCGGCGACCTTCACGTCGGTGATAAGGCCGGACACGTCGGGCGCGACTTGAATGACATCGGCGCGCACGTGGCCGTCGCGCGTCCACGGCGCGAACATGTAGTAATCGACGAGCTTCCACAACACGACGCACGCAATCGCGACGACGATGAGCGTAAGCAGAATCTGTCCGAGAGAGAACCAGGTTTTTTTCACGAGATGAGCCGCTGCGAAACGATGACGACAACGCCCAGCACCAGAACATAGATGCCGAGATCGAAGATGGAACGGTGCCACACGAAACGATAAAAGCCGACGCGCGCGAGCACGTTGCGAATCGCCAGATTCAACAGATAGGCGATGAACATCAGCACGAGCACGGCCGGCACGAAGACGCCGAGAATGTCGATTTCGCCGATCATGTATGGCGTTCCGATGAAGAATGAGTGACGAAGATCATGCCGGCTCTTCCTGCGTCGCGGGCGGATGCAATGAGAGCCGCATGCCGACGAGCGCGTGCAGCGTGTCGCGCAGCCATCTTTCCGCGGCCGCATTCTGCGACTGCTCGAGCGCGCGCGACGTGACCTGAGCGCTCGTCACATCGATGCTGCGAATCAGCTCGGGCGGCACCGGCTGTCGTGCGCGCCGCGCGATGCAGGATTCGAAGTAACGGCGCAGTGCGTCGAGCGTATCGTCGACGGATGTCTGTATGTCCAGCGGCAGCTTGCGGCGCGTGCGGCGCAGATCGAGTGCATTGAGCGCGACACGAAAATCGCGAAAGCTTTCGATCGACGGATGACGATGCGAGTCCGTCGCGGCATGACGCGGCAAGAGCTGCATCAGACGGTCGAGCATGCGTGCGTAGAGATTGCGCTGATCCGCGATCAGCACCGAAGGCGACGCGCTCAGCACGATATCGGCCCACGCCGAGCGCGTGAGACGCGCGGCCGCGAGTTCGGCGCCGAACGGACGCGTCATGCGCGTCCAGATGAATGCGAAGAGCAGGCCCGCGACGCCCGCGAGATTGCTGTTGGCGAACACGAAGAAGTCCGCTTCGTAGGCGCTCTGGATGCTGATGAAGGTTGCGGTGTTCACGGCCGTGAGCATCGTGACGAGCGTGAAGCGCGGGCGCGGAATCAGCGTGCCGATAATAAGGAACGGCACCGCGAAAATCACGACGAGCATCGGGAAATCGTGTACGTGCGGCAAGACGGCGAACACGTAGAGTCCGGCGAGCACGACGCTCAGACACGTCGCGAGAAAGAACGTGAACACTTGCGGTGCGGGCTCGTCGAGCGCGGCGAAGAAGCAGCACGCGACGGCGGCGAGCGTCACGGCGGCCGCGCCGTCGTTCCATCCCGATTCGATCCACAACCCGCATGCAACGATGATCGCGCTCACCGCGACGCCGGTCGAAAAGAGCATCATGCCGCGATCGAAAAAGCGCGCGGTGCCGCCCAAACGCCAGTGACGGAAGTGCGGACGCCATTCGCTCGTCTCGTTGAGAATGGCCGCACGCAACGCGCGAATGTCCTGCCATACGTCGATGACCTGACCGAGACGCCACAGCGCATTCGAGAGCAGCGCGCCGTCCGCGCTCGCGAGCGCTTCGACGGGCGGACGCATCGCATTGATGCGCTCGCGGAAGGCATCGGGCGCGCGGTCGTTTGCGACATCCTCTTTGGCGCGCGGCGTGGGCGAGCCGACCCACGCGGCGACGTCCTTCAACAGCGCTTCGAGCCCTTCAGGATGCTCGCCGTGCTTCCCGATCAGTTCGATGAGCGGATCGGCCATCGATGAAATGAGCGGCAGAAAGATCTGCATGCGTCCCTGCAACGCGCGCGCACGCCGGATGATGTCGGGCCGCGTGTGATCGTAGGTCAATTGACTCAGCAGGAATTCGAGTCCGTTGACGGTCGCCGCGAGCCGCTGCCGCGCCGCCGATATGGAGGCGCCCGCGATATGCCCCGAGAGCGTTTCGCTCGCGTAGAAGGCGGCGTCGCGGAACCATGCGTCCGTTCGTTCGATGAGCGTCGGCGCGAGGCGGCTCGGAAACACCACGCTGCCGACGACGCTCGCCACCACGATGCCGAGCAGGATCTCTTCGGTGCGCGTGATCGCGAGATCGAAGACGGCCGTCGGATTCGTGACGGCGGGCAGCGCGATCAGCGGCAGCGTGTAGCCCGCGAGCAGAAACACATAGCTGCGCGCGCTGCGGTCGAACATCGAGAGAAAGAGCAGCGTGCCCGTCCACAACGCGACGATCACGCTGAAGAGATACGGCGATTCGACGAACGGCGGCACGATCAACACCGCGCCCGCCGCGCCGATCATCGTGCCGAGCGCGCGATACAGCGCCTTCGAGCGCGTCGCGCCGACGAACGGATTCGACACGATATAGACGGTCGCCATCGCCCAATAAGGACGCGGCAATTCGAGTCTGAGGCCGATGTAGAGCGCGATCATCGCGGCGGCGAAGGTCTTGGCGGAAAAGAGCCACTCGCGCGCGGATGGAAAGGACATGGCGCTATGCTCCGCGCTTTGCGGCGGACCGCGCCGGCTTTGCGGTTTGATCGCCGGCTTCGAGTGCCGCGAGCAGCTTCGCATCCGGCGACGCGCTGAATACGTTCAGCACGCGCAATGTCGTTTCCAGGTCTTCGCGGCTCACGCCCTTCAATAACCGCGCGCGCAGCGTGACGAGACGCTCTTCCATGCGCGCGGTGACGGCGCGGCCTTCGTCGGTAAGCGTGATGGTCTTGGCGCGCTTGTCTTCGGGATCTTCGTCACGGCGCACGAGTCCGGCCGCGCAAAGCTGATCGAGCAGCCGCACGAGCGATGGCCCTTCGATGCCGACATGCTCCGCGAGCGTCACCTGACGCACCGCCTCGCCGAGCCGGTTGGCCGTGAGCAGCGGCACGGCACATGCTTCCGACACGCCGTACGAGGCGAGCACGCCGTGGCTCGTGCGGCGCCAGCGTCGCGCGGCAAGCACGAGCGTGCTGCTCACGGAGCGGCGCAGAAAGTCGAGATGAGTCATGCGGCGGGATTATAGCGAGAACTCTATTCGTTAGCATGCTATCGACTTATGTTTTTTCTTTCAGATTGCGTACGGTAGGCATGCCGGAGAGGCAAATTGGCGTGCTATCTTTTCGGCTCGATCATCCTGCCCGAGCCGCCATGCCGATTGCCTATATCCGTGGCTTGACTTCGCCCAGCCGCACCGATTCCGCCAACCGGCGTCTGGGCTGCGCGCTCGCCTTCGTCGCGGGCGCCGCGAACGCGGGCGGCTTTCTCGCGGTCGGACAATACACGTCCCATATGTCGGGGCTCGTTTCATCGATCGCCGATAACCTCGTGCTCGGCCAGATCGCCTTGGTCTTTTCCGCGATCGGCGCGGTCGGCGCGTTCCTCGGCGGCGCGGCGACTTCCGCGGTGCTCATCAACTGGGGACGGCAGCGGCGCGCGCATAGCGTGTTCGCAACGCCGCTTTTGCTCGAAGCGGCGCTTCTGCTCGTGTTCGGCATGCTCGGCGCCAATCTGGAGACGCATCGCGTGTGGGATGTGCCGTTGACCGTCGCGCTGCTTTGCTTCGTGATGGGCCTGCAAAACGCGATGATCACGAAGATATCGAAGGCGGAGATCCGCACGACGCATGTGACGGGTCTCGTGACGGACATCGGCATCGAGATCGGCAAGAGCCTTTACTGGAACCGCGGCGTCGCGCGCGACGATGCCTCTTATGTGCGCGCGAATCACGCGCGTCTCGCGCTGCTGAGTTCGCTCTTCGCGATGTTCATGCTCGGCGGTTTCGCGGGCGCGATCGGCTTCGCGCATCTCGGCTTCGCGACGACCGTGCCGCTCGCCGCGTTGCTGCTGCTGTTCTCGTCCGTGCCGCTCGCGGACGATCTCGCGGCAGGCAGACGCCGCCTGCGCCGCTAAACGGCCTCGGCCGCCTCCCTGACGATCCAGTCGCGAAAGAGCTTCATGCCGTGCGAAAGACGCCGTGACTTGAGCCACGTGAGCCAGTAGCTGCCGGTTCTCACTTCGACATCGAACGGACGCACGAGCAGCCCGGCCTGCAACTCGCGCACGAACATGCGCGGCGGCGCGAGCGCGACGCCCGCGCCTTGCACGGCGGCTTCCACCATCAGGCGCGACGAATCGAAGACGGGACCGTTCATCGTCCATGCGTCGAGGCCCGCGGCGTCGAACCAGTCGCTCCAGTCGTCCGCGCGATAGGAGCGCAGCAGCACTTCATTGACGAGATCGGATGGCGTGTAAAGACGCCGCGCGATGTCGGGCGCGCACAGCGCGGCGAGCGGCGCATCGAGCAGCAGCGCGTTATGCGTCCCCGGCCAGACGCCCGCGCCGAAGCGGATGGCGAAGTCGAGCCCTTCGGACGCGGGATCGACGAGATTGTTATGCGTGAAGAGCCGCAACTCGACGAACGGATGCGTCTTGCGAAACGCCTTCATGCGCGGCATCAGCCAGCCGACCGCGAACGTGCCGACCACGCCCACCGTCAGCACTTCGTGAAAGTGTCCCCCTTCGAACTGCTTGAGCACGGCTTCGATGCGGCCGAACGCATCGCTCAACACGGGCAGTAACGCGCGCCCTTCGTCGGTGACGCTGAGGCCGCGCGGGACGCGTCTGAAAAGCGGCGTGCCGAGCCGTTCCTCCAGCGCGCGCACTTGCTGGCTGACGGCCGCCTGCGTGACGTTCAATTCCTGCGCGGCGCGCGTGAAACTCAGATGCCGCGCCGACGCTTCGAACGCGCGCAACGCATTCAGGGGAAGATGAGGTCGCATGGCTCGCATAAGTTTTTCTATTGCCAGCGGCAAATTATCCTCGATTGTCGAAGCGCGAAAAAGAGCGGATATTTCGCTTCGTTCCAATCATGCAAACCAGAACGAAGGATCAAGACAATGAAGGTTCGCGCGCTGAGTCTTTTGGCAGCAGCCATTTTTTCTTTTGGCGCGATGTCCGGCGCCGCCTATGCCGACGATGCAGCGAGCATCAAGTCGACCGTCGATCAGACCATCGAGCCGTTGATGGCGCTGCACGGCATTCACGGCATGGCCGTGGGCGTCGTCGTCGACGGCAAGCCTTATGTGTTCGAGTACGGCGTGGCGTCTAAGGCGACGAAGCAGCCCGTCACGCGCGATACGCTCTTCGAACTCGGCTCGATCAGCAAGACGTTCACCGCGACGCTCGCATCCTATGCGCAGATCGAAGGCGATCTTTCCTTGAACGATCCGGTGAGCAAGTATCTTCCATCGCTCGATGGGACGGAGTTCGGCAAGGTGACGTTGCTGAATCTCGGCACGCACACGCCGGGCGGCTTGCCGCTGCAAGTGCCCGACGAGATTCACGACAACGAGCAACTGATGCAGTACTTCAAAACATGGCGTCCGGCCCGGCCGCCCGGCACGATCCGCACGTATGCGAATCCCGGCATCGGCACGCTCGGCCTCATCACGGCGAAGAGCATGAAGCAGGACTTCGCAGCGCTGATGGAGACGCGTCTCTTTCCCGCGCTGGGACTGAAGCAGAGTTACATCAACGTGCCCGCTTCGAAGCAGCGCGATTACGCGCAAGGCTATACGAAAGACGACGCGCCGATACGCATGAAAGGTGGCGTGCTTTCGCCGGAGGCTTATGGCGTGAGATCGACGGCTGCGGACATGACGCGCTTCCTGCAGATCAACATGAACCTGGTGCGTATCGATCCGGCGTTTCAGCGCGCCGTCGATGCCACGCACACGGGCTATTTCCAGGCCGGCCCGATGACGCAGGATCTCATCTGGGAACAGTATCCGTATCCGGTCGCGTTACAGCCTTTGCTCGATGGAAACTCGTCGTCGATGATCCTGAACGCGACGCCCGTCACGCGCATCGATCCGCCGCAAGCGCCGCGCGACGACGTGTGGATCAACAAGACCGGCTCGACCAACGGCTTCGGCGCCTATATCGCGTTCGTGCCGAAAGCGCGCGTGGGCATCGTGATGCTCGCGAACAGGAACATTCCGAACGAAGAGCGTGTGAAGGCGGCGTATGCAATCATCACGTCGTTATCCGGCGGACGATAAACACGAGAGCCATGCGAATCGATCCCTACAGTCTCGAACTCTTCATCGCGGTCGTCGAGGAGGGATCGATTGCGCGCGCCGCGAGCCGCAGTCACATCGCGCCGTCGGCGTTGAGCAGGCGCATCGCCGATCTCGAAGCGGCCATCGGCGTCGCGCTGCTCATTCGCTCGTCCTCGGGCGTGCAACTGACCGAAGCGGGGCAGCATGCTTATGCGAGCGCGCGTTCCATTCATGGACAGCTCGAGAGCATGGCGCGCGAAGTTCAGTCGATGAGCGGCCAGATCGCGGGCGTCGTGCGTCTCTATGCCAATGCGTCGGCGATCGTCGGCTTTCTGCCTGAACGTCTCACGTCGTTCAAGGCGCGCTATCCGCTCGTCGAGATCGCGTTGACGGAACAGATCAGCGATGAAGTGATTCGCGCGTGTCTCGACGATCGCGCGGATGTCGGGATATCGGCGAGCACGAAGGCGCATGCGGGTCTCGATACATGGCGCTTCGTCGACGATCCGCTGATGGTCGTCCTGCCGCCCGGTCACGAACTCGCGCAAGCAGACGCGCTGAGCTTCGCCGAAGTGACGCGCTTTCCGCTCGTCGCGTTGCAGGCAGGCGGCTCGCTCGATCAGACCTTGAAGGAACACGCCGACGCCGCGCGCGTGCCGCTCAACGTGACCGTCACCGTCAACAGCTTCGATGCGCAATGCCGCATGGTTGAAGCGGGACTCGGCATCGGCATCGTGCCGACGAGCGCGGCGTCGGCGTTCGCGGGTTCGCGCAATTTCGTGCGCGTGCCGTTGCGCGAAACGTGGGGCAGCGGCCGATGCCTGCGCGTTCATGCGCCGCGCAAGTCTTCGCGGCTGAAGGCGGTGCAGGCGCTGATCGATACGCTCATCGGCGAGGGTTAACACGGACATCGCGTCTCGCGATGGCCCCAGTGCCGAACGAACACTTCATGCACGCGCGCGGGTGCGTCTAGATTGGCGTCGAGGAGAATGCGATGGCCAATCTGAATGTAAGCGGACGAATCCTGTTTCTGAGCGCGGACGCCGCGAAGGTCGAGCAGCAACTCGCCGGCGAGGATCTCACGCTCGATGAAGCGGGCGCACTGCGCGACGATGTGTCCACCGACGAAATCACGCCGATCAGCGTGCTCACGCGTTTCGACGAGCGGCTCGGTCAATGCCCGTATGTCGCATTTCATGCGGGCGGGCGCAATCCGATCGGCCACGATGCCGTGCGCGCGGGCCGCTTTCAGGTGACGGTCGCGGGCAATCGCTATGGCAAAGGCTCGTCGCGCGAACATAGCCCGCTCGCCGAATATCACGCGGGCATACGGCTCGTGATCGCGCGGAGCTTCGAACGCATCTACCGGCAGAACGCGGACAATCTCGGGCTTTTCACGTCGACGGATTTCGGCCTGATCGAACGCATCCGGCGCGGCGAGGCTATCGATATCGATGAACTCGTTGCGGATCGCGATCCGTTGGCGGCGGCGATCCTTACGAGCGGCGGACTGTTGCGCTATGGAAAGTTGCATATGCAACGAGTCAGCATCGGCGAAGCATCGCACGATGAAGCGCCGCGCACGCTCGTAGAGAAAATTCTCGCGCGTCACACATTGACGACCGATGTGACCAACGCATCGCTCGAAGCGGGCAACGGCATCTTCGTGCGCGCGGACTGGCGCTTCATCCACGAGTACTACACGGGCATGGCCGCGCATATGCTGCACGCGGCATTCGGCCGCCCGCTGACGCTGCACGAACCGCGCAGCATGCTCGCGTTCGAGGATCATCTGTCGTATTCGCATCGCAGCGAACTGCATATCGGGAACGGGCTGCTGCCGAACGTGCGCGAGTTATCGGACGCGCATCGCACGTTCGCGCATGACTACGATGTGCGCAATCACGGCTATCTGAGCGAAGCGAACAGCGAGCTCGACGAAGGCTCCGAAGGCATCTCGCACGCGATGATGGCCGAGCGCTACGCGTTGCCCGGCCACGTGATCGTCGGAACCGATTCGCATACGCCGCATAGCGGCGCGCTCGGATGTGTCGCGTTCGGCGTCGGCACGACGGACATGGCGAACGCATTCGTCACCGGCGCGGTTCGCATGACGGTGCCGCAATCGTTGCGCATCGAACTATCGGGACCGATTCCCGCGGGCGTCACCGCGAAGGACATCGTGCTTCACTTGCTTGCCGATTCGCGCATACGCGCGGGCGCGGGCGTCGGCAAGGTGTTCGAGTTCGCGGGCACGGCCATCGCGAGCCTCTCGACCGATGAGCGCACGACGCTCACCAACATGACGGCCGAGTTGGGCGGCTTCACGGGCATCGTCGCTCCCGACGATGAAACCGTGCGCTTTCTGAAGGCGCGGCGCGGCATCGACTTCAAGATCGAGCCATGGATGCGAAGCGATGAAGGCGCGCGCTACGCCGATGTCATCGCGATCGATTGCTCGCGTCTCACGCCGATGCTCGCCGCGCCCGGCGATCCGGGCAACGGCATCGCGCTTGAAGCGCTCGATGAAAGGCCGGTCATCGATATCGCGTATGGCGGTTCGTGCACGGCAGGCAAGCGCGAGGACTTCGATCACTATCACGAAGTGCTTTCGTGGGCGGCGAAGCGCGGCTTGCGCGTGCCCGGCAATGTGACGCTCTATTTGCAATTCGGCACGCAGGACGTGCGCGACTATTGCATCGCGCAAGGCTATGTCAATGCGTTCAAGCGCGTCGGCGCGATTCTGCTGCAACCGTCGTGCGGTGCGTGCGCGAACTGCGGACCAGGTTCGTCGACACAGGCCGAACAAGTCACCATCAGCGCGATCAATCGCAATTTTCCGGGCCGCTCGGGTCCGGGGAAAGTATGGCTCGCAAGCCCGCCGACGGTAGTTGCAAGCGCAATTATCGGCCGCATCACATCGTTCGCGGAGTTGCAAGAACGCTTCACGCAGTAAGCACGCAGCATGACAGAGCCGCCATCGATGCGGCTTCAGAATACATTCAGGAGACAAGCAATGGCCATCATGCAGGGCACTTCGCGTCTGCACGACGCCGCCGACAGCGCGTTCACGGACGCGCCCGCCATCGCGGACACGGCGGGCATCTCGGCACGCCTCGACCGGCTTCCCGCCACGCGCGCGGTGTGGAAACTCGTCTTTCTGCTGAGCCTCGGCTTCTTCTTCGAACTATATGATCTGCTCTTCACCGGCTATATCGCGCCGGGTCTCGTGAAGAGCGGCATTCTCACATCGACGACCGCGGGTCTCTTCGGCACGACGGGCGTCGCGAGCTTCATCGCCGCGCTGTTCTGCGGCTTGTTCATCGGCACGATCGCGTGCGGCTTTCTCGCCGATCGCTACGGACGTCGCGCGATCTTCACGTATTCGCTGCTCTGGTACGTCGCGGCGAATACCGTGATGGCGTTTCAGGACACGGCACTGTGGCTCAACTTCTGGCGCTTCGTGTCGGGGCTCGGCATCGGTGTGGAACTCGTGACCATCGGTACTTATATGTCCGAGCTTGCGCCGAAACATCTGCGTGGAAGGGCGTTCGCCGTGTGTCAGGCGATCGGCTTTTCCGCCGTGCCGGTGGTCGCGTTCCTTTCGTATCTGCTCGTGCCGCGCGCGCCGTTCGGCTTCGATGGCTGGCGCTGGGTCGCATTGGCGGGGGGCGTGAGTGCGCTGTTCGTTTGGTACTTCCGGCGCAATCTGCCGGAAAGCCCGCGCTGGCTCGCGAGCAAAGGCCGCATCGACGAAGCCGACGAAGTGCTGCGCCGTCTCGAAGACACGGTCGCGCTTCAGTACGGCAAGCCGTTGCCCGCGCCGGGTCCTTCCGATCCCATTGCAAGAAAGGCCGGGTTCGCCGATATGTGGAAGCCGCCGTATCGCAAGCGCACGCTCATGCTGATCGTCTTTCATATCTGTCAGACGGTCGGTTTCTACGGCTTCGCGAACTGGGTGCCGACACTGCTCGTCAAGCAGGGCGTGACAGTCACGTCGAGCCTGCTCTATACGACGGTGATCGGGCTTGCCGCGCCCATCGGTCCCTTGCTCGGCTACTGGATCGCCGATCGTTTCGAACGCAAGCATGTGATCGTGTTCATGGCGGCCGTGAATATCGTCGCGGGCCTGCTGTTCAGCCAGGCGTCGGCGGCGGTGACGATCGTCACGCTCGGCGTGTTGCTCACGCTCGCGGGCAACATCATTTCGTTCACGTATCACACGTATCAGCAAGAGCTTTATCCGACGACGATCCGCGCACGCGCTGTCGGCTTCGTCTATTCGTGGAGCCGGCTATCGGCGGTGTTCAGTTCGTTCGTGATCGCGTTCGTGCTGAAGGAAGCGGGCGTGACCGGCGTGTTCGGCTTCATCGCGGGCGCGATGCTGATCGTGATGATCTGCATCGGATCGATGGGACCGCGCACGCTCGGCCGATCGCTCGAAAGCATTTCGCATTGAGTTCGAACTAAGCACCACAGGCATGAATCAGGAACTGCTGCACGGCGGTCGACGGGGCGCTCAACGTCGCGCCCTTGCGCCAGATCATGCCTGCTTCCATATGAGGAATCGCGTCGTTGACGGGCCGCGCCTCGATGCGCTTGCCTTCGAGCGACCACGGCCGAAACACCATATCCGATAGCACGGTGACGCCGAAACCATGCGCCACGAGTCCGCGCAGCGCTTCCATCGAACTCGTGCGAAACGCGATGTTCGGTTCGATGCGCTTCTTGTGCCAGTAGCGCATCGTCGATTGCTCGCCTTCATCGACGGTAATCAGAATGTAGGGATGCACGGCGATATCCTTCAACGATACCGCGTGCTGCTGCGCGAGCGGATGCATCGGCGCGACCCACAGTTGCCGGCGCGAACGCATCAAGACCTGGCTGTCGAAACGATTCGGACGCTGCAGATTCGATAGCAGCACCACGCCGATATCGACATCGCCATTCGCGACTGCTTCTTCGATTTGCGGCCGCTCCATGTCACGCAGATCGAAATCGATGAACGGATACGTCGCACGAAAGCGCGCGAGCAGTTCCGGCAAAAAATACCCGAGCACCGTATAGGACGCCGCGATTCGCGCGACGCCGCGCATGTCGTGCGCGCGAAACGGCGGCATGTGCATCGCATCGCGCGCGGCGTCGAGCACGCGACGCGCATGGTTATGAAAATCCTGACCGTCGGGCGTCAGCGCGACGCCTTGCGGCAGGCGCTCGAACAGCTTCGTGCCGAGCGCGCTTTCGAGCGCGAGCACCGCATTCGTGATCGCCGACTGCGATACGTGTTCGTTGGCCGCCGCCATCGAGAACTGGCCCGTTTGCGCGGCGGCGACGAAGTAGCGCAACTGCCTGAGCGTGAGATCGAACGCCATCTGATTTTCAGATACCGGAGTTGTGTATTCGTGATTTTACGATCGCAAATCGGCTTCCTATACTCGGCAAAAAAACTAATTCCCGAATTCCGGAGACATGCCCTCATGAACGCACCCGATCGCGCCGCACTAGCCGCTGCAACCGTAACGCTCGACGATAAATACACGCTGGAGAAAGGCCGCGTCTATATCAGCGGCACGCAGGCGCTCGTGCGTCTGCCGATGTTGCAGAAAGCGCGCGACCGCAAGGCGGGGCTGAACACGGCGGGCTTCGTTTCGGGCTATCGCGGATCGCCGCTCGGTGCGCTCGATCAGTCGCTATGGAAGGCGAAGGCGCATCTGAAGAATAACGACATCGTGTTTCAGCCGGGCGTGAACGAGGATCTCGCGGCGACGTCGATCTGGGGCACGCAGCAGATCAATCTGTGGCCGGGCGCGACACGCGATGGCGTGTTCGGCATGTGGTACGGCAAGGGACCGGGCGTCGATCGCACCGGCGATGTTTTCAAGCACGCGAATTCCGCAGGCACCGACAAGCATGGCGGCGTGCTTGTCCTCGCTGGCGACGATCACGCGGCGAAGTCGTCCTCGGTCGCGCATCAGTCGGATCATGCGTTCATCGCGGCGGGCATTCCGGTGCTGTATCCGTCGAACGTACAGGAGTATCTCGACTACGGTCTGCACGGATGGGCGATGAGCCGCTATTCGGGCCTGTGGGTCGCGATGAAATGCGTGACCGATGTGGTCGAATCGACGGCATCGATCGATCTCGATCCGGATCGCGTGGAGATCGTCACGCCGGACGACTACGCGATGCCCGAAGGCGGCCTCAACATTCGCTGGCCAGATTCGCCGCTCGCGCAGGAAGCGCGTCTGCTCGACGAGAAGTGGTACGCGGCGCTGGCCTACGTGCGTGCGAACAAGCTCAATCGCGTCGTCATCGATTCGGACAAGCCGCGCTTCGGCATCATCACGGCGGGCAAGGCGTATCTCGATGTGCGTCAGGCGCTCGTCGATCTCGGTCTCGATGATGACACCTGCGCGCAGATCGGCCTGCGCGTGCTGAAAGTGGGCTGCGTGTGGCCACTCGATGCGCAGGACGCACGCGCGTTCGCGACCGGTCTCGAAGAGATTCTCGTCGTGGAAGAGAAGCGGCAGATTCTCGAATACGCGCTGAAAGAAGAGCTTTATAACTGGCGTGAAGACGTGCGCCCGCGCATCTACGGCAAGTTCGACGAGCGCGACAACGAAGGCGGCGAATGGTCTGTGCCGCGCGGCGACTGGTTGCTGCCGGCGCATTACGAGCTATCGCCCGCGTTGATCGCGAAGGCTATCGCGCGTCGTCTCGCGCGCGCGGATCTTCCCGAAGACGTGCGTGCGCGCATGTTGTCGCGCGTCGAAACGATCGAAGCGAAAGAGCGCGAGGCGACCAAGCCGCGCGTCGATGTCGAGCGCAAGCCATGGTTCTGCTCGGGATGTCCGCATAACACATCGACGCGCGTGCCCGAAGGATCGCGCGCGCTCGCGGGCATCGGCTGCCATTACATGTCGATGTGGATGAACCGCAAGACCGAGACGTTCAGCCAGATGGGCGGCGAGGGCGTCGCGTGGATCGGCCAGATGCATTTCTCCGGCGATAAACACGTCTTCGTCAATCTCGGCGACGGCACATACTTCCATTCGGGCCTGCTCGCGGTGCGCGCGGCGATTGCGGCGAACGCGAACATCACGTACAAGATTCTCTATAACGATGCGGTTGCTATGACGGGCGGCCAGCCCGTCGACGGCATATTGACGGTGCCGCAGATCGCGCATCAGGTCTATGCGGAAGGAGCGAAGCGCATCGTCATCGTGACCGACGAGCCGCAGAAATACGATGCGAACGTTGCGTTGCCCCAGGGCGTGAACGTGCATCATCGCGATGAGCTCGATCACATTCAGCGCGAGTTGCGCGATACGCAAGGCACGACCATCCTCATCTACGACCAGACTTGCGCGACGGAGAAGCGCCGTCGCCGCAAGCGTGGCACGTATCCCGATCCGGCGCGTCGCGCGTTCATCAACGATGCGGTTTGCGAAGGCTGCGGCGAATGCTCGGTGCAATCGAACTGCCTGTCGGTCGAGCCGATGGACACGCCGCTCGGCACGAAGCGCAAGATCAACCAGTCTTCGTGCAACAAGGATTTCTCGTGCGTGAAGGGCTTTTGCCCGAGTTTCGTCACCGCTGAAGGCGCGCAGGTTCGCAAGCCCAAGGCGGCCGCAGGCGTGAAGCCGGACTTCGATAATTTGCCGATCCCTTCGTTGCCTGCCTTGTCGAAGCCTTACGGCATTCTCGTGACGGGCGTCGGCGGCACGGGCGTGGTGACGATCGGCGGATTGATCGGCATGGCCGCGCATATCGAACGCAAGGGCGTGACCGTGCTCGATATGGCGGGTCTCGCGCAGAAGGGCGGCGCGGTGCTGAGTCACGTGCAGATCGCGCCGAAGCCGCAAGCGCTGCATGCGACACGCATCGCAACGGGCGAAGCGCGGCTCGTCATCGGTTGCGATGCGATCGTGTCAGCATCGAACGATGTGCTGTCGCGCACGCGTTACGGCATCACGCACGCGGCGATCAACAGCGGCGCGACGCCGACCGCCGAGTTCGTCACGAATGCGCAATGGACCTTTCCCGCTGCGCAGACGGAGCAGGCGTTGTCGGAGAGCATCGGCGCGGGATGCGAGTTCGTCGAAGCCAATGCGCTCGCGTTGAAACTGCTCGGCGACACGATCTATTCGAATCCGCTGCTGCTTGGTTTCGCGTGGCAGAAGGGCTGGTTGCCGCTCGAACTCGCGAGCCTCACGCGCGCGATCGAACTGAACGGCGTGGCCGTCGACAAGAACGTGCTCGCGTTCAACTGGGGCCGCTTCGTTGCGCAGAACGGCGCCGGCGATCTGCTCGAGTCCACGCAGCACGCGGTCATCGTGAAGATGCCGGAGTCGCTGGAGAACGTGATCGCGACGCGCGAAGCGTTGCTCACGGCGTATCAGAGCGAAGCGTATGCGCGTTCGTATCGCGATGTCGTCGAGCGCATTCGCGAGAAGGAAAAGCTGCTGAACGCGAAGTTACCCCTTACGCGCGCCGTCGCGGTGAATCTCGCGAAGCTGATGGCTTATAAGGACGAGTACGAAGTTGCGCGTCTCTATGCCGATCCCGCGTATCTCGACAAGCTGCGTGAGCAGTTCGAGGGCGAACCGGGCCGCGATTACAAGCTGATGTTCCATCTCGCGCCGCCGCTTTTCGCTAAACGCGACGAGCATGGCCATCTCGTGAAGCAGCGTTTTGGTGCGTGGATGCTGCCGGCGTTTCGCGTGCTCGCGAAGATGAAGGGTTTGCGCGGCACATCGTTCGATGTGTTCGGCAAGACGGAAGAGCGCCGCACCGAACGCCGGATGATCGCGGATTACATTGCGCTCGTCGATGAATTCGTTGCGACGCTCGATGCGCAACGATGCGATGCCGCGTTGAAGCTTGCGAAACTACCTGATGAAATCCGCGGCTTCGGACATGTGAAGGAGCGCAACATCGCGGCCGTCGCGAAGAAGCGCGAACGGTTGATCGAAAGTTATCGCGCGCCGGTGGAGGTGGCGGCGACTGCGTGAGCGGGCGATAGGGTATCGCGAGCTGACGAATCGGAAGCTGTATCGCGGATTCGTCACCGTAACTTCAAGTGGCGAATCAATTCGGATGGCAAAGTATTCTGTTGGCTCGCTATGTTCGAGAGTCAGAATATGCAATCGTCGTTGCCCGTATAGCACAGACGAGCCGTCGTTCGATTGGAAGCCTGCAAAGAAGCCGATTGAGGTGGGTCGCTTCGAAATCCGTCCACCGTCCGTGCCCTTCAATGCGAAGCCAATCTATGACGCGGAGCTGGATGCCGTCATTGGCTATCGCGAGGAAAACGCGGACGTATCGCGCATCTATGCGCTCGACGGGCGTATCGCGATAAGCGAGAGGCGTATAGAGTCGCCGCTTACCGTCGTTCGAGAGCGCGACTACACCATTCTTCACTTCGCTTACAGACACATCCTATGAAGCAGCCCACCGTTCATACCACGGCGCATATTGATTCCAGTGCGACAGTGCAATGGGACAGCGATTGCTTCACTGTGCGCTGCGCAATCGAGTATGCGGCTTCGTCCACTTCCGTCGAAAGACGGTCAACCTAAGCGAAGAGATCGACCGGCGCTGCGATATCCATCCGCCGGTGTATTTCATTACTGCGGGAACGCTATCGATGGTGTTAGATTCGGATAAGCGTCTCAAGGGGTTCGACCTCTACACAAATCCCGAAAAGTGGGTTGCATGCTCGCTGCCTTTGCGCGGCGCGGTTCAGGAAACGCCGCATATCGAGACGTCGTTCGATGCAAACGGTCACGGGAACGGGCATCGGGGTCGATGAGAATCTGGCGCAGATTTGCGTAGAGGATTTGTTTCTGGAAATAGCGAAGCCGAAGCATGAAACGCTTTGGGCCGCGCTGTTCGGCCGCGGTCACGCGGGAACGTGATTCGGTTCCACGGAAAGGAGGAGACATTCGCATGAAAGCCGTACACAAGCTCGCCGTCGTCGGCATCGGCAAGATCGCGCGGGATCAGCACTTGCCCGCGATAGCCGCGCAGCCGGGGTTCGAACTCGTCGCGTGCGCGAGCCGCAATGCAAGCGTCGAAGGCGTGCGCAACTATCCGGATATCGGCGCGCTGCTCGCCGCCGAGCCGTCGATCGATGCAGTGTCGCTCTGCGCGCCGCCTCAAGTGCGTTACGCGCAAGCGCTCGCCGCACTCGACGCAGGCAAGCACGTCATGCTCGAAAAGCCGCCAGGCGCGAGCGTGAGCGAAGTCGAAGCATTGCGCGACGTTGCACGCGCGAACGGCTGCTCGCTCTTCGCCTCGTGGCATTCGCGCGCGGCGAGCGCAGTCGAACCGGCGCGCGCCTGGCTCGCGTCGAAGGAACCGGGCGCGATTCGCTCGGTAGAAGTGCGATGGAAGGAAGACGTGCGGCGCTGGCATCCGGGGCAGCAATGGATCTGGGAGCCGGGCGGTCTCGGCGTATTCGATCCGGGCATCAACGCGCTATCGATCGTCACGCGCATCCTGCCGCATGAAGTCGCGCTGCGCGCCGCCACGCTCACGATGCCGGCCGATACATCCACGCCGATCGCCGCGGAACTCGATTGCGTCGCGACGAACGGCGCGCCGGTGCGCGCGGTGTTCGATTGGCGTCACGGTCCCGTCGAGGAATGGGACATCGACATCGAAACGGACGCGGGCCGCCTCTCGATGCGCGAAGGCGGCAAGCGTCTGTCGATCGCGGGCAAGGAGATCGATGTCGAAGCCGAGCGCGAATATCCCGCGCTGTACGAGCACTTTCACACGCTCATCGAAACGAAAACGAGCGATGTCGATGTGCGACCGCTGCGACTCGTCGCCGATGCATTCCTCACCGGACGGCGCATCGAAACGGAAGCATTCGGCCGCTGACGCGCGCGCATCACGAAGCGCGATACGTCGCGCTTCGAATCGCATTGATCGCGAATACATCGCCCTCGGGCGCGGCGCTCACGTTCCCGTGCCGCGCGACGAGCGGAATGCGACGCGTGCTTCCCGGCGCGAGATGAAACCAGTCGATGCGTGCGAAGTAGTTCGGATCGGCGATATGCACCCAGCGCGCGAGCTGCGCCGTTTCGACAATGAGACTGAAGCCCTCGTCGTCCTTCTCGACGGTGACGCTCAAGCCGATATCGCGCCGCTCGGCGATCGACGGATCGGGGAAGTGGAACGCTTCCGACAGCACTTCGTTCGTGTCCGCGTCGCGCAGAACGACATGCGTCGCATCGTGCGCGCGCGGGCCGAAGCGATACGCATATGCGATATCGAAGAATGCGCCGATCAGCGCATTCGACGACACACGTTGTACGCTGCGCGGTTGCAATACGACATCGCGCGAACCGCTCGCCACCTTGATCGCGCCTTCACGCAGGCACGCCAGTTCGACGCGCGCGCGAATCTCGCGCGCGGTATCGTTGACGAGATGAACGTCGAGTCCGTCGAGACCTTCATCGAGGATCAACGCCTGCACGGGTTGAAGCACGCGCGCGAGTCCATGCAGCGCGCTCTTCGGTGCGCCGAGAACGTCGATGATGCCCCAGCCCGCGCCCGGACGCACATCGAGCAGATTCCATACGATGCCCCCCGCACAACTCGATCCTTCGCGACGCCATTCCGAGAACACCGCGCCGATCACATCCGCGACGACCGCGCGCGACAGTTCCAGATAGCGCTCGGGATTTTCATAGCGCAAACGCGGCACGTCCATGCGATAGAGCGATCGCATGTAATGCTCGCGTACATCGTCGAAATCCCACGCCGAGCCGGGATCGCGCGGCACGCCTGCTTTCCAGCGCGGTTCGTGCGCGCGCGCATTCGGTATCGCGCGCAGGGCGACATCGTCGGGAACGTTGGCGAACGCGAGACATTCGGAGGCGAAGCGCACGTGCGCGCGACGCACATCGTCGAACGGGCGCTGATACGCCGGCACGCCGTAGTAATGCGTAATGCCGCCGCGCGTGCCGAAAGGCATCGACTCCTCGTCGCCGGGCGCCGCGCTCGGCGAGTTCACGACATACGCGACGTCGGGCCGCTGCGCTGCAATCGCATTCGGCAAGAGTTCGGTGAAGAGGCGCTGCTGATACGCGTCGAAGGGCAGGCCGAGCATCGCCGCCTGCTGATGCACTTCGCTTCCGCCACACAGCACCGCGAGCGATGCGAAGCGTCGCGTGCGTGAAAGGAACTGCTCGGCTTCGCGTTGCGCGCTCTCGCGAAATGCTTCGTCGTCCGGATAATCGAAGTTCGCGAACGCGAAGTCCTGCCACACGAGCACGCCGTATTCGTCGGCGAGTTGGTAGAACGTGTCGGATTCATAGAGCGTGATGCCGCTCACGCGAATGATGTTCAGGCCCGCATCGCGAATCAGGCGGAAGACGTTCTCGAGTTTCTCGCGCGGCGCATCGAGCGCGACGATGTCGGCCGATGTCCAGCACGCGCCGCGCGCGAATACAGGCACGCCGTTCACGACGAGCTGAAAGCCTCGGCCGTCCACACCACGATCGACTTCTATCGTGCGAAAGCCGACTTCGCCGAGATCGATATCGCCGAGCTTCACGGCATAGCGCGATGGCTCGCCATGCGTGTGCGGATACCACAAGCGCACATCGGGCACGCGCACGCGGCCTTTGAGCGTGCGCGCGTCGTGCCATTCCAGCGTGGCGTGCGCGTCGCCACATTCGATGCGAACCGGCGCCTGTTCCTGTGCATGAAAGTAGCGCACGGTGACATCGAGCATGCCATCGTTGCCGTCGATGCTCGTGCGCAGATCCACGTTGTCGATGCACGCGCGCGTTTCGCCGATCAATTCGATGGGGCGCCACGGACCCGCCGGTTGAATCGTCGGACACCATCCGGACATATGCCCGAGCAGCGTCGTGCGAACGTTGCGCAACGTGGCGGGTTGCGCGAGCTTCGGACGCCAGCGCGCACGTCCGCGTTTGGCGGCAAGCGCGGGCGCGATCGAACGGAAGCACAGATGAAGCATATGCTCGCCGTTGAGTTCGACGTCGAGATCGTGCGCGACGAACATCGAATCCGATTCGAGCAGCTTGCGATCGTCGAGCCATATTTCGGCGACGGTCGCGAGCCCATTGAAGCGCAAGCGCCGCATGCCGTCGCCCGCGAGCTTCACGCGATACCAATGATCGGAATGCGCGAACGGCTGCGCGAGCGCTTCATCGCTGACGCCTTGCGCGCGCAATGCGGATGCGATCGTGCCCGGCACGGGCGCGTCGATCCATTGCGTGACGGTGTCGAGCGATGCGGGCGTCGCGCATGAACCCGCTGGCGTGCTCACGCATTGCCAGCCTTCTGAAAGACGCCGCGCCGCGTGCGCGCACTGGTCGTGCATGAACCTACCTCGTCGATGGAATGCGAAGAACGACGCCAAAGCCGCGCGGCATGCGCGCGGCTTCGGCGTTCACAGAAAGCGCGCGGCGAGCGGCTCGATAACCTTGTCGTACGAAGCTTGCATCGAATCGAGGCAGTCTTCGCACAGGTCCGAGCGCGAGCGCATGCGGGCGCGCGCGAGTCGAAACTGCATGACCATCGCTTCGCTCGCGATCGCTTGAGCGCTCGTCTGAATATCGCTCGATACTTCCACGCCGTGCCGGTTCAGCCAGCCGAGATACTTCGACAGCAACTCGAAGTTCGAGCCGAGCTGACGCATCACGTTGAACGTGTAGAGGTGATAGTACGCGGGATCGCGTTCGAGCAACGCACGCAGATGCTCGGGAAATTCCGCGCGCCATTGCGCAACGGGATTCACCGCGGGACGTTCCGCGAGACGCAGCTTGAGCAGCTCGACCGAGCGTTGCACCATCGCATCGCCTTCGAGCGGCGCACGCGCGCGCTTCACGAACTCGACGTACGGGAAGAGCGCGTGCACATCGCTTGCGAGGCCCGGCATCAGACGGAACACGCCATCGTAGTCCTCGCCCGCCAACGCGAAGTAACCCGCATTATGGAAGTACGTGATGCGCTTCGCTTCCGTGTCGATGGCGTCGATCGCGATGGTCGTCTTCGTATGCGTCTGCCGATACGCGGTCGCGCGTGTGTCGGGCAGATAGTACGAGTCCATCTCGACCACCACGATCTGCCCGCGGCGCGTCTGCTCGCGCACGTGCGCTTCCAGCGTGTCGTAGATCGCGAGCTCTTGCGCCTGCAGGCCATAGAGCCGCGCGATATCGTCGAGCGAGAACTTCGGGAACGTGAACTGATCGCCCTCGAATGCCTGCGTCACCGTGAAACCGAGCGCCGCATGCGGATCGCAGCCGTAGTGATGCAGCAGCTCGATCCACAAGTCGACATAGCAGTTCGTCTCCAGCCAGACGCGCTCTTCGCGATGCAGCGCGTGCTGGATGTAGGCGGTGTCCGCAGGCATGGACGTGTCGGTCACGGCTTCTGCCGGCGAGCGTGCGTTCATGCCTTGTTTCCCAGGTTCGCGAGGCCTTCCTCGATGAGCGGCGCCTTGTCGCCCCAAAGCAACTGACGCACTTTCTCCGGCCACGCCTTGACATCGAGACCGTGGTGACGGAAGAGCGCGAGCGTCGTGCGCTCCATGCCGAAGCCGACGCACGCGGTATGCGCGACCTGATCGTCGGCCTGACGGATGTGCCACAGCTCGCCGAAGTGGTCCTGGTGATAGTTGAACGACAGGCACGCAGTCGGACGGTCGGGCGTCGCGACGGGCACGAGCAGTTCGAACTTCAGTTGCTGCGCGCGCTGGCTATCGGCGACGATCATGCCGCCGCGACCGAAGAACGGATCGTTGGCGAGATCGATTTCGAAAGGCAGTTGCAGCAGATTGACGAGCAGCGAACCGCGGTCGATCCACTTCTGACGGAACGCCATCACTTGCTCGGGGCTGCCGACGCGGATGTATTCGCGCATCCGGAACATCTGCATGCGGCCCGGATCGATCGACGGCTCGTGGCGGAAGCAGTACGAGAACGCATCGAAGATCGCGCCGTCAGCCGCGAGATTGCCGCGCTTCGCGACGAGCGGATAGATCGGATAGCACGCGGCCGGCGTGAGCACGAGGCGCGTCGGCTTTTGCTGATCCATCCATTCGTCGGAGCGCTCTTCCTCTTCACCGATATGCACGATCTTGTCGAGCGCTTCGAGCAGGCGATGATGCCCGCGATCGTTGCCCTGGAACGAGTGGATCGTGCCCGCCAGATTCGGGAAGCTCTTCAGATACTCGCTGTCCTCGAAATCGCGGCGGCGCATCGCGGGCGGAAAGCGCAGCACTTCCGCGTGTTGATCCGCGCCGAGCATCGTGATGGCCTGATTGAGCCGTTCGACGACATCCTCGAATACTTCGCTGCGGCCATAGAGACCGTCTTCGCCGGTATCGAGCAGAATGCCCGCTTCGATCAGGCGATCGCGCAAGGTCAAGTCCGATTTGTCGTACGGTGCCTGTGTCTCTTGTGATTGTGCTTGTGCTTCGGCCTGCATCATGGCGGCCTGTTCCGTCGGCATGTTCATCGTCAAATGGTCCCCGTTGCGGCGCGCTGCGCAAGCAGCAGGTTCGCCGTGTTCAATTCGATGCGATCGTTGCTGATCATGAGCGGCGCCGAATGCAGATCGCGCAGATGGCGCCCCACGCTGAACGGCGTGTCATTCTTGTAGCCCGCCATGCCGCAGATCATCAGCGTCTCTTGCACGACATGCAAAGCCGACTGCGAGATCGCCAGCTTGAGCATGTTCAGATCGGCGTTGATGCCGATCGACGCCGCGAGCGGTGCGTCGTCGTCATTGCTCTGGTTCGCCTTGCGCGCCGCGCGTTCGGTCTGCGCCGCTTCGACATTGGCGAGCGATTCGCGCAGCCGCGCCTGCATCATCTTGATGAGCGTGAGCACTTGCGAAAGGCGCGCGGCCGAAGGCGGCAACGCGGGCTTGCCGCGCGCCTGATTGCGGAAGAACTGATGCCCGCGATTCGCCGCGTCGCTCGCGATGCCGCACCATACCGACGACCACAAGGTATGGGATACGGGCAGCATGCTTTCGTCGGCGATCTTCGAGAACGGCGTCGGCAGAATCTGTTCCGCGATGCCCGTCGCGACCAGTCGATGTCCTTCGCTGCATGTCCCGCGCATACCGAGCGTGTCCCACGTCCCACGCTGCTCGAGCGTGAACGTTTCGCGCGGCGCGACGATCAGCACCTGATCGGAGGGCGGCGCGTCCGGATGACGGCGCGCCGTCACGAGAATGGCGTCGGAATACTTGCCGTACGAAATGGTCGGTGCGAGCTTCTCGATGCGAAACGCGTTGTCGACGAGATCGACCGCGCACGCGCTCGTACGCATGTTGCCGCCGATGTTCTCTTCCGACGTCGCCGATGCGAGCAGCAACTGTTCGTTGACCATGCGAGCAAGGAAAGCGCGCTGCCACGGCACGTTCACGCCATGATCGACGATGCAAACGACCTGGCTCTGATGCATCGCATAGATCATCGCGGACGATGCGCAGCCTTGCGCCAGTGCCTCGCACAAGCGCGCGACGCCGGTGAGCGACAGACCGTCGCCGCCGTATTCCGTCGGGATCATCGCGGAGAAGAGACGCTCCTTGCGCATCGCTGCAACCGCTTCGGCGGGAAAGCGCGCTTCGCGATCGACCGCGTCGGCGTACTGGGCCGCGACGGCCGCGACGCGCTTCGCGGCTTCGATCAGTTCGCTTTCGCTACGCAAGATTGCGCTCTGCGCGAGCTCGGCGACTTCAAGCTCCTGAGCGGGCGCGTTCATGCTGCCGCCTGCGAACGACGCAGTTCGTCGACCGCCGATGCGAGCGAATCGACGCTCGAAAAGAGACGGCGCGTGAGCATGTGATCGGGAATTTCGATGCCGAACTCGTCTTCGATCGCCAGCATCACATGGACCGTGGCAAGCGAAGAGAGACCGGCGGCGTAGAGATCGTCGCCGTCGGCGAGCGTATCGATGGGCACGTCGAGACGAGCGGACTCGGCGAGGATGCGGCGCAATTCAGTTTTCATTGTCTATGTTTTCCCTTGTACCCGGCCATTGGTGCAACTAACCCGGGTCGCGACGATGAGTTCTTATCGAATGTCGCTGACCCCGGTGCGAATCGGCAGTGGTGTTGTTGTTGTCTCGCGAAGACGGTTCCACGAGAGCCCTCGCACGCACTGTTTTCTTATAGCTATTGTTTGATCGTATTTAACGAATTTGCGGGCCTATGCGTCCGTGCGATGGCGCACGGAGGGCTTCGTCGAGAAAGCATCGTTTTGTGCGATATCAAGCACGTCGCGATCGGATGCGATGATTCACACTCACGTCAGCGCTTCATATTCGATAAATAGGTAACTCCTTCGCATGGTCGAATGAGTGATAAGCAAAAACGATGCGTGCACTGAAAGCATTTTGAAACGATAACTTTCCGGAGTGAATTGATTGGTTCTGATATCGCTGCTGCTTCTATTCATCGCGCTGTTCCTCGTTTGGAGAAAACGGCGCGGCATGATTCTGGTGATGACGGCTATCGTCTTCTGGGGGCTCGGAAGCTGGTTTCCGGGGCCGCTCGTGCGGCTCGCGAACGATCACTACGCGTCGATGAAGGATCCGACGTTCGGCCCGCGCACGGCGATCATCGTGCTGGGCGGGGGGACCTGGTACGACCATAACCGGCGTCTCGTGCCCAAGGGTGACGCGATGACGCGCATCGATCTTGCGGCGTCGCTCTACAAGCGTTGCGTCGAGATGGAGAAGGCGTGTTTTGTCATCATGAGCGGAGGCAACCCGCAGCATCACGAGCAAAGCGAAGCAGACTTATATGGAAGCCTGCTTCTCGACGCAGGCGTGAAGCGCCAAGATCTCATCCTCGAAAATCAGAGTCTCGACACTTATGAGAACGCGCGCAATACGGAGAAGATACTGCGGTCGCGGCCCTACGATACGTCGGTTTTGATAACGTCGTCGCTTCACATGCGTCGCGCGATGCTCGCGTTCGAAGCCTTCGGTTTGCATCCACAGCCGACCGTCGCTTATGTTCGTCCGCAGTTCATGTGGTGGCGTCCGCATCGAAGAGGATGGTTCGATTCGAACAGCGCGTTGCATGAGCTGGTTGGTATCGTGCGGTTTTATGTATGGAGGTGGGTCGGGTTGTATTGAGACTGGCGCGTCGGCGCAAGACCTATACTTCCGGTAAAGACGACACGGAAGGCCATCCAGTGAATCAACTCATCCACGCCGTCGCGTTCGCGGCCGACAAACATCGCAAGCAGCGCCGCAAGGATGCGGACGCGTCGCCGTACATCAATCATCCGATCGCGCTCGCTCATGTGCTCGCGAACGAAGGCGGGGTCGAAGACGAGCGCGTGCTGATCGCCGCCATATTGCACGACACGATCGAAGACACGGACACATCGCGCGATGAACTCGTGCGGCGGTTCGGCGCGGAGATCGGGCGCATCGTCGACGAAGTGACGGACGACAAGTCCTTGTCGAAGGCCGAAAGGAAGCGTTTGCAGGTCGAACACGCGGCGCATATCAGTCACGGCGCGAAGCTCGTGAAACTCGCCGATAAGATTTGCAATTTGCGCGATATTCTCGCCGCGCCGCCGTCCGGCTGGAGCGATGAGAGAAAGCGCGAATACTTCGATTGGGCGAAGCGTGTCGTCGATGAATTGCGCGGCACGCACCGGGAACTCGAAGCCGTGTTCGATGAGGTCTATCGCAAAGGCATCCCTTCAGGACACGTGGTCGCCTGAGGCCAGCGCGTCGCTCAAATAACGCGCCGTGCGGCTTGCAGCATGTTCGGCGATACGTTGCGGCGTGCCCGTCGCCACGATCCGGCCGCCATCTTCACCGGCGCCCGGGCCGATGTCGATGACCCAATCGGAAAGCGATGCGACGCGCATGTCGTGCTCCACGACGACGACCGTATTGCCCGCATCGACGAGCCCTTGCAGTTGCGCCATCAGGCGATCGACGTCGGCGGGATGAAGCCCCGTCGTCGGCTCGTCGAGAATGTAGAGCGTGTCGCCGCGATGCGCGCGCTGCAGTTCCGTTGCGAGCTTGATGCGCTGCGCTTCTCCGCCTGATAGCTCCGTCGCGGGCTGCCCGAGCCGCAGATAGCCGAGGCCGATTTCGCGCAACACGGCGAGCGCGCGCATGACGCTGGCTTCATCGGCGAAGAAGTCGCATGCGCTATCGACGGTCATGCCGAGCACATCCGCAATGTTCTTCCCATGCCATTCGATTTCCAGCGTCTGCGGGTTATAGCGCGATCCGTGGCATGTCGCGCACGACGTGTAGACGCTCGGCAGGAACAGCAACTCGACGCTGACGAAGCCTTCGCCTTCGCATGTCGGGCAGCGTCCTTGCGCGACGTTGAAAGAGAAGCGTCCTGCGCCATAGCGGCGCTTTCGCGCGGCCGGCGTGTCGGCGAAGAGCTTGCGAACGTGATCGAAGAGGCCGGTGTAGGTCGCGAGATTCGAACGCGGCGTGCGGCCGATCGGCTTCTGGTCGACGCGCACGAGACGCCGGATCGTCTCCATGCCTTCGACGATGCGTCCGCCCGCCGAAGCGTCGGCTCGAGCGAAGAGCGGGTCCTGCTCGTCTTCTTCTGCATCGTCGAGCGCGCGTCCGAGCCGCTCCGCGACGAGTTCCGGCAACGCCTGACTCACGAGGCTCGACTTGCCCGAGCCCGAAATGCCGGTGACGGTCGTGAAGGCGCCGAGCGGAAACGCGGCATCGATGCCATGCAGGTTATTGCGCGTGATGCCTTCGAGCCGCAACCATCCGCGCGGTTCGCGTGCGACGCGTTCGATCGTTTGCTTCGGCGCGAACAGATGCCTGCGCGTCTGCGATTCCTCCACCGATGCGAGGCCTTCCGGCGGCCCGCTATACAGCACATGTCCGCCTCGTTCACCGGCGGCCGGACCGACATCGATCAGCCAGTCCGCGCGCCGCATGGTGTTCAGATCGTGCTCGATGACGAACAGCGAATTGCCTGCTGCCTTCAATCGCTGCAACGCGGCGAAGAGCGCTTCGCTGTCGGCCGGATGCAAGCCCGCGGATGGCTCGTCGAGCACATAGACGACGCCGAAGAGCTGCGACGCGAGTTGCGTCGCGAGCCGCAATCGTTGCAGTTCGCCGGATGAGAGCGTCGGCGTCGCGCGATCGAGCGAGAGATAGCCCAGGCCCAGATCGATGAGCGTGCCGAGCCGCTCCAGCAAATCCGCCGCGATGCGCTCGGCGGCGGCGCGTTTCTCCTCGGAAAGATTGGCCGTGCGGCGCACGTCCGGCGCGGCCTTGTGCGCCGAGCCGCCTGCCGCGACGCGCTTGGCCGTCGCCGCGATGCGGTCTTTCCTCGCGAGCGCGGGAGCCGGCGCTTCATCACTGGCGGGCCATTCTCCGCGTGCGATGGGCGCAAGTAGATCGGCAAGTCGGATGAGCGGCAGACGCGCGAATTCGGCGATGTCGAGCCCTGCGAACGTCACCGATAGCGCTTCCTTCTTGAGCCGCTTGCCGTGACATGCGGGACAATCGCTGCCGACCATGAAGCGCGACACGCGCTTTTTCATGAGCGCGCTTTGCGTGTGCGCGAAGGTATGCAGCACGTAGCGGCGCGCGCCGGTGAATGTGCCCTGATAGCTCGGTTCGGCGCCGCGTTTCAGCGCGGCTTGCGTCTCTTTCGGCGTGAGACCGGCGTACACCGGCACCGTCGGCTGCTCTTCGGTGAACAGAATCCAGTCGCGATCCTTCTTCGGCAAGTCGCGCCACGGCGTGTCGACGTCGTAGCCGAGCGTCACGAGTATGTCGCGCAGATTTTGTCCGTGCCACGCGGGCGGCCAGGCCGCGACGGCGCGCTCGCGGATCGTGAGCGAGTCGTCGGGCACCATCGACTTTTCCGTGACTTCGTAGACCCGGCCGAGGCCATGGCACACGGGACACGCGCCCTGAACCGTGTTCGGCGAAAAATCTTCCGCGTACAGCATGGGCTGCTTCGGCGGATAACTGCCGGTGCGCGAATAGAGCATACGCACGAGGCTGGAGAGCGTCGTCACGCTGCCCACCGACGAGCGTGCATTCGGTGCGCCACGCTGCTGCTGAAGCGCGACGGCGGGCGGCAAGCCTTCGATCGAATCGACCTGCGGCACGCCGACTTGTTCGATGAGCCGCCGCGCATACGGCGCGACCGATTCGAAATAGCGGCGCTGCGCCTCGGCGTAGAGCGTGCCGAATGCGAGCGAGGACTTCCCGGAACCGGATACGCCGGTGAAGACGACGAGGGCGTCGCGTGGCACGTCGACATCGACGTTTTTCAGGTTGTGCTCGCGCGCGCCGCGCACGCGCACGAAACCTGCTCTCGATGCAGGCGCGGCATCGTCGCGATAGGCGGATTCGCGTTGGGTTTTGCGGGCATCCATGAGTCGGGCGGGTTGTCTGGCCGGGCGCGGCGGCGGAAGTAAGGAATTCGCATGCAGCATGCCAGATACCAGATGGCATTTTGAATTACGCATCATGCATGCGATCGCATTCAGACCCGTGGTGAACCTGATCGACGAGGGAAAAAATGAGGACAATGCCGGTGCGGGTTCCGGTCGCGCTGACGGCAGGTGTGACGATAGGCGGGTCGGGCGTTGCGATGGCGCAGTCGGGCGGCAACGGCAA
Organism: Caballeronia sp. AZ1_KS37; assembly: GCF_023631165.1. Lineage (NCBI taxonomy): Bacteria > Pseudomonadati > Pseudomonadota > Betaproteobacteria > Burkholderiales > Burkholderiaceae > Caballeronia > Caballeronia sp. AZ1_KS37. The sequence continues at coordinate 439,356 of NZ_JALQDP010000034.1, read as the reverse complement.
TGGCGGATCGGGCAGGGGCAACGCTCACGGCGCGGCAACGGCCGGGCCGACCGTCGGCGGCGACAACACGTCCACGCCCGGCAGTACGCGCCAGGGCAGCTTCCACTCCAAGCACAAAAAGAAAGCGAAGCCCGCGACGACGACCCAGTGACGGGCCGATCGTAGCGGCGGGCGTTGCCGATCAGACCGCGACGCTTTCGATGTCGATATCGTCGGTGCCGAGGCGCGAGAAGATGTCGCAAACGGCCCGCATCTCCGCTTCGTCGCGAATGCTCACGATGACGCGTGTAATGCTGCATGCCACGTCAGCGTCGCCGCCGTCCGCGCCGAACGAGGGGAGGATGTCGTCGCTCGACATGTCGAGTCCGTAGGGATAGTCGTGCGTATCTACCACGCCCAGATGTTCCCCGTGCCCCGCGTATTCCGCCGCGATCCATTGTGTCTGCGCATTGTTGCTCTGCGTTTGCGAAGTATGGAAATCCGCGAAGCCGCTCATGCTCGCCACGCGCACGCGGTCGGCCGCGATTCCTTCCGCGCGCAGGTCTTCGAGTGCTTCATCCAGCTTACGGGAGCCGTAGAACGCTCCGCTTACTTCACGCATCATTTGCTCGTCTCCTTGCCTGCCAACCTCGATGCCGCGTCTCAGTATCGCTGTGAAAATTGCGAATGTGAATACGGATGTCCACCGGTTGAGCGCCTGTCCGATGAGTGACTTGCGCGAGAGGCGAAAGACGTGTGGTGCAACGCATAGACATGCGTGGCGATTAACCGGTGAACCGCTGTGATCGGGCTCGCGACTGCGCGAGTTGATGGCGAATCCAACGGATGCGGCATGGACTCGCGAGCCGGACGATGAAGCGAACCGCCAATGCGCGGACAAAAAGGATATTTGCCGACGTGCGGCTGATGCCGTCTGGCGGGCGCGTTTCACTTCATGCGGTACATGAACTTTACGCCGCAACGAACGGTTTATCAACGCTTTGCTTTGTCCCTATTCGGACGTTTTCGATAGGGATTTCCATCATGACCGGCACAGCGTCGAACAGAGCTCGCCGCGTTATGCGGCTCGCTCAATGAAGCGATTGTTGGTTCTAGAAATTGCCTCGATGGATCGTCGAGTTTCGCGCTGAAAACGATAGTCATCGTACAAGCTGTCCCGCGCCCTATAATTGCTCATCGAGCATACAAAGATCGGCCTTTCAATGTCCCAAGCACTCGCGTCCGGCGCGCTTCGCCGCTCCCGAAATCTCACCGAGGAAGTCGTCGCCGAGTTATCGGAGCGGATTCGCAGCGGCGCGCTTCAGCCCGGCGACAAGCTGCCGACCGAATCGGAAATCATGGCGCAACTCGGCGTGAGCCGGACTGTCGTGCGCGAATCCATTTCGCGATTGCAGGCTGCGCGCCTCGTTCAGACGCGGCACGGCATCGGTACATTCGTGCTCGAAGCGGGCGATCAGGAGCGGTTCCAGATCGAGGCCGCGGGCGATCTCACCGTGCGCGACGTGATGGCGATTCTCGAATTGCGCATCAGCCTCGAAGCCGAGGCGGCCGGTCTCGCGGCCATGCGCCGCACCGATGAAAACCTCGCGCAGATGCGCCGGGCGCTCGACGAATTCGAGCGGCTCATCGAAGCGGGCGAAGGCAGCGCGGTCGCGGCCGATGTGGCCTTTCATCTCGAGCTTGCGAAGGCTACCGGTAATCGTTACTTCCATAGCATCCTGAGCCAGCTTGGCAACACAATCATTCCGCGCACGCGCGTCAATTCGGCGGCGCTTGCGCATAACGATCCTTCTGGCTATCTCGATCGCGTGAATCGCGAGCATGAAGATATTTTCGATGCGATCGAACGCCGCGATCCCGAAGCAGCACGCGCGGCCATGCGGATGCATTTGTCGAACAGCCGGGAGCGGCTGCGGCGCGCGCATGAGGCGGCATCGAAGAATGACTGATCGCAGTGGCGTCGTTTAATCTTCTTCAAGCATGATCGAAAGCGTGCCGGCTTCGCTTTGCACGCCGGCATCGAGATCGATCTCGTGCGGCGCCATCCTGGCGATCGCGCGCAGAAGACGCGGCGAGAAGCGCGCGCCGAAACGCGCGATCTCGGCTTCGCGTGTAGCGTCATCGGCATGTGAGAGCGCGCGCAACTCATTCAGCGGCAAGCCAACGAACAGATCGAGCGCGTAAGGCGGCGCATCCGAAGCGGCCGTCGTCCGCGACGAATCCGGCGCGCGTATGCGCAGGCCCGGTTGCAAATGCGATTCGAGCTCCATCGTCACTTCATAGTTCGCTTCCAGCTCGAGTGCCGCGTGCGCTTCGTTTCGTAAAAACGGCGCGACGGATTGCAAGCGGGCCAGTTCATCGTCTGAGAGCAGCATGATTTTTTCCTCCGGATATCGGTTGAAGTTATCACGCTCGAATGATGCTTGCCGGCCGAGAAAAATCGACCGAAAGACCGCGTTGCGGTTCGTTCTAAACGCGCCTAATTACTGTTTCAATGGGTTGTCGATCTATCGTCCAAAAGGCTTGCTTAAGCGCGTGCGCATCAAACGTTTGCGCAATCGGCCCAATTCTTATCGCATGCTTAAGCACCCGCATGTCCGACGGGTTAGTTCGGAATCCCCCAATTCCACGCTAGGATCCGAATAGCTAAGCTGACGAAATTGCCAGCTACGAGTCAACCGAACGCGTAAGTGAGCCGTTAGCCTTTCACGCACTCGGTTCACTTCGTCGAAGAATCGTTATCGACGGATCGCCACTTCGGCGCGCGTTCATCTGCTTGCATTCTTTCTTTCGATAAGCCTCGGTCGAGGCCATATCAAATTCCTTGCGTTTTTTTACGAATCGCCAAGGCCAGTAAGGTAATGTGAATATTACGAAATATTTCCGACAGGAATGTGTCGGACGTGGAGACCAGGCGTTTGAAGATCCTACATAGCGAGTCCTCGAAGGGATGGGGCGGTCAAGAAATACGGACGTTGAAGGAGATGGTCGCGTTGCGCGAAAGCGGCCATACCGTCGAGCTGATTTGCCCGAGCGATGCGCGGCTCGGGCAACGTTGCGCCGAACTTGGGTTCGCCGTTCACCACGCGCGCATGCGCAGTGGCGGCGACATGCGATCGATTCTGGCCATCAAAGCGCTTCTGCGTCGCCGCGCGTTCGACGTGCTCAACACGCATAGTGGCCACGACAGTCTCGTTGCCGGCGCGGCGGGGCGGCTGGCGCGCACGCCGCTCATCGTGCGTACGCGGCATCTGGCATTGCCCATCTCGTCGCTCGCAACTTATACATGGCTTCCGCATCGCGTGATCGCCGTCAGTCATTACGTGCGCCGCTATCTGATTTCGGCGGGTGTTGCGGAGAAGCGCGTGCAGACTATTTACGATGGCATTCCGAAACCTCAGCATGTCTCGCATTCGACTTTGCGCGCGGAACTCGGTCTCGGTGAGGACGCATTCGTTGCGTGCATGGTTGCGATCATGCGCGACAAGAAGGGACATGAAGATCTTATTGCGGCAGTGCGCCCGCTCGTCGACACGCATCCCAACCTGCATGTTGTGATGGCGGGCGATGGTCCTTTGTTCGAACGCATCAAGGGAATCGTCGATAGCTTCGGCCTCGCCGATCGCATTCACCTGCTGGGCTTTCGCACCGATATCCCCAATATCTTTCGCGGTTCCGATCTATTCGTTCTTCCCACGCATCAAGAAGCGCTGGGCCAGGCTTTCATCGAAGCAATGGCGGCGGGCTTGCCGGTCATCGGCACGCATGTCGATGGCGTGCCGGAACTGATCGAAGACAACGTGAATGGACTGCTCGTGCCGCCGCACGATCCCGTTGCATTGCGTGCGGCGATTGTCCGCATGATCGACGATCCGGCGTTGCGCCAGCGTCTGCGCGACGAGAGCCTTCGCATCACCGAACGTGGCTTCACCGTAAGCGATATGGCGGACGAAACGGCCAGTTTCTATCAGCGCGCATTGCACGAACGAGGTCATCGCAGATGAGCGCGAAGTATGCACGCGCCGTTCCCGTGCTGATGTACCACCACGTCAGCACATCGCCCGGCATGATCACAGTGACGCCCGATAACTTCGCCGCGCAAATGGACCACCTTGCGCGCGCGGGTTATCGCACCATCGGCGCGGCGCAACTCGCAGGTTTTCTGAGCGGCGAGGACGTGCCCGCGAAATCGTTTGTCATCACTTTCGACGATGGTTATCTCGACAACTGGGTGCACGCGCATCCGGTATTGAAGCGCCATGATTTTACGGCGCTGTGCTTTCTTGTCAGCAGTTGGCCCGGCGAAGGCGGCGTTCGTCCGAATGCATCGGACAACTTGGCAACGATGCCGAGATTGCTCGATCATCGTGCGGGGGAGCGCGCAATCGAAAATGGATACGCCGATGATGTGATCGTGCGCTGGTCCGAAATCGAAGCGATGCGTGAAGCCGGCACGTTCGAATTTCATAGCCATACGCATTCTCATGTGCGCTGGGATCAGGTTGCGGGTTCGCGCGACGAGAAACGCAAGGCGTTGCAGAACGATCTGAGCGCCGCGCGTGGGGCACTGCGCACGCGTCTCGGCGAAGTATCCGATCATCTGTGTTGGCCGCAAGGTTATTACGACGACGACTATCGGGAAGTCGCGTTGAATGCGGGATTCAGGCACTTCTACACATGCCACACTGGAACGAACGTCGGCGCGAATCCGCTGGATCGCGCTGCATCCGACGATACCGAACGCACGATCAAGCGGCTCGAAGTGCGCGACCGGCCGGCTTCGTGGCTGGCATCGCGTTTATGGGTGCATACGCGGCCCGCGATAAGCCGAGCTTATCTGAAGATCAAACGCTGATTCACTGCTGATGCGTTCGCACGAAAGCGGCGATCGCATCGTTCACTGCATCGGTCGCATCGCGATGCGGCGAGTGGCGGCACTGCGGGAGCTTGACGAGCTGCGCGTGCCCGACAGCCGCCGCGATCTTGTCGAGTTGCAGCATCGACGCATATTCGTCGTCCTGGCCTTGAATGGCGAGCAATGGCCGTTTGATCGACGATATTTGTTCCGTGATGTCCCAATGCAAGAACGCGGGATTCAGCCACGCATCGTTCCATCCGTAAAAGGCTGAATCCACATCGTCGTGATAAGCCTCGAGCTTTTCTCGGAACGACGTCGTTTCATACATTTCACGCGCCTTTGTGATGCCTTCCACGGTCATCGGTTCCACGAACAAATGCGGAGCGAGGACGGCGAGACCGGCAAGCGATTCGGGAAATGCGCGGGCGTAGAGCAGGGCGATCGTGCCGCCATCGCTATGCCCGACGAGCCACATGCGCGCACGTTCCCGTGCGTCGATGTGGAGCGCATCGAGCAATGCGGGCAATACTTTTTGCGCTTGCAGATGCAGAAACTCGACCGGCCACTTTTCTTCGGCGCGCCGTGGCGTGGATCGGCCATAACCTGGCCGCGAATAGACGAGTCCCCTGCAGTTCAGGCGATCGCAAAGCATTTGCGGCCAGCCTTTCCATAGCGCGATCGAGCCCAGTCCTTCATGCAGGAACACTGCGATAGGCGCATCGGCGCGCTCCGGATTCAGCCACTGATATTCGATGCGCACCGAGGAAGCGGCGCCATTCAGTTCGACGAAGCGCGTCGTGTCGATGCTTGCTGCAGGGTCGGTCATCTGTTTGCGAATGCTGAGCGTGAAGTACAAAGATTATCAGACGGCGCGCCTGCAGCTTTGAACCCGACTGGCGAATACATCATTGGTCCTGCGCGATCTTTCAAAAAATAAATTTATTTGTCTGTTTTTTTCTCTGGACAGCGCTGAACTTTTTCTGCGAAAGTTATTCGTAAGAATCTCGCTGCACTGCAACGCAGATGCGGCCCTTATTCGAATACTTGCGTGTGCAACTATGGCGCGCCCGTTCTGGAGAGATCTGCATGAATCGACCGAAACGAATGCTTCTGGAAAACATTGCCTGGGCACGCGAGACCGCGCACGCCGACGCGCAATTTTTTCCGCGTCTCGCCCAAGGACAGAGCCCTAAAGTGCTGTGGATAGGCTGCGCGGATAGCCGCGTGCCCGCCGAGACTGTGACGAACGCCAATCCTGGCGACCTCTTCGTACATCGCAACATCGCTAACCTTTTTTCTCCATCCGATGACAACACGTTGAGCGTGCTCGAATACGCGGTGCGCGTTTTGAAGGTCGATCACGTAATCGTTTGCGGCCATTACGGATGCGGTGGCGTGCGCGCCTCGCTCCTGCCGAAATCGAGCGACTTGCCGCATGTGAATCGCCGGATCGCGCCGCTGTGCGCGCTGGGCGAACGGCATCGGCACGAACTCGATTCATTCGGCGAGCTCGACGCGCGCGCAAATCGACTCGCCGAACTGAACGTGCTCGAACAAGTGCGGCTTTTGCGAGAACACGCCATCGTGCGAGAGCACGACGTGCCGCCACGCGTTCATGGCTGGATCTTCGGCCTGCACGACGGGCTCATCAAAGTGCTCGCTTCGGGCTATGCCGAAGAGAGCGACAGTCGCGACATTGCGAGCGCGCAGGTCACATCGCTTCGGGCCGCCTAAGCCCGCTCATTTCTAACGATCGCTTATCGATGCGAGGTCGCTTTCGCGGCATTCGCAGGACCCAACTCGTTCGAAAAAAACCATGAACTCGAATAACCGTCTAGCCACTTTTCCGCGAGACATGTTCGCGGGCACTGTCGTGTTTCTCGTCGCGATGCCCTTGTGTCTCGGCATCGCCAATGCATCCGGCGTGGAGCCGTTCGCCGGTCTGCTGTCGGGCATTATCGGCGGCCTCGTCGTCGCGTTGCTGAGTGGCTCGCAATTGAGCGTGAGCGGCCCTGCCGCGGGCTTGATCGTCATCGTCGTCGATGGCATCGCCGGGCTTGGCAGCTTCTCCGCGTTTCTGCTCGCGGTGCTGCTTTCAGGCGCGATTCAATTCGGCTTCGGCATGTTGAAAGCGGGGCGCTTCGCGGCCTATGTGCCTTCGTCGGTTATCAAAGGCATGCTCGCGGCTATTGGCCTATTGCTCGTCATCAAGCAGATTCCGCTTGCTGCGGGATTCGCGAATGCAGGCGCGCCTGCAGCGAACGGTCCGGGCATGCTCGACACGCCCTTCGGTCCGATATCCGCAGCGGCGTGCATTGTCGCCGTAGTCTCGCTTGCGATGCTCGCAGGCTGGGAAACACGCTCGATGCGTCGCTTTGCGCTCGTGCGCGCCGTGCCCGCGCCGCTCGCAGTGGTCGCGTTCGGCATCGGTGCGACTCTGCTGCTCGATCTGTTCGCGCCTGGCTTCGCACCGCCCGCGCAACATCGCGTCGCGCTGCCGTTGCTGGAGTCGTTCACCGCGTTCACGAATGCGCTCGAATTGCCGAACTTCTCGCAGTTCGCGAACCCCGATGTGTGGCGGCTCGCATTGACGCTTGCTATCGTCGCAAGCCTCGAAACGCTGCTGAGCCTCGAAGCTGTCGAGCAACTCGATCCCAAGAAGCGCGCGGCGCATCCGGATCGCGAGCTGAAAGCGCAGGGCATCGGCAATATGATGGCAGGTGCGATTGGCGCGCTGCCGATAACTTCCGTCATCGTGCGCAGTTCGGCGAACGTGCATGCGGGCGCGCAGAGCCGATGGTCGTCGTTCATGCATGGCGCATTGCTACTCGTGAGCGTGTTCGCGCTGACGAGCGTCATCAACCTGATTCCGCTGGCCTGTCTCGCGGCGATCCTGATCTTCACGGGTCTCAAGCTCGCCAAGCCTTCGTTGTTCGCAGCGGTCGCGAAACAGGGCATCGAGCGCTTCGTGCCGTTCATCGCGACGATTGCCGGCGTGCTGTTGACCGATCTGCTGATGGGCATTCTGCTCGGCATTGCATGCAGTCTTCTGCTTGCCATGCGCGCGAACCTCAGCCGTCCCATTACGATTGCGCAGCACGACGATCACTATCTGGTGTCGTTCAGAAAGGACGTTTCATTTCTTGGCAAGGTCACGCTGAAACATCATCTGCGCACGATACCCGACGGCGCGACGGTGATCTTCGACGCTTCACGCGCGGACTATATCGACCCCGACGTGCGCGAGGAGATCGACAGGTTCGTGGCCGCGGCGGCTTCGCGCGACATGCATGTCGAATGCAGAAAGCTGCCGCATCCTCGCTCGCAAAGTGGTGCGCCCGCATTGCGAGGCAGATGGCTCGGCTTGCGCAGGCAGGAGATGTCGTCGGAGTAAGAAGAAGTCGAACGAGGCGTCTCGATGCACCAACCGTTGCGGGCGCCGTTCACGAGACGATCGAGATCGAGAATCCGTCCCACCCTTTGCTGCCGACCGTTTGAATCGCCGTGGACGTCACGTGGGTATCGGCTGCGAGCATGTCGAAGAACTTGCGCACGCCGATGACGTCCGGGTCGGCGCTGCCGACGTCCGCCACGCGGCCACTGCGGATCACGTTGTCCGCGACGATCACCGTGCCGGGCCGGCTCAGGCGCAACACGAGGCGCAAATAGGCGGGATAACTTTTCTTGTCGGCGTCGAGAAAGATGAAATCGAAAGGCGGAATGCCGTCGCGCACGAATGATTCGAGCGTATCCACAGCGTCGCCGACAATCACCGACGCAACGCCCGACAATCCGGCGCGTTCAATGTTCTTGCGCGCGACGGAAGCATGATGCTCGACAGCTTCGAGCGTGATGAGCGTACCGTCCGCAGGCAGGGCACGCGCGAGCCAGATCGTGCTGTAGCCGCCGAGCGTGCCGAGTTCGAGAATGCGTCGCGCGCCGCGCAACTGCGCGAGCATCTGCAGCAGCTTGCCCTGGTTTGGCGCGACGTTGATCGCAGGCAGCCCTTCGTCCGCGCTGGATTTCAATGCGGCTTCGAGTGCGGCGTCCGGCGTTTGCGTTCGATCGCACAAGTATTCGTCCATCGCCAGCCATTGCTGTTCGTTCATGGCATCTCCTTGCCGTTGCGGTTATCGCGTTCTCTCGAACGATACAACACGAATGGAGCCCAGTACAAAACGCGTCTGCGCGATAAACAATTCAGATGACCTTGAAAGCAGTTCGCAATCAAGGTGACACATTTGCGCCGACTGTCTTGACGATACTGCGCGACTCGCGCCGCAACTCATGCCCGAGTTGATCGACGGTCAAGCGGATTGCGTCGATCAATGCACGCGCGGCCGGCGAGGGCGTGCCGCCTGCGCGCATCGTAAGCCCGATCTCGCGGCGCGTGGCTTGCAGCGGAATGTCCATTACGGTTAGCTGACCCGACTCGCATTCGTAGTGCAGTTGTTGTGCGGATACGGCAGCGAGCATGTCGGTATGCATCAGGAGCCCGCGAATGACCGCGAGATCGGCGGTCTCGACGGTCGGCATCGGCGGTTTCAGTTTCCATCGCTTGAACTGCGCTTCGAACATTCCGCGCGCGGGTGCCTGGCTACGCGGCAGAATCCATTGCGCAGCGATCAGCTCCTTGAGCGTCAGGGCACTTCGCGCTGCAAGCGGATGCCCGCGACGCGCGATCACGACGATATCTTCCGACATGAGGCGCTCATTGACGAGTCCGCTCGACGCATCGTTCTGACGTAACGCGCCGAGCACGAAATCGATATCGCCGGCACGCAGTCCCGCGACCAGCGTTTCATACGAGCTCTCATCCGTCACGACGCGCACGCCTGGATATTGCGCGGCAACGCGCGCGATCGCGCCAGGCAGGATCAACGTTCTGCCGAGCGGCAGCGCGCCGACCGTGACATAACCTTGAATCGTGCCGCGCAGCGCCGCGAGATCATCGGGAATGTGGCGCAGTTCGTTCAGCGCGCGCCGCACATGCAGCACGAAAGTTTCGCCTTCGCTGGTGAGCAGCAACCCGCGCGGACTGCGATAAAACAGTTGCATGCCAGCGCCGGTCTCCATGATGCGGATCGCGCTGCTGACGGCCGGTTGACTGAGCCCCAACGTCTGCGCTGCGCTCGGCATATGCCGATGGCGCGCGAGTGCCGAGAACAACTGAAGCCGCCGTGTATTGAGCAGAAAGGCCGGGAGCGTGCCGCCTGTCGCGGTCCGACGCCGTGACTGGCGCGTGGCGCACCACTGCGCCAGTTCTTCGAGTTCGGCGAAGATGCGCTGGCAGCGCAACAGCACAGCGCGTCCCGCAGGCGTGGGCAACATGCCCGACGGACGACGCTCCAATAAAGTTTCCCCGACCGCCGCTTCGAGTTCCTGCAGCGAGCGTGTGACCGCCGATTGCGCGCGGAACAGTGCCGCGGCGGCGCGCGTGGCGCTGCCCGTTTGCGCGACGAGCCGAAATGCGCGCAGATACGCGAGATTGAGCAGTTCCCGATTGTCCATATGAAGGTGCCCGATGCCATCAGTTTGATTTATCGCATCGTACAGGCTCGTGCGCTTCGCGCTCACTTTCCCCTAATTGTCGTCGCCGATCATGATGTCATGCATAGAGCGATGGATGTCATCGATTGATCGGAGGGTTGCGCCATGTATCAACATATCCTCGTCGCAGTGGGCCCGAGTTTCAGCGAAGCCGCTCTGTCGACCGCGATTGCGCGGGCGCGCGAAAACAACGCGCGTCTGACCGTGCTGTATGTGATCGAATCGTCGCCGTGGTGGGCGGGATGGCAGATGGAGTGTCTATCGGACCTGCCCGCGCTCGTGAATCAGCTCGCGCTCTTGATTCGCGGCAGCAGCGAGAAGATGCTTCGGCGTGCGGGCATCGATGCGGACTGGCAAACGCGCACGTTGCCGCGAGACGGGCGCAGCGTCGGCCGCATCATCGCCGATGAAGCCAATCGCCTCGATGCGGATCTCGTCGTGCTCGGTGCAAGGAAGCGCGGCGTCTTCAGCTTCGGCATGGACCGTGTTCGTAACGTGGTGTGCCGCCATACGAATCGGGAAGTGCTGATCGCAACCGTATGCGTCGCTGATTCGGCGGACGTGATGGAAATTCGCGGCGCGGCGTTGCAAACGCATCACGCCTGATGCGTTTATGCGACGGTATCGGAAACCGTTTCACCCACGCGTAGAGAAACGCGTGCTGCGATATGTCGCGGTACAACCAGAAGTGGCTGATCGACAACCCCTCGGAGAGCGTTGATAATCGCATCGCTTCAATTTTTGCGACGACTTCGTTCTAAGAGGGATAGGGAGTGCGTAGTTTCTGTTTGGGCCAGCGCCGTTGGAAATGGCTGGCTGTAGGTGTCGTAGCTGTGCTGGCGTTAGGCGCGCTAGCCGCAAGCGTCAATGTCATGCCTTCTGACGCGGCGGCAAATGTATCGATGGAAGCGGTCGCGTCGAGCCCGGTGCTCGCTTCGGATCCCTTGAAAGGGCTGTCTGTAGTCGATGCAATCGAGGTGATTCAGGCTCAGGCCAGTGCATCGTTTGCTGCGAATCCAGCCATTGAACCTCACGATGGAAAGACGGCCGGCCCCGTCGTCCCGGATGGTTTCAGCTTCGATAGGGCACCGACACCCGCATCCACGACGGTGCCTTCCATTTGCTCCAAAGCCAAGCACATCATTTGTGTCGATAAGACGACTTTCACTGCAACGGTTTATAAAAATGGCATAGCGCAGTGGTCGTATTATGTGCGTCCCGGCGATGCCCGCGGTGCGCGATATGCCACAGGCGAAGGTCGCGGACGCATAGCTTTCAAGAGCCGCCATCACGTTTCAAAGGCCTATGGAACGCCCATGCCCTATGCGATGTTCATTGCATGGGACAAGGATCAAGACAAGCACTCCGGTCAGGCCTTCCACCTCTCATACGATTTTCAGAACCAAGGATATGAGGGCGCCAGCCATGGCTGCATGGGAGTAGGATCAGAGGCAGTCATGCAGCGACTGTGGGAGACAAGTCCTGTGGGCACGCAAGTGTATGTCTATCGCAGTTCCAAAGATCCTTCGGAAGCCGTGGCTGACGGATCGAGTCCCGGTTGAAAAAAAGGCCACGCTCAAGTGGCCTTTCGAGCCTATCGGCGCGGTATCACCCCGCGGGTCTGCGTAGCTCGAAGAAAGTCGAAGTCGACGCCTTTGTCCGCCTGGGTGACGGTGTCATAGAACAGCTTGCGATAACCGCGATCCGCAGTGGGAATCGTGACCGGCGATCCTTTAGCGCGCGCTGCGAGTTCTTCATCGCTGATGAGCAGACTGATCTCGCGTTTCGACACGCTCAGGCGAATGCGGTCGCCCGTTCGAACATGCGCGAGCGGACCGCCCACCGCCGCTTCAGGCGTCACGTGCAACACGATGGTGCCGAACGCAGTACCGCTCATGCGTCCATCCGAGATGCGGACGATATCCTTGACGCCCTTTACCGCTAGCTTGCGCGGGATAGGGATATAACCCGCTTCGGGCATGCCCGGCGCACCCTTCGGCCCGATGTTCTTAAGCACGAGGATATCGTCGGGCATGACATCGAGATCATCCGAATCGATGCGGGCCGCGAGATCGGCGCCGTTCTCGAACACGACCGCGCGCCCTTCGTGTTCCATCAACTTCGCATTTGCCGCCGATTGCTTGATGATCGCGCCGCCCGGCGCGAGATTGCCGTCCAGCACCGCGATACCGCCTTGCGGATAGATCGGCTTGTCGAAGGGGCGCACGACATTCTGCGCGAAAGCGGGGCCCGCAGCATCGATCTCTTCGCCGAGCGTGCGGCCCGTCACCGTCAGCGCGTTCAGGTTCAATAGCGGCTTCAATTCGCGCAACAGCGTAGCCATGCCGCCGGCCTTGTGAAAGTCCTCCATGTAATGCGATCCGGACGGCTTCAGATCGACGAGCACGGGAGTCTCGCGTCCCATGCGATCGAGCGCTTGCAGATCGATGTCATAACCCATGCGTCCCGCGATCGCCGTGAGATGCACGATGCCGTTGGTCGAACCGCCTATCGCGAGCAGCACGCGCATTGCGTTCTCGAATGCTTCAGCCGTGAGGATCCTGTCGATGGTGAGATTCTCGCGCGCCATCTGCACGGCCTGCGTGCCAGTGAGCTCGGCAACGCGCATACGATCCGACGTCACCGCAGGCGGCGAGGCGCCGCCTGGCACGGTCATGCCGAGCGCTTCGGCGATGCACGCCATCGTGCTCGCCGTGCCCATCACGGAACATGTCCCCACGCTCGCGACGAGTTGATTGTTCACCGCTGCGATTTCCGCTTCGTCGATCTCCTCCGCGCGAAAGCGGCCCCAATAGCGCCGGCAATCGGTGCATGCGCCGACGCGCTCGCCGCGATGGGCTCCCGTAAGCATCGAGCCGGTGATGAGTTGAATCGCGGGAATGCCCGCCGATGCCGCGCCCATCAACTGCGCGGGCACGGTCTTGTCGCATCCGCCGATCAGCACGACCGCGTCCATCGGTTGCGCGCGGATCATCTCTTCGGTGTCGATCGACATCAGATTGCGCAGATACATGCTCGTCGGTTGCGAGAACGATTCGGCGATCGATATGGTCGGGAAATCCATCGGCAAGCCGCCCGCGAGCATCACGCCGCGTTTGACGGCTTCGATGAGTTGCGGCGCATTGCCATGACACGGGTTATACGCGCTGCCCGTATCGACGATGCCGATGACGGGCCGATCGAGCGCACTATCGGTATAACCCGCGCCCTTGATAAACGCCTTGCGCAGAAAAAGCGAGAAGCCATTGTCGCCATAGCTCGTCAGCGATTTGCGCAGGCCGCTCGGTTGCGCGGGTTCGTCATCGGACTTTTTCTTGAACGTGTCGGTCATGGTCGCCCTGCCGTGTGATAAGCGTTGAACGTCTCCGTGCCTCGATTATCACCGGTTTATCGTCGGGCGATCACGAATCAACCGTCGATCGTTTCGTGCACGCCTTGTTCGCCGCGTTTCCAGTAAGCCGAAGCGCGAATGCGTTTCTTGTCGATGCCGCGTTCGTCGCATAGCAGCTTGCGCACTTCGCGCATGAGCGTGGCTTCGCCCGCCGCCCACACATAGCCTTCGCCATCGGGCACATAGGTTTCGCGAAGGGCGAGCAGCAACGCGCCGCCGGGATGTGAGCTTTCGTTGCGATAACGCCATTGCGCGTACAGATCGGCGCGCGTGTCGAATTCAATACGCGCGGAAGGATCGGCCACTTCGATGAGCGTCGCGACGCGCGTGCCTTCGGGCAGTTCTTCGAGACGACGCGCGATGGCGGGCAGCGCGGTTTCATCGCCGATCATCAGATGCCAGTCGAAGTTAGTTGGGATGACGAACGAACCGCGCGGTCCACCGATACCGAGATGCTGACCGGGCGCGGCCTGCGCGGCCCAGGCCGTTGCGGGACCGGCTTCGTGGAGTGCAAATTCGATATCGAGCTCGCGCGCATCACGGTCGAAACGACGCGGCGTGAAATCGCGCGCAATCGGACGCGGTTTGGCCGGATCGAACTCGGGACCGTTCGGACCCGCTTGCGGCAGCGCGGGCAGGGTCTCGCCCGGCGCGGGGAGAAACAGCTTGACGTGATCGTCGAACGATGCGCTGACGAAATCGTCGAGCGAGTCACCCGTGAAGGTCACGCGCACGAAGTGCGGATTGAGCGCCTGGACGCGCGTGACTTTCAGCAGCCGAAACTTGAGCGCGTGGCGCACACGCGTGACTTCGAGATCGGGCCGGTCTTGCAGGATGGAATCGGTCATCGTCTTTGGCTCCTTACGCCTGCTTCGGCGCCGGGTTTTGTTCGATTTCGGCCGTCGCGCGCGCGAGGATCGCGGCGATGCGGCGTTGTTCTTCCTGCGATGCGTCGGTGCGCAAGAGCAGCGCCTTCTTCAGCGCGCGGCGAGCGACGATCAGCTCGGGCGCCCAGCCGTTGTCGGCGGCGGCGTCATCGACTTCTTCGCCCATGTACGCGCGGCGCACGAGATCCATCTTGCGGGCGAAATGCGTGAGCTTCGCGAGCATGATGTCCACGCGTTCGCGATTGGATGCGAGGTATTCGCGGCCCGCGTCGGAAAGGGCATAGCGCTTGCGGTTGCCTTCCAGCTCGACGGTCGTATAACCGAGCTCTTCGAGATAGGTGAGCGCCGGATAGACCATGCCGGGACTCGGCGCGTAGAAGCCGTTGGAGCGGTCTTCGAGCGCCTTGATGAGTTCATAACCATGACGCGGTGCTTCGGCGAGCATTGCGAGCAGCAACAGTTGCAAGTCGTCCGACGAGAACTTGCGGCCGCGCGGCATGCCGTCTTCGCCGCCGAACCCGCCCATGCCGCCCATGCCACCGGGGCCGCCGCCGAAGCGGCCGCCGCCGCCATGGCGATGACGGCCGATCATTCCCCAACGTTCGAAAGCGAATCGTTCGTGCCACTCTGGGGCGTCGAACGCAGAACCATCAAAGCCGAATGCGCGGAAACCGCCGTCACGCGCACGTTGAAAGCAGCGGGATTTCATAGGTAACACTCCAGATATGTCGTAAAACATATCTAAAGATATATATCGTAAGAGTGTCTGTCAAGAAGATCTTCTTAGGATCGATCGGCGGACGCGCGCATTTTGAACGCCGCATACAATGGCCCGCATTGTCTTTTGCACACATAAATCCATGAGCCATTTCCGTCCCGTCAAGCTGGAGCACGCCAGCCGCCTCATCAACCACGGTCCGACCGTTCTCGTCACCAGCGCGCACGGCGCGCGCCGCAACGTGATGGCCGCCGCCTGGTCGATGCCGGTGGAGTTCACGCCGCCGCGCATCGCCGTCGTGATCGACAAGCGCACCTACACGCGCGAGCTCGCCGCCGCGAGCGGCACCTTCGGCATCGTCGTGCCGGGTGCGGCGATGATCGATCTCACGTACGCCGTCGGCTCGACGAGCGGGCGCGAGATCGACAAGTTCGAGGCCTTCGGAATCGACATCGTGGAAGGGCCGGTGCTCGGTCTGCCGCTCATCGAAACGAATTGCGCGGCTTGGCTCGAATGCAGGCTGATCGACGAGAAGCACACGGAAGACGCCTACGACACCTGTTTTGCCGAAGTCGTCGCAGCCGCTGCCGATTCGCGCGTGTTCGTCGACGGCCACTGGATCATCGACGAATCGAATCAGCCGCTACACACGATTCACCATCTCGGCGCGGGGAAGTTCGTGCGCGCGTCGTCGATGGAGCAGGCGAAGCCGCTTGCGCGCTGACGCCGTCGATGCGCCCCTGGACACGGCTAGCAAACCTTGCCGCGCGGCAGAAACGGCATCGAATTATGGTATTAAGCACGTTGCATCCAATATTCAAAACCGTTCCATGCATTCGAGCTCCCAGGCCGCGCTCCTTTTGCTCGGCATCGTCATCATCCTGATCACGCCCGGACCGACCAACACACTGCTCGCGACCGCGGGCTTGCGTCGCGGCGTCAGGCGCGCCACGCCGCTCATGGCCGCCGAGCTCGCCGGCTACCTCATCGCAATTTCCGTCTGGGGCTATCTCGTCACGCACGCGGCCGGCTTTCTCACCTGGCTCCCGACAT
This sequence comes from Caballeronia sp. AZ1_KS37, assembly GCF_023631165.1. Taxonomy (NCBI): domain Bacteria; kingdom Pseudomonadati; phylum Pseudomonadota; class Betaproteobacteria; order Burkholderiales; family Burkholderiaceae; genus Caballeronia; species Caballeronia sp. AZ1_KS37. The sequence continues at coordinate 422,878 of NZ_JALQDP010000034.1, read as the reverse complement.
TTCTGCGCGTCGCGTGCAGCGTCTACATCGCCTATCTCGCCGTCCTGATGTGGCGCACCGCCGTCTCCCTGCCGACGTCCGCGCAAAAGACGGTCGGCATGCGCACCCTCTTCGTCACCACATTGCTCAATCCAAAGGCGATGCTCTTCGCGAGCGCGATCTTTCCGGCCAGCGCCTTCGGCAATGCCGTCGTTTATCTTCAGACGATGTCGATTTTCGCCGCCGCGCTGATTCCGATCGGCTTTCTGTGGATCACCTTCGGCGCGGCGCTCGGCACCGGGCGTCTCGCGTGGCTGAGTCCCGATCGCGTTCAGCGCGGGGCATCGATCGTGCTGGCCACGTTCTCCATCGCGCTTGCGTGGACGACGCTCCACTGAAGCGATAAAACGAACAGCGAAATCTGGAGACTGAATGACCTCTCATCGGCGCGATCCCCTCGACAAGAAAGCTCCGCACGAGCCGCTCACCTCCTACTACGCCGACGAATCGAAAAGGCGCGTCTGGCTGCGCGGCATCTTCGACCGCACCGCATCCGACTACGACGCGATCGAACGCGTGATGGCGCTCGGTTCCGGTTCGTGGTATCGAAATCGCGCGCTGCGATCGGCGGGACTCGCGCGCGGCATGCGCGTGCTCGATGTCGGCATGGGAACGGGGCTCGTCACGAGGGAAGCGGTCGCGATCACCGGCGATCCGGCGCTCGTGACCGGCGTCGATCCGAGTCCGGGCATGGTCGGCGAGGCGCATCTGCCGATCGGCGTGCAAACGCGCATCGGCACGGCGGAAGATCTGCCGTGCGAGAACGCCGCCTACGATTTTCTGAGCATGGGCTTCGCGCTGCGTCATGTAAGCGATCTTTCGAAGGCCTTCGACGAATACTTCCGCGTGCTCGCGCCTGGCGGACGGCTCTGCGTGCTGGAAATCACGCGGCCCGGGCATGGTATCGGCATCGCTGCGCTGAAGTTCTATATGCGCGGCGTCGTGCCGACGATCGCGCGCATCGTCGGCAAGAAAGGGGAAAGCGTCGAGTTGATGCGCTATTACTGGGACACGATCGAGGCCTGCGTGCCGCCCGCCGATGTGATCGCCGCGATCGAGCGCGCCGGTTTCATCGACGTGCGCCGCGACGTCGAGCTCGGCATCTTTTCCGCTTATTGCGCGACGAAACCGGCGCGCTGAGCGGCGTCGAGAATCACCGCAGCGCGGCCGCTCAGCAGCAGCCGGCCTGCGCAGTGAACGGTGAAGCGGTAGAGTACGGTGTTGTCGTCGCCGCCCATGCGTTGGGCTTCGATATCGAGCGGGGCGTCGAGCGTGTCGAGCCGGTCGATGTGCGTTTCCACGCCACGCACGCTGGTCAGCATCCCGACGCGCGGTCTCGCTTCGTTCGATGCGACGAGCGCGCCATGCGCCGCCATCGCCTGCGCCGCGTATTCGATGCCGCATACCGACGCGAGACGTCCCTTCGAGCGCAAAGGATTATCCGGCGAAACATGACTCGTCGCGGTGCAGCGGATGCGCTTTGCATCCCACGCGACGACGCCATCCAGCAGACACATGGAGCCGCTATGCGGAATGCGCGCGGCGATCCAGTCGCGGCCGAACATCATGACGGCTCGACGCTCACGGCGAGCTGCGTGCCGTCGAGATAATCCAGCACGACGTTCGCCGCCCGCCGATGCGCCAGCGCGTCGAGCAACGGCAGCGCGCGCGCGGCGGGATTCGACAGGCGCAGCGCTTCGAGATCGGCATCGGCGAAAGCGGAAGCGTCCTCGTCCGACAGATGCGCTTCGATGCGCCCGAGCGTCCGCTCGCTCTCATGCGGCGCGAGCACCAGCGCGACGCCGAACGCATCGACGATGGGACGCACCTGGCGCAACGGCTCGGGATAGTCCGTGTCGTAGGCGACGAGCAGCGTCGCGGCGCCATCGACGCTCACTTGCGCGAGGCTTTCCAGCAAGCCGGCCGCGAAGCTGCCGTCGTACGCGCACAGCACGTTCGATGCGGCCATCGCGCGTGTCGCGATGCTCCAGTAGCCCGCGGGCGCGTTGTGGACCGAGTTGTGGAAGCGCGTCGGCGAGAGCTGCGGTTCGGCGCTCGCGAGGGTTTCGCAGATCGCGTGGAAATTCCCGCCATCGCCGCCGGATGCCGCGAACACGGCAGCGAGCGTCGCGGCGTCGCGGCCGCTCTGCGCGACCGCTTCGTGCGCGGCAGCGAGCGCCGCGCGCACGACCGGCCCGGTGCGGCGGCGTTCGGCCGGCGGCAGACCGGCGGGCGCGGGCAGCACGGTTTGAGCGGCGTCGCGAACGGCGCGCTGCGTCAGCACGTCGGCGGCATGGGGCCAGCCGGCCAGGCCCGGACCAATCACGCCGATGCCTTCGATAAATGCACGCAATGGAGTCATGCCGATGCCGCTCCCTTGCGTCCGAACACGAGACTGCAGTTCGTCCCGCCGAAGCCGAACGAGTTCGACAGCACAGCCCGCAACGGCGCGGCGCGCGTCGTCAGCACGTAGTCGAGGCCGAGCGCCGGGTCCGGCTCGGTGGTATTGGCGCCTGCGGGAATCATCTGGTGCTGCAGCGTCAGCGCGGCGATCACCGCTTCGAGCGCGCCGGCCGCGCCGAGCGTATGCCCCGTCGCGCCCTTGGTCGAGCTGCACGGCACGCGCGCGAACAGGCTCGTAAGAGCGCGGCTTTCGGCGGCGTCGTTGCTGGGCGTCGCCGTGCCGTGCAGATTCACGTAGCCGATGTCGCTCGCATCGAGACCGGCGCTCGCGAGCGCCTGTTCCATCGCGATGCGCGCGCCGAGTCCCTCCGGATGCGGCGACGACATGTGATACGCATCGCTCGATTCGCCGATGCCGAGCAGGCGGATCGCGTCGTCATCGGCGGGATCGGCCAAATCGCGTTCGAGCAGCGCGAACGCCGCCGCCTCCCCGATCGAAATGCCGTCGCGCTTCACGTCGAACGGCTTGCACGGACCCGGCGCGAGCAGTTCCAGCGAATTGAAACCGTAGAGCGTCGTGAGACAGAGCGTATCGACGCCGCCGACGATGGCCACATCGATCACGCCGCTTTCGAGCATGCGCCGCGCCGACCCAAACACCTTCGCGCCCGACGAACACGCCGACGACACCGACGCCGCCGGCCCGCGCAGCCCGAAATAGGCGCGCACGAAAGCGGCGAGCGAATAGGGGTTGTGCGTGTTGGCGTAATTGAAATCGGCGGGCAGCGCGCCCGTCCGGGTGTCGCGACGCCGGTAGGCGAGTTCGGTTTCGAGGATGCCCGCCGTGCTCGTGCCCATGAACACGCCGACGCGCTCCAAGCCGTAACGCGCGATCGCTTCGCGGACGCGGTCGTCGAAGCCGTCCTGCGTCATCGCGAGTTGCGCGAGCCGGTTGTTGCGGCAGTCGAACGCGGCGAGATCCGCGGGCACCGGCGCATCCTCGATGCCCGCGACGCGGCCCGTATAAGTGGCAAGCGCGGCGCCCTCGAAGTCGCACGGCGCGAGTCCGCTGCGTGCGTCCGAGAGCGCGGCGAGCGTCGCGTCGAGCCCGCGGCCCGCGCAACTCGTCGCGGTGAAATGCGTAAGCAGAAGAGGATTCACTACGGGCTCGTTTCCCTTGAGTCGGGAGCGTTCGAAAACGATGAATTGTAACAAACGAGGCCTTTGGACGATGCTGCCAATCAGCCGGCGGGACGCGCAATCAACAGACGATTGGCGTCGTGCGCGCCATGGCCCATCTGACGGATGGAGACCGCGAATCGCAGATCGCCGAGCAGCGCGAGCCATTGCGCCTCGCTGCGGACCGTCAGACCGTTCGCGCGCCCCGAACGCGCGATCTGCATGCCGAAATCGATGGCGCGATCGAGGCGCGCGTGCCAGCCGGCGGCGGCATCGCTGACGCGCAGCAGGAGCACGCCGTTCGCCGCGAGGCTGGCGCGCGCGCGGCGGAGGATCGACACCTGCGCGTCGGCATCGACGTAATGGAGCACATCGCAGGCGACGACGACATCGGCATCGGGAAACGGCGCGGCGCGAATGTCGTCGCACACGAATCGGATGCGCGCCTCGTGCGCCTGCAACGCGATGCGCGCCCAGGCGACGTCGCGCGGCGTCAGATCGATGCCGTGAATCGAGCGCGGCACGGGCGGCGCGGGCCAGCGCGCGGGCCACGCACGCTGGGCGTGTTCGCCATGCCACGCGTGCGCGCCGACGAGGCACGCGGCGAGCAAGCCCTGGCCGCTGCCGAGATCGAGGATGCGCGCGCCATCCGGAATCAGGCCGTGCGCGAGGATATGGGCGAAGAACGGATCGCGACGCAGCTTGGCCGATGCGAAGTGCCACGCGAACCGGCCCGCCGCGCGGTAGGGGCGGCTGGCGGTTTCGATGAGCGCGGCGGGCAGCATTCGGGCGAGGGTGAGTTCACGTATGCAACGGCCCCTGACGGGTCAGCCCTCGACTATAGATTCAATCTTTCGAGAGCGCCGGAGATCGTTGAACATGTTCGAGTCTGAACACGTTTTTTTTTCCGCATCGCGACGAAGCACATCCGCGCGCGGATCGATCGTTGCGCGAAGATTTCGGCCCTCACAGACCGTCTGCGCTCGCGGGATTCTCGAAGTGATCGACGCAAAAGAACCTGACGTTTATTCCGTTTCGCGACGCGTCAAGTGCAAGTTGCACGCGGTTTTCGACGGTCCTGCTAACGGCGGTCGTTGCTTGCTCGACTGCCGCGTCTATATCCGCTTGCGCGGCCCGTTTTTGCGTGGCCAGCATCCTGAGCGAGCTCCGCAGATGCAAGAGATCCGCCTCGGCTCTTGCGAGATATCCGTGACTTTGATGCAAGCGTTCAATGATGCTGTCGAGCTCAGGCGTCGCTTCAAGTATGGCGACGGCTTTTGCGTCGAGCAAAGACGACAGCCTCGCTTCGGCGACGGCATCCGGATTCTGAACCACGTTGCCTCGAGTGCGAAGGGGCACTGGAAATCGTGATGCTTCTTGCGCTGGCACCTTTCATTCTCCTGTTTCGGTTTTGGCTTCGAAAAATTCGCTGACTGAAGGTCTTCGCTCAAATAGGACGTTGTCTATCGATCGTTCTTGGATGTTTAGAATTGCGAAGATTTAACAAAGCGAAGCGTGACACGCTACGGCACACAAATTGGTATCTCATACATCAGATACTTCGGGTTGACGGAGAAAACGCTGCTGGATACCGTGTTGTCAATATTAAATAGGTATGTTGACCATTCGATATTCGGGAGGCATTTTTGGAGCGTCAGGAATTTGGGCCGCAGGTCATTCGAACGGTGATGTGGAAGATCGTGCCGTTCGCGTTCATTCTTTACTTCTTCAACTATCTCGACCGGGTGAATGTCGGTTTCGCGGCCCTGCAAATGAATCGGGAGTTGGACATTTCCCCGACCCAGTTCGGCACGATCGCATCGATGTTTTTTGCGTCGTATCTGCTGTGCCAGATTCCGGCCAACTTCGCGCTTCAGCGCTTGGGCGCGCGCCGCTGGATCAGCTTCATCGTCATAGTGTGGGGCGCGGTTACAGCACTGACATTCTTTGCCCAGACTGCGACCCACGTCGCGATCGCGCGCCTGCTGCTCGGCGTGTTCGAAGCGGGTTTCTTCCCCGGCATGATCTTCTATCTCGCCTGCTGGTTCCCTGCTCGCGAGCGAGCCAAGGTCACGTCGTTTTTCATGATGGCGATTGCCTTTTCCTCGGTCGTCGCGGGGCCGATGTCCGGCTGGATCGTCGAGCACGTCCACATGGCCGGGTATGGCGGCTGGCGCTGGCTATTCGCGATCGAAGGCGTGCCGACCATTCTGCTGGGCGGTCTGGCTTTCTTCATTCTGGTCGACGCGCCTGCGGATGCCAAATGGCTGAACAAGGATCAAAGAGCGTGGCTCGTAGCGGAGTTGCAGCGGGAAAGAAGCGCGCAGGGCGCCGACGAACAGCCGACGCTGAAGATGGTGTTGGGCAATTCGACGATCTGGAAACTGGCGCTCTCATACATGCTGATTCAAGCGGCCTCGCAAGCATCGAATTACTGGCTTCCGGGGCAGGTGAAGGGATTCGCGGCGTCCCTGACCGATACGCAAACCGGGCTCATCATGGCGCTGCCGTATGTCTGCGCGATGATATCGATGCCGCTTTGGGGCGCGCACTCCGACCGCACGGGCGAACGCAAATGGCACGCCGCGCTACCGATGCTGCTTGCGGGTGTCGGCTTCTTCGTCATCGCGAGCGTTCCGTCCATGTCGCTTCGCATGGCTGGCATGGCGTTGTTTGGCGTTGGCATTCTGAGCTTCTACGGCCCGTATTGGGCCATTCCCCCTGCAATGCTGTCCCCGGCCGGTCTCGCGTTGAGCATCGCTTTTATCAACTCGTGCTCCAGTCTCGGCGGCTTTCTCGCGAACCAGGCGCTCGGACATGTCTCTCAGGCTTACGGATCATATGGCGTGTTCATGGTCGAGGCGGCTTTGTGCGTCGCCGCGTTCTGTGTGCTGGTCACGATGAGCATTCCTCGCCAGACACCGAAGGTCGGTCCGTCGGCGCAAACCGCGAACGCTTGACATCGTCGCATCGGGCTCCATCGAAGTCTCTCTGGAATATTGATAAATGAAAATAACGAACGTCGAAATATTCGATTGTGAAGTCAGCCGAACCGATCCGCGCATGGCGCGCTTCAATCCGGTCCTTATCCGTATCAATACCGATGAGGGAATCAGCGGCATCGGCGAAGTCGGCCTGGCCTATGGCGCGGGCGCAAAGGCGGGCGTCGGCATCGTGCGCGACCTGGCCCCGCGCATCATCGGCAAAGATCCGATGAAGGTCGAAGCGATCTGGGAAAACCTGTTCCGCGCAACGTTTTGGGGCATGGGCGGCGGAAACGTCTTCTACGCGGGCATGAGCGCGATCGATATCGCTCTGTGGGACATTCGCGGCAAAGCCCTGCGCGCGCCGGTCTATCAGTTGCTCGGCGGCAAGACAAACGAGCGGTTGCGCGCCTATGCCAGTCAACTTCAGTTCGGTTGGAGCGACACGCATCAAATGCTTACACGCCCCGAGCAGTACGCCGACGCAGCACGCAAAGCCGTCTCGCAGGGTTATACGGCGATCAAGGTCGACCCGTTGCAAGTCGACCGCAACGGCGGCCCGCCGCTCGATTGGGAAGTCAACCAGAACTACTTCGGGCTGTTACGAGCGGACCAGTTGCGCATGGGTGAGGAACGGATCGCGGCCATGCGCGGAGCTGTCGGGCCGGACGTCGACATCATCATCGAAGCGCATGCGCTGCTTGGGGTCAACGCAGCAATCCAGTTCGCGCGGACTGTCGAGCCGTACAACATCCTGTTCTATGAAGAGCCGGTTCATCCGCTCAACATGGACAACATGGCGATGGTCGCGCGCAATACGTCAATCCCGATCGCAACCGGCGAACGCTGCTATACGCGTTGGGGTTATCGCGATCTGTTCGAAAAACAGGCCGTGGCCGTGATACAGCCGGATATTTGCCTTTGCGGCGGACTGACGGAGGCGAAGAAAATCTGTGACTATGCAAACCTGTACGACGCGACGATGCAGGCACATATTTGCGGCGGGCCGGTCTCGACTGCGGCAGCGCTCCACCTCGAAGCCGCGGTACCGAACTTCATCATTCACGAGCATCACACGCACAGCCTGAAGGATTGCGTGCGCGAGTTGTGCATTCACGACTATCAACCCGAGCGCGGCGACTTCTCAGTCCCGGATTTGCCGGGGCTTGGGCAACAACTGAACGATGACGTCGTGAAGCGGTATCACGCCTTCACGATCGAATAAGCACACCACGCGCCCAGCGTTACTGCATTCGCGCGATGTCTGTCAACAGACGTCGCGTGCGCTCCGTGAAGCCACAGTTGACGTGTTCTGCAAGAATGATGCAGGCTCCGTCGACATCGTTTTCGACCAGCGCGCGGGTGACTGCACGATGCTCGTCAATCGATTTATTGATGTACTCGCGCGAGAACGTCAGGCGATTGCGCATCGCCAATACCTTCGTGCTTATCGTCGAGTAGCAATCGATCAGATAAGGGTTGTCCGAATGCCTGACGAGAATCTGATGAAACTCATGATCGAGCGCGCGATACGTTGCCAACTCGAACGTTGCGTGCAAGGCGCGTGCAGCGTCGAGGTTCCGGTTCAGTTCTTCCATGAGGCGGGCAGCGTTCTCGCGCATGGCGGAGCGAATGGCGGCCTGTTCGAGCGTAATGCGTAGCGTACTGATGTCGCAGATGTTCTTGTCCGTCAGCGAGAACACATAGGTTCCCGACCGCGCTTTTATCTCGACGAGGCCGGCAATGCTCAACCGAAGGAGAGCTTCACGGACGGGCGTTTTGCTCAAGCCAAAAAGGTCGGACAGCCTGGATTCCGTGACTTGTTCCCCAAACTCCAGTTCTCCATTGACGATCAACTGTCGTAGCCGCTCCTCGGTGATCTCCGCCAGTGACTTCGGTGCATCAAAAGCAATTCGTTCAAGCCCTCTCACAGTCACCCCTTATCTTCGTCATCCGACATATTGTTTACGGAAAAAGACACATCGCTTCGGATCCAAGCATACTTTGCGACTGTGGCTTTTCTCTTCCGGAAGATTCTTATTTGCAATCCGAAACAATAGTGTGCGCGGAGTGAATGGGGTGCTCACCAGAATCGAGCGGAGGGGCCGCGCCGTCTATCCGACGATCGCCTCGCGCAATGTGACGGTGACAAGCCCGCGATCCGCCGCCGCGCGCAACGCGGTGTCGAGCGCGGCGAGCACGATGGGCGCGCCGTTCGCGTCCCTTGCGGCGTGGCCATCGTGGACGAGCAGAATGTCGCGCGCAGCGAGTCCGTTCAGCAAACGTCGCGAAACGAGCGATGCGTCGCCGGTGCGCGTATCGAAACCGCGCCGCGTCCAGCTGGCGAGCTGCAGGCCGAGCGCGCACAGCACCGGTTCGAGAAACGGATTGCGCAAGCCCGCTGGCGCGCGAAAGAAAAGGGGCCGCGTGCCTACGATTTCCTCGAACGTGGCTTGCGCAGCGTCGATCTCGCGCCGCAACGCGCCCGGTCCCATCAGCGAAAAATCATGCCGATGCCGCTGGCTGTGATTCTCGACGGCATGTCCGCGCGCGACGATTTCCCGAACGATGTTCGGATAGGCGCGCGCCCGCTCGCCGATGCAGAAGAACGTCGCCCGTACGCGATGCGCGTCGAGCAGATCGAGCACGCGCGGCGTCACGTCGGGATCGGGGCCATCGTCGATGGTGATGGCGATGCACGCACCCGCCGATTCGGGGAGCGTCGTCCAGTTGTGGCCGAGCAGGGCGCTTCGCGGCCAGAGTCCCGCCGCCGTCAGCGCGAGATGCGACGCGATCACGCCGCCCGCCGCCCACGGCCACGTCGCGGGCGCGACGATCAGCGATGCCAGCGCGCCCGCGTGCACGGCCGCCGCGCCGCCGATCAAGGGCGTCGGCGTCCAGCGGCGCGGCTCGCCGGGCGCGTTCATCGCGACAATCCCGAGCGCGGCGCGAGAATCGCCGAGAACAGCAGCGCCAGAATCGCGCCGGGACCGACCGTCAACCCGAAGGTCTTGAGCATCGGCACGTTCGACAGCGCGAGCAGCCCGAAGCCGAGCACGGTCGCGAGATTCGCGATCACGAGCGAGACGAGCGTTTGCGGCGAAACCGCGTCGTTTTCGGCGTGCGCGCGATAGTTGAAGAAGAGCGCGTAATTCGAGCCGACCGCGACAATCAGCAGCATGCCGATCAGATGCAGGATCGTCAGCGACTTGCCCGCGAGCGCGAGGCCCGCGATCACGACGATCACCGCCGCGACGAGCGGCGCCAGCGTGCGCGCCGCGCGCACCGGTGAGCGCAGCGCGAGCACCAGCAGCACGACGATCGCGGCGAATCCGCCGAGCGACAGGCGAATGTCCTCGTGCACGTAGTTCCGGTAGAGGCGATCGGCTTCCGCTTTCATGTCGACGAAAAGCGCGTCCGGCACGCGCGCCGCCGCGACCGCCGCGCGAATTTGGTGCACCTGCACGTCCGAGCCTTCGGCCGCGCGCAAAGGCAGCATCGCGGTCCAGCGGCCGTCGCGTTCGGTGAGAAGCGAATCCACGGCGAGCGCCATCGACGTGCCGCGCAGATCGGCGCGTCGCAAGAGCGGCTGCGCGCGCGCGGCTTCGACATCGGCGATGAAAGGCTCGAAAACCTCGGGCTTTACCTGGATCGTCTGATTGCGCAAAGCGGGCGCGAGACGCGCGCGCAAGGTATCGGCATCCGGCAGGCTCGCGATGCGCGCGCGCTGCGCGGCGTCGCTCGGCAGATACGTCGCCGGGCTTTCGAAACCGGCGATCACGCGGGCATCGACGAGCGGCTGCAATTGCCGGGCGACGGCTTCGGCGCGCTCGAGCGCGGCCTGCTCGCTCGCCGCCGACACCACGACGAGATAGCGCACGTCCGGCGCGCCGACATCCGCGCGCAGGCGTTCGTCGAGATCCTGGCTCGCCTTCGGAACCGGGCTGAGCGACGACAACTCCTGGCTCCACAAGCCGTGCCGCTGCATGAGCAGCGTCGCGAGCGCGGCGAAAAGCAGCACCGCGAGCGCCACGCGCAAGTGCGACGCGCGCGCGGCGAAACGCGCGAGCACATTGCCGAGGCGCGAGACATCGCGAATCGCGAAGCCTTGCGGCAGCAGATGCGGCAGCACGAAGCGCGTGACGATGCCCGCCGTCGACAAACCGACGATCGAATACAGCCCAAGCTGCACGAGGCCCGGAAAGCCGGAGAAGAGCATCGAGGCGAAGCCGCAGATCGACGTCAGCACGCCGAGACGGATCGTCGGCCAGAAGCCCGCGACCCAGTCCTTCAGCGATTCGCGCCGTTGAACGCCCGCCGATTGCACGAAGAGATAGATCGAATAGTCGACCGCCTCGCCGATGAGCGTCGTGCCGAAACCGAGCGTCAGACCGTGGACCGTGCCGAACGCGAGGCTCACGGCGGCCACGCCCGCCGCGACGCCGGAAAGCACCGGCATCAGGCCGAGCAAGAGCGTCGGCACCGACCGATACACCGCGAGCAGCAGCACGACGATCAGCACGATGCTCGCCGCCGACAGCCAGCGCACGTCGCGCATGATCGTGTCGCGCGATTCGACGGCGATGACGCCCGGCCCCGTCAGCAGCAGGCGAAAAGGCGTCGCGCCCGGCGCGGCCTTGTCGAACGCGGCGCGGATCGCGGCCATCGCGCTCGCTTGCGCGTCGGTGTCGGAACCGGGGCTCGCGGTCTGCGCGAGCAACACGGCGCGCTGGCCGTCGCGCGATGCCCACACGCCGCCGTGCATCGCGGGCTGCGCGCCGCTGTCGAGACGGCTGACGAGCGCGGTGACTTCGCCGGTCGGATCGTGCGGCAGCAAGTCCTTCGTCATCATGCCCGCGGACGAGGCGAGCAGGTCGAGACTGTCGGCGAGCGCGTCTTTCAGGCCGGATTCGCTGAAGCGCTCGGGCGTAACCGATGGACTCAGTCGATAGCGATGCTCGAACACGAAGCGCTCGTCGTGCGCCTGTCCGACCGGCTCGCCGTTGTTGATCGCCGAAAAGCGCTTGTCCTCGCGCAGCGTCGCCGCGATTTTGCGCGACAGGCCGGCGCGCGCGTTGGCATCGCCGCCCTCGATGCCGACGAGAATCAGCCGCGACACGAGCCCGTCGCGCAACTGCTCGACGAGCACGCGCTGCTGCTCGCTCGGCGTGCGCGGAAGGAAAGCGGAGAGATCGGCGGAAAAGCTCGCGCGCGCGATGATCGCCGCGCACGCCGCGAGAAAGCACAGCCAGACGATGACCGCCGGCTGACGCAAGGACCGCGAGACCGCGCGCATGCCGCGGTCAGTGCGCCGACGCGTCTTGCAGGCGCATCAGCGAGCGGTCGCCGTCGGCCTGGCGAATCTCGACGCGCGCGAGCGCCGCGCCCGTGCCTGCGAGCGTGATCGAGCTGACTTTCTGCTGCATGCGCGAATCGATCGGCACGAGCGTCATCGTCCAGTCGTTGCCTTTGCCGTCGATCGAAACCTTGTACGCATTTTCGAGCGCGAAGCGGTTGCCCGCGAGCGTCGCGCGAATGCTTTCGATGAACGCGCCCAGTTCCGGATAGTTGCGCAGCGGGATCGTGATTTTGCGGCCGTTGCGGTCGACGGTCAGCATGTCGCCATCGACGACGAGATTCTCCGGCTTCGGACTCGTCGTGTGCTTTTCCAGATGATCGGGCGCGACGAACACGAGCTCGCCCGACGATTCGAGCGGCGCCTGCGCGATCTTCAGATAACGCGTCTCGGTGAAATGCGCGCGGCCCGATTTCTTCGCGCCGAGCGTGTTCATCAGGCGATCGAGCGTCCAGGGGGCGTCGGCGGCGACACTGATCGTCGATGCAGCCGACAGCAAGGCGGCCGTCAGAACGGCGGCGAAAATTCGCATGAGTTCAGGAATCCCTCGTCGCTTCCCGCAGCGGCGCCGCGCTCGCGGGCGCGTGGTCCTGCGCGGCGCTCGTCTGCCAGAAATCGAAATAGTTGAACCAGTTGTACGGCGCGGCGCGGCAATACTTGTCGAGCAGCGCGACATAGCGCGTGAGCGCGGCATCGACGGCGGCGGCGCGCTCGCCGCGCTCGATCGTCGAGAAATCGGCGAGCGTTTCGAAATGGATGTCGTAGCGATTGCCGCCGAGATACAGCCCCGTCATGAAGACGACCGGACGGCGCAGCACCGCCGCCATATGCAGCGGCCCGAGCGGAAACGCGGCGGGCGCGCCGAGAAAGTCGCGTTCCCTGAGCGCGTCGCCGGCCTGGGGCAGCGTGCGGTCCGCGAGAATGCCGACGAGGCTGCCCGCATCGAGCCGCTCGCGCACCTTGAGCATCGCATCGACTTTGCCGAGACCGATCACATCGTGATGCGCGGCCGGATTCACGGCGGCGAGAATCGCGTTGATCTTGCGCGCGTTCTCTTCATACATCGTGATCGCGATGCGGATATGCGGCTGCGCCCGCCCGATCGCGCGCACCACTTCGAAGCTGCCGAGATGCGCGCCCATCAAGAACGCGCCGTGTCCGCCGGCGAGCGCCGCTTCGACATCCTCGACGCCGTGCGTGCGGATATCGAACAGATCGAAGCGCTCGTTGAGCAGATAGATGCGGTCGTGAATCGTCGATGCGAACGAAAACACATGCCGATACCCGTCGCGCCAGCCCGCATGCCGCCCGAGCGCGCGATTCAGATAGCCGCGCGACGCACGCCGCGCGCGCGGCGCGAACACGACGAAATACGCGGTGATGATCCGCAGCAGCACGCGCCCGATGCGCCGTCCGAAGCGCAGCGATATCCACGTCATGAAGCGCAGCAACGCGAGGTTGCTGCGTTCCTGGCGGTCGGCCCAGTCGTCGCGGTTGCGCGGCTTGTTCACGATGCTCGAGCGTCCCCGGCGGACGGCGCCGCGAGCGCGCCGCTCGCCACCGCGCGTGCGCCCGCGCGAATCGTGAAGCGGATCGCGCCGCTCGCCGCCGTTTCGTAGGCGATATCGAGCGCCTCGCCCGGTTTCGCCGGACTCAGGAATTTCGCCGATTCGATCCTGCACGCGTCAACGCTCGTGCCGAGCGCGGCGCCGATCGCGTCGAGCGCGTGATCGAGCAGGACGACGCCCGGCACGATCGGATGGCCGGGGAAATGTCCGGCGAGCGCGGGATGATCCGGCGGCACGGTGAAGCTCAACGCCGCGCGCCGCTTGCGTTCCTGCTCGATCAGTTGCGTGAGCACGTCGCGCGGCAGCTTGCCGGTCGCGTTGCGCGGCAGCGTTTCGACGAACAGCAGCGGACGCGGCATGAACGCGGCGTCGATGCGCTCGCGCAACGCGCGCTGCAAGTCCGCCACGGCAAGCCTCGGCGCGACGACGAGCGCCATCAGACGGCGCACGGGTTCGCTGTCGGCTTCGGTTTCGTCGGGCATGTAGAACACGCCGTCGACCACGCCCGGCACCGCGTTCAGCTGATGATTCAAATACGCGAGCGACGTGCGCTTGCCCGCGATGTTGATGAGATCCGCCTTGCGCCCGTGCAGCAGAAAATGCGTCTCGTCGATGAGTTCGAGCGCGTCGCCCATCGGCACCGGCGTTTCGACGTGTCCGCCCGACGCCCACATGGTCGGTTCGCCGGCATCGTCGGCATCGTCGGCGCGTGGCGTCAGCGCGATGTCGGGAAACAATTCCCACGCGGCGGTGCGCGCAGTGCGGCGCGTCGCGATCTGGCCCGTTTCGGTGCTGCCGTAGATTTCCATCAGCGGCGCGTCGAGGCGCGCTTCGGCGTCGAGCGCGAGTTTTTCCGAAAGCGGCGCGGTCGCCGACAGCACGAGCGATGCGCGTGGCAACGCTTCGTCGTTGGCAAAGAGCGCGCGCAGATGGATCGGCGAGCTGACGAGCACGCGCGGTTCCGGCACGGCGTCGAGTTCCGCGCGGATATCGACGGGATAGAACGGCTGACGGTTGCTGAACGCGAGGCCGCCGATGAGCGCGAGCAGCACCGTCGATTCGAAGCCGTACATGTGCTGCGGCGGCACCGTGCCGATGAGCGTCGCGCGGGCTTGCCCGAGCAGGCCGAGCCGGTCGGCGGCGGCGCGCACGTTCTTCACGAGAAAGCCCCACGTCTTGCGATGCGGCACCGGCACACCGGTCGAGCCGGACGTGAACACGTACGCGACGACGCGCGCCCCGTCGATATACGGAACCTGCGCTTCGCCGGAAACGTCGACGTGCGCAACCTCCGGATAGCGAAAGCGCGGCAGATCGATCGCGCAATCGTCGCTGTCGTGCAGGCAAAACGCGTCGGGCGCGAACGAGGCGAGGGCGCGCACCATTTCCGGCGTGTGTGTCGAAGGCAGCAGGCTCGTCTTGCCCGCGACGAGCGTCGCGCACAGGCTCACCGTGAAGCGATACCGGTCCGTACACACGTTGAACACATGCCCGCCTTCGGGAAGCGCATCGGCGAGCGCGCGGACATCGGCGAGAAAGTCGCGCACGGAGACGCTCGCGCCGTCGCGCCAGGCGATGGTCTGATCCGGCGATGTGTGGAAAACCAGCGGAAAAGTCTGCATGTGCGATGAATTCGACGGCATCACTGCGCTCCGCTGCGACGCATCTGCATCGAATGCGCGTAGGCGCGAACGGCGTCCATGATGCTCGACGGCTCCATCTCCGGCAGCGCGATGCGCCGGCACGCGTATTCGGCGACGAACATGAGCCCGACGAGCGGCAGCGCGAGATAGTTGGCGAACGTGGACCACGTGACGATCGATGCGAACGCGAACAGCATCGTCGATACGAACGCGGTCGCGACGAAGAAGAGCGTCCATGCCAAGGTGACACGCCGCGTGTAGCGCGCGACGCGCGGCTCCAGCTTGCCGTGGACCATCGTCGCGAACTGCGTGCAGAGCGGCTCGCGGCCCGGTCCGAGCGTGCGGCCGAACATCCACGCGAGCGCGAGATTGAAGCTCGTGTGTTCGATCCACAGCCCCCAGCCGAAATGCGCGGTGAGCGGCGCACGCGCGAGCCAAAGCGCCATGCAGCCGAGCGCCCAGAGCGGCAAGAGCCACGCGCGCGCGCTCGAGCGCACGGCGGCGTTCAGCGCGATCAACAAAAGGGGTGCGAGCACGAGCGCGAGGCCGAGTCCGTGGGCGCCGGGCGTGGACGCGGCATGGTGCGCGCCAAGCTGATACGCGACGATCGCGGCAACGACGCCCGCCGCGCGCAGAAAGCGGGTGGCGTTCATCGGCACGCTCCCGCGGGACGCGACGGGCGCTCGAAAACCGCTGGTCGATGAAAAAAGGTACGCAACATGGGATGCGGCTGCGGCGCTCTTTAGTGAACGCTCGGTTGTTGAAGAAAACTCGGCAGTCGCCCGCCTGACGATCATTTTCCCGCGCCGGTGCGCGGGCGGTCTGTAACCGATTGTTCGATGATCTTACATTCGTCAGACGCGCGAATTTTACCCTACCGACGCAGGGGTCCCGTCACGCGGCGAACTCCCTGATTTTTCTCAAAATTACACCGGTGCCGGATGCCATGCGGCCAGTTACCTTTCCTACTAGGCGTCCCAAGGGGCATCGTCTAGAATTTCGCCACTGCAATTATCTCGATAACAGGCAGCCGACGACGTGCGGATAAGCGGGGCGCACGTTTTCCGAGCCGCCCTTGGCGCCTCCCTGCGCTGGCCTGTACACACGATGAATGAACTGGAAAGAGAGCTCGCCGAGCTGATCGTCGCCGAACTGAATCTCGAGGACGTCGATCCCAAGGCCGTCTCGGCCGATACGCGGTTGTATGAAGAAGGTTTCGGGCTCGATTCCATCGATATTCTGGAGATCGCGCTCCTGATCTCGAAGAAGTACGGCTTCGAACTGCGCTCGGACAATCCGGACAATCAGAAGATTTTCGCGAGCCTCGGCGCGCTCGCGGCGCACGTCGCCGCGCATCGCACGCGATAAGGCCATGCGCGCGCTCGTGACAGGCGGCAGCGGCGCGATCGGACAAGCCATCGGACGGTCGCTCGGCGCGGCCGGACACGAAGTCTGGATTCACGCGAACGGCGGCATCGAGCGTGCTGAAAGCTGCGTGCAAGCCATTCGCGCGGCGGGCGGCACGGCGCATGCCATCGGTTTCGACGTGACCGATCCCGACGCCACCGACGCCGCGCTCGCGCGCATCCTCGCGGACGGCCCGGTGCAGATTCTCGTGAACAACGCGGGCATCCACGACGACGCGCCGATGGCCGGCATGACGCGTGAGCAATGGAAACGCGTGCTCGACGTCACGCTCGACGGTTTTTTCAACGTCACGCAGCCGCTTCTGATGCCGATGATCCGCACGCGCTGGGGACGCATCGTCAACATGTCGTCGCTGTCGGGTTTAATGGGCAATCGCGGGCAGGTGAACTATGCCGCCGCGAAGGCCGGGCTGATCGGCGCGACGCGTGCGCTCGCGCAGGAACTCGCGTCGCGCGGCATCACCGTGAACGCGGTGGCGCCCGGCGTCATCGATTCGCCGATGCTCGGCAGCGCCTTTCCGCCCGAGCGCATCAAGCAACTGGTGCCGGCGCAGCGCGCGGGCACGGCGGAAGAAATCGCGGGCATGGTCGCGTATCTGGTGTCGGATGCGGCGGCTTATGTCACCGGGCAGGTCCTGTCGATCAACGGCGGGATCGCCTGAACAGCACACCGAGGGACGCAGATGAGTGAAACGACGCAAACCTGGGATGTCGTCGTGATCGGCGGCGGACCGGCCGGATCGACCGCCGCGACCCTGCTCGCGGACGGCGGCTATCGCGTGCGCGTGCTGGAGAAGGCGCGGCATCCGCGTTTTCATATCGGCGAATCGCTGTTGCCGGCGAACTTGCGGCTGTTCGAAAAGCTCGGCATCGCGGATGAAGTGCGCGCCATCGGCATGGTCAAGCTCGCGGCCGAGTTCGTATCGCCGCAGCACGACAATCGCATGCAGCGTTTCCTTTTCGCCGATGCGTGGGACAAGTCGATGCCGAGCGCGTATCAGGTGCGCCGCTCCGAGCTCGACGACATCCTCTTGCGCAACGCCGCGAAGCACGGCGCGCAGGTGAGCGAAGGCTGCCGCGCGCGCGATGTCGCGTTCGCGCCGGATGGTTCGAGCGCGACGATCGACGCCGAACACGACGATGGCCGCATCGAGCACGTGCGGGCGCGTTTCGTCGTCGATGCTTCGGGGCGCGACACGCTGCTCGCGAATCACTTCAAGACGAAGCGCCGCAACGAACGGCACAACTCGTCGGCGCTGTACGGCCATTTCCGCAACGCGCGCCGCAACGAAGGCGAAAACGAAGGCAACATCACCGTGTTCTGGTTCGAGCACGGCTGGTTCTGGTTCATTCCGCTCGCGGACGGCGCGACGAGCGTCGGCGCGGTCGTGTGGCCTGCGTATCTGAAGCAGCGTCCGAAGGGCACGTCGGTCGAGACGTTCTTTCGCGAGACCATCGCGATGTGCCCGCCGCTCGCCGCGCGCCTGAAGGATGCCGAACTGATCAGCGAAGTCCACGCGACCGGCAACTACTCGTACACCGGCGACATGACGCACGGACGCAACTTCCTCTTGCTCGGCGATGCGTTCGCGTTCATCGATCCGGTGTTCTCGTCCGGCGTGATGCTTGCGATGCAGAGCGCGTTCGCGGGCGCGGATGCGATCGACGCCGCGCTGACGAATCCCGCGAACGCGCAAGCCGCGCTCGCGAAGTTCGACCGCGACGTGCGTCACGGTCCGCGCGAGTTCTCGTGGTTCATCTATCGCATGACCTCGCCGACGATGCGCAATCTCTTCATGGGCCCGAGAAATCCGCTGCGCATGAAGGAAGCGCTGCTGTCGCTGCTCGCGGGCGATATCTTCGGCTCGACGCCGATCTGGCATTCGCTGCGTGCATTCAAGGGCATCTATTACATCTCGGCCGCGCTCGACTGGCGCAATTCGCTGCGCGCGTATCGTCAGCGCCGCCGCAATCTGCGCGATGCGCAACGCGCGGAGCTATCGGCCAATTGATGATGCTCGATCGGTGCCGCGATGAGTGAGGCTCATCGGAAATTCGGCGCGGCGGACGGCAAGGGTTCGCTTGCCGGCGCGCTCGAATCCGCATGGCAATGCGTGGCGTTCTATTTCGCGCTCGTCGTGCTCGCGCTCGTCTGTCTCGCGTGGTTTCCGTTCGCGTGGATTCTGCGCCGCGTATTGAGCGTCGATGCGGGCCGGCGCGTCGGACGAGCCGTCGTGCAGCGCGTGTGGCACGGCTATTTCGTGCTGCTGCGCACGCTCGGCGTATGCCGCTTCGATCTCTCCGGACTCGATGCGCTCGCGGGCCAGCCCGCGATGATCCTCGCGCCGAATCATCCGTGCCTGCTCGATGCGCTGCTGATCGCGTCGCGCGTGCCCGACACCTGCTGCGTCATGAAGGGCGATGTCGCCGGCAACGTGTTTCTCGGGCCGGGCGCGCTGCTCGCGGGTTATATCGTCAACGATACGTCCGTCGGGCTGATTCGCGCCGCCGTCGCCGAACTGCAGCGTGGCAGTCCGCTGTTGCTTTTTCCCGAAGGCACGCGCACCGAAAGCGCGGCGGTGAATCCGCTGAAGGGCGGCATCGCGCTGATCGCGGCGCGCGCGCAGACGCCGGTCCAGACGTTGATTATCGAAACGAATTCCGGTTTTCTCGGCAAGGGCTGGCAGATCTTCAGGAAGCCCGCGCTGCCGATCACCTATCGCGTGACGCTCGGCCGCCGCTTCGCGCCGCCGGGACGCGATCACGCTGCGCTGCAGGCGTTCATCGCCGAATTGCAGCGCTTTTATGCGGGCGAACTCGACGCGCATCGCATCCGCGACTGAAAGCATCGGCGTCGGCAGACTTTAAAATTCGTCGCAACTCATTCCGCTTTTTTTTTGCAATGCCTTCCACACGCGCATCGTCCACGCACTTCGTCCTCATTCCGAGCTACAACCCCGGCGAGAAAGTCGATGAAACCGTGCGCGGGGCGCGCGAGCAGTGGAATCCGGTGTGGGTGGTCGTCGACGGCAGTACCGACGGCAGCGCCGAACGCCTCGTCAAAATGGCCGAAGCCGACGACGGGCTGCGCGTGATCGTGCTGCCACAGAATCGCGGCAAGGGCGCGGCAATTCTCGCGGGCATCGACGAAGCGGCGAAGCTCGGCTTCACGCACGTCCTCACGATGGACTCCGACGGACAACATCCCGCCGCGCTGATCCGCACGTTCATGGAAACGTCGATGAAGGCGCCCGATGCAATGATCCTCGGCCGCCCGAAATTCGATGCGAGCGCGCCGCAACTGCGCGTGCAGGGACGGCGCATCTCGAACGGCTGGGCGAATCTCGAAACGCTGTGGATGGGCATCGGCGATTCGCTCTACGGCTTTCGCGTCTATCCGATCGCGCCGCTCGCCGCGCTCATGCATACGCAGACTTTCATGCGCCGCTTCGACTTCGATCCGGAAGCGGTCGTGCGCCTGTGCTGGCGCGGCGTGCGCCCGATCAACGTCGACGCGCCCGTGCGCTACTTCACGGCCGAGGAAGGCGGCGTCTCGCACTTCCACTACGGCCGCGACAACGCGCTGCTGACGTGGATGCACATGCGGCTTTTCCTCGGCTTCCTCGCGCGCCTGCCCTGGCTTGCGTGGCGTCGTTTCAGCGCGCGTCGCTGACCGTCGAGTTCATTGCGACGCCCGCGATCAGCGTGTTCGCAAGCACGATGTCGTGAACGTTGTACGCGTAGATCGGGCCGGGCGTCGTCGCCGTTGCGGGTCCGGCCGCGACCGGTGTGCCGAAATCGCAATCCGTGATCGTGACACCGGTGATCGCCGGAATCGCGGGCGTCGGCGCGGGGCCGTTGTAATCGAACGCGACCGGGCCTTGCGCGACGATTGCCTGAAAACACGATCCGCTCACGCCGTTCAGCGACACGTTGCTCGCCTTCAGGTTCGAGATGTTCACGTTCTGCACGAGCGCGGGCCGCGTGCGGATCGCGTCTTTCGACGGCTGATAGTCGCAATCGAACGTGATGATGCCGCCCTGCGCCGCCGATGGATTCGCCGCCGTCGCCGTCGCCACGCCGAGCGGCACCGTCGCGTTGATCGGGCTGCCCGCGAGCAGACTGCTGCCGTAACCGGAAGGCGTGAGGCTCACGCCGTTGGGCAGCGTCACGTTGTCGACGTAAAAGTCCTTCACGAAGCCGCCGCGATTCATGTTCGTCTTGATGCGGATCGCGATGTTCAGCGAATTCGTCGCCCAGAACTTGTTGAGCATCTGCAGGTTGCGCGCGTAGATTTTCTGCACGCCGCCGCCCATTTCGCTGCCGAGCGTGATGCCGCCGTGGCCGCTGTTCATCGTGCAGTTCTGGATGACGTGGTTCTGCGCCGGGCCGTACTGCGTGTCGAGATCCTTGCCCGACTTGATCGCGATGCAGTCGTCGCCGGTGTTGAACGTCACGTTCTCGCAGAGGACCGTGTCGCAGGCGTCGGGATCGAAGCCGTCATTGTTCGGGCCGATGCTGTCCACCGTCACGCTGCGCATCACGACGTTGCGGCAATCGGTCGGATGATGCTGCCAGAACGGCGTGTTGTTCGTGCGATAGCTTTCCATCAGCACGTTCGTGCAGCCGATGAATTCCACCATGCACGGCCGCAGATAATGGCCGATGCCGAAGATGCGCTTTTCGATGGCGACGCCCGCTTCCGATAGCGCCGGCAGATAGTTCTGGTCCTGCTGCCACGGCGTGGCCGGATCGGTGAGCTTGGTGTAGAGCGCATCGGCGATGCCGGGCACGGCGGTCTTCAGATCGACGTTGTTCGCATTGACCGATGCCTGCGATGGCGTCGACGAATTCACGCAGCCGTAGACGCCGCTATTGCCCTTCCACGTCCACCAGCACGTCGCGGTGTTGCCGCTGCCGGCGAATGGCGTCATCGCCTGGCCGTTGAGCACGGAGCTGTCGCCTTCGCCCGTCACCGCGATGTTCGTCTGATTGCGCGCGTAGACCGGCGGGCCGTAGTTGAGGCAGTCGTTCGCCTGCCAGCGGCTGTAGTAGAGCTTGCCGTTCGCGCCGCAATCGACCGGGCCATCCTTCGCGTAGTCGGCGGGATTCGGGCTGAAGTAGATCGTGCAGTTCGCGGACAGATGAAAGTCGACGTTCGACAGCAGCACGATCGGTCCCGCGCAATACCACGTTCCCGACGGCACGACGACGTGTCCGCCGCCCGCCGCGTTGCAGGCCGCGATGGCCGCGAGAAACGCGGGGCGCGAATCGAAGGAGCCGGGCGCGTGGGTCTGGTCCGCGCCGGTGCTCAGTGGCGACTTCGCCGGATCGGTGTATGGATTCGCCGCCGCGACGACCGCGCACGTTTTCGCGCCGTAATCGGTGACGAGGAACTGGCGGCTCGGAAACATCGACGTCGAGACGCTCTGCAGCGCGTTGACGATCTGCGTCGCGGAGCCGGACGGGCCCCAGATCGGGTCTTGCGCGGCGGGCGGCGTCGGCGAGCCGGAGGCGGAATCGGAGTCGTCGTGGCCGCCGCAACCGGCGAGCGCGCCGAATGTGCTCATCGCGCCGAGCAGCGGGGCGCCCGCCGACAGCCCCGCGAACTTCACGAACGCGCGGCGCGCGCGGTTTTGTGGGTGCTTCATCGATCGTCTCCTGATCGTTTATTTATCGGATGTCGTATCAGTTTGCGTACAAGGCAAACGTTATCCAAGACGCAGGAGACGCGTCAACTCGGTGCAAACGCGTAAGGAAATATAAGACGTCGTATGTGATGGATCGGAAAAAATGTCTCAAGCGGTCTTCTTGAGCGCGAGCCGCGCTTCTAGCCCGCCGCCTTCCCGATGATGCAGCGTGAGCGACGCATCCATCGCGAGCGTGAGCTGGCGCGCGATCGCGAGCCCCAGTCCGGTGCCGCCCGTTTGCCGGTTGCGCGAATCTTCGAGCCGCACGAAGGGCTCGAACACCGCGTCCAGCGATTCTTCCGGAATGCCCGGCCCGCGATCGAGCACGGAGATGACCGCGCGTCCGTCGTCGCGCGTCGAGACTTCGATTTCCGCCTCGCCGGCATACTTGATCGCGTTATCGACGAGATTGCCGATAACGCGCTTCAAGGCCTGCGGCGGCGCCATCAGTGCACCGCCGATGTTGCCCGACAACCTCACCGATTGTCCTGCATCGAGATAATCGTCGACCATGGTTTCGATGAGCGCGTCGGCATCGATGCGGCGCGGCGCTTCGTTCGTGCCGTGCAGCGTGCGCGCGTAGGTCACGCCTTCCTTCACGAGCGATTCCATCTCCTTCAGATCCTGCTGCAGCTTCGCGCCGGTCGATTCGTCGTCCATCACGTCGACGCGCAGCCGCATACGCGTGATCGGCGTCTGCAAATCGTGCGTGATCGCCGCGAGGATCTGCATGCGTTGGGCCATGTACATCGAAACGCGGTCCTGCATCGCGTTGAACGCTTTGGCGGCGCGCGCGACTTCCTCCGGTCCCGATTCCGGCAGACGCTCGGCCTTGAGATCCGGGCCGAGCGTATCGGCGGCTTTGGCGAGGCGCTTGAGCGGGCCGGTTGCGAGGCGCACCGCGAGCCAGCAGCACGCGCCGAGCACGATCAACTGCAACGTGAGCACGAGCGGGAGCCAGCCGGACATCGGCATGCCGGCGACCGGACGCATGTCGATGGTGAGCGGCGAGCCATCCGACAGCTTCAGATGCACCTGAAAACGCTCTCTGGGACCGGGAACGGCATTGACCGTCATCGGATAACGATTGGCGATGCCCGCGCCGATCGAGTTCGCGAAGCGTTCCGACAACTCTGCATCCGGCTTCGCGCCGGTCTGATCGCCCGGTCCGAGGATGAACTCGTAGCTGCGACGCGCGAGACGCGGCAGCCACTGCGCACGCTCCTCCGGCGGCAGATGATCGAGCAGCGCGACCGAGCTCGCGACCTCGCGCTCGACGTAACCGACCATCATGTTGGTCATCGATTCGTCGCGCTCGCGCATGGTCAGAAGAAACGAGAATGTCTGGGCGAGCGCGAGCCCGACGACGAGTATCAGCGCGAGGCGCGCGAACAGCGTGCGCGGCCAGTGCAGCGGTGAACTGGAGGAAACGGTGCTCATTGAGAAGACTCGACCGGTTTGACTTCGGCGGAGAAGACGTAGCCTTCGCTGCGCAAGGTCTTGATGTAACGCGGCTCGCGCGCGGTGTCGCGCAGCCGTTGACGCAAGCGCGACACGAGCAGATCGATGGAGCGATCGAATGCATCGGCTTGGCGGCCTTGCGTCAGGTTCAGCAACTGATCGCGCGTGAGCACGCGCTGGGCATTGTCGAGAAACACGCGCAGCAGACGGTATTCCGCGCCCGAGAGCGCGACCATCGTGCCTTCCGCGTCGAGGAGATGGCGCGCGGTCGTGTCGAGACGCCAGTCGCCGAATCCCAGCATCTGCGAGGTTTCGGTGACTTCCATGCCCGGCGGCAGCATGCGCGTGCGGCGCAATACGGATTTGATGCGCGCGAGCAATTCGCGCACGGCGAAGGGCTTGGGAAGGTAATCGTCGGCGCCCATTTCGAGGCCGAGAATGCGGTCGGCTTCCTCGTTGCGCGCGGTGAGCATCAGCACCGGCACATGGCGGAACTTGCCCGCGCGCAGCTCGCGGCACAGCACGAGGCCATCCTCGCCGGGCAGCATCAGATCGAGCACGATCAGATCCGGCGCGCCTTGCTGCTCCAGCACGGCGCGCATCTGCCGGCCGTTCGCGGCGAGCGATACACGCATTCCGTTTTTTTCGAGGTATTCGGCGAGCAGTTCGCGGATGCCGCGATCGTCGTCGACGATCAAAACGTGATCAGTGGTTTCCATCGATGGATCGTTGTCGTTGACGCTTGAGTTGCATCCGGCTCGGGCTGACCAGCAGACACTGAACCGGATGGGCCATTTCCGTCGCGATCCCGCCGATGAGAAAGGCGAAGACCGCCAGCATGCGTTTCATTCGAAGCTCCCGCCGATTGCGATGACTGCGTTATAGCGCGCTTCGGCGGACGTTTTGTATCGCAGTGTATCCCGCATGTCGCGCGATACATAACATTGCGCAGCGCGCCTTTATCCGACACAAGCGGGATACGCGCGCGCAGTCCAATGCGGTCATGCCGATGCGAACGTCGGCCTGCCGGAGCGGTGTGGCGATCTCACCAGCCATCTCACGCCGCTCCGATATTCACCGCATTCAAGAGGACTTCGTCATGCTCGACGCCATCAGAAACGCCGCCGTGTGCGCCGGAATCGCCGCGTGTGCGGCCATCGCGCCCGCGCAGGCCGCCGCACCCGCAAGCGCTCACACGAGCGACAACGTCGCGCCGGAGTTCGCCGGCATCGACAAGTGGATCAACAGCGAGCCGCTCTCGCTCGCGCAATTGCGCGGCAAGGTCGTGCTCGTCGATTTCTGGACCTTCGCGTGCGGCAATTGCCTCAACACGCTGCCGGCCGTGAAATCGTGGAATCAGAAGTACAAGGACAAAGGACTCGTGGTCGTCGGCGTGCATACGCCCGAGTTTCCGTTCGAGCGCGATACGAACAACGTCAAGCGCGCGATCGAACGCAACGGGATCACGTATCCCGTCGCGCTGGATAACCGCTACGCGACGTGGGCCGCGTACGGCAATCAGTACTGGCCGGCGTTCTATCTGATCGACAAGCACGGGCGCGTGGCCTACACGCATTTCGGCGAAGGCGATTACGCGCAGACCGAAGCCGCGATCGGCAAGTTGCTGGCCGAGCGCTAGGCGGGGTTCTGTATCGCAATGTATCTGCAACGTGCGCGATACAAAACATTGCACAAGACCCGCATCGCCGACACAAGCCAGATACGTGCGGGCCTTCAAATACACACAACGACGGCTCACGAGTGACACCCAAGACCGACACCCGCGATGCCCGATCGCCGTAACTCACTCAACCGACCGAATCATCAGCATTCAAGGAGAAACACCATGAAATCCACGATCGTTGCTTTCGCTCTCGTCGCCGGCGCCATGACCGGTGTTGCTCACGCCGCCGTGAAGAACGTGCCGCTGAACGTGCAGTCCCAACAGGCCGTCGCGAACCACGCGTATGCCGGCAAGACGCGCGCCGAAGTGAAGGCCGAGCTGGCACAGGCGCAACGCGATGGCGAGATCGCGGCGTTGTGCAGTCTCTATCAAGGTAGCTAATCCATTTCCTGAATCACGCAAACGAGGTTCGAATCATGATCAAGCAATTCGTCACCGCCGCAGTCTTCGCCGTCAGCGCCGTCGCCGCCGGTTCCGCCTTCGCCAGCAGCGGCTACGGCCCCGCGCCGCACTACGATCCGCTTGCCGGCGCGCCTTCGTCGCAGCGCGGCGTGAGCGCGCAGACCATCGCCAGCGAAAGCGCCGCCGCGCCGATGCAGGCATACGGCGGCATGAGCGACACGGTTTCGCAATCGGGCGCGCGCGGCGTGGCCACGAACGACGTCGCCCGGCTCTTCGCGCATCACTAAGTCAGTCAACTTTTCGAATTCAAAGAGGAACGCATCATGACCCAGATCGACACCGTCCTGTACACGGGCAAAACGCGCGTCGTCGGAGGCCGCGAAGGCCATGCGAAGAGCACCGACGGCCGTCTCGACGTCAAACTCTCGCCGCCCGGATCGGCCGGCGCGGGCACCAATCCCGAGCAGATGCTCGCGGCGGGCTGGTCGGCGTGTTTCATCGGCGCGATGGGCAAGGCCGCGGCGAAGCTGAAGACGCGTCTGCCGGCCGACACCGCCGTCGATGCGGAAGTGGACCTCGGCATGAACGGCGATGCGTATCTGCTGCGTGCGCGCCTGAACGTGAGCCTGCCGGGAATCGAGCGCGCGGTGGCGCAAGAGATCGCGCAGATGGCGCATCAAACGTGTCCGTACTCGAAGGCGCTGAAGAGCAATATCGATGTGACGATCACGGTGGTCTGACGCGTTCATCCACGCGATGCGGTCCGGTCGACCGGTGCTTGATCGATCAATCGAAAGCACTGGGCCGACACGGGCCGAATCGTTGCGGCTGTCAGCCTCGCGTGTCGATCCATTCGCGCGCCCATCGGCGCGAGAATTCGACCGCCTCGCTTTCCTTCGCGAAATAGTCGAGCGAGTAGAAGCGATACTGCGCATCCGTCGGATGTTCGCTCGAACGCTCGAGCATCAGATTGGCTGAAAACGTCTTGTCGCGGAGCCGATGCGCGGACGCGTGCACCGTATAACCACGGTAGTGATTGAGTGATGTCATTTTAGTTTTAGATGTAAATGCTTTGCGGCCAGATGCCGAAAGCGCAGGAGCGATGCGCGCTGATAACGCGATCGTCGAAAGGCTGTCAGAGCCTGGGAGAAAAGGCGGGAAACGGAGGCGGACAACAAGAGCGCGGGAACCGGCGTTGCGGTTCCCGGCGTGATGCGGATCTACAGCGCTACAGCGGCAGATTTACAGCGGCTTGATGTTCGAAGCCTGCATGCCCTTCGGGCCGCGCTTCGTTTCGAAGCTGACCTTCTGACCTTCGGCCAGCGTCTTGAAACCGTCCGAACGAATTTCCGAGAAGTGCGCGAAAAGATCGTCGCCGCCATTATCCGGGCTGATGAAGCCAAAACCCTTGGTGTCGTTAAACCATTTAACCGTACCGGTGTCCATAAAAATCCTGAAATGAATAGATAAGTTGCTCGATCGAGCGGGATGAAGCGGCAAGGAGGGGAATGGACAACGAATACCGGGGAAAATCGGACTATTGATGAGCAGCAATCGACTTCTTGTACTTCAACGACCATTATGCCAATTCCAAGAGAAATGGTCAACTATTCGTTTCGAAGCGAAGGTGAGCGGAACGATTCGTGCATCGCGTGTGCATCTCGTCATCGGGTTGGCACATGCGTTTTCGTCAGAAGAAGACGGCGCTCGACGGCCGCATGTTCGGCGCCGCGCGGCCCGCGCACTCATGGGCGGCGGACGTCGGACCGAGCCTCGTCACGATTGCATCGGATAACGATCCGAGCGGCCTCGCCACCTATACGCTCGCCGGCGCGTGGTACGGATTCGACCTATTGTGGGTGTGCGTGCTCTCGTACCCGTCGACCGTCGCGCTTCAATTGATCGCCGCTCGCGTCGCCGCCATCACGCGACAAGGCCTGACGACGAACATGCGCGAACACTATTCGCGGCTGTTCTTCTACTTTGCGGTCGCGCGTTTCGTGATCGCCAACACGTTCAATATCGCGGTCGATGTTCTCGCCATGGGCATCGCGCTCAGTTCGCTCGTCGGCGGTTCGCTCCTGTGGCTCACGCTTGCTTCGGGATGCGCTTCGCTCGTGTTGCAATGGAGCGTCGCTTATGCGCGATACGCGCGCGTCCTCAAGTGGCTGACGCTCGCGATGTTCGCGTACGTCGGCGTGATCCTGCTCGTCGACGTGCCGTGGCGACTGGTTGCCATCCGCTCGGTGATTCCACGCGTCGAGTGGACGGAGGGCTACATGTCGATGCTGATCGCGGTGCTCGGCACGACCGTCAGCCCTTACTTGCTGTTTGCGCAAGCGGAGCAGGAGGTCCGCGACGCACGAGAGAGCGGCGATCGTGGAGAAGCGTTGGAGCGGACGATGCGCGGCGTGCGTCGCGACACGCTCTGGCGAACGGCGTGCTCGAACGCGATTGCGATCTGCGTGATGATCGCCGCGGCCGCGACGCTCCATCTGCTCGACCATGCATCCGCCGGCGATACGGTCTCGATGTCGCGTGTACTCGAGCCGCTCGCGCACGGTTACGCGCGGCAGGTTCTCGCACTTGCGCTTCTCGGATCGGCCTTGCTGGCGCTGCCGCCGCTCGCGGGCTCGGCGGCTCAGGCCGTAGCCAGTTCGTTCCGCTGGAAACGCGGCGAACGGCGAGACCGGCGGATCGCGTATGTGCTCGTCGCCACGATCGCGCTCGGCACGATCGCAGCAGTGGTCCTCACGCACTATCACGTCGACCCGGTGCGCGCGCTCTACTGGAGCGCGGTGGTCAACGGCATGACCGTGACGCCGGTCCTCGTGCTGCTCGTGCTGCTCAGTTCGAAGCGCGAAGCCGTGGGCGACCTCGCCGCGCATTGGGCGCTTCGCGCGCTGAGTTGGCTCGCCACGATAGCGACCGCGGCGGCTGTGATCGCCCACTTCATACTTGAAGTGCAGTGACGGCATTCGCGTAAATCTCCGCCCCTACCATCCGAAAAAGTCATGCGAAGGGCGTCGCTTAGGGGCATTCCCTAGCGTCGCTTTCGAGCGGTCTCGCGGCAAACGGCGGCCACGCGCGCGCCCGTCGCCTGCAAAGCCGCGCCCGTGCTGGCTCTACGGCATTCACGCTGCGTTCCGTTTTTTTCAGGCATCGAATGCGACGGACACATGCATTACCAGAAGTATCGAAAAGGGCTCAGAAAATGTCGGTGGATGATCGAAATTGGCCATGTACGCTTCATTCAACGCAAAGAACGCCGGGTTGTTTCCGGCAGCGACAAACTCCTTTTTGAACCTGCTAGGTGGAATGACCCGATGATTCCCAACCTGACGCTCGCACCGAACGAAGTCACGAGCACGGCTTCCGCGCAGTCCGGCACCGTATCGCCGGCGCGTCCTGTCGCGGCATCCACGACCGAGATTCTCACGGTCAAGAACCTTTCGAAGATTTTCGGCGCGAAGCCCGAGCGCGCCCAGGAGCTCTTGAAACAAGGCCTCGGCCGAAACGAAATCTTCGCGCAGACAGGCAATATGGTCGCCGTCGACGATGTCAGCCTTGCCGTCAACGCGGGCGAGATCTTCGTCATCATGGGCCTCTCCGGTTCCGGAAAATCGACGCTCGTGCGTCTGCTCAATCGCCTGATCGAGCCGACTTCGGGGCAAGTGATTCTCGAAGGCCGCGACATCGCGCCGATGAGCACGCCCGAACTGCGCGCCGTGCGCCGCGAAAAAATGGCGATGGTGTTCCAGTCTTTCGCGCTGCTGCCGAACCGCTCGGTCATCGACAACATTGCTTACGGGCTCGAAGTCGCGGGCAAGAAAAAATCGGAACGTTATGACATCGCACGCGCCGCATTGACGCGCGTCGGTCTCGCTTCTTACGAGAAGCTGCTGCCGAGCGAGTTGTCGGGCGGCATGCAGCAGCGCGTGGGTCTCGCGCGCGCGCTGGCGGTGAATCCCTCGGTGCTCTTGATGGACGAAGCGTTTTCCGCGCTCGATCCGCTCATCCGCTTCGAAATGCAGAACGAGTTGTTGCGTTTGCAGAAGGAAGAGCGGCGCACGATCGTCTTCATTTCGCACGACATCGAGGAAGCGGTGAAGATCGGCGGGCGCATCGGCATCATGAAGGACGGCCGTCTGATGCAGGTGGGCACGCCGGCAGAACTCATCCAGTCACCCGCCGACGCCTACGTGCGCGATTTCTTCCGCAACGTCGACGTGTCGCGCTTCCTCGAAGCATCGAGCCTGATGACGAAGGTCGAGCGCGGTCTCATCGCGTGCAATACCAGCGCGCCTTCCGAGCGCTATCTGAACAGCCTCATCGACAGCGGCGCGGAGTGCGGATACGTCTGCGATGAAGCAGGGCGCTATCAGGGTTGCGTGACGCCTGCATCGCTGCACAAGAGCGGCAACCGGCCGATCAGCGATGCATTGCTTCGCGATGTCGCGGCGGTTCCGCTGACAGCCGATCTGCATCAGCTCGCATCCATTGCACTGGGGCAGGAGCACGACGTGCCGGTCACGGATGAACAAGGCAGGCTCGCGGGCGTGGTGTCCTGCCGCACGATTCTCAAGCAGGTCATGGAGCGGAGAGCAGCATGAATTCCTCGATTTTTGGACGATTCGCCGAAGACGCGGTCAACTTCCTTTTCTCGCACTTTCGCGGCGGCTTCGATGCCTTCTCGGCTGCGCTTGGCGCGGTCATCAAGCTCCTCGAAGACGGTCTCGGCGCGGTGCCGTTCATCGCGATGCTCGCGATCCTCATGGCGCTCGCGCTGTGGAGAAAGGGCGTCGTGTTCGCGGTGTTCGTCGGCGCGGCGCTCTATGTCATCAACTACATGGGCCTGTGGACGCAGACGGTATCGACGCTCGCGCTCGTTGTCGCGGCGACGTTCTTCAGTCTCGTGATCGGCGTGCCGCTCGGCATCTGGGGCGCGCGCAACAGGCGTGTCGAAGTCGTGCTGCGTTCGCTGCTGGACTTCATGCAGACGATGCCCGCGTTCGTGTATCTCATTCCCGCGGTCATTCTCTTCGGCCTCGGCCGCGTGCCCGCGGTGATCGCCACGATCGTGTTCGCGATGCCGCCCGTCGTTCGATTGACGACGCTCGGCATCCGCCAGGTGCGCGAGGAATTGCTCGAAGCCGGCCGCTCGTTCGGCAGCACCGATGCGCAACTGCTCTGGAAAATTCAGTTGCCCAACGCGCTGCCTTCGATCATGGCCGGCGTGAACCAGACCATCATGATGGCGCTGTCGATGGTGGTGGTCGCTTCGATGATCGGCGCGGGCGGCCTTGGCGAGTACGTGCTGAGCGGCATTCAGCGGCTCGATATCGGCATCGGTTTCGAGGGCGGTCTCGGCGTGGTGCTGCTTGCGATCATTCTCGATCGCCTGACGGAAAGCTTCGGCGTGAAAGCGAAGAAAAAGAAGAAGGTCATCTCCACGCCGGCAAAGCCCGCCGCGGCGCAAGCGAACGCGCAGACCTGAGCGATACGAGCATCGATTACTCAACCACAATGCTATGAAAGATACGGAGTCCGTAATGAAAAACAACCTGATCAAATCCTTGATCGTCAAGATAGTGACGCCGGCCATTGTGGCGTTCGGGGTCGGCGCGAGCCCGGCGATGTCCGCCGAGCCGATCAAAGTGGCGGTCACGAACTGGGCCGACGTGCTCGCGGTCGCCAATGTCGCGAAGTACGTGCTGGAGACGAAGCTTCAGCAGCCGGTGCAATTCGTTCAGGCGGATATCGGCATCCAGTATCAGGGCGTATCGCGCGGCGATCTCGACATCATGGTCGGCGGCTGGCTGCCGGTGACGCACGGTCAGTATGTCGCGCGCTACAAGGACACGCTCGACGACGTCGGCATCATCTATACGGGCGGCAAGAACGGCTGGGCGGTGCCCGCGTATGTGCCCGAGTCGCAGGTTTCTTCGATCGAGGATCTGAAGAAGCCTGAAGTGCAGAAGCAGCTCAACGGCGTGATCCAGGGCATCGAGCCGGGTGGCGGTCTCATGCAGGCGTCGGAGAAAACCATCAAGGCGTATGACCTGTCGGGCTACAAGCTGCAATCGGCGAGCGAGGCCGGCATGCTCGCGGCAATCCAGCGCGCATACGGATCGAAGCAATGGATCGTCGCGACCGTTTGGAGCCCGCACTGGTTGTTCCAGAAGTGGCAGATGCGCTATCTGAAGGACCCGAAGGGCACGCTCGGCGGCGAAGAGCAGGTCCATGCATTCGCCTCGAAGCAGTTCGCGGGCAAGTTCCCCCGCGCAGACGTGTTCTTCAAGCATTTCAAGCTGACGCTCGCGGACGTGGAATCGATCGAATTCGAAGGCAATTCGACCAACGACTACGCGACGGCCGCGAAGAAATTCGTCGACGCGCATCCGGACAAGGTCAAGGCGTGGCTGACACAGTGAAGGCGTATTGCAGGACGCTTGCAAAGCGCACGTTCGACGTGCGCCGCGCATGACTTCGCACGATCCATCCATCAGAGAGACAAACATGAGCTTCGAAGGCGTACATACACCGCTCGTCACCCCGTTCAAGGCCGACGGCGAAATCGATCACGACATGCTCGGCAAGCATGCTCAGAGTCTCGTTGGCCGCGTTACGGGCATGGGCGTCGGCGGCACGACCGGCGAATACTATGCGCTCAGTTTCGAAGAGCGTGTGAAGACGCTCGAGACGGTAGCGTCGGCGGTCGGCGGCAAGACCTATCTCACCGCTGGCATCAACGCGACGACGACGAAGGAAGTCGTGCGTCTCGGTAACGAAGCGAAGCGCGCGGGCTACGACGCATTGCTGGTCGCGGCGCCTTACTACGTGCAGCCGACGCAAGACGAGCTGCTCGATCACTTGCTGAAGGTCGACGACGCGCTCGACATGCCGATCATGCTCTACAACTTTCCGGCGCGCACCGGCACGGCCATTGGCGATGAAGTGCTCGACAAGCTGCTGCAACGCCCGAACTTCGCCGCGATGAAAGAGAGCACGGGCGACATCGCGCATCTGCATCATCTGGCCACGCAACTGCCGGAGCGCTTCGTTCTCAGTTGCGGCATGGACGATCAGGCGCTCGAATTCTTCGCATGGGGCGCGCGTAGCTGGGTCGCGGGCGCGTCGAACTTTCTGCCGGAAGCGCATACGGATTTGCTCGAAGCGTGCGTTAAACGCGGGGATTTCAGCACCGGCCGCAAGCTGATGACGCAGTTGCTTCCGGTGCTCGAATTGCTGGAGCGCAGCGGCAAGTTCATCCAGTACGTGCGCTATGGCTGCGAGCTCGCGGGCACGAAAGTCGGCATCGCGCGTGCGCCGCTCGGCACGTTGAACGACAAAGAACGCAGCGCCTTCGCGAGGCTCGTTCAACCCTTGCTGCGCAACGCTCAGTAACGCGATACGTGAATGGCCTCGAAACTGGATTTCATGCGGCTTCCCGCACCTGATGGCGTCAACGGATGGTGGGAAAGCCTGCCGCCCGCCGCGCCCGCGAACTGCGTGACGGGCGAGCTGCGCTTCGACTACGTAGTGGTGGGCGGCGGCATCACCGGTTTGTGCGCGGCGCGGCGGCTCGCCGAGCTTGCGCCGGATGCATCGATCGCGCTCGTCGAGGCCGATCGCATCGGGCGCTCGACGGCGGGCCGCAATTCCGGCTTCTTCGTCGATCTGCCGCACGACATCAGCAGCGAAAGCTATTCGCGCAGTGTCGAGGCAGACAAGGCGGACGTGCGCTTGCAACGGCACGGCATCGGCTATGTGCGCGATACGGTGAAGCGGCACGGCATCGATTGCGACTGGCGCGACGACGGCAAGTATCACGCGTCGGTCAACAAGAAAGGCCACACGGCGCTGACGCATTTCGCGGACGGACTCGCGCGTATCGACGAGCCGTGCGAATGGCTCGACGAAGCCGCGATCGCGAAGGTGACGGGCACGCGCTTCTATCAAAGCGCGCTCTTCACGCCGGGATGCAGCACGGTTCAGCCGGCGGCACTCATGCGCGGTCTCGCGGCCACGCAGCCGTCGAACGTGACGGTCTTGGAACTGAGCGCGGTGAAGAACATGGAAGCGCGCGGCCAGACGAAGCTGCTGACGTTCGCGAACGGCAGCATCGAAGCGAAGCGCGTCGTGCTCTGCACCAACGCGTATGCGGCGACGTTCGGCGGCCATCCGAATGGCTTGCTGCCGGTCTACACGTTCGCGTCGATGTCGCGCGTGATGACCGACGATGAAATCGCGCGGCTCGGCGGAACGGATTCGTGGGCGCTCATTCCCGCGGACCCGATGGGTACGACCGTGCGACGTCTCGCGACCAACCGTATTTGCGTACGCAACCATTTCGCGTTCCGGCCGAATCTGTCGGTCTCGGAACATGATCTGACGAAGGCGAAGCATCTGCATCGACGTTCGTTCGATCGACGTTTTCCGATGCTCGAGGATGTCGGGCTGCAATACACGTGGGGCGGCGCGTTGTGCCTCTCGGCGAACAATGGCGCGCTCTTCGGCCAGCGCGACGACGGCGTGTACGAAGCAGTCGGCTGCAACGGACTTGGTTTGAGCCGCGGATCGGCGGCGGGCAAGCTCATCGCCGAACATGTGCTCGGGCGCTCGAGCGAGCTGATCGATCAACTGCTGAAACAACCGCATCCGCGTTCTCTGCCGATGCGGCCGATCGCGGACGTGGCGGTATCGGCGGCAATCTGGATGAAGGAATTCTCGGCGGGCGCCGAGCTTTGAATCTTTGAGGACATGACATGACGACGCATCAGGAATGGAAACGTCAGGCCGAACATCTGTCGCTCGATGGCCGCGCGTTCATCGCGGGCGCACGCTGCAACGCGGCATCGAATGAAACGTTCGATACGTTGAATCCGTCGACGGGCAAGGTGCTCGCGCAGATCGCCAGGTGCGAAGCGAAGGACGTGGATCGCGCGGTCGTCGCGGCGCGCGAGTCGTTCGAATCGGGCGTGTGGTCGAAGGCCGCGCCATCGCAGAGAAAGGCCGTCTTGCAGCGTCTCGCGCAACTCATCGACGACAACGCCGAAGAACTCGCGCTGCTCGAAGCGCTCGAAGCAGGCAAGCCGATCAGCGAATGCATGGGTCTCGACATTCCGGAATCGGCGGCGTGCATTCGCTGGCATGCCGAGGTCACGGACAAGCGTTACGACGCGCTGTCGCCATCGGGGTCGAGCGTCGTGAGCATGATCACGCGCGAGCCGATTGGCGTCGTCGGTGCGGTGCTGCCGTGGAATTTCCCCGCGCTGATGCTCGCGTGGAAAATCGGGCCGGCGCTGTCCGTGGGCAATAGCGTCATCGTGAAGCCCGCGGAGCAGACGTCGCTATCGACGCTGCGTATTGCCGATCTCGCGCTCGAAGCCGGCGTCCCGCCCGGCGTGTTCAGCGTGGTGACGGGCTTCGGCGAAAGCGCGGGGCAGGCGCTCGGCACGCACGCCGATGTCGATCTCATCGCGTTCACGGGTTCCACTGAAACGGGCAAGCGCTTCCTGCGCTATTCCGCCGAAACGAACATGAAGCGCGTCGTGCTCGAATGCGGCGGCAAGAATCCGCAAGTCGTGTTGCCCGATGTCGCCAATCTCGATGCCGTCGCGGAGCAGGCCGTCGCCGCCGCGTTCTGGAACATGGGCGAGAACTGCAGCGCGGGATCGCGCATTCTGGTGCATTCGAGCCACAAGGCCGAACTGCTGCAAAAGATGCAGGCCGTGCTCGAAGGCTGGAAGACGGGCGATCCGCTCGATCCCGATGTCAAGCTCGGCTCGCTCATCGAGGAAGCGCATTACCGCAAGGTGCTCGGCCACATCGAAAAGGCGAAGGCAGAAGGCGCGCGCGTCGCTTGCGGCGGCAACGCGACGCTCGCGGAAACGGGCGGCTGGTTCGTCGAGCCGACCATCTTCGATAACGTCACGCCGGACATGAGCATCGCGCGCGACGAGGTCTTCGGCCCGGTCGTGTGCTTTATCGAATATGCTGACGTCGACGAGGCCGTGCGGATCGCAAACGATACGTGCTACGGACTCGCGGCTTCGCTGTGGACCGACAACGTGAGCCAGGCGCACAAGGTGGCGGCGCGCATCCGCGCGGGCACCGTGACCGTCAACTGCTTCGGCGAGGGCGATCTGTCGACGCCGTTCGGCGGCTTCAAGCAGTCCGGTTTCGGCGGACGCGACAAGTCGGTCTACGCGCACGACCAATATTGCGAGCTGAAGACGACCTGGCTGAAGCTCGACTGATTATCGGA
This sequence comes from Caballeronia sp. AZ1_KS37, assembly GCF_023631165.1. Classification (NCBI taxonomy): domain Bacteria; kingdom Pseudomonadati; phylum Pseudomonadota; class Betaproteobacteria; order Burkholderiales; family Burkholderiaceae; genus Caballeronia; species Caballeronia sp. AZ1_KS37. The sequence continues at coordinate 386,772 of NZ_JALQDP010000034.1, read as the reverse complement.
CGAGGCAACATGCGTATTGGCTTTATCGGCACGGGCACGATCACGGAGGCGGTCGTGACCGGCATGATTCGTTTCGATGTTCCCTTCGAGCGGGTCGCGCTGTCTCCGCGCAACGCGCAGACCGCCGCGCGTCTTGCGAAACTCGACGCGCGCATCGAGGTTTGCGTCAGCAATCAGGGCGTGCTCGATGCATCGGATGTCGTGTGTCTCGCGGTCTTGCCGCAAATCGCGGCAGACGTGCTGGGCGAACTCACGTTCGATGCGCGGCATCACGTCATCAGCTTCATCGCGGCCAAGTCGCTCGATGAGATGCGCGCCCTCGTGCGCCGCGCGGCCAAGGTCGTGCGCGCGATTCCGCTACCCGCTGTTGCGTCGGGCAAGGGCAGCACGGCGCTCTGTCCGCGCGATGACATCGCACGCGCGCTCTTCGCGCCGCTCGGCGAAGCGGTCGAAGTGGACGACGAACACCAGTTCAATGCGTTATCGGCCGCCACCGCGACGATGGCGGCGTTTTTCGCGTTGCTCGAAGAGCAGGCGTCGTGGCTCGCGCGGCAAGGCGTGCCGTATGCGTCCGCGCGTTCGTTTTTGTCGGGCTATCATGTGGGCCTCGCTCATGAAACGACGCTCGATACGCAACCCTTCTCGTCGATGATCGGGCGTGTCAGCACGCCAGGCGGCCTCAACGAGCAGCTCAATCGCGAACTGTCGGAGCGGGGCACCTACGCGCACTACTCGAAGGCGCTCGACGCGATCATGCGCCGCGTGCAAGGGCGCGAGTGAACACGAAGAACAAGCGCTGATCGCGAGCCCTCGAAGGTGAGTCACATGCAGAAGAAACAGCAGTTCGCGGACAGGCTTCTCGCCCAGATGCCGTCGCTGCGCGCGCTTCGGTGCTTCGTCACCGCGGCGCGTTACGAGAGCTTCACGCAAGCCGCCGAAGTGCTGTGCGTCACGCAGGCGGCCGTCAGCCGGCAGATCAAGGAGCTGGAGGACACGCTGGAGGTCGCGCTCTTCGAGCGCACCGGCAGGCACATCGCGCTGACCGACGCCGGCCGCATTCTCTACAACGCGTCGTATCTGTCGATCATGAACATCGCGGAGGCGGCGCAGGCGGTGCGGCGCGTCGACCGGCATGCGCTCACGCTCTGCATCTCTCATACGTTTTCGGCGCTCTGGCTCTCGTTCCGACTACCCGCGTTTCGCCAGCGTTTTCCGAACATCCGCCTGCATGTGATGGTGACCGAGCACTTCATGGAGCTCGACGATCTGATGGAGCCGGATGTCATCATCACGAAGAATCCGCCGCGCGAAGCGGAGTACGAAGTCGAGCCGCTTTTTCACGACATCGTTTATCCGGTATGTAGCGTTCCGTTTTTCGAGCGCTATTTTCATGGCCGTACGCTAAAGCCGCTCGATCTGCTCGCGCATCCGACGCTGAGCCTGTCGCTGCTCGGGCGCGCGCAGGTGTGCGAGCACGTCGACTGGCGCGTGTGGAAAAACTGGTATCAGCAAGGCGACGGTTCCGAGCGGCTCGATCAGCACGACGATTTCGAAAGCAACGACTATCGCCTGCTTGTGGCTCAGGCCGAAGCGGGCGAGGGCACCTTGCTCGGCTGGCATCACCTCGTGCATCGTCAGGTGGAGCAGAAAAAGCTGGTGCGTCCCGTCGACGATGCGCTGGTGTTCCACGATCGTCATCACTACATCATCACGCATCGCAACGCGAAAGCACGCCCGGAATACATTCAGTTTCGCCAATGGCTCGACGAGGAAATCGGCACGATGATGCACGGATGGCCGGCCGCCGAATCGAAGGCCGTTCTATGAGCGCCGCATGAAACCGGCAACCGAAAAAACGAAGGGTTATCGGCGGCTCATTCCGTCGGTGACGGCGCTAGTGGAGTTCGAGGCCGTCGCGCGGCTCGGCAGCTTCACGCTCGCGGCGCATGAACTGGGCGTTACGCAGGCCGCCGTGAGCCGGCAGGTGCGCTTTCTCGAAGAGACGCTCGGCACGCGGCTATTTCGCCGTCTGCATCGCGCGATCGAACTGACCGACGAAGGCGAGGCGCTGTATCGCGTGGTCGCGGAATCGATGCAGAAGATCGCGAGCGTGTTCGATCGCCTCGCGCGCGGGCCCGTTCAGCAGGAACTCGTGCTCGCGGCGACATCCGCGTTTTCGCATTTTCGACTGCTGCCGCGGCTTGCGTCGCTCAAGGCGTTGCAGCCCGACCTGCAGCTGCGGCTGTCGACGCAGATGTTCACGGCCGACTTGCGGCACAAGGAAATCGACGTCGCCGTGCGCTTCGGCAACGGGCTGTGGCCGGACGGCACGGCGACTTTGCTGTTCGACGAGGAGGTGTTTCCGGTCTGCGCGCCTTCATGGCTCGGAAAGCAGCCCGCGCCCGCGACGCTCGACGAACTGGCTGGCGCGGTGCTCGTCGAGTCGGATTCGACGACCGAAGGCTGGATGGGCTGGGAAGAGTGGTTCCACGCGCTCGGATGCCGGCCGATGCGCCTGAACTTCGCGCTGCGTTGCAGCCTCTATACCGATGCGATTCAGGCCGCGCGCTACGGCCAGGGCGTCGCGCTCGGATGGGGCCGGCTCGTTCAGGATTTTATCGAGAGCGGGGATCTCGTCAGGCTGGAAGTGGCATCGCTCAGGCCGACCGATTCGTACTTCGCCGTGGTGCCGCATGGCCGCGCTTTCACGCCTGCCATCGGCGGTCTGATCGAATGGCTGCGCGACGGCGCGCTCGCATAAACCAAAGTCATGCGACACCGAAAATAAAGCGCATTGACGCTATTTTTCAGCGATCCAATACTCGGAATATGGCGGGACCATTCGAAGTCCCGATACCCTGAACGTTGGAGAGCGACGATGTCCGAAGTGCAAATGAAGACGCATGGCGAACTGATCCGCAGCCGCGAGCCCGGGCATGGCTTGCCCGGCGAGCTGTTCGGACGGCAGGACGTGTTCGAGACGGACGTCGAGGTCTTCTTCCAGAAGCACTGGATGCTGGTCGGCGTGACGGCCGACGTGCCCGAGCCGGGCGATGTGTCGACCGTCGATATCGGCCGTGCTTCGATCATCATCGTTCGGGATGACGACGAGAACATCCGCACTTATCGGAACGTCTGCCGGCATCGCGGCGCGCGCCTGAAGGAACCGGGGAAATCGACCGTCGGCATGCTGGTCTGCCCGTATCACCAATGGACTTACGATCTCGACGGCAGCCTGCGCCACGCCGCGCACATGGGCAAGGATTTCGACGCGAAGTGCCGCAGTTTGTTGCCGGTGCATACGCGGATCGTCGGGACACATATTTTCGTGTGCCTCGCCGACGAGCCGCCGGCGGACATCGCGAAGCTCGAAGACACGATGGCGCCGCGCTTCGCGCCCTACGACCTCACGAACACGAAGATCGCGTTCGAATCGGAGATCATCGAAAACGGCAACTGGAAGCTCGTGATCGAGAACAATCGCGAGTGCTATCACTGCGCCGCGACGCATCCGGAACTCACTGCCTCGTTTTTGCCGGAAGATTTCGGTTTCTGTCCGGAGAATCTCAGCGAAGAATCGCTGCTCGAAATCGAAGCCTATAAAAAACGGAACGCGGCGTGTCAGGCGAGCTGGGAGAACGACGGCTTCACGAGCGCGACCGTCGAATGGCTGGACGAAGATGCGGTCACGCAATTCCGGACGCAACAACTCGTGATCGCGGGCTACGGCGAGTCGCAGACGATCAGCACGAAGGTCGCGAGCCAGAAGCTGCTCGGCAATCTGCAGCGCCGCGATCTCGGCGACACGCATCTCTGGACGCACAACTCATGGACGCACGTCATGAGCGATCATGCGGTGATTTCGTACATCATCCCGCTCGCGCCGGATAAAACGCTCGTGCGTTCGAAATGGCTCGTGCACGCGGATGCCGTCGAAGGCGTCGATTATCAGCTTCAGGATCTGACGGAAGTGTGGGTCGCGACGAACGCGCAGGACAAGCATCTCGTCGAAATCACGCACGAAGGCACGCAGGATCCGGCGTATCGGCCAGCGGTGTTCTCGCCGTTCACGGAAAGCTACGTGGAGCAGTTTTCGCGCTGGTATTCGGCGCGCCTGAGCGCGCATGGCGTTTGAACATCAGTGATCCGTGACGAAGGTCGGGTGGCGCGTGCGGATCTCGTCCACCTGACTGAGCGTGCCGGAAAGATGCTTGCGCAACGCGGCATCGGCGGCATCGGCATCGCCTTTTTCGATGGCATCGACGATTTCCGTGTGGTCGCGCACCACGGCCATCGTCTTGCCCTCGACCGGCAGATGCAGCCGCCGCAACCGGTCGATATGCCCGCTGAGTCTGCGCACGAGATCCCACAACTGCGGCACGCCCGCGGCTTCATACATCTGCCGATGAAACGCCTGATCGAGCGCTGAGAACTGCTCGACGTCCTGCGGCTCCATCCATTCCATCTGTTCCGCGATCGTCGCGCGCAGCCGCGCGATCAGCGACGCCTTATGCTCCCGCGCGAGCGTGCGCACGATTTCCAGTTCGATCGAGCGACGCAGAAAGTGCGCCTGCATCGCCGATGCCACGCTGATCTGGCTTACGACCGTCGCGTGCTGCGGAAAAATATCGACCAGTCCTTCTTCGCCGAGCTTCATCAGCGCGTCGCGCACCGGCGTCTGGCTCAGGCCGTAGCGCGTCGCGAGTTCGGTGCGCGACAGCACCGTGCCCGGTTTCAGTTCGAGCGACAGGATCATGTCGCGCAGCCGCTCGAACACCTGCGGCGCGGCATGACGAGAACGGTCCAGGCGATGCACGGAAGCGGAATTATTCATTTCGGATTGAAAGGAAGGCGACTGAAACATTAGTACTATAGCCGCGCCCATGCCCGATGAGTAAGCCGTTGGCGGGTCGGCGTTTACCCGACTGACACACTAATATATTAGTGCTTTACCATTCGGCCATTCCATTAATTTTCGGAACGCCCGACATGACCCGCGATATCGCCATCACCCAGATTCGAATCACGCCGATCGCATTCCGCGACGGTCCGTTGCTCAACGCCGCGGGCATCCACGAACCGTGGGCGTTGCGCGCGATCGTCGAACTGGAGACGAGCGACGGACGCGTCGGCATCTCGGAGACTTACGGCGACGAGCCGATGCTGCGGGTGCTCGATCAGGCGAAGGAGCTCGTCATCGGCCTGTCTCCTTTCGATCTGAATGTGATGGAAGAACGCGTGCGCGCGACGATCACCGCGACGCCCGGCGCGGTCGAATTCGAACTCGCGCCCGGCTCGCACGCCGCGAAAAACGCGCCCAAGGTCATCAGCACGCTCGAAGTGGCGATGCTCGATCTGCAAGGCCAGATCGTCGGCGCGCCGGTCGTGGACTTGCTCGGCGGCAAGGTGCGCGACGCCGTGCCCTACAGCGCGTATCTGTTTTTCAAGTACGCCGAGCACATCGACAAGCCGTATGCGCCCGATGCGTGGGGCGAGGGCATCAGCCCGGAGCAGATCGTCGCGCAGGCGCAGCGCATGATCGACCTCTACGGCTTCCAGAGCATCAAGCTGAAGGGCGGCGTGTTCGAGCCGGCGCATGAAATTGCGTGCATGCAGGCGCTCGCGAAGGCGTTCCCGGGCATGCCGCTGCGTCTCGATCCGAACGCGAACTGGACGCTCGAAACCAGCATCGAGGCCGCGCCGCAGCTCGATGAAATTCTCGAATACTACGAGGATCCGTGCCCCGGCCTCGAAGGCATGGCCGAACTGCAGAAGCACACGAAACTGCCGCTCGCGACCAACATGGTCATCACGACGATGGACGACTTCCGCCGCGGCTGCAACATGGGCTCGATCAAGGTGCTGCTTTCGGATCATCACTACTGGGGCGGCCTGCGCGCCACGCAGACACTCGCGCGCATGGCGAAGCTCTGGGGCTTCGGCATGTCGATGCATTCGAACTCGCACCTCGGCATCAGCCTCATGGCGATGACGCATGTCGCCGCGAGTGTGCCGAACCTCACCTACGCATGCGACACGCATTACCCGTGGCAGGAAGAGGAAGTCATCAAGGGCGGCCGCGTGAAGTTCGATAACGGCGCGGTGCGCGTGCCGACGACGCCCGGTCTCGGTGTCGAGCTCGATCGCGAGAAGCTCGCCGAATTGCACGAGCAGTACAAGACGTGCGGCGTGCGCAATCGCGACGACCTTTCGCAGATGCGCAAATATCAGCCGGAATTCTCAGGCAAGAATCCGCGCTTCTGAGCCATAGAACAACAACACAAGGCATTCAAGGAGACACCCTCATGAGCAGTTCCAGCGCGCTGTCGAGCGCCGTTCGCAAGATCAAGTGGCATGTGCTGCCGCTTTTCGTCGTGATGTTCATCGTCAATTACATCGACCGGGTGAACATCGGATTCGTGCGTCAGCATTTGAGCGCGGACCTCGGCATCGGCGCGGCCGCTTATGGCCTCGGCGCGGGCCTGTTCTTCGTGAGCTATGCCGTGTTCGAAGTGCCGTCGAACATGCTGATGCAGCGCTTCGGCGCGAAAGCGTGGCTCACGCGCATCATGATTACGTGGGGACTCGCGGCCGTGGGCATGGCCTTCGTGCAGGGCGAGACCTCGTTCTATGCGATGCGTCTCTTGCTCGGCGCGGCCGAAGCGGGCTTCTTTCCGGGCGTCGTGTTCTATTTCACGCAATGGCTGCCGCGCGATGAACGCGGCAAGGCGATGGCCGTCTTCCTGAGCGGTTCCGCGCTCGCTTCCGTGTTCTCCGGCCCGATCTCGGGCGGGCTGATGCTGATCGAAGGCGCGGGCCTGCGCGGCTGGCAGTGGATGTTCATCATCGAAGGCATGGCGTCGGTCGTGCTCGCCGGCTTCGTCTGGTTCTGGCTCGATTCGAAGCCGCGCGATGCAAAGTGGCTCACGCGCGCTGAGCAGGACGCGATCGTCACGGAGATCGAAGACGAGCAGCGCCGCCGCGACGCCGCGCATGTGAAGACGCCGTCGTCGTGGAGCCTGATGCGCGATCCGCAGATCCTGATCTTCTGCCTGATCTATTTCTCGGTGTCGCTGACGATCTATGGCGCGACGTTCTGGCTGCCGAGCATCATCCGCAAGATGGGGCACCTGAACGATTTCCAGGTCGGATTGTTCAACTCGATTCCGTGGCTCATTTCCATCGTCGCGATGTATCTGTTCGCAGCGCTCGCGGCGCGCTTCAAGTTTCAGCAGGCATGGGTCGCGTGCGTGTTGCTCATCGCGGCCGCCGGCATGTACGCAGCGGGCCAGGGCAGTCCGGTGCTCTCGTTCGTTGCAATCTGCTTTGCCGCTATCGGGTTCAAGGCTGCATCGTCGCTGTTCTGGCCGATTCCGCAAGGCTATCTCGATGCGCGCATCGCCGCGCCCGTGCTTGCGCTGATCAATTCGATCGGCAATCTCGGCGGCTTCGTCGCGCCGGCCACCTTCGGCTTTCTCGAGCAAAAGACGGGTTCGATTCAGGGCGGCCTGACAGGCCTCGCCGTGATGTCGATTCTCGCTGCGGGCGTCGTGTTCCTCGCTCGCATGACGCCTCGCGAAGGGCGCGACGTCGCGGCGCTGCGGCCGGGCGTGCAGAAGTAAGGGAGGCATACAAACTGCTGGCCGTCTTCGATCGGTACATCGATCGGAGACGACAATGGCGACGAATCAGCGCCACAGACTGGGCGAATGGCTCCCGCGTGAAGAGCAGGCGATCGCACGCTTTCGCGAGACATTCGCCGAGTACGCCCGGCAGCGCGCGGGCAGAACGAAACGCAACAGCGTCATCGAAGAGATGGCGGCTTTCATCCACGACGATCCGGTCGTGCGCATGGACTTCACGCGCGCGATCCGTCAGGCGCATGAAGCCGGATTCAAGCTCGGTTATGCGAGCATCGACGAATTCATCGTATTGCTCGATGCGATGCTGACGTACGCGCCGCCGTTCAGCGAATCGAGCCTGGTCCATTGCCCCATCAACGCATTGCTCGACTGGCCGATGGTCATGCCGTCGGGCTATGCGCTCTTTCACGATCCCGCATTCAACGCGCATCTGAAGCGCGTGCTGAACGTGTGGTCCGGCTTTCTCAGCGGACCGTATTCGCGCACGCATCTGAACACCGACGCGCCCGATGGCTGGTTCAGCAAAGAGGCCGATAGCAAGATCGGACTGCACCAGTTTCTCTGCGATCCGCATAAGCCGTATTGGGGCTTCGCGTCGTGGAATCATTTCTTCACGCGCGAATTCAAGCCTGGCGCGCGGCCTGTTGCAGAGCCGGATAACGCCAAGATCATCGTCAGTGCGTGCGAGGCTTCGCCCTATAACGTCCAGGACGATGTGCAACTGGAAGACTCGTTCTGGATCAAGTCGCAGCCTTATTCGCTGATGGACATGTTCACGGCGAAAGAAGCGGAACTCGCGAAGCGATTCGTCGGTGGCACGGTGTATCAGGCCTTTCTAAGCGCGTTTTTCTATCATCGCTGGCATGCGCCGGTGAGCGGCACGATCGTGAAGGCATATCTCGTCGACGGCACCTACTTCTCGGATGCCGACTCGGAAGGCGAAGATCCCGGCAGCCTCAACGATTCGCAAGGCTATATCACTGCGGTCGCGGCGCGCGCGGTCATCGTCATCGATTGCGACGATCCGGACATCGGCGAGGTTGCGTGCGTGTTCGTCGGCATGGCGGAAGTGTCGTCATGCATGATCGAGGCGTTGCCGGGCCAGCGCGTGCGCAAGGGCGAAGAGCTCGGCTACTTCCAATACGGAGGTTCCACGTATTGCCTCATCTTCAGGCCCGGCGTGATCGAAAGCTTCGAGCGCCAGAAGCCATTCGATGACGATGCGCCGCCCGTGCAGATCAACGCGCATCTTTGCACGGCGCGCTGAATTGCGGCCAGGAAACTGCGTTCGCTTAAGCAATCAGAAAGGAACGGCAATTGCTCGCGCATCAGGCAAATACATGCAGATAAACGCACAACGCGCGAGGCAAAGACATGGCCGAATCAGACAATGCCGTTCGCAAGAACGACGCTTATCCCTATTCGTCGGGCGGTTGGGGTTCGCTCAAAGCCGTCACCGGCGCGCTCGTTCACGAGAAGGTGCCGCTCAAGGCGAGCACCGTGCTCATGAAGCAGAACAAGCCCGAAGGCTTCGCGTGCGTGAGCTGTTCGTGGGCCAAGCCCGCCGATCCGCACACCTTCGAGTTCTGTGAAAGCGGCGCGAAAGCAACCGCATGGGATCTGACGGCGAAGCGCATGACGCCGCAGTTCTTCGAGCTTCATACGGTGACGCAGCTATGCGCGTGGCATGACCACGATCTCGAGGACGCGGGTCGTCTCACCGCGCCGCTGCGTTACGACGCGGCCACCGACAAGTACGTGAGCGTCTCGTGGCAGGAAGCCTTCGAGGACATCGGCCGCGAACTGCGCGCGCTCGATCCGAAAAGCGTCGTGTTCTATGCATCGGGCAGAGCATCGCTGGAAACGTCGTACATGTATCAGCTTTTCGCGCGCATGTACGGCACCAACAATCTGCCCGACAGTTCGAACATGTGCCATGAAAGCACGAGCGTCGGACTGAAGGAAGCGATCGGCGTGGGCGTCGGCACCGTCAGGCTCGAGGACTTCGAGAAGACCGACCTCATGTTCTTCCTCGGACAGAACGTCGGGACCAACAGCCCGCGCATGCTGCATCAGCTGCAGGAAGCAAGAAAGCGCGGCGTGCCGATCATCACGTTCAATCCGCTGCGCGAGCCGGGACTGCTGAAGTTCGCCAACCCGCAGTCGCCCGTCGAGATGATGACGCCCGCGCATACGCTCATCAGCACGCAATATCATCAGCTGAAAACGGGCGGCGATACCGCTGCGTTGCTCGGCATCTGCAAGGCCGTCATTCACGCCGACGACCGCGCGAAGGAAGCGAACGAACCGCGCGTGCTCGATGTCGATTTCATCGAAACGCATACCGTAGGCTTCGAAGCCTTCGCGAATTACGTGCGCGCTGCATCGTGGGACGATATCGAGCGCGTGGCGGGACTGCCGCGCGCTGACATGGAAGCCGCCGCCGACGAATACATGCGCGCGAACGCAGTGATGGCCCACTACGGCATGGGCATCACGCAGCACAGGCAGGGCGTGCAGAACGTACGCATGCTGTGCAATCTGCTCTTTCTGCGCGGCAATGTCGGCAAGCCGGGCGCGGGACCGTCGCCGGTGCGCGGGCATTCCAACGTGCAGGGGCAGCGCACGGTCGGCATCACCGAGAAGCCGGAGCTCGCGCCGCTCGACAAGCTCGCGAGCCAGTTCGGTTTCGAGCCGCCGCGCGAGAAGGGCATGAATATCGTCGAAGCGTTCGAAGCCATGCTCGATGGCAAGGTCAGCGCGGTCATCAATCTTGGCGGCAACCTCGTGCGTTCGGTGCCCGACCGCATGCGCATCGAACCGGCGTGGCGCGGTCTGAAGCTCACCGTCAATGTCGCGACAAAGCTCAATCGCAGTCATCTCGTGCATGGCGAGAAGTCGTACATTCTGCCGTGTCTGAGCCGCATCGAGATCGATACGCAAGCGAGCGGCGCGCAGGCTGTCACGATGGAAGACAGCACCGGCTGCATTCACGGTTCGCGCGGCGTCGCGGAGCCCGCGTCGCCGGATGCGCGCTCGGAGCCGTATATCGTCGCGGAACTGGCGAAGCATACGCTCGGCGAGCGATCGACCATCGACTGGGATCGCTGGCGCAACGACTATGCGCTGGTACGCGATGAAATCGCGAAGACGTATCCCGAGAGCTTTCACGACTTCAACGAAAGAATGTGGACGCCCGGCGGTTTTCCTCGCGCTCTGCCCGCGCGCGAACGCAAGTGGCAGACGAAGAGCGGCAAGGCGGAATTCTTCGTGCCGGAAACGCTCGGCGAAGACCCGGACATGCCCGAACGCGAACCCGATTCGCTGCGCCTCATGACGCTGCGCAGCGACAGTCAGTTCAACACGACGATCTATAGTCACGACGATCGCTTTCGCGGCGTCAAGGGCGATCGCATGGTGATCTTCATGTGCGAAGCCGACATGGCGCGACACGGCCTGAAGAAAGATGACCGCATCACGCTGCGCACCATTGCCGACGATGGTTTCGATCGGCGTGTGGCGGGCCTGCGCATACATCCGTATGACATACCGGAAGGATGCATCGCGGGTTATTACCCCGAGTGCAATCCGTTGCTCCCGCTATGGCATTGCGCGAAGGAAAGCAAGGTGCCGGGCGCGAAGTCGATTCCGGTGTTCATCGTCGAAGTCAACGGCGCGCCGCGCGAACACTGAATCATGCAGATCGACGGATGCGGCGCGCGGAAGCGGGCCGCAAGCAATGCGCGATCGCAAGCGCGCCAAGGGACATCACGGCGAGCGATGCGAGCGGAAACGTTCCGAACGTATTCGCCGCAATCGCAGACGGACGACTCTGTGCGACGAGTTGCATGCGGCGCTTTGTCATGCGCGCACCAAGTTCCGACAACTGCGAAGCGAGCGCGCGTTCGGCAGTGGGCAGCAAGACGGTTTCCTCATCGGCGACGTGATGCATCACTTCACGCATGAGCTGCATGAAACGCGCGTCGTAGGCGGCGTCCTGCGGACCCATCGCGCGCAGCTTCGCGATGTCTTCGCGCATCTGGTCGTGCTCGGGCTTGCTTTTGGCGAGATGCTCGTCGCCTGCCATTGCCTCGCTCAACGCGGGATAAAAGATTTCTTCCTCCAGTTGCGCGTGAATTTCAAGTGCAGTACACGCAAGCTCGACGATCGCGCGCTTTCTCCACCACGATGTCTCCGCGTGATAGCGATGAAACGCCGCCATGACATGCGTGTGATCCATGCGGATCATCGTCGTGATGGAAGGGGAACAGGAAGGCATATCCACGGTGACTCCTTGGCGGCTTTGCAGCTCTGCTGTGGTGGTGGGGAAAGACGCGTTATCGTGCTCGCTCCGGCACGACATGCGATCAGCAAGCGTTATTCCGCATCGCATGCGCGGCGGTAGCGGCACGGGACTTGCATCGTTCGTGAACTCACTTCTGAAGGAGGGGCCATGAGTATTTTTTCCAATATCCTGAACAAGATCTTCCACCACGACAGCGCACCGGCGAGCACCGGCACGGGCACGGCTGCGGGTCAGGCCGCAGCGCCGGCCGGAGGCGCTGCCGCCGCGCCGACGACGTCCACCGCCGCGTCCACGCCCGCACAACCGGCCGCACAAGCCGCCGCGCCGATGCAGGAAGTGGACGTCGAGGCCGTGCTGACGAAGATGCAGGCGAATCACGGCGAGCAGCTCAACTGGCGCACGTCGATCGTCGATCTGATGAAGCTGCTCGGTCTGGACAGCAGCCTGTCCGCGCGCAAGGAACTGGCTGCGGAACTGCACTACTCGGGCAACACGGAAGATTCCGCTGCAATGAATATCTGGCTTCATAAGCAGGTCATGCAGAAGCTCGCGGAAAACGGCGGCAAGGTGCCCGACGAACTCAAGTAAGCGACGCTTTTCATCAGACGGAAGACGCGCGCGATGGCAGGTCGAAGCGTGCGTCGTCCGCCAGACGGTCGAAACAACAAGAAAAAAACGATACGGACGACGCATTTCCGGGAAGGCACGACGCGTCCATCGAAAGGCACGGTAGCTCGAACCTTTCTTTTGCAGTATGCAGGGGAGAAACATGAACGACAGAGACCAGATTTCCGACGCGGCGCCGCTGGACACGGTGCCCAACACGTCCAGCCCGGCCTATGCGAACGCACATCCCGTCACTCGCGCGTTCGATGCTTTCGCAAGCGCAGTCACGAGATGGGCCGGCTCGCCGGTCGCGTTCGGGCTGGCGGTCATTTGCATCGTGGTCTGGCTGATATCCGGACCGCTATTCAAGTTTTCGGACGGGTGGCAACTCGTCATCAACACGGGCACGACCATCATCACGTTTCTGATGGTGTTCCTGATCCAGCAGAGCGCGAACAAGGACAGCGTGGCGATGCATCTGAAGCTCAACGAGTTGCTCGCGTCGCATCGCACGGCGAGCAATCAGCTGATCGGTATCGAAGATGCAACGGAGGAAGAACTGCGCAAGCTGGCCGCCGCTTATTTGCAACTCGCATCGGAAAAGCAGGGCGGCGAAGCTCCAGCGCGGACCGACGACGGCGCGGCCGCCGACATCGCGCGGCGTCTCGCGCGCGCTCACGCCAAGACCGCGGCCAAGCGGACACGATGAAGTTGCGTTGCGCTGGCATGCACACTGCTGTTGGTCATCGGTAACACTCCGTTTCGACAAAAACTCGCCGGAGAAGTAACGATGACAATTCAGAGAAAAATCGCCAACTGGCGCAGGGTCGGCCATTTCTGCACGAGACGCCTCGTCGACTACGGCGAGTTGATTCCGATCGAACTCGCTGAAACCAAGAAGCGCGTGCTGCATGAAGTCGTCGCGCTCGTCGCGCTCGCGATCGGCGCGCTGTTCACGCTGTCGTTCGTATCGATCGCGGTGATCGTGACGGCTGTCGGCACGCCGCATCTCGTGCTGACGGCGTGGTGCGTCGCGGCTGCGTGGCTCGCGGTTGCGGTGATCGCGGTCATCGTGATGATGTCGCGCAAGCCGGCCGAGCCGTTCCAGTTGCTGCGCAGCGAGTTGCGCCGCGACGTCGATGCCATCAAGGAGGCGACGCAATGAAGCACGCCGAAGCTCAGAGCGTCGTGCTCGCGCGCATGGCGGAATCGCGCGCGGAGCTGATCGCCGCGCATATGGCCGACGAACCGATGCGAATCGCGCGTGCGCCGCGCCGCGCACTGCCGGCGAGCGCCCGTCCCGCGCCATGGTTTCTGCGCACGCCCAATGCGGAACTCATCGCGCTCGCGCTGGTGGGTGTCGCGATTCTTGGCTTGCGTCGCACGGTGCAGACGGCGGTCGGCGCGGGATTGAGCGCGTCGACTCACCGGGCGTTCGGCGATCTGCTCAACGCGCTGCGCGAATGATCGTTCGCGGATGGATCGTGTTCAACGCCGCGCGCGCCGCTTCTTCGGCTTGCGCGGCGGCGTGAGCGCGGCCGTCAAAAGAGTCGACGCTTGCCGTTTCGCTTGCGTAGTCGCGCGGCCGCGCGTCGCCCCGATGACCGCGTTCGCACCGGAAAGCCACATGCTGAGGAAAGGGTTCTTCTTCGCCCAGGGGTTTTTCATGATTCGGCTCCGGTGCGCGCTCAAGAGCGTCAATGCAGGCGCATCGTGTTATCGCCTGCGTCCTTCGGGATTTTCGCTTCGAGCTGTTCCTTGCGCTGCATCAGCTTGCTGCCGAGCGCGTCCAGATCGGCTCCGGACTTGCGCAATTTCGGAAACAGTTCCGATTCTTCTTCTTCGATATGGTGATTCACCATTTCGGACAGCACCTTGAACGTGGCGTCGAAACCCTTGTCGGACGGCTTCAGCTGCGTGAACTTCTCGATCAGCACCTTGACGAGATAGTGCTCGACGTAAGCCTCTTCGACATCGGGCCGGTCGTCTTCGTCCAGCGCTTCCTGCGCGGCCGGGTACAACAACTCTTCTTCGATCATCGCGTGAACCGTCAGTTCTTCGCAGGCGCGGCGCACGAGCGTGGCTTTTGCGTCGAGATCGTCTTTCTCCGCTTTTTCGAACGCGTCGAACAGCTTTTGCACGGCGCGATGATCGTCGGTCAGCACCCGAATCGCGTCCTGGCTGCGGGCGGCGCCGGACGGGGCGGTGGTCGTCGGCTGGGTGGAGGGTTGGCGCGGCATCGTGAACTCCTTTTCGGAATGTGGGGTGTCACGATAACGAGCAAAGAGCGGGCCTACGACGCATCGCGGGCGATGAAACCAAAAATCGGAACGATGCGTTCAGGCCGCGGGTTTGGCCAGCGTGCCGCGTTCCACGACGGGCGCATCGAGCACGAGCTCGTTATCGCCGTCCTTGCCGTCGATCAGCGCCATGAGATGCCGCGCGGCGCGCGTGCCGATCTCCAGCGACGGAACGCGTACCGTCGTGAGCGGCGGCTGGGTGAGCCGCGCCTGTTCGATATCGTCGAAGCCCGTTACCGAAAGATCGTCGGGAACCCGAATGCCCTTCGCGCGGCATTCGTCCAGCAGACCGATTGCCTGTAGATCGGTGCCGCATATGACCACGCTGGGCCGCGCTTCGCCGTCCCACAGTTCGCGCAGCGCCTGCCTGCCGCCTTCAAAGGTGAACGGCGCTTCGACGATCCATTCGGGTCTCAGATCGAATCCCGCTTCCCTGAGCGCGGCGCGCGTGCCGGCCTGCCGTGCGCGCACGCGTTCGTTGCCGAAGGTCGAGCCGCCGCACATCGCGACATGCCGATGCCCGAATCCGACGATGCGTTTCGCCAGCCGGTAAGCCGCGTCGAAATTGGAAAAGCCCACGCAATGCGGATACTGCGTTTCATCCACCGACCACGTCAGAACATAAGGCAACGCGTACAGGCGCGTGAGTTCGAAAACTTCAGGCGGATGATCGGTGCCGACGAGCACGAGCCCGTCGACGCCGCGTTCCAGAATCGCACGGAGCAATTCGAGTTCGCGCGCCGGTTTGTATTCGTGACTCGCGATCAGCAACTGATACCCATAACCCCATAACGTCTGCTGAAGCGCCTGAATCGAATCGGCGTAAATGGGATTGTTGAGCGTGGGATAGATGGCCGCGACCGTGCGCGTCTTGCGCGAGGCAAGCGCCTGCGCCGCGCCGTTGCGCACGTAGCCGAGCTGTTCGACCGCGCGCTGCACATTGGCGAGCGTTTGCGGCTTGACCTGATCCGGCACGGACAACGCGCGCGACGCGCTGCCGAGCGAGACGCCCGCCAGCCGCGCGACATCCGCGAGCGTAGCGCGCGTGGGTTTCATGATGGGCTGCGCGCGCGTCCATAGGCATCGGCGCGGGCGATGCCTTCGATCAGCCGCGCAGCCGTCAGCGGCGGCGACATGTGCCGGCTATAGCGCGTGGCGAGCGTGGCGTTTGCGATGAGTGTTTGCTGTGCCGATGTAAGCGGGGCGTGCTGCCCCAGTTCTGCGAGCGTGAGCGGCAATCCGGTTGCGGTCATGAGCGTGGCCAACGGTTCGATCTCTTCGGGCGATGTATCTTCGACGAACAATTGTACAAGCGTGCCGAAGGCGACCAGTTCGCCGTGCATCATCGAGGCCATCGCGGGAATCGCCGTGAGTCCGCGGATCAGCGCATGCGCGAGCGACAGGCCGCCGCTCTCGAAGCCGACGCCGCTCAACAGCACGGTCGCTTCGATCACGCGTTCGACGGCATCGGTGAGTTCGCCGCGCCGGATGTCGGCGTAGGCGCGCGCGCCGTCTTCGAGCAGGATCGAGAGCGTCGCGCGCGTGAGCAGCAGCGCGCCCGGCAGCGGCGGCGTGCCGTACGAGTTCAGGCCATCGGCGCGTTGGCATTGCGCGGCTTCGTACTTCTTGCTGAGCGCATCGCCGATGCCGGCCGCGAAGAGACGCGCGGGCGCGGCGGCGATCAGCGCGGTATCGACGATCACCGCGTCCGGATTGCGCGGCAACATGTCGATGCCCGCGACGCGATGCGCGTCGTCGTACAGGATGATGAGGCGGCTCGTCGGCGCATCGCTCGAAGCGGCGGACGGCGCGATCACGATCGGCACGTTCAGCGCCCGGGCGACGCCTTTCGCCGAGTCGATCGTCTTGCCGCCGCCGATGGCCACGACGGCATCCGCGTTGAGTTCGCGCGCATCGTCGCTCAGCTTCGCGATGACCGCGGCCGTGCATTCGCCGGGAAACGTGACGATGTGCGCGTCTTCGATCGATCGCGTGACTTGCGCCGACACGCGATCGATGACCGCGCCATCGACGAGCACGAACGCGCGTCGCGCGCCGAGTTCCGCGAGCGTCGATCCGAGCGCGGACAACGCGCCCGGCCCTTGCGTGTATCGCCCCGGAAAGCCGATGGTTCTCAACGGCGCGTGCGTCGTCATGTCATCAGCCATCCGCCGGCCACGTCGATCACCTGGCCGGTGACGAACGCGGCTTCATCGGATGTGAGGAACAGGCACGTCGATGCCACTTCGTCGGGCGCGCCGAGCCGCCGCAACGGCGTTTCTTGCGCGACCTTTTCGTTGGCCTCCCGCGCGACGCCGCGAACGAGCGGCGTATCGATGCGCCCCGGCGCGATCGCGTTCACCGTGATGCCGTGCGGCCCGAGCTCCCCCGCGAGATGCCGCGTCATGCCGATCAGCGCGGCTTTCGTCGTGCTGTAATGCGCGGCGACGATGTCGAGGTACGCCTTGCCCGCCACCGACGACATCGACACGATGCGTCCGAAGCGCCGCTCCACCATGCCCGGCGCAAGAATGCGGCAGAAGTTGAAGACGCTGTTCACGTTCACGTCCATCACGCGGCGCCATTCGTCGGGCGACATCTGCCAGACGGGCATCGGCTTGCCCGCGTGTTTCGGCGAAATGCCCGCGTTGTTGACGAGCGTATCGACCGGACCGAGCGCGGCCTCGATCGCACGGCACGCGGCTTCGCACGCGGCGAAATCGCCGACGTCGGCATGGGCGAAATGCACGCGCAGGCCCGCATCGGCGAGACGTCTTGCGAGCGCCGCGCCTGTTTCTTCGTTGACATCGACGATGCCGACGGCCGCGCCATCGCGCGCATAGCGCTCGACGAGCGCCTCGCCGATGCCGCCGCTGCCACCCGTCACCAGGACCACACGCTTGTCGTGCCGCACGTTATTGGTCTCCCACTTTTAGCATGATTTTGCCGATATGCCTGCTCGACTCCATCAGCGCGTGCGCGGCCGCGACGTCGGCGAGCGGCAGCACGCGATGAATCACGGGCAGCGCGCGGCCCGCTTCGAGCAGCGGCCAGACGTGCGCGTGCAGCGCTTTCGCGATCGCCGCTTTCTGTTCGATGCCGCGCGCGCGCAGAGTCGATCCGGTAAAGGTGAGACGGCGCAGCATGATCGGCATGGCATCCAGTTCGATGCGGCTGCCTTCGAGAAACGCGATCTGCACGAGCCGGCCTTCGAGCGCGAGCGCGCGGATATTGCGCGCGATGTAGTCGCCGCCGACCATGTCGAGGATGATGTCGACGCCTTTTCCATCGGTGAGAGTCGCGATGGCATCGACGAAATCTTCGTCGCGATAGTTGATCGTATGATCCGCGCCCGCTTCGCGACAGGCCTGCGCTTTTTCCGCATTGCCGACGGTCGTGATGACGCGCGCGCCGAATGCGTGCGCGAGCTGGATCGCCGTCAGTCCGATGCCGCTCGATCCGCCGTGCACGAGAAACGTTTCGCCCGCCTGCAGGCGGCCGCGCTCGAACACGTTGGTCCAGACGGTGAAGTACGTTTCGGGCAAGGCCGCGGCCTGCAGCAGCGTGAAACCTTTCGGCAGCGGCAGACAATGCGATGCATCCGTGATGCAGTATTGCGCGTAGCCGCCGCCGGGCACGAGCGCGCAGACTTCATCGCCGGCGCGCCATTGCGTGACCTCCGCGCCCGTCGCGACGATGCGCCCCGACACCTCGAGTCCCAGATGCGGCGATGCGCCCGGCGGCGGCGGATACGAACCCGAGCGTTGCAGCACGTCGGGACGGTTCACGCCTGCGTAGGCGACTTCGATCAGCACGTCGTTCGGGCCGGGCGAGGGCAGCGGTCCCTGCGCGAGCCGCATGCAGTCGGGCGCGCCGCCCGCGCCGTGATCGACGTATTGCATCGATGCGGGAAGAGTGGATGTCATGGCGTTCATCGGATGATGGATTCGATGTAATCGGCGGGCAGACCGATCGACGCATAGTGCCGGCGCGCCGCCTCGATCTTCGTGAAGACGTCTTCGTAACCCTGCGCGACGCCTTGCGGATCGACATAGGTATAGCCGCCCGTGACATGGAACCAGGTAATCATCTCGGGCACGTCTTCGGGCACGAAGAGCGTGTGCGTTTCGCCCGCGGGCTCGAACGCATAGCCGCCTTGCTCCGCGACCCAGTCGTGTTCGAGGTAGTACCAGCGGCCCTTGAGCACCATCGCATGAACGGCGCCGCTATGACGATGCCGCGAGATCACGCCGCTGCGGCGCACGCGCAGCAGATTCACGTAATAGCCCTGGCTCGCGTTGAGAATGAGCGGCTTGAACGACACGGTTTCGGTCGCGGGCACCCACAGGTTGTCGTCTTCGAGCCAGTCGGTCATGACGCCGCCGTGCACGAGATCCTTCGACATGTACGGCACTTGCGGCAACTGATAGGCGATGACTTGTTCGTCGGGTTTCACTTCGGTTTGCATGAGTTTTAATCTCCGTGGTTTCTGGATGCGATGCGCCGGTTCGCTGAATCAATGACCGAGATAGGCGCGCCGCACGTGGGGACTATCGAGCAATTCTGCGCCCGTTCCGGAAAGCGCGATGGCGCCGTTTTCGAGCACGTATCCGCGGTTCGCGAGCTTGAGCGTGTGGAACACGTTCTGTTCGACGAGCAGCACCGTCACGCCGCGCGCCGCGACCGTGCCGACGACTTCGAACATCTGCTCGACGAGCAAGGGCGAAAGACCGAGCGACGGTTCGTCGAAGATCAGGAGCTTCGGCGCGGACATCATGCCGCGCGCGATGGCGACCATCTGCTGCTCGCCGCCCGATAGCGATCCGGCAAGTTGCGTGAGACGCTCGCGCACGCGCGGAAAGAGTTCGAGCACTTCGTCCATGCGTTCGCGCCGCGCGCTTCGTGCGGCGTGACGAAACGCGCCCATCAGCAGGTTCTCTTCGACGCTCAGGAACGGGAAGAGCTGACGGCCTTCGGGAATCATCGTGACGCCCATCGCGACGATGTCGTGCGAGGACTTGCCGACGAGTTCCTGTCCCTGAAACGTGATGCTGCCGCCGCGCGCCGCGACGATTCCGCATAGCGTCTTCAGCGTCGTGGTCTTGCCCGCGCCGTTCGCGCCGACGAGCGTGACGATCTCGCCTTCCTGCACATCGAGCGAGACGCCGCGCAGAACTTCGCTCTTGCCGTAGCCGGCCGAGACGTTATGCAGCTTGAGCATCGAGATACCCCTTGCCGAGATAGGCCTGAATCACCTCAGGATCGTTGACGACATCGGACGGCTTGCCTTCCTTCAGCATGCGCCCGGCATTGATGACGATGATGCGGTCCGACAGCGCCATCGTCGCCTGCATCATGTGCTCGATCATCAGCACGGCGATTCCTGAATCGCGGATGCGCCGCACCATGTTGATCGCGCGCGCGATGTCGGCGGGATTGAGACCGGCCATCACTTCGTCGAGCAGAAGCGCGCGCGGGCGCGTGGCGAGCGCGCGCGCCACTTCGAGACGCTTCATGCCGCCGACCGTGAGGCTGCGCGCTTCGGTATCGAGCAAGGACGTGAGATCGGTGATCTCCGCGACTTCGCGTGCGATCGATTCCGCTTCGACGCGGACCCGCGTATGCATGAACGCGCCGAGCATGATGTTCTCCAGCACCGAGAGACCCGCGAACGGCTGCGCGATCTGGAACGTACGGCCGACGCCGTCCTTCGCGAACGCATCGGGCGTGCGCGGTTCGGCCCAGGTGCCATCGGCGAGGCGAATCTTCACGATGCCTTCGTTCGGCCGGATGAAGCCCGAAAGCTGATTGAAGACCGTCGTCTTGCCCGCGCCGTTCGGGCCGATCACACCGAGAATCTCGCCGGCGTGCAGCGTGAGGGAAACATCGTCGGTCGCGACGAGTCCGCCGAAGCGCTTCTTCAGATGCTCCGCGACGAGCAGCGGCGTGCCGAGCGGCAACGCATCGGCGGGCGCGATCGACTTCGCCCGTGCGGGCGGCGGCGTGCGCGCGCCGGGCAGACGGTCGATGAAGCGCAGCACGAAGCCGCCCAGATGCCCGACGAGTCCGCGCGGAATGAACAGCACGACGAGCACCAACACGACACCGTAGACGAAGCCGTGCGTGCCGCTGCCGAACGAGCTGAGCCAGCCGCGCGCAAGCTCGGCGATCGGCAGCACGAGGACGGTGCCCGCGAGCGGCCCGGCGACGCTGCCGAGTCCGCCGATCAGCGCGAACATCGCGATCTGCACCGACAGTTCCAGCGAGAACGCCGCGGACGGATCGATGAAGGTGAGATACATCGCGTGGAAAGAGCCGATGAGACTCGTCAGCACCGCCGAGATCACCGCCGCGCCGATCTTCACCTTCACCGCGTTCACGCCGACCGCGCGCGCCGCATCTTCACGTTCGCGCACGGCGATCAGGTAGAAGCCGAAGCGCGAGCGGCGGATGAGCCACGCGGCCCACAACGTCACCAGAAGAAAGCCGAACGCGATCAGCAGATACGCCCACTTTTCGCGGAACACCATCCATTGCAGGCCGATGTTGAGCGGCACGTTCAGGCCCGCCGAGCCGCCCGTCCAGCTTTCCTCGTGCACCGTGAGCAGGCGGCACACTTCGAGGAACGCGATCGTGGCGAGCGCGAAGAACGGTCCGCGCAGACGCAGCGTCGGATACGCGATGACGATCGCCGCCATCGCCGAGATCACCGCGCCCGCGAACATGCCGAGCCACGGCGTGATGCCGAAGTTGATGACGAGCAGCGTCGCCGCGTACGAGCCGATGCCGTAGAACACCGCGTGTCCGAGCGACAACTGCCCGGCGAATCCGCCGACGATATTCCACGCCGTCGCGAGCGCGCCGAAGATGCACACGAGCACGGCCAGGTGAAACGCGAACGGCGATTGCAGCGCGAACGGCACGGCGAGCAGCGCGACGAGCGCCAGCGCGCCCATGTAGCCGCGCGGATGCAGGAGATTGGGAAACATCGAATGCCTCGCTGAACGTTATTCGGAGCCGCGTCCGAGACCGAAGAGACCGGTCGGGCGCACCACGAGAATCACGAGGAAGATCGCGAAGTAGACGACTTCCTTCATGTCGGGCGAGATGTAGTAGCCCGCGAGACTGTCGATGAGCCCGATCACGATCGAGCCGACGAGCGCGCCCGGCAAGCTGCCGAGACCGCCCAGCACGACGATGACGAACGCGGTCAGCACGAAGTACTGGCCGACGGTCGGGAACACCGGATACTGCGCGACCAGCAAGCCCGACGCGAGCCCGACCAGCGCCGCGCCGATGCCGAACGCGAGCACGTACGTCGTCTTCACGTTGACGCCCATCAGCGAGGCCGCGTAGCGATGCTGCGCCACCGCGCGAAACGCGCGACCTGTGTAGGTGCGTTGCAGGAACAGATGCAGCCCGCCCGCGACCGCGAGCGCGGCGGCAAACGTGATCAGTTGCCCGCTCACGATGTTGATGTCGCCGAACTGCAGATGCTCGGTGCCGAAGCTCACATCGACGGGATGCACGTCCGCGCCGAAGATCATCAGCGCGAGATTCACGAGCGCGGTCGACACGCCGACGGTCGCGAAAATCTGAATGTGCGCGTCGGCGGAAAGCAGCGGCTGGATGATGAAGCGCTGGATCAGCACGCCGAATGCGAAGAGCAGCAGCGCGACCGGCACCGCCGACACATACGGATGCCAGCCGAGCTTCGCGGCGAGCAGCCAGACGGCGTACATGCCGACCATCAGCAGCTCGCCGTGCGCGAAGTTGACCACGCGCACGACGCCGAAGATCAGCGTGAGGCCGATGCTGATGATCGCGTACGCGCCGCCCAGCAACAGGCCGTTGACCAGAAGTTGCAGAAGAATGGACATGCTCGTTTCCTGGACACCGCGCAGCGCGTGTCACGCGCCGCACGGTTCGAGTGAAAGAGAAATGCGGGTGAACAGCGGCGGTTTTACTGCGCCGCGACGGGCTTCGCGATCGCGACCGCTTCCGGATAGACGGTGACGAGCTTGCCGCCTTGCCACTGCATCACGTTGGTGGTCGCGAGCTGGTTCTGGCCGTTGTCGGCGAACTGGAAGCCCCAGCCAGCGGCGGTCGTGCCCGTCGGCTTCTTGTAGGCGAGCACGGCGGCGCGGATCTTGTCCTTGTCGGTGGATTTCGCGTTGGCGAGCACATCGAGGAACGCTTTCGCGCCGACATAGTTCACGAGGCTATGGCCCGAGCGCGGCGCCATGCCGAAGTGCTTCTGATATTCGGCGGTGAATGTTTCGAGGCCGGGTGCGCCTTTCTCGTTCATCGCGACTTGCGGGAAGTCGATGTCATATACGCCGTTCATTTGCGCGCCGACGGCCTTGGCCGTATCCGAGAGCGAGTAGCCGCCGCCCGCGCCGATGACCGCCTTCGGCTTGAAGCCGGCCTGCGCGGCCTGGCGGAAGAACAGGATCGAGTCGTTCTGATACGAGGTCTGCAACACGATATCGACGTCCGCGCCCTTCAGACGCAGAATCAGCGACGACAGATCGACGCTCTTCGCCGAATACGGCAGCACCTGCACGACGTTCAGACCGAGCTTCTTCGCGCCTTCCTTCTGAAAGCCGGAGACGAGCGTGCCGTACGGCCCGTCTTCCGCGATGATCGCGATCTTCAGCGTCTTCGGATCCGCCTTGAGTTGCGGCGCGACGACCTTGGTCAGCGCTTCGAGCGTGCCGTCCGCGAAGGTCTTCGTGGTCGAGTTGCTGCGATACAGATACTTGAAGCCGCGGCTCGTGATGGTGTCCGCCGTCGCGCCGAGTTCGAAGAACGGCACGCCCGCGAGCTCGGTCACTTGCGTCGCCGCCGACGACACCGCCGACGAATAACTTCCGAACACCGCCGACACGTTTTCCACCGACGTCAGACGCCGCGCTTCGCCGACGGCCTGATTGGCATCGACGGCATCGGCCTTGACGAGCACCACTTTCTCGCCGTTAATGCCGCCCGCCGCGTTGCGCTCGTCGACGGCGAGTTGCACGCCGCGATAGCTTTCGTCGCCGAGCAGCGCGAGTCCGCCGCTGAAGGGGAAGAGCGCGCCGATCTTGATGTCGGCGGCGTGCGCGGCAGTGAGACTCGATGCTGCGACGCACGCGGCGGCGAGCGCGCGCAGGACAGTGCGGGGAAAGTGCGAGGACATGCGGTGTCTCCTTGTATCGTTCGAAATTGAAGCGCTTCAAATCGAAAGCAAGAAAGTTCGGTCGCGTTGCCGAATTTGCTCTGTTTGGGTTGATCGATTGGATTTGAAGCGCTTCAAGTTTGCGTCGATGAACGCAAAGACGTCAACCGAGGGTTTGCACGGAAGAGTGAGACTCGGCGCGGTCGTCTCCGAACTTTCCCTATGTCACGATCCTAACAAGAATGCTATAAACTGAGATCAATCTATCAAAAACTGTTGTGCGTCGCACAAGACGCTGGCATACCGATCTCATGCTGGAAACTGCATCGAAGTCCATCGTCGCGTGGCCCGGCAAGGCCCAGGTTCACGCCAGCGCGCGCAATCCCGGCGTGCCGTTCGATCTCGCCTGGCTCGACGGCCTGCGCGTGAATCAGTCGGCGGTGACGCGCCGCGCGTCGACGCTCGGCACGCGCCGCGCGGTCAAGAAAGACGCGCAGGCGGCGTGGCTGCTCAAGGCCATCACCTGCATCGATCTCACGACGCTTTCCGGCGACGACACGCATGGCCGCGTCGAACGTCTCTGTGCGAAGGCGCGCCGTCCATTGCGCGACGATCTGCTCGACGCGCTCGGCATGCCGCCTCTGTCGATCAAAACCGGCGCGGTGTGCGTCTATCACCGTTACGTCAGGACGGCAGTGAACGCGCTCGAGGGCAGCGGCATTCCGGTCGCGGCCGTATCGACGGGCTTCCCCGCTGGCCTCAATCCGCACGAACTGAAGTTGCGCGAGATCGAAGCATCCGTGAGAGATGGCGCGTCCGAGATCGATATCGTCGTCACGCGCGAGCATGTGCTGACGGGTAACTGGAAAGCGCTCTACGACGAGATGCGCGATTTCCGCGCGGCATGCGGCGACGCGCACGTCAAGGCGATTCTCGCGACCGGCGATATCCGCACGCTGTCGAATGTCGCGAAGGCATCGATGATCTGCATGATGGCCGGCGCCGATTTCATCAAGACATCGACGGGCAAGGAAAGCGTCAACGCGACGCTCGACGTGTCGCTCGTGATGGTGCGGATGATCCGCGACTATCTCGCGCGCACGGGCGTCATGATCGGCTTCAAGCCGGCGGGCGGCGTGTCGACTGCGAAGTCGGTGCTCGAGTATCAGATCCTCATGAAGGAAGAGCTCGGGCGCGAATGGCTCGAAGCGGATCTGTTTCGCATCGGCGCATCGAGCCTGCTCGCGGATATCGAACGCCAGCTCGAACACCATGTGAGCGGACGTTATTCGTCGTTCAATCGCCATCCCGTCGCCTGATCCAACAGACTTCACTAAACAGCCTCATGAGCGTTGCCGAATACTTCTCTTCGATGGAATACGGACCCGCACCGGAAGACGATCGCGCCGCGCGCGCATGGCTCGATCAGCATGACGGGCGCTTCGGTCACTTCATCAACGGCGCATGGCGCGACAGCGACCACGCCGCGCGCTTCGACTCACGAGAACCCGCGACCGGCCGCGTGCTCGCATCGATCGCGCAAGGCACGGGAGCGGATGTCGATGCCGCTGTGCAAGCCGCGCACGATGCGCTCGAAGGCTGGCAAGCCATCGGCGGAGCGGGGCGCGCGCGTCATCTCTATGCGCTTTCGCGCATGGTGCAGCGGCACAGCCGTCTCTTCGCCGTGCTCGAATCGCTCGACAACGGCAAGCCGATCCGCGAGTCGCGCGATATCGATATACCCCTCGTAGCAAGGCATTTTCTGCATCACGCGGGATGGGCGCAACTGCAGGACAAGGAGTTCGCGGACTGGGCGCCGCTCGGCGTGATCGGCCAGATCGTGCCGTGGAATTTCCCGCTGCTGATGCTCGCGTGGAAGATCGCGCCGGCGCTCGCGCTCGGCAATACCGTCGTGCTGAAGCCCGCGGAATTCACGTCGTTGACG
This sequence comes from Caballeronia sp. AZ1_KS37, assembly GCF_023631165.1. Taxonomy (NCBI): domain Bacteria; kingdom Pseudomonadati; phylum Pseudomonadota; class Betaproteobacteria; order Burkholderiales; family Burkholderiaceae; genus Caballeronia; species Caballeronia sp. AZ1_KS37. The sequence goes on along the minus strand of NZ_JALQDP010000034.1, from coordinate 360,812 downwards.
GCGTTGCTGTTCGCTGAATTGGCGCATCGCGCGGGCTTGCCGAAAGGCGTGCTCAACATCGTCACCGGCGATGGCAGCACGGGCGCGGCGCTCGTCGAACATCAACGCGTCGCGAAGATCGCATTCACGGGATCGACCGAAGTGGGCCGTCAGATCCGCGCGAGCACGGCGGGTTCGGGCAAGTCGCTCACGCTCGAACTCGGCGGCAAGTCGCCATTCATCGTGTTCGACGATGCCGATATCGACAGCGCCGTCGAAGGCGTTGTCGATGCGATCTGGTTCAATCAGGGACAAGTGTGTTGCGCGGGCTCGCGTCTGCTCGTGCAGGAAGGCATCGAAGCGCGCTTCGTCGAGAAGCTGAAGCGCCGCATGGATACGCTGCGCGTCGGCACGTCGCTGGATAAGGGCATCGACATGAGCGCGGTCGTCGACGACATTCAGCTCGAACGCATTCGCGCGCTCGTCGACAAGGGCGAGCGCGAAGGCTGCGAAGTCTATCGATCGCCGCGTGCCACGTTGCCCGAGAGCGGTGCATTCTTTCCGCCGACGCTCGTCACCAACGTCGCGCCCGCATCGACGCTCGCGCAGGAAGAGATCTTCGGGCCCGTGCTCGTGACGATGAGCTTCCGCACGCCGGAAGAAGCCGTTGCGCTCGCAAATAACACGCGCTACGGCCTTGCCGCGAGCGTGTGGAGCGAGAACATCAGCCGCGCGCTCGACGTCGCGCCGCGCCTGCAATGCGGCGTCGTGTGGATCAACGCGACCAATCTCTTCGATGCGGCCGTCGGCTTCGGCGGATATCGCGAGTCGGGCTTCGGACGCGAAGGCGGACGCGAGGGCATCTACGAATACCTGAAGCCGCGCGCATGGTCCAAGCTTCCGGTGCGCGGCGAAACGAAATCGTTGCAGGCGCAACCGGATTCGCTCGTCGATGCGCGCAATGTGAGTGCGCTCGATCGCACGGCGAAGCTCTTCATCGCCGGCAAGCAGGCGCGGCCCGACAGCGGTTATTCGCGGCTCGTGCATTCGCCCGCCGGTGAGATCGTCGGCGAAGTGGGCGAAGGCAATCGCAAGGACATACGCAATGCGGTCGCGGCCGCGCGCGGCATGACGAAATGGTCGTCGGCGAGCGCGCACAACCGCGCGCAAGTGCTGTACTACCTCGCGGAAAACCTGAGCGCACGCGCCGATGAATTCGCGAAGCAGCTCGTCACGCGCGCCGGTTCGAGCGAGCGCGATGCGAAGCGCGAAGTCGATGCATCGATCGCGCGGTTCTTCACGTATGCCGCTTGGGCCGACAAGTACGACGGCGCCGTGCATGCGCCCCCGCTGCATGGCGTCGCGCTGGCGATGCACGAAGCGCTGGGCGTGATCGGCATCGTGTGTCCCGATGAAGCGCCGTTGCTCGGGTTCGTGTCGCTCGTCGCGCCCGCGCTCGCGCTGGGCAATCGCGTGGTCGTCGTGCCGAGCGAGACGTGTCCGCTGATGGCGACGGACTTCTATCAGGTCGTCGAGACATCGGATGTGCCGGGCGGCGCGCTGAACATCGTCACCGGCGATGCGCGTTCGCTGGCGCAAACGCTCGCGCAACACGATGACGTCGATGCGCTCTGGTGCTTCCACGGCGCGGCGCTATCGGCGATGGTGGAGCGCGAGTCGATCGGCAATCTGAAGCGCACGTTCGTCGATCAGGGCCGCGTGTTCGACTGGCACGATGCCGCAAGCGAAGGGCTGCCTTTCCTTCGACAGGCGGTGCAAGTGAAGAACATCTGGGTGCCGTACGGAGACTGATCAAGGAATTGACTCGGCGCGATTCCGATACGGAACGCGCTCATGCATGGAGGAGACGCTGTGCTGAAGAACATCGATCCGCTCTTGAACGCCGATATCCTGTACGCGCTTGCCGCGATGGGCCACGGCGACGAAGTGGTGATCTGCGATGCCCATTTCCCCGCTGACTCTGTCGCGCGCAAAACGGTGCTCGGCCGCGTGCTGCGCATGGACGGCGTGAGCGCGCCGCGTGCGGTGCGCGCAGTGTTGTCGGTGCTGCCGCTCGATACGTTCGTCGACGATCCCGCGGGCCGCATGGAGATAGTTGGCGATGCAACTACCTTGCCCGCCGTGCAACGCGAAGCCCAACGCGAAGTGGACGATGCCGAAGGCCGCGCGCTGCCCTTCGCGCCGGTCGAACGCTTCGCGTTCTACGAGCGCGCGAAGAACGCATATTGCGTGATCGCGACGGGCGAAGCGCGCGGCTATGGCTGCTTCATCTTCAAGAAGGGCGTGCAACTCGCGCCGGATGCGCCCGAAGCCGCGCACGGAGGCACGCGATGAAAAGCGTCGTCATTCTCGGCATCTATGTGACGGACCTCGCGTTTCGCGCGCAACGCATGCCGCTGCTCGGCGAAACGGTCGCGGGTTCCGCGTTCCAGATGGGACCGGGCGGCAAGGGCTCGAATCAGGCGGTGGCCGCCGCACGCGCGGGCGCGGACGTGATCTTCTGCACCCGCATCGGCGCGGATGCGTTCGGCGATATCGCGCAGGCGACATGGAGCGCCGAAGGCATCACATCGCGCGCAACGGTAATGAACGATGTCGCGACGGGCGCCGCGCATATCTATGTCGATGAGAACACGGGCGGCAATGCGATCATCGTCGCGGCGGGCGCTGCGGGCACGCTCGCGCCCGAAGACGTCGATGCGATCGAAGACGATATCGCGCGTGCCGGCGTCTTCGTCACGCAGCTCGAACAACCGATTCCGGCCGCGCGCCGTGGACTCGAACTCGCGCGCAAACATGGCGTGACGACGGTGTTCAATCCCGCGCCCGCCTTGCCGCTGACGGACGATATCTATCCGCTTTGCGACTACATCACGCCGAACGAAACCGAAGCGCAGGCGCTCACCGGCATCGAGATCGCTTCGGCGGACGACGCACGCCGCGCCGCGAACGTACTGCTCCAAAAAGGCGCACGCGCCGTGATCGTCACGCTCGGCGAAGCGGGCGCGCTCTTGCATACGTCGAACGAATCGACGCTCGTGCCTGCTTTCGAATGCGGCCGCGTCGTCGAGACGGCGGGCGCGGGCGATGGCTTCACCGGCGGCTTCGCGGCGGCCCTCGCACGCGGCGAAAGCCCTGTGGATGCAGTGCGCTTCGGCTGCGCGCTCGCGAGCATTTCGGTGACGCGTCCGGGCACCGCGCCGTCGATGCCGCGTCTCGACGAAATCAACGCGCTGCTAGCGGAAAGGAGCGTCACGCAATGAAAGCGTCGAAGTGGCTCGCGGATCGCCAGTTCAACTTTCTGATCGGCGTGAACGTGCTCGTGGTGATCGTCGCAACGTGGATGTCGCACGGCCAGTTCCTCGACATCGACAATCTTCAGTCGATGGGCGGCCAGTTGCCCGAGCTCGGCCTGCTTGCGCTCGGCATCATGCTGTCGATGGTGTCGGGCAACGGCGGCATCGATCTGTCGGGCGTGGGCCTTGCGAATCTCTCCGGCATGGTCGCCGCGATGATGCTGCCGCATATGGTCTCCGCCGACGATTCGCCCGCGCTCTATACCGCGGTATTCGTATGCATCGTCATGGTGATGGGTGCGCTCGGCGGCTTGCTCAATGGCGTCGTCATCGCGAAGCTGAAGCTCACGCCGATTCTCTGCACGCTCGGCACGCAGTTGCTCTTCACCGGCATCGCGGTGGTGTTGAGCAACGGCGCATCCGTGCGCGTGGAATACGTCGATCCGCTGTCGAACATCGGCAACGGCACCTTCCTGCAAGTGCCTATTTCACTGTGGATCTTCATCGCCGCGGTTCTGCTGCTCGGCTGGATTCTGAAGCGTACGCCGTTCGGCCTGCGTCTCTATCTGATGGGCACGAACCCGAAGGCCGCGTTCTACGCGGGCATTCCGCGCGCGCGCATGCTGATTCTCACGTATGGGATGTGCGGCGTGCTCGCCTCGCTCGCGGGTCTCATCAGCGCGACGCATACGTCGAGCGCGAAGTGGGACTACGGCAATTCGTATCTGCTGATCGCGATCCTGATCGCGGTGATGGGCGGCGTGAATCCGGCGGGCGGTTATGGACGCATCGTCTGCGTGTTTCTCGCCGCGACCGTGTTGCAATTTCTGTCGAGCCTCTTCAATCTGCTCGGCGTATCGCAGTTTTTCGGCGATTGCGCGTGGGGCTTCCTGCTGCTCGCATCGCTTGCATTCGCGGGCGGCGATCGCGTGCGCGCGATCTTCGGCATCGGCGGAGCCGCGCCCAAGAGCAATGTTCCACCGCCGCCCGCATCGACCGGACGTTAGTGTTGCGTGTGATGTTCAAAGAGACCAATGGATAGATAAAGGAGACAACGCAATGAAGCTGAGCAAACTGGGCACCGCACTCACCGCGATCGCACTCGCGGCGGGCGCGATCGCAGCGGCGCAGGCCGCGACCAACGAAACCATCGTGACGGTCGTGAAAGTGACCGGCATCAACTGGTTCAATCGCATGGACGAAGGCGTGAAGGAGTTCGGCAAGGAGAATCCGAACATCAACGCATATCAGACGGGTCCGGGCCGCGCCGACGCCGCGCAGCAACTCAAGATCATCGAGGATCTGATCGCGAAGAAGGTCACGGCGATTGCGGTAGTGCCCTACGATCCGCCGACGCTCGAACCCGCGCTCAAGAAAGCAATGGATCGGGGCATCAAGGTCGTCACGCATGAAGCGGACAACGCGAAGAACACGATGGTCGACATCGAAGCCTTCGACAACACCGCATACGGCGCGGGCCTGAACGAGCGTCTCGCGAAGTGCATGAACAATCAGGGCAAGTGGGCGGTGCTGGTCGGCTCGCTCGGCTCGCGCTCGCAGGTGCAATGGGCCGATGGCGGCATCGGCAATGCGAAGGCCAAGTATCCGAAGATGGATCTGGTCGAACCGAAGCTCGAAACGAACAACGATGGCGAGCGCGCGTATCAGGTCGCGAAGGAAGTGCTGCGCAAGCATCCGGATCTGACGGGCTTCCAGGGTTCGTCGTCGCTCGACGTCATCGGTATCGGCCGGGCGGTCGAAGAGGCCGGCAAGGTCGGGAAGATCTGCGTGTACGGCACCGGCTTGCCGACGGAAGCGGCCAAGTTCCTCGAAAGCGGCGCGATCAACGGCATCGCGTTCTGGGATCCGAAGCTCGCCGGTCTCGCGATGAACAAGGTCGCGCAGATGCTCGTCGACGGCAAGGAAGTGCAGAACGGCGCAGACCTCGGCATCACCGGCTATAACAAGGTGACGGTCACGAAGGGCCCGGGCAAGGGCGTGATCGTGCGCGGCACCGGCTGGGTCGATGTCGACAAGTCGAACTACAAGCAATACAACTTCTGATGCCATTCGCGAGGCGCACTGCGGTGTGCCTCGCTCGACTACACGATATGACACCGCTCCTCGAAGTCGTCGATATCCATAAACGTTTCACCGGCGTCTATGCGCTGCGTGGCGTAAGCCTCTCGTTCGAGCGCGGCCAGATCTATCACTTGCTCGGCGAGAACGGTTGCGGCAAGAGCACGCTCATCAAGATCATCTCGGGCGCGCAACCGCCCGATGAAGGCGAGCTCGTGATCGAAGGCGCGCGTCACAAGAAGCTTTCGCCGCTCGAATCGCTTTCGGCGGGCATCGAAACCGTTTATCAGGACTTGTCGCTGCTGCCGAACATGAGCGTCGCGGAGAACGTCGCGCTGACATCCGAACTCGCGGAACATGCGGGCAAGCTCGCGCGCACGTTCGATCGCAAAGCGCTCGCACAAACCGCCGCGCGTGCGCTAGAAGCCGTCGGACTGCCGGGCGACGCGGATTTCCAGAAGACGCTCATCGAGCAACTGCCGCTCGCGACGCGCCAGCTCGTTGCGATCGCGCGCGCCATTGCGAGCGAAGCCAAGTTCGTCATCATGGACGAGCCGACGACATCGCTCACGCAGAAAGAAGTCGATAACCTCATCGCCGTGCTTGCGCGTTTGCGCGCGGATGGCGTCGCCGTGCTGTTCGTGAGTCACAAGCTCGACGAGTGCTATGCGATCGGCGGCGAAGTGATCGTGCTGCGCGACGGCCAGAAGATGGCGCAAGGTCCGATCGAAAACTATACGAAGGCGCAGATCAGCGAGCTCATGACGGGCAAGCATCTGTCGACGGAACGCTATCGCGCGGAAGGTGACGGAGGCGCGTCGCAGATCGTGCTCGACGTGCAAGGTCTCGGCCGCAAGGGCCAGTTCGCCGATGTGTCGTTCAAGCTGCACAAGGGCGAGATTTTAGGCGTGACGGGGCTGCTCGATTCGGGCCGCAACGAACTTGCGCGTGCGCTTGCGGGCGTCGCGCCTGCGGATACGGGCACGGTGACGCTCGACGGTATGCGCGTGCGTCTGCATTCGCCCGCGGATGCGAAGGCGCAACGTATCGGCTATGTGCCCGAAGACCGCCTGAACGAAGGGCTTTTTCTCGACAAGCCGATTCGCGACAACGTCGTCACCGCGATGATCGCGAGCCTGCGCGACCGCTTCGGTCAGATCGATCGCAAGCGTGCGCAAGAGCTTGCCGAGCGCACCGTGAAGGACTTGCAGATCGCGACGCCCGATGTCGACAAGCCGGTGCAATCGCTTTCGGGCGGCAACCAGCAGCGCGTGCTGATCGGCCGCTGGCTCGCGATCGATCCGCGCGTGCTGATCCTGCATGGTCCGACCGTGGGCGTCGATGTGGGATCGAAGGACATCATTTATCGCATCATGCAGCGGCTGTCGAAGGAGGGCATCGGCATCATATTGATCAGCGACGACCTGCCCGAACTGCTGCAGAACTGCGACCGTATTCTGATGATGAAGAAAGGCCGCGTCGCGAACGAATATCGCGCGGATCGCTTGAACGAGGCCGATCTTTATCACGCGCTACTTTCAGAGGCAGCATGAGCATGAGCGAATCCATCCGCCGCACGGGAAGCGAGACGATGCCGCAACACGCGGCCCAGGTCGCGCCGCGCGTGCGCAAGGGCAATCTGTATGCGCAACTGATGCGCAATCCGGAGTGGTTCACGGTCGGGCTGATCGTGGTGACGTGTCTAGTCGTGGGCAGCATCAATCCGCGCTTCTTCCAGTTCGCGACACTGTTCGACATGCTCCATTCCGCGACGACGGTCTCGCTCTTCGCGCTCGGCACGCTCGTCGTGCTGGCGTCGGGCGGCATCGACGTGTCGTTCACGGCAATCGCCGCGTTGACGATGTATTCGATCACGAAGGCTGTCTTCGCTTGGTGGCCGGAGTGCCCGTTCGTGCTGATTCTGCTTGCGGGCGCAATCGGCGGCGTGATTCTCGGCGTCATCAACGGCATGCTCGTGCATCGATTGAAAGCGCCCTCGCTGATCGTCACCATCGGCACGCAATATTTGTATCGCGGATTGTTGCTGACGTTCGTCGGCACGCAGTTCTTCATGAACATTCCGCACAGCATGGATACGTTCGGGCGCCTGCCGCTGTTTTTCTATCACACGCCGGATGGCTTGCGCGCGGTTTTGCCGGTGTCCGTGCTCGCGCTCGTGATCGCGGCGATCGTGACCTGGTGGCTGCTCAATCGCACGATGATGGGCCGCGGCGTCTATGCGATGGGCGGCTCGCTCGCCATTGCAGAACGTCTCGGTTATAACTTGCGCGCCATTCATCTTTTCGTGTTCGGCTATACCGGCTTGCTGGCGGGCGTGGCGGGCATCCTGCACGTGTCGACGAACCGGCTTGCGAACCCGTTCGATCTCGTCGGCACGGAACTCGATGTGATCGCGGCGGTGATTCTCGGCGGTGCCCGCATCACGGGCGGTACGGGAACGGTGGTGGGTACGCTTTTGGGCGTCGTGCTGGTGACGCTCATCAATAGCGTGCTGATTCTCATCGGCGTGCCGAGCACCTGGCAGAAGGTCATCATCGGCGCGTTCATTCTCGTTGCGGGGACGTTGTTCGCGCTGGGACGCAGACAGTAACGCCCTTCGAAAAGCGGAACAAAAAAGGCTCGTTCGAAACCTGAACGAGCCTTTCTGATTTTTAGCGGAACGATTCAGACGCGTTTGCGGAGCTTCTGACCTTCCTCGGTAATCACCGAATCGAACTCGGAAAGCTGCGAGAAGCGCACGGCCTTGACCTTGCCGAACTTGCTCGCATCGACGACGAGATGACGTTCCACCGAACTCGCCATCGCGGCTTGCTTGATGGCGACTTCATGAAAGTTCCAGCACGTCACGCCGCGCGCTTCATCGACGCCGCCCGCCGACATGAACGCCTTGTTGATGCCCATGCGCCGCAAGGTTTCGACGCTCTCGTCGCTGGCGAACGATTCCGATGACGGCACATAGACGCCGCCGAGCAGGATCATCCGCACGTTGGGCTTGCGCCGCAAAATTTCCGCGACATTGAGCGAATAGCACACGACAGTGAGATGCATCTCCGTGGGAATCTGCCGCGCGAGCGTGGTCAGCGTCGTGCCGCAATCGATGAAGATGGTTTCGCTATCCGCGAGCAGACGCGCCGCGTGATTCGAAGCGACCGCCTTCGCTTGCGCGAAATGGTCTTTCTCTTCCTCGATCGTGTAGCCCGCGTTGGGGACATCGGCGGCGCTGACGATATAGCCGCCGAGATAGGTGAACTGGCCGGGATGCGCGGCGATATCGCGGCGCACCGTCATCTCCGAAACGCCGAGCAGCGCGGCCGCATCGCGCAGACGCATCACGTTCTGTTTTTCGAGCGCGCCGGAAAGGGCACGCAGGCGGTCGTTCTTGGCCATCGGAGCGGCGCGAGGAATGATGTTAGCTTTTATTCGCGAGATGAAAGAATTATAACAATGGAAGCCGCATTTTTAACGGCTTGCATGCGGTGGCGCGGGTAAATCCCGAGGTTCAGGACTTGCGCGTATAGCGCAGCCAGACGACGTCGTGTTCCAGTTTTTCGATGGAATCCAGCTTGAGGTAGGCGGGCGTTTTCCACTTGTCCATCGCGACTTCGAACGACGACGTATGCGCTTCGCGTCCATCGACGAGCGGCATGATCAGCACGCTGACTTCATCGGCAAGCTGCGCATTGACGAACGCGCCCGACACATGTCCGCCGCCTTCGACGATCAGCTTCTTGATCTTCAACTCGCGTTCGAGCATTTCGACGACGCGCTTCAGTTCGATATCGTCCTTGCCGCCGAACGCATACGATGCGTCGATCGATTGCAGATACGCGAGGTAATCGTCATCGACGCTCTCGCTCAGCACTTCGACGATATGCGATTCGAGCGCCGTATTGCTCTTCCAGGCGACACGTCCCTTCGGATCGATGGAAATCGCGTACTGGCTCGCGTCGCGTTTCGCGAAATGATCGGTGCGTGGAATCGGACCCTTCGCGAGCCCGCGCGGATAGTCGCGGTCCTTGCCATGCGAGATTTCCTGCATCGTGACGCGGCCGCATACCCACGCATCGGCGTTGAAGCGCGCGGCGGTGTCTTCGTAGGTGGACGACGCGAAATCGAGGTTCCAGTTATCGGTGAGACTGCGGCCGTCGATCGACGACATCATGTGACAGACGATATGCATCTTCTTCTCCGTGCAGGAAAGGGCTTCGATGCAACGGCCGATGCAAGCGCTGTGCCGCCTGCGAAGATCAGCCAAACGCGAGAAAATAAGTAGCTCTTCCGCATTTTTTCGAAACGCTTATCGTCATGTCAGATCTCGCTACTCCTCTTGCACGCCGCGCGGATATCGATCCGAAGCCGCTCGGCATCGCCGCGTTGTTGATCGTGCTCGGCGCGGTGTATCTCGGGCAAACCGTCGGCGCGCGCCAGGCTGCGCTTTACGTGGTCGGCGCGCTGCTCGGCGTCTCGCTTTATCACGCGGCGTTCGGTTTCACGTCGGCGTGGCGCGTGTTCATTTCCGATGGCCGCGGCGCCGGGCTGCGCGCGCAAATGCTGATGCTCGCGGTCGGCGTCGCGCTGTTCTTTCCCGCGCTCGCGGCAGGGTCGCTGTTCGGTACGCCGGTGACCGGGCTCGTGTCGCCGGTAGGGACGTCGGTGGTCGTGGGCGCGTTCATCTTCGGTATCGGCATGCAACTGGGCGGCGGCTGTGCGTCGGGCACGTTGTACACGGTCGGCGGCGGCAGCACGCGAATGATCGTGACGCTCGCTGCGTTCATCGCGGGTTCCGTCATCGCGACCGCGCACATGCCGTTCTGGACCGCATTGCCGCAAATGCAACCGGTATCGCTCGTGAAGACGCTCGGCGCGGGGCCCGCGCTCGCCGTCAACTGGATCGTGTTCGCGCTGATCGCGGCGGTCACGGTCGTCATCGAGAAGCGCCGTCATGGCAAGCTCGTCGCCGCGCACGTGCAGCCGGCGCATACATCGCCATGGCTGCATGGACCGTGGCCGCTCGTGGCAGGCGGCATCGCCCTCGCCGTGCTCAACTTCGCGACGCTCGCACTGTCCGGGCGTCCGTGGGGCATCACGTCGGCGTTCGCATTGTGGGGCGCGAAAGCGGCGGCCCTGTTCGGCGTCGATACCGCGAGCTGGCCATACTGGATGAGCAAGGCCAACGCGGCCGCGCTCGCCGCGCCGATTTCTCACGACGTTACATCCGTGATGGATATCGGCATCGTGCTCGGCGCGATGCTCGCCGCCGCGCTCGCGGGCCGCTATGCGCCCGTCTGGCGCGTGCCGATGCGCTCGCTGATCGCGGCGATCGTCGGCGGCTTGCTGCTCGGTTATGGCGCGCGGCTCGCGTACGGCTGCAACATCGGTGCGTATTTCAGCGGCATCGTATCGGGCAGCCTGCATGGCTGGCTGTGGCTCGTCGCGGCCTTCTTCGGCAATGTAGTCGGCACGCGACTGCGTCCGTTTTTCGGACTCGAAGTCGAGCGCGTGCGGCCGACGGCTTGCTGAGAGTCACACCGCGCGTGACACGTTCGTTCCGTTTTTTTGCGGAACGGAGCGGTCCGCGCGATATGCGAAAATCGCCGGCATGAAAAAGACTACCTTGCTCATCGTTCCGGCCTTGCTGATCGCGCTCGGCCCGTTGGCACATGCGAGCGTCGAATCGGGCGCCCATCAGTTCAAGGAAGACGTGAAATCGGCCGGGCGCCAGACCGGACGTGCCGCGCGGGATGCGGCGCACGCCATCGGCGACGGCGCGAAATCGGCCGGACATGCCATCGCCGATACGTCGAAGCGCGGCTATCACGCGACGAAAAAGTGGGTCACGGGCAAAGAATAAACGCCGCCAGTTCGTCCATTTTGTGCTCGCCGATGCGCCACACGCGGATCGCATTCTGTTCGCGCGATCACGCCACAGCGTTCCACTTTTAAGCGTTGCTTGACAAGCTTGCGGAGCGTTATTGATAATTATTATCGTTTACGCCGCGCAACGCGCACCTCAACGCGCCTGATTCCGTCTCGTCGTTGCAGACGTGCATCCGGCCAATCTTTCGCATAAGAACGCCTTGAAAGCCTATGACGCGCCGACGCGTACACGACCAATGAGCGCGCTCGTCCGGCACGGCCCGCTCGTCTCTCGCATCGTGGCCGCGATATTCGGCGGATACGCGCTCGCCGCGCTCGCGAGCGTCGCGGCACTCGCCCTGCCGATGAGCAAGCCACAAGCCGTGCTCGCCGGCATGCTCGTGAGCTTCGTCGTCTACGTGTGCGCGGTGATCTGGGTGTTCGCGGTTCGCAGCGCGCGTCGGGCATGGAGCGGGCTCGCGTTCATCGCCGTGCCGCTGTTGATGGCCGCATGGACGGTATGGCCGGGAGGACACGTCTCGTGAGAAGCGCGCGCGATTCCAAAGCGAAAGGCCGCGGCATTCGCCAGAGCATGTCCGATCTGCATACGTGGGCGGGCCTGCTCGCAGGCTGGATTCTCTACGCGATGTTCCTTACCGGGACCGTCAGCTACTTCAAGGACGAAACGTCGCAATGGATGCGGCCCGAGCAAGCGCAGCAGCGCGACATGCCGGATGCGGCGCTCGTCGCGCAACGCGTCGTCGAGACGCTCGGCAAGATCGCGGCGGGCAGTACGCAGTGGAGCTTCGCATTGCCGGACGAACGCACGAGCGTCATCGATTCGTTCTGGCGTGCGCCGGGCACATCCAAGGGCAAGCGCGCATTCGAATCAGCCCGTTTCGATCCGGTCACGGGCGAGCGCACAACCGCGCGCGAGACCCTCGGCGGTGAATTTTTCTATCGCTTTCATTTCCAGTTTTATTACATGCCGGTGTTATGGGGGCGCTGGCTCGCGGGCCTGTCCGCCATGTTCATGCTCGTCGCGATCGTGAGCGGCGTCATTACGCACAAGAAAATTTTCGTCGACTTTTTCACATTCAGATGGGGCAAGGGTCAGCGTTCTTGGCTCGACGCGCATAACGCGCTGTCGGTATTCGGTCTGCCATTTCACGCGATGATCACCTACACCGGCCTCGTCACGTTGATGGCGATGTACATGCCGTGGGGCGCGCAGACCGCCTTCAGGACACCCGCCGAACGCGCCGCAATGACTTCGCAACTCAGCGCGTTCATTCAGCCTCGCGAGTCTTTCGGACAGAACGCGCCGCTTGCACCCGTCGATGCGATGGTGCGCGAAGCGCAAGCGCGCTGGGGCCGCGACAAGGTCGGTCGCGTGACGATCACCAATCCCGGCGACAGCACCGCGCGCGTGGCTGTTTCGCGAGGTGAGGCGTCGCGCGTGTCGATGAGTCCGCAGTACATGCTCTTCGATGGCGTGACGGGCAAGCTCATCGAATTGAAGGACAGCGTGGGCGGCGCGGCCGAAACGCGCGGCGTGCTGTATGCGCTGCATCTCGGACGCTTCAGCGATATGCAACTGCGCTGGCTGTACTTCATCGTCAGTCTCGCGGGCACGGCGATGGTCGGCACGGGGCTTGTCATGTGGACGGTCAAGCGCCGTCAGAAGCTGGCCGACCCGGCGCGGCCGTACGTCGGCTTCTGGCTCGTCGAACGTTTGAATATCGCGAGCATCGCGGGACTTTCCATCGCGATGACGAGCTTTCTGTGGGGCAATCGGCTGCTGCCGCTCGGCATCGCCGCGCGTGACGATGCCGAGGTCAATGTTTTCTTCGCGATGTGGGGCGCGACGCTGCTATATGCGTTCGTGCGTCCCGCAAGGCGCGCGTGGATCGAACTGCTTTGGCTCGCCACGGCGATGCTCGCGCTCGTGCCGGCGCTCAATGCGCTGACCACGAACCGGCCCTTGTGGCGCAGCATCGCGCAAGGCGATTGGGTGTTCGCCGGCTTCGATCTGATGATGTGGGCATTCGCCCTGCTGCATGCGGTATTGGCGATACGCGTGACACGCCATCGTCCGCGCACGAAGCCCGTTGGCAAGCGCATCGCGGCGCGTGCCGTCATGCCCGAGCGCGAAAAGGAAAGCGCATGACGCATCTCTTGAGCATCGTTTTCTGCCTGATGGCCTTCGCTTGCCTCGCGGTCTCGATGGATCGTCATCAGATGATGCTATTCGGCCGCGCGCTTCGCGCAGGGCAAACGCGCGGCTTTCGAATAGCAGGATGGTGCGGTCTCGTGCTCGCGCTGCGCTTCATCGTCGACTATCAAGGATGGGCGCTCGGCCTCGTCAGCTATAGCGGCTGCACGAGTGTTTCGGCGGGAATCGTGTTTGGCGGTCTCATCGTTTATGAGCGGCTTTCCGCTCGTCGATCTCACCAGCCGTGAAAGCGCGGCCATGCGGTGGTGCTGCCGTCGGCGGCTAACGCCTGGTACTCGGGGTATTGCGCGCCCGTCGCGCATGCATGATTCGGCAGGATGCGCAGCTTCGTGCCGATCGGAAACCGCTTCGTGATCTCATCGCGACATTCGACGGCGAGAATGCCGTGCTCCTGATTCGCACCGACGAGTTCGCAGCCTTCGAGAGGCGTACCGTCGAGCGCGCATGCAAGTCCATAACCGTAATCGTGCGTCTGCTTCGACGTGCCGCGGTCGCGGCTCATCGCCATCCATCCCGCATCGACGATGACCCAGCCCTTGTCGGGTTGATGACCGATGACGCTCGTGAGCACGCTCAACGCGATATCGTTTGCATCGCAAACACCGACGTTCGCCATCACAAGATCGAAGAACACATAAACGCCGGCGCGCACTTCGGTGACGCCTTCGAGATGCTTCGCGGCGAGCGCGGTCGGCGTCGAGCCGACGCTCACGGTCCTGCATGCGATGCCCGCAGCGCGAAGCCGTTCGGCCGCGCGCACGCATCCCGCGCGCTCCTGTTCCGCGAGCGCGGCGAGCGCTTCTTGATCGTTCAATTCGTAGCTGGAGCCAGCGTGCGTCATCACGCCGCCGACTTCGATGCCGCCTTCCTGAAGCACGCGGCCGATCTCGATGAGCGCGTCGTCATCGGGCGCGAGGCCTGAACGATGACCATCCGTATCGATTTCGAGCCACACTTCGAATATGTCGTTCGCGTGCTTGCAATACGCGACGATCGCCGATGCCGCCGCCGCGTTGTCGGCGATGATCTTCAGATCGCAGCCTTTTTGCTTGAGGGCCATCGCGCGCGGCAACTTCGCGGGCACGATACCCACCGCGTAGAGAATGTCGTCGATGCCCGCCGCGAAGAATGCTTCCGCTTCTTTCAGCGTGGATACGGTGATGCCTTGCGCGCCTGCTGCAATCTGCGCGCGCACGACGCCGGCGCATTTCGTCGTCTTCACATGCGGCCGGAACTTCACGCCGAGCGCGTTCATGCGCGTCTGCATCCGGTCGATGTTGTGCTGCATTCGCGCGATATCGATGATCGCGGCGGGCGTGTCGAGTGCTTCGAGATTCATGATGTCCTTGGTCGAGCGATGATCAGGCGATCGGTCCCGTCGGCAGCGCTATCGCCGTTGCGTGGCAGCGCCAGGTCTGTCCCCTGAAGCCGAGCCGCTTCACGCGATCGATCAGCGGGCGCTGGCCGACAGCGCACATCGCCACCGGCGGAATCAGGCCGAACAACATGCAAAAGAACGTGAGCTCGTTGGCGGGATAGCGCAGCGCGATGGCTTTCGCGAGCGGATCGACAATTGCGAGGCACAGCATCGATGCAAGGATGAAGCCAATGCTCGCGAGCGGCAGCGGGCTCGTGCGCGTGACGGCGGTGGAAGGCATGACGCTGATCGATGTGACGAATCTTCGAATCATCGCACGAACGCGTTCTTGCCGGATTCTCTACGGGAAAGCCATTATTTTTGATCGGTTGACTCGGCGAAAAGTCCTGCTAGCATACGAACAACAGATTCATCAGCATACTGATCGATTTTCGAAGGGGCGACGAATGGCACTCAAGTTCGCGGCGAAGCTCGCCGATCTAGTGGAAGACGAACCGTTCGGCGTGACGATCGGCGAAGAGCGCATCGCGCTCTATTTGCTCGACGGAGAAGTGCATGCCACGCACAACGTTTGCACGCACCAGTTCGCGCTCTTGAGCGACGGCTATATGGAAGACGGCTGCATCGAATGTCCGCTGCATCAGGGGCGTTTCGATATCCGCACGGGCGCTGCCCTTTGCGCGCCAGTCACGCAACCGATTCGCGTATACGGCGTGCAGGTGGAAGGCGGCGAGATCTACGTCGATCTTTGATGCACGCGCAAATCGTGACTCGGACTGCATTGATCATCGGAGCGGGGCAGGCTGGCGCGCGCGCGGCAGAAGCGTTGCGCACGCATGGTTATGAAGGGCGCATCGTGCTGGTCGGCGATGAGCGTCATGCGCCGTATGAAAGGCCGCCGCTGTCAAAGGATGTCCTCATCGCGAAGGACGATGACGATTGCTTCAACGGCTGGGTGCATGCCGTCGAGCGATACGGCGATGCGCGCATCGAATGGCTCAACGATCGAGTGCTGCGGCTCGATACGCAATCGTGCGTCGCGACGCTCGAACGTAATGGCGAACTGCGCTACGACCATTGCATCCTGACGACGGGTGGTCGTGCGCGGCAGTTGCCGGGCGCGCCGGAAGGTCCGCATACGTTCTATCTGCGCACGCTCGACGATGCGATGCGCTTGCGTGCGCGGCTCGCAACGGCGCAATCGGTGGCTGTGATCGGCGCTGGATTTCTAGGGTTGGAATTCGCGGCGAGCGCAAGAACGCGCGGCCTCGACGTGAGCGTGTTCGAAACGGCATCGGGCTTGCTGAGCCGCGCGCTGCCGCCCATGTTCGCCGAACGTCTGCGCATGAAGCACGAAACTCACGGCGTGCGCTTCATATTCGACGTGAAGCATCTGCAAGTCACGGAGCACGCGGACGGCGTGCAAGTCGATGCAACGCCGTTCGACTTGGGCGTGATCGCTATCGGCCAGGAGCCGAACGACGAACTCGCCAAAGCTGCGGGCATGGCGACGAACAACGGCATCGTCGTCGATCGGCATTGCCGCACGTCCGCCGAGAATGTCTATGCGGCAGGCGATTGCGCCAACTTCCCATACGGCGCAAACGGTCGCGCGACGCGTCTCGAATCGTGGCAGAACGCGCAGGAACAGGCGATCGTGGCGGCGCGCAACATCGCCGGAGAAGAGATTGCTTATGCACCGACGCCGTGGTTCTGGACCGACCAATACGACTGGAACATCCAGATTCTCGGCCTGCCCGATGGCGAGATCGATCAGTGGATCGAACGCGCGGGCGTCGATGACAAGACCGTGCTGATGGGTCTGCGCGGCGGCGTCATCGCGCATGTGCTCGCGATCAATCAAGGCGGCGAGTTGCGCGCCTTCAGAAGGCTCGTCGAAGAAGGCGTTGCGGTCGATCCCCGCATGCTCGCCGACCCCACGATCAAGCTGCGCCAGCTCGACAAGCTGGTTCGCTCAACACACTCGGGAGATCAAGGTGTACTCGTCTGAAACGATCATCGGCATTCATACGCCTCAATCGAAAAACCCGCCGATAGAAGGGCTCGTTTGGCCCGAAGAAGGGCTGCAATGCATCCCGGACTGGGTGTACACGAGCGAGGCGGTCTATACGCGCGAAGTCGAACGGATCTTCCACGGGCGCACCTGGAACTTCGTCGCGCTCGAAGCGGAAGTGCCCAATTCCGGCGATTTCAAGCGCTCGTATGTCGGCCCGACGCCGGTCGTCGTATCGCGCGCGGAAGACGGCTCGATCAACGTGTTCGAAAACCGCTGCGCGCATCGCGGGGCGGAGTTCTGCCGGCATAGCCGCGGCAACAACAAGGAGTTCGTGTGCCCGTATCACCAATGGTCGTATGACCTCAAGGGCAATCTGCAAGGCGTGCCGTTCCGGCGTGGGGTGAACAAGCTGGGCGGCATGCCGAAGGATTTCCGCAACGATGATCACGGTCTTCGCAAACTTGCGGTTGCGACGCGCAATGGGGTCGTGTTCGCATCGTTCGCGCACGACATGGAATCGCTTGAAGACTATCTCACGCCCGAGATACTCGAGGACTTCGACGCGGTGTTCAACGGCAAGCGCCTGCGCGTGCTCGGCTTCTACAAGAACGAGCTGCCGTGCAACTGGAAGATGTATCACGAGAACTTGAAGGACCCATATCACGCGACGTTGCTGCACTCGTTCCTCGTCGTGTTCGGCCTGCTCGTGGCGGGCAATCGTTCGGCGATGGTCGCGGACAGCAAATACGGCATTCACGGCACGATGGCCTCCGCAAAAAGCGATTCGCTCTACGCCACCATCGATGAAGACAAGAAGAAGGAGATGCGTTCCTTCCACGACGGCATGATCTTGCGTGACGAGCGCTTCCTCGAATTCATCAAGGAGTTCGATTCCGAATGGTCGGTGACGATGCAGACCATCTGGCCGAACCTCATCGTGCAGCGCGAGATGAATACGCTCGGCATTCGGCATATCGTGCCGAACGGACCGAACAGCATGATCATGCTCTGGACGATGTTCGGTTATGAAGACGACACGGAAGACATGGTGCGTCACCGTTTGCGTCAGGGCAATCTGATGGGACCGTCGGGCTTTCTCGGCCTCGAAGACAACGAAGCGATGAAGTTCGTTCAGGAAGGCGTGCGCCGCTCGGTGAGCGACCGCAGCATCATCAAGCTGGATGGCGACAAGATCGGAACGGCCGACAACCTGATCTCCGAAGCCGCCATTCGCGCCATGTACAAGCACTATCGTGAAGTGATGGGGTTCTAGATGCTGCCAGGATTCGAAAAACAGAACATCGCGCACGACAAGGCGCTGATCGCACGCGCGGCGGTCGAAGACTTTCATGCAGAGTATTGCGCGGCGCTCGATGGCGGGGACATCGAGCGCTGGCCTGAATTCTTTACCGAGAACTGTCTTTATCGCGTGACCGAATACGAGAACGCGGCCAATGGATTTCCCGTCGGGCTCGTCTACGCCGAAGGACGCGACATGCTGCGCGATCGTGCGGTCGCGATTGCACGCACGCAGATGTTCGCGCCGCGTCAAATGCTGCACTTCGTTTCCAACGTGCGTATCTTGAACGCGACCGACGAGGAAATCGTCGCGCAGAGCAACTACATGCTGCTGCAAACGCTCGTCGAAGGCGCGACTACGCTGCATCAGGCGGGCAGGCTTTTTGACCGCTTCGCGCGCAATGGTAACGTTCTTCTGCTGAAGGAAAGACAGGCTGTCTACGACACCGCGATGATCGCGAACGATCTCGCCTACCCTGTCTGAACATCGTTGGGAGAGAGCGCATGAGTGACACGGAACACATGGAAGCGCCAGCCGAAAGCGGTGGCGTCGGCGTGCGCGTGAGGCGGCGCGAAGACGAGCGGCATCTTCATGGCAAGGGCAAGTTCGTCGCCGACTACACGTTTCCCGATCTGCAGGAGGTCGCGTTCTTGCGCAGTCCGGTTGCGCATGCGCGTATCGTGCGTATCGGCAAGCCGGCGAGTCATGCGGCACAGGTGATCGTGCGCGACGACATGCACGACGCCACGGATATCGTCGCCGATTCGAGCCTGCCGACGTACAAGCCTTCGTCGCATCCGCCGCTCGCATCGGGCAAGGTGCGCTTCGTCGGCGAGCCGGTCGCGATGTGCTTCGCGAAGACCCGCGCGCAAGCCGAAGATATCGCCGAGGAAATCGAGCTCGATCTCGACGAGCTGCCAGCCTTCGCCAGCGCGTTCACCGCTCGCGAACGCACCGACGTGCGCGTGCACGATCACTGGACGGACAATCTCTTTCTGGACCTCAAGGCGGACATCGACTTCGACGAGCGTTCGAAGGACGCGCCCGTTGTCGTCAAGCAGAAGGTCGATCTCGCGCGTCAATGCATGGTGCCGATGGAAGGCAAGGCCGTGCTCGCGTATTGGGACCATACGCATTCGCAACTCGTGGTCATCACCTCGACGCAAGTGCCGCATATGATTCGCACGGTGCTGTCGCAATGTCTCGGCATCGATCATGCGCAGGTGCGCGTCATTTCACCCGATGTCGGCGGCGCGTTCGGCTACAAGTGCGTGTTGCAGCAGGAAGAGCTGTGCATTGCGTGGCTCGCGCTGACGTACAAGAAGCCTTTTCGTTTCATTGAGGATCGGCGCGAGCATTTGATCGCGGGCGCGAACTCGCGTCAGCATCACTACGAACTCACTGCGTATGCCGATACAAACGGCCGTCTGCTCGCGCTCGATGCGGAGCTTTTGATCGACGGCGGGGCGTACTCCGCATGGCCCTTTACGATCGGTCTTGAAACAGGGCAGGCGCTCGGCAACCTTCCGGGGCCTTACGATTTCAGCGGCTATCGCTGCCGTACGCAATGCGCCGCGACCAACAAGCCGGGCTTTCTGCCGTATCGCGGCGTAGCGCGCACGGGCGTGTGCTTCGCAATCGAACTCACGATGGATGCGATCGCGCGCGCGGTCGGACGCGAAGCGTGGGAAGTGCGCCATGACAATCTCGTGCGTGGCGCGGACATGCCTTATACCAATGTCGTGAAGAAACACTACGACAGCGGCGACTTCCAGGAGAGCCTGCGACGCGCAGTGGCGCAACTCGATGTGCCGAAGTGGCGCGCACGGCAGAAAGAGGGCGAGAAGGATGGGCGTCTCGTCGGCATCGGATTCGCGACGTTCACCGAGCAATCGGCGCATGGCACGGCCGTGTTCGCATCATGGGGCTTGCCGGTCGTGCCGGGATACGATCTCGCGACCGTGCGTATCACGGCCGATGGAGGACTCGAACTGCGCGCGGGCATCCACTCGCACGGACAAGGCATGGAGACGACGCTTGCGCAGATCGCGAACGAAGTGCTCGGCGTGCCGCTGCAAAAGATCAAGGTCGTGCATGGCGATACCGCCCTTACGCCGTATTCGACAGGCACGTATGCATCGCGCAGCATCGTCATGGCTGGCGGCGCAGTGGCCGCGACGTGCCGCGAACTCGTGCCGCGCCTGCTCTTCATCGGTGCTCATCTGCTTGGGGAAGAACAGGAGGTGGTGCGCTTCGAGAACGGTGAAGTGATCGGCGTAACGGGCCGCGTGACGATTCAGGAGATCGCGGCTGCATGGTATCTCCGTCCCGAGCGCTTGCCTGCGGGCGTGAATCTCGCGGGTCTCGAAGCGACGCAAGGCTTCAAGCCGAAGGTCGATACCGGCGCGTTCAGCTATGCGACGCACGCGGCGGCAGTCGCCGTCGATCCGAGGACAGGCGACGTCGAGATTCTCGACTATGTGATCGTCGAAGATTGCGGTCGCATGATCAATCCGATGGTCGTCGAAGGGCAGACAATCGGTGGCACGGCGCAAGGCATCGGCACCGCGTTCTATGAGGAAACGCTCTACGACGACAACGCGCAACCGCTCACGTCGACACTCGCCGACTACATGTTGCCGGGACCGACCGAGTTGCCGTCGCTGACGATCATCCATATGGAAACGCCGTCGCCTTATACGGAATTCGGCGCGAAGGGCGTGGGCGAGGGCGGAGCGATCGCGCCGCCGGCTGCACTCTTCAATGCAGTGAACGATGCGCTCACGCCCATCGGCGCGCTCGTGTCGGAAACGCCGTTGACGCCGCGCCGTTTGCTCGCCGCGATCGAGGCCGCGAAGGCTCGCAAGGCGGCGCGCAAGGAAGAACTCAGTCAGGAGGTGGCGGGATGAAAGCCGCTGCGTTCGAGTATGTAAGGGCGATGTCATTGCCCGACGCGCTCAAGGAGTTGACTCGCGCAGAGCCGATATCGGGCAGTCAGTCGATGGGCCCGATGCTTAACTTGCGGCTTGCACGACCTGGCCGCGTAGTGGATGTATCGCGGATCGCGGACCTGCGCAGTGTCTGCGACGCGGGCGATCACGTGCGTATCGGCGCGGCGGTCACGCATGCGGAGATCGAAGACGGCAAGCACGCACTGCTGCGTCATCCGTACATGCAGCATGTGGCGGGCGGCATCGCGTATCGTGCGATTCGCAATCGCGGGACCATCGGCGGCAGTCTTGCTCATGCCGATCCCGCCGCCGACTGGCCGCTTGCATTGTCCGCTGTCGATGCCCGTCTGGAGCTATCGAAAGCAGGCGGCGCGCGGCAAGTCCGCGTGAGCGAATTCATGCTGGGTGCGTTCACGACGTTGCTCGTTGACGGCGAGATCATTACCGCCGTGTTGCTGCCGAAGCTCGGTCCGACGCTTCGCTGGGGTTATTACAAGCTGTGCCGCAAGACCGGCGAATTCGCACATGCAAGCGCAGCGGCTGCATTCGATGCACGCACGGGACTCGCGCGCATCGTGCTCGGCGCGCTCGATGGCCCGCCGGCCGCACTCGATGATCTCGCACGGCAGATCGCGCAACGCGGCCCGTCTGCCGCCAACGGCGAAGCGCTCGCGCAAGCCGTGACGAGTGCGATGCCGAACGCGGATGGCATCGATCGGCAGATTCATACCGCAGCGCTCGAACGTTGTCTTCTGCAGGCGTTCGGCGTGTCGAACGCGAATACGGTTTAAAGAGACTGCCATGTCCGTCATCGAACTTACTATCAACGATCGATCCGTGCGCGAGGATGTCGAATCGCGCGTGCATCTCGGCGATTTTCTTCGCGATGCACACAACTTGACCGGCACGCACCTCGGTTGCGAGCACGGCGTGTGCGGCGCCTGCACCGTGCTCGTCGATGGCGAACCGGTGCGCTCGTGCATCACATTCGCCGTCGCTTGCGATCAGCAGAACATACGCACCATCGAAGGCTTCGAGGACGACGAACTGATGAAGCGTCTGCGTCGTGCGTTCTCGATCCATCACGGCCTGCAATGCGGTTATTGCACGCCCGGCATGCTGATCACCGCGCGGGATATCGTGCGCCGCTTTCCCGATGCGGACGAAGCACGCATCCGGCTCGAACTGTCGGGCAATCTGTGCCGCTGCACAGGCTATATGGGCATCGTCGCTGCGATCAAGGCGGTTCTCGCCGATCTGAAAGCGGAACCGATTGCGGATGCGCCTATCGCACGCGCAATAGTTAGCGATGCAACTATTTCGGCGCCAGCGTTTCAGACGTTCGCCGCTACACCGGTTGCCGCGCCGCAGGCACCCGTGGCCGCGAGCACTGCATCGACGGATCAACCCGCCGCGCAACGCAAAGGGTGGACCGCAATCGACGACAGCTTCGTCGTTCCCTTCGCGCTCGACAAGGTGTGGGCGTTCATGGGCGATCTGCCTTCGGTCACGTCGTGTCTTCCGGGCGCGGAACTCGTGGAGCACGACGGCGAAAGCGTGAAGGGCAAGATCGCGATCAAGTTCGGACCGATGTCGGCGAACTTCGCTGGCGCGGCGCGCCTGGAACGCGACGATGCCGCGCATCGCGCGGTCATGCGTGGAGCGGGGCAGGACAACATCAGCCGTTCGCGAGCGAATGGCGATGTGACATATGCATTGACGAGCGAAGGCGGGGGCGCGCAAACGCGGGTCGCGGTCACGCTCGAATACATGTTGCAAGGACCGCTCGCGCAGTTCTCGCGTTCGGGCCTCGTGAAGGATTTCGTGCGCAGGATGATCGCGGATTTCGGCGCGCGCATCACGGCGCAGCTCGGCGGTAACGCGGCGCCCGAGGCGGCGCTGTCCTCATCGTCCGCGAAGTTCAATGCGGGCAGCCTCGTGTGGAGCGTCATCTGGGCGCGCATCAAACAGCTTTTCGGAAAGGGCGATTGAGCACGCGAGATGAGCCGGTCCCGGCTCGTCGCACGATCATATCGTCAGCCTACTGATCAAATGGAGTTCAAATGAACAAGCGGATTCGCAAGATCGCCCTGGAAGAGCATTTCGACACGCCCGGTTTCCAGAGCTATTCGAAGAGCTTCACGCAGCACATCGCGCCTGAAGTCCTGCGCGATCTCGCCGCGCGCCTGACCGATTTCGACGATCAGCGCATCGTCCAAATGGATCGCGCGGGCATCGACTACACGATACTTTCGCAAACTGGCCCGAGCGTGCAGGGCGAGCCGGATGCGGCGCTCGCGATCAGCCGCGCGAAGGTGAGCAACGACTTTCTCGCGCAGCAGATCGCGCGTCATCCGTTGCGCTTCGGCGGCTTTGCGACGTTGCCGATGCATACCGCGAAGGCCGCATCCGATGAACTGACGCGCGCCGTGCGCGAACTCGGCTTCAAGGGCGCGCTCGTCAATGGTCACACACTCGGCACCTACTACGACGACCGCGCTTACGATCCCTTCTGGGCGACGATGCAGGAACTCGACGTACCTTTATATCTGCATCCGACGGATGCATTCGTGAGCCCGCGCGTGCTCGACGGTCATCCCGAACTCACCGGCGCGACTTGGGGCTGGGGCATCGAAACCGGCAGCCACGCACTGCGCCTGCTGTTCAGCGGCGTGTTCGATCGCTTCCCGAATCTGAAGATCATTCTCGGGCACATGGGCGAAGGTCTGCCGTTCTTGCGCTGGCGCTTCGACAGCCGTTTCGCGGTTTATTCGCATGGCCTGAGTCTTGAACGCGCGCCTTCGGATTACATCGGCAGCAACATCATGATCACGACCTCGGGCGTGTGCTCGGCCCCGGCGCTCATCGGCGCGATCGGCGAAATGGGCGCGCAAGCGGTGATGTTCTCGGTTGACTATCCGTATGAATCGACGGAGATCGCAGCGGACTTCATAGAACGCGCGCCGCTCGACGACGCCACGCGAGCGCTCGTCTGTCACGGCAATGCGGAACGCCTCTTCCGCCTTTGACCACCCCGAAGAACACAAGCACATGGAGCAGCACATGACCAAGCACTACCGCATCGGCCAGATCGTGCCGAGTTCGAACACGACGATGGAGACCGAGATTCCCGCGATGTTGCTCGCGCGCCAGACGATTCGCCCCGAGCGCTTCACGTTTCATTCGAGCCGCATGCGGATGAAAAAGGTCGTGAAGGAAGAACTCGCCGCGATGGATGCCGAGTCGGACCGCTGCGCGGTTGAACTCTCCGATGCGCGCGTCGATGTGCTCGGCTATGCGTGTCTCGTCGCGATCATGGCGATGGGTCATGGCTATCATCGCGTATCGCAAAAGCGCTTGCACGAGCGCACCGTCGACAACGGCGGCGATGCGCCCGTCATCACGAGCGCGGGCGCGCTGGTCGATGCATTGAAGGTGATCGGCGCGAAGCGCGTGGTCGTCGTCACGCCTTATATGAAGCCGTTGACCGAACTCGTGGTCGACTATATCCGCAATGAGGATTACGACGTGATCGACTATCGCGCGCTCGAGATTCCCGACAATCTCGAAGTCGCGCGTCATGATCCGAGCCGCCTTCCCGAGATCGTCATGTCGATGCGATATGAGGAAGCCGATGCCATCGTGCTGTCGGCATGCGTGCAGATGCCTTCGTTGCCGGTGATCGCGAAGGTCGAGGCAATGACGGGCAAGCCGGTCGTCACCGCGGCCGTCGCGACGACCTATGCGATGCTCAAGCAACTCGGTCTCGAAGCCGTCGTGCCGGGCGCGGGCGCGTTGCTGTCCGGCGCATATTGAGCGAGGGCGACATGTCGACCTATCTGTACGGCGCGAACGTTCAGGCGAATGGCATCCGTCAGCACTATCTGCGTTACGGTGGCGCACGCACGGGACTCGATCCGGTGATCATCGTGCCGGGCATTACGAGTCCTGCGGTGACGTGGGGCTTCGTCGCGGAGCATATTGGACAAGTGTTCGATACCTATGTGCTCGATGTGCGCGGACGAGGCTTGTCGTCGGCATCGGATTCGCTCGACTACAGCCTCGACGCACAAGCCGCCGATCTGGTTGCGTTCGCAACTACCTTGGGATTCGAGCGCTACAGCGTCGTCGGTCACTCGATGGGCGCGCGCATCGGCATACGCGCTGCGCGTTCGGAGCCCGCAGGCATGACGCGTCTCGCGATGATCGATCCGCCCGTTTCGGGACCGGGACGTCGTGGCTATCCGTCGCAATTGCCGTGGTACATCGATTCGATCCGGCAGTCGCGCGAAGGCATGACCGCCGACGCAATGCGCGCCTTCTGCCCCACATGGACCCATGAACAACTCGCGTTGCGCGCGGAATGGCTTCATACATGTGACGAACGCGCGATACGCGCGAGCTTTGAAGGCTTCCATACCGACGACATTCACGCCGATCTCGCGCATCTGCGGATTGCCGCGCTGCTCGTCACCGCGGGCAGAGGCGACGTCGTGCGCGACGAAGACGTCGAAGAGATTCGCGCACTCGTGCCGCATCTTCAGCACACGCGCGTGCGTGACGCTGGTCACATGATTCCGTGGGACGACGAAGCCGGCTTTCACGCCGCGCTCGGCGATTTCCTCGGGGCATTTATTCCGACGCTCGTTGAAGGAGGCAATCATGCCAGTCAGTGACTATCAGATGGTCGATGCGTGGACGAAGGTGCTCGAGCTCTCGCGTCTCGAAGCAGGGCAGACCGTCACCATTCTCACGAGCGCGTCGACGCATCCGCAAACGCTATCGACCGCACTGATCGCGACGCAAGCGATGGGCGCAATCGTCAATCGCCTCGACTTGCCGCCGGTGAACGGCGAGAAGGCGTTGAGCCGCGATTCCCTCGCGTATCTCGGCACGACGCCGTTGACCGGCAACCGGGCCGCGATTGCCGCGTTGAAGGAAAGCGATCTCGTGCTCGATCTGATGACCTTGCTGTTCTCGCCCGAGCAACTCGACATACTCAAGGCCGGCACGAAGATCCTGCTCGCGGTCGAGCCACCCGAAGTGCTTACGCGCCTCGTGCCGACACCCGCCGATCGCGAACGCGTGCTCGCCGCACGGGCGCGCATCGCGCGCGCTAAGGAGATGCATATCGTCTCCGCCGCGGGGACGGATTTTCGCTGTCCGCTCGGCGAGTTCGAACCGATCGCCGAATACGGTTTCGTCGATGAACCGGGGCGCTGGGATCACTGGCCAAGCGGATTCGCGCTGACGTTTCCTAACGATGGCAAGGCGCATGGCCGCATCGTGATCGATCGCGGCGATATTTTGTTGCCGCAGAAAAGCTATGTGCAGGAACGCATCGAACTGACCGTCGAAGGCGGTTATGCAAAGCGCATCGAAGGCGGCATCGACGCGCAATTGCTAAGCGAATACATGGCGACGTTCAACGATCCAGAGGCCTACGCGATTTCGCACATTGGCTGGGGCCTGCAGCCGCGCGCTCACTGGTCGACGCTCGGGCTCTACGATCGCGAGGCGACCATCGGCATGGATGCGCGCGCGTTCGAAGGCAACTTCCTGTTTTCGCTCGGACCGAATAACGAAGCCGGCGGCAGCCGCTCGACGACCTGTCATATCGACATTCCGCTGCGTCATTGCGATGTATTCCTCGATGGCGAAGCCGTCGTGCGCGATGGCGTGGTCCTCGACCGCTGACCCAGGAAAACCCCGCACATGTCCCACGATATCGAAACCTACAAGCGTCAGAGCTTCGGCTCGACGCTCGAACCGAAAGCGCCGGTCGGCCTTTTGATCGTCGATCTGGTGAACGGCTTCGCGAATCCCGAAGTGTTCGGCGGCGGCAATATTCCGCAAGCCATCGAGAACACCGTGCCCTTGCTTGCGCATGCGCGCGAGAAGGGCTGGCCGGTTGCGCATAGCCGTATCGTCTTCGCCGACGATGACTCCGATCACAACGTCTTCACGATGAAAGTGCCGGGCCTGCTCGCGCTGAAGGAAGATTCGCACGACAGCGCGATCGTGCCGCAGCTCACGCCGCGCGCACGCGAACTCGTCGTGCGCAAAACAGCGCCATCGGCGTTCTTCGGGACGTCGCTCGCGGCATGGCTCACGCAGCATGGCGTGCGAACGCTCGTCGTCGCGGGTGCAGTGACGAGCGGTTGCGTGCGGTCGTCCGTCGTCGATGCGATGCAATACGGATTTCGTCCATTCGTGTTGTCGGATTGCGTCGGTGATCGCGCGATTGCGCCGCACGAGGCGAATCTCTTCGACATGGCGCAGAAATACGCTGCCGTGATGAAGCGTGATGAAGCGCTCGAATTGCTCAAAGATCTTTGATCATCTCGTAGCACGGCTCGCCTGATGCCAGGGCGCATGGGATCGACATGGCCACGTCTCTTTCGGAGCGGTCGCACCGCGCAGTCACGCGTCATGAATTCACGCTAATCGTCGCGTCTTCGTTCGGTGCGTTGCTCGAATGGTATGACTTCTATATCTACGCTGCGCTAGCGGGCACGTTCAGCACGTTGTTCTTTCCGAGCGGCAACGATACGGTGGCGTTTCTCGCGAGTCTCGCGACGTTCGGTGCGGGCTTCCTCGTACGTCCGCTCGGCGCGCTCTTCTTTGGCAGGCTCGGCGATCGCATCGGGCGAAAGTACACGTTCATGGCGACCATCGTGTTGATGGGCGTCGCGACCATCGGCGTGGGCTTGCTGCCGTCGTTCGACAAGATCGGCATGCTGGCGCCTGGCTTGCTCGTTGCGTTGCGGCTCTTGCAAGGCTTCGCGCTCGGCGGCGAAACGGGCGGCGCGGCGACCTATCTCGCGGAACATTCGCCTGTGGATCGGCGCGGCTTTTATACGAGCTCGCTGCAAACGACAGCGACGCTGGGCCTGCTCGCATCGATCGCGGCGGTCAGCATCAGCCGTGCATCGATGGACGAAGCCGCATTCCAGAGTTGGGGCTGGCGCGTGCCGTTCCTCGTGTCGATCGTGTTGCTCGCGATCTCGGTGTATCTGCGCACGAAGCTCGCCGAATCGCCGGCCTTTCGTGAGATGAAGCGCGCGAACAGGTTATCGACTTCGCCGATAGGCGAGAGCTTCGGCGAATGGGCGAACCTCAAATACGTGTTGATCATGCTGTTCAGCACGGCATCGGGCGTGGGTGTCGTCTTCGGCACTGGACATTTCTACTCCATGTACTTTCTGCAGAACACGCTGAAAGTCGCGCCCAATACGGTGAACCTGTTCCTCGCGATTGCATTGATCGCGGTATTTCCGTTCTACCTCGTGTTCGGCTGGCTATCGGATCGCATTGGACGAAAGTGGATCATGATGCTCGCGTGCCTGTTGCTCGCCGCGACGACGCAACCGATCTTTCATGCGCTCACGCACTACGCGAATCCTCGGTTGGAAGCGTTTCAGAAGCGCGCACCTGTCACGGTCCACGCGGACGATTGCCGCTTTACGCTGTTCTCCGCGCCAGTGACGGAATGCGATCGCATACGCTCGTTTCTCAGCGCATCGGGTGTTTCGTATGACCGCGCTCCGTTGCAAGCGGGAGAAGCGGCATCGACGCAAATCGGCTCGATCGTCGTTCATGGAAGCGACAAACGCGAACTGGAAAAGGCGTTGATCGCCTCGGGCTGGTCGGCGCATGCGGATGCATCGAAAATCAACGCGCCAATGGTCGTATTTCTGATGTGGCTTCTGCTGCTTTATCTCGCGATGGTCTACGGCCCGATGGCCGCATTCATGGTCGAGCTGTTTCCGGCGCGCATTCGATATACGTCGCTATCGTTGCCGTTCCATCTGGGTTCGGGCTGGTTCGGCGGAATGCTGCCGTTCGTGGTGTCGGCGATGGCTGTGGCGCGCGGCAACGTCTACTTCGGGCTCTGGTATCCGATCGTGATCGCGGTAGTGTCGTTCGCGGTCGGCGCGCTCTTCGTGCCCGAAACGTACCGCCGCGATATCACGCGATAGTCAGTCGAAATGCTTGAGGGAAGTGCGGCCGTACTGATTATTGCCTTCGACGAGCTGCATCATCATTCGCACGAAATGAGCGCGATCTT
This sequence comes from Caballeronia sp. AZ1_KS37, assembly GCF_023631165.1. Lineage (NCBI taxonomy): Bacteria > Pseudomonadati > Pseudomonadota > Betaproteobacteria > Burkholderiales > Burkholderiaceae > Caballeronia > Caballeronia sp. AZ1_KS37. Next base: position 331,607 of record NZ_JALQDP010000034.1, on the reverse strand, counting down.
CGGGGCTCAGCGGGCCAAGGAATCTGACTTGAGCTTCACGCATGCTGCCGTACATGTCCTTCATCGTGCGGCGTCCTTTCGCGGTGATGTTCGCGATCTTGAGGCGCCCGTCGTGCGGACTCGGCTCGCGCTTGACGAGTCCGCGTTCCTCCAGACGGCGCAGCACGTCGGCCATCGTCGTGCGATCGACGCCCACTTCCGCACACAGCGATGTCTGGTCGAGACCGGGCCGCTCGCTCAATGTGGTCAGCAAGCCGTACTGCACGGGCGTGATGGCGAAGTCCTTGCAGCACTCGAAGAAGAGCGCGATATGGATCTGATTGAGCCGCCGGATCAGAAACCCCGGCCGCTGCCACAAGTGTCCGGTTTCGATGCCGCCATCGGAAACAGCAGCTTTTTTATCGGCAACGGTACTCATCCTTAACCCTTTATCGAAGAAGTTTTGCCACGCAGGAATCTAAAGATTGTAGGTGCAATCACAGTTGCGCTCCCAATTTTTTCCGGATACAAATCTATCCGTCAGCGTACTGACGAAATGCTGATGGCTGGAGCGCCGGATGTCAATGATTGAAGTCAATACGCGAAGTCAATAGAACGATGCGTCGCACAGGGTCATGCGCAGGTGAAGAAGGCGCGCATGAATAATCAGCATGCTGATTAAATGGCGAATGCGTTGAACGTCACCTCACTCAGAGTTTGGAGCCAAAGATGAGTTCTACCCCGGTACAGACGGACGACGTCGCCATTCATGGGCGGTCGATGTCACGCAACGATATCAAGACGCTGATGCTGGCGTCGCTAGGCGGCGCGTTGGAGTACTACGACTTCATCGTCGCGGTGTTCTTCACGAAGCTGCTCGCCACCGTGTTCTTTCCGCCGCAGACGCCCGAATGGCTCGCGCAGCTCGAAGTGTTCTGCATCTTCGCAGCGGGTTATCTCGTGCGTCCGATCGGCGGCATCTTCTTCGCGCACTTTGGCGATCGCATCGGCCGCAAGAAGATGTTCGCGCTGAGCCTTTTTCTCATGGCCGCGCCGACGTTGCTCATCGGCTTGTTGCCGAGCTATGCGACGCTCGGCATCGTCGCGCCGTTGCTCTTTCTCTTGTGCCGCGTTTTGCAGGGTCTTTCGGTCGGCGGGGAAGTGCCGGGTGCGTGGATCTTCTGCTCCGAGCATGTGAGGCGCGATCGTATCGGTCTCGCATGCGGTCTTCTGATGTCGGGTCTTTGCACCGGCATTCTGCTCGGCGCGCTGTCGGCGAAGTTCCTCATCGGCAACATGGAGCCGGCGGATCTGAAGAGCTGGGGCTGGCGTCTGCCGTTCATCGCGGGGGGCGCGTTCGGTCTGATCTCCGTTTATTTGCGCCGCTATCTGCAGGAAACGCCGGTGTTCGAAGCGCTGCGTGCGAAGCGTGAAGCGGATGCGCGTCTGCCGCTCGCGGTCGTGCTGAAAGAGCATCGCGGCGCGGTGATCGTCTCGCTGCTGGCGACGTGGGTGTTCTCCGGCATCTTCGTGCTGTACTTCCTCTACACGCCGACGTTCCTGCAATCGCAGTTCCACTTCGCGCCGAAGGATGTCTTCACGAACAACTCGTGGTCGATCTTCGGGCTGATCGTCGGCAGCACCTTCGCTGGATGGGCAGCCGACAAGATCGGCGGCGGGCGCGCGTATGCGATCGGCAGTGTCGCGATGCTGCTCGTCACCGGCGCGTTCTACATGAACCTGAACGCGGGCAGTCAGTCCGTGTGGGCGCTGTATATCCTCGGCGGCTTCCTGATCGGGACGATCACGCTCGGGCCTTACATCATCGTGAAGAGCTTTCCGCCGGAAGTGCGCTTCACCGGTTTCGCGCTCTCGTACAACACGGCGTATGCGATCTTCGGCGGCACCGCGCCCGCAATCGCCTCGTTTCTGGTAGGGCGGCAGGGCATCACGATGGCCCCCGCCTGGTACATTGGCGCGCTTTGCGTGCTCGGCGTGATCATCGGTCTCGCATGGCGTGCGCCCGTACATGCCGAATCGACGGCGCATTGAGGCCGGCCCTTCAATCCGCAGCGTTTTCTTGCGTCGATGCCGACGCGAGAAAACGCTTCCGTTCGAGCGAGACACATGTCTGTTGGCGGCGCTTCCGATAGCGGCATCGGCCGGTCATGGCTTTTGTACTTTTCGCTTGCGTTCGCGAGCATGACCTTTTCCGCGACGGGACCGGTCGCGATCATCATCGCCGCGTCGCGCGAGGGCGGCTTGAGCTTCGCGCAGACATCGTCGTGGCTGTTCGCGTCGATCGGCATGAACGGGCTGGCGAGCATCGTCATCAGCTGGAAGACGCGTCAGCCTTTGCTCTTTCTGTGGACGATTCCCGGCGCGATTCTCGCCGCGCCGGTGATCGCGCAATACGGATTCAGCGCAGCCGTGGGCACGTATCTCGTGTGCGCCGCGGTGCTGCTCGTGCTCGGCGTGACGAACCTCGTCGCGCTGCTCGACCGATGGGTGCCCATGCCGATCGTCATGGCGATGATCGCCGGACTCTTCATCAAGTACGTGCTGGCCGTCGTGCATTCGACGATAGCCGCGCCGCTCATAGGCGCCAGCATGTCGATCGCGTTCTTCGGGCTGATGTGGCTCGAGCGACGCAACGGAGCGCCCATGCCGCCGCTCGTCGGCGCGATGCTGGCAGGCGCGGCGATTCTCTTCGCAACGGGCTTCCGTTTGCCGAGTCACAGCGGCGGCGCATGGACGGCGACGCCTGCGCTCGTCGCGCCGCGCTTCGATATTCACGCGATCTCGCAACTCTTGTTGCCGATGCTCATCACCGTGATTTTCGTGCAGAACGCGCAGGGAATCGCGGTGACGCGGGCATCGGGATATCGCACGTCGTTGCGGCTCGTGACGATCTATAGCGGCGTGCTGAGCGCGATCACCGCGCCGTTCGGCGGCTGTCCTTCGGTGCTTGCGGGGCCGAGCAATGCGATTCTCGTGTCGGGCGGCACGCATGGCCGGCATTACATCGGCGCGTTGATCGCGGGCGTCATATGCGTGGCGATCGGCGTGTTCGCCACGGCATATGTGTTTCTGCTGGCGAATCTGCCCGGCGCGTATATCGCGATTCTCGCCGGGCTCGCGATGATGGGCGTGCTCGAAAAGTCTTTCGTCAGCGCGTTTCGTTCGGCGTTGCCGCTGAGCGCGATGATCGTGTTCGTCGTTACGCTCAGCGACGTGACCTTGCTTGGTATCGGCGCGGCTTTCTGGGGCGTCGTGGCGGGGTGCCTCGCTTACTACGCCGTGGAAAAGCCGCGCTCGGGCGACGTGCCCGCGTGAATCAACGCATCGCGCCCGCAAGGCTCTCCGCTTCGAGTCCAACGATCAGATCGACTTCGCCGTTGGCAAGCGGCTGCGTCGCCGGCACGCCCGCCGCTTTCAGCGCGGCGCCGTCGAGCCGCGACGCATCGCCGAGCGCGACGCGCAAGCGCGTGGCCGCGAGCGGTTCGAGCTTGAGGATATTGGCCGCGCCGCCCAGCGCCGCGCGAATCTTTTCCGCGCGCGCCTTCTGCTGCGCTGCATCCTGCGCGGGCGCCGCACCCGGGGCGCTCATCGCGTCGGAAGCTGTGGCGGTGGATGCTGCGCCCGCCACTGGCAGATCGGCGTCGCTTCCCGCGGTCTTCAGATAGTCCTGCATGTCGGTCTTCATGTTCTCCGACAGCGGCCCGAAAATCGCCTGCACGCCGTTGCCGACGCGCACGACGCCCGCAGCGCCGAGCGCCTTCAACCTTGCATCATCGACGAGCGACGGATCGTTCACCGTGATCCGCAGGCGCGTGATGCACGCATCGAGGCTCTTGATGTTCGAGCGGCCGCCGAACGCGAGCACGAGATCGCGCGAGCGTCCGCCGACGCCACTGGAACTTACCGCGGCAGTGGCCGCCGTATCGTCCTCACGTCCCGGCGTCTTGAGATTGAAGCGCGTAATCACGAAACGGAACACGACGTAATAGATCGCCGCATAGATCGGCCCGAGGATGAACACGTACCACGCGTGCGTCGCCTTGTTGCCGATCAGGTTGAACATCAAAAAGTCGATCGCGCCTTGCGAGAACGTGAAGCCCATGTGCATGTTCAGCGTATTGGCGACGAATTGCGCCGACGCCGCGAGACACGCGTGAATGAAGTACAGCACGGGCGCGACGAACAGGAACGCGAACTCGATCGGCTCCGTGATGCCGGTGAGGAAGGAAGTCAGCGCTGCCGACACCATCATGCCGCCGACCGCAACCTTCTTTTCGGGTTTGGCGCAATGCCAGATCGCGATCGCGGCGGCGGGCAGACCGAACATCTTGAACAGGAAGGCGCCCGACAGAATGCCCGCGGTCGGATCGCCGGCGAAGAAACGGTTGATGTCGCCATGAACGATCTTGCCTGTCGTCGGATCGAGGAAGCTGCCCGCCTCGAAAAAAAACGGAACGTTCCAGATGTGATGCAAACCGAACGGAATCAGCAGACGTTCGACAAAACCGTACACGGTCGCCGCGGTGCGGGGATCGGAGACCGCCGCCCATTGCGAGAACGCCTTGATGACACCGCCGATCGGCGGCCACACGACCGACAGCACCGCGCCGAGCACGATCGCACCGATGGCCGTGACGATCGGCACGAAGCGCTTGCCGGCGAAGAAACCGAGATAGGCCGGCAGCGTGATGCGGTAATAGCGGTTGAACAGCCACGCCGCGAGACCGCCCGCGAGAATGCCGCCGAACACGCCGGTCTGAATCGACGGAATGCCCATGATCATCGTCGGCTCGACGCCTTCGAGCTTCGCGATGACGCCGAGCGTCGCCGTCATCACGAGATAGCCGATGGTCGCGGCGATTCCCGATACGCCATCGTTTTCCGTGAAGCCGAGCGCCACGCCGATCGCGAAGATCAACGGCAGATTGCCGAAGATCACGTCGCCGGCGTTCTTCATCAGTTCGAGGATGATGGCGGGCACGTAGCCATGAAAATCGGTCGCGCCGAGACCGAGCAGGAGGCCGGCGACGGGCAGCACCGCGACCGGCAGCATCAGCGACTTGCCGACCTTCTGCACCACGCCGAATGCGTTTTTGAACATTTTTTTGTCTCCGCTTGTTCCGCTTATTCCGCGTACGGGGCGAGCAGGGCGCGCACTTCGGCGGCCGTGCCCAACGTGATTACCTTTGCCGCGAGCTGGCGGGCTTCGTCCATCGTGAGGCGCGCGAGTTGCGCCTTGATCGAGCCGACGGCAGGCACGCTGACCGACAGCTCGTCGATGCCGAGGCCGACGAGCACCGGCACCGCCATCGCATCGGACGCGATGCCGCCGCACACGCCGACCCACTTGCCATGCTTGTGCGCGCCATCGACGGTCATGCCGATCAGACGCAGCACCGCCGGATGCAGCGCGTCCGCCTGTTTCGCGAGCTTCGGATGTCCGCGATCCATCGCGACCGTGTACTGCGTCAGATCGTTGGTGCCGATGGAAAAGAAATCGACTTCGCGCGCGAGCGGCTCGGCGATGAGCGCGGCGGACGGCACTTCGATCATCACGCCGACCTTGATGCTGTCGATGCGATCGCCGGCTTCTTCCTGAAGAAGCCGCTTGGCCGCGCGCACTTCCTCGATGGACGCGACCATCGGGAACATGATGTGCAGATTGCCGATCGGCGCGGCCCGCAAAATCGCGCGCAATTGCGTGCGGAACATATCGGGACGATCGAGGCTCACGCGCACGCCGCGCAGCCCGAGGAACGGGTTGTCCTCTTTCGGCAGCGGCAGGTACGACAGCGGTTTGTCGCCGCCGACGTCGAGCGTTCGCACGACGAGCGGACGCTCGCGGCCGAGCGCTTCGGCCACGGCGCAATATTCGGCGGCCTGTTCGTCTTCCGACGGCGCGGTGTCGCGGTTATCGAACAAAAATTCGGAACGCAGCAGTCCGACGCCTTCCGCGCCCGCCGCGACCGCATCGCGCGCTTCCTGCGCATTCCGGATATTTGCAACGACTTCGACGCGATGCCCGTCCGCCGTGACGGCCTGCTTGCTCGCGGCGACTTTCTCTTCCTCGCGCTTTTTCGTCTGACGGTCGATGCGCTCGCGCGCCTTGGCCAGATCGTCCGCACTGGGATTGCGCCGCAGGCTGCCGTGCGAACCGTCGAGCACGACGAGCGTGCCATCGGGCAATTGCAGCGCATCTTCGTCGATGCCGCAGATCGCCGGAATGCCGAGCGAGCGCGCCAGAATCGCGACGTGACTCGTCGCGCCGCCGGTCGTCGTGCAGAAACCGAGCACCTTGCTGCGATCGAGCGAGGCCGTGTCCGAGGGCGAAAGCTCCTCGGCGATGAGGATCGATTCGTCCGCCACGTCGATATGCGCCTGCTTTACGCCCGCGAGCAGCGCCAGCACGCGGCGGCCGACATCGCGGATATCGCCCGCACGCTCGCGCAGAAGCGCGTTGTCGACCCTCTCCAGATTGCTCGCCTGCGTCTCGAACGCGGCGCGCCACGCAAAACCCGCGCTCTTGCCGTCGCTGATGCCGGCGATGGCCGCGTCCGTGAGATCGGGATCGTCGAGCAGTTCGAGGTGCGCGTCGAGGATCTGCGCCTTGGACGGATCGGTCAGATTCGCCTTCAGCGCCTCGATTTGCTGACGCGCTTCGTGATGCGCGGCGTCGAGCCGTGCGCGTTCGCGTTGCGGCGATTCGCCCGCCTCGGCCACGTCGATGACTTCGCGGCGGAACTGCACGATCTTGCCGACCGCGAGTCCCGGCGACGCGGATACGCCCGTGAATTCGTTGGCGTTCGTGGACGGGGCGCGCGCCGGTGCGACCGGTTCGGCCGCGGCAACGGCGGGCGCGGGCGCGTCGCCGGGCTTTTCGCCCGAGCCCGACGCGAGCAGGCGCGCGAGCGCGGCGGCGGCTTCACCGGCATCGGGGCCGGCGGCCTCGACGCGCAATTTGTCGCCGAAGCTCGTCGCGAGCGCCATCAGCGCGACGACGGATTTCGCGTTCGCGCTGTCGTCGCCGCGCAGGACGCGAATGTCGGATTTGTATTTCTTGGCTTCGGCGGCAAATACCGCAGCGGGCCGCGCGTGCAGGCCTTGCGGATTCGGCAGCGTGATTTCGTCTGACCGGATGGCGCCTGCTGGGCCGCCGCTCGCGTCGTCCGCGGCGGCGCCGACGAATTCGACCGTCAACGCGACGTCCTTGCCCGCCGTGACGAGGCCCGTGGCGGGCACGTAGCGGGTCACGAGCTCACCGTTGGCGATGACCATCTGCGTGAGCAGGCTCACGGCCCGCGCGCCGACGACGACCGGATCGAAGCGGATCAGCGGCTGGCCGGTCGTGACGGTGTCGCCTTCCTTGACGAGCGGCGTGAAGCCTTCCCCGCGCAGCATCACGGTGTCGAGGCCGATGTGGATCAGCACCTGGAGACCGCTTTCGCCGGTGATCGTCGCCGCGTGCGCCGCTCGATGCAGCTGCGTGACTGTCCCCGAGAGCGGGGCGAGCAATTCGTCCGAAGTGGGATCGATCGATACGCCGTCGCCGACCATCTTCTGCGCGAAAACTGGATCGGGCACGGTGTCGAGTTGGACCATCACGCCTGACAACGGCGCCATCAACTCGATTCGTGCCAAACGTTGAGGAGCTTTCATGTGAACGACTCCTTGTCCTTTGACGATGAGCTGGAACCGGCCTGAGATCAATCATAGGCAACGGCTCCATGATTCGCTGACCGAATGGATGTGCGTTCGCAAAAGCACGCAGTACGTGCCGGAATGCCCACATCGATTCGGATTCTGAAACGCCGCGTTCTGCTTTCAAGAGCAGTGGCGGCAAAAAGCGCGCTATTGTTTCGCGGCGCAATGACGATTTCTAGAGACGACATTCGAATCGCGGCGATCCGTCGCAGGTAACGGGGGCTCGCGCTCCTAAGCTTGTTAAGTAACAAATGCAAGAGAAAGGAGCGCAAACCATGACCTACCGCAACAAGACTGAAGCTCATTGGGAGCCGCTGTTGACAATCGCGCGCGACGAGCTAGGCATTCAATCGTTCGATCCGATCGGCAAGCCGAGCGCGGACATCCGCATGTGTCGCGTCGAGGAACTCGGGCGCGCGCTCGAACGCGCTTACGACTTGGGTCTTTTGGTCGGAAACGGCGTGAAGCGCGCGGCGAGCACCGTCTGAAGACGGTTGGCGAGACGGTTTCTGAGGTCGCGAGCCCGTGCTCGAGCCGCTCGAATCGGCCGGGAATCCATACCCGTGCAACTCCCGATATAGAAGTAAGCAGCCGCTGGCTAAGATCGCTGGTTGATCATCGCTTAGGCCGCACCGAGTACATGAAGGACGAACGCCTCGTCGAAATGAGGATTTTCAAGGCCGTCGCGGAAACCGGCGGATTCACCGCTGCGGCGCTCATGCTCAACCTTCAGCAGCCGTATGTCAGCCGCGCGGTCTCGGCGCTCGAAAAGCGCCTCGGCGTCGCGCTGCTCAGGCGCTCGACGCGCAGTCTGCAGGTCACGCAGGAAGGCAACGAATATCTCGCGCTGTGCAAGCGCATTCTCGACGACATCGACACCGGCGAAGCCCAACTCGCGCGCGCGGGTCAGCACATGACCGGCAGTATCCGCGTGACGGTGGCGACTTCGTTCGGCATGGATCAGATCGTGCCGCTCATTCCGGGCTTTCTGGAGCGCTATCCCGGCCTGCGGGTGCGCCTGTCGCTGTCGGATACGCTCGCGGATGTGATCGGCGAAGGATTCGATGTCGCGATCCGCATGGGAAGCCTGCAGGACTCGAATCTCGTCAGCCGCAAGCTGTGTCATCTGCAGCGCGTCGTGACCGCGTCGCCTTCGTATATCGCGCGGCACGGCGTGCCTTCGGTGCCGGCGGATCTCGTCAACCACAATTGCCTGATGTGGGAGCCGCCGATGGATCATCTCAACCATTGGCCCTTCATGGTCGATGGCGAGCGCACGTCCATGCTCATCGACGGCAACTTTCAGACGAGCAGCGGCGTGAGCTCGGTGTACATGTGCCTCGCTGGCGTCGGCATCACGCGCATGGCCGAGCATATGGTGCTTCCGTCGATTCGCAGCAACATGCTCGTGCCGCTCTTGACCGACTTCCAGCCGAAGGACGAAACCGCGATCTATGCGCTGTATCCGCGCGACTCGTCGCTGCATCCGCGTGTGCGGGCGTTCATCGACTACGTGACGGAAAGGCTCAAGCGGCCGCCGTGGGCCGCCTGAGCCGGCGTTTCACTTGTCGTCGAGCGTCTTCGGCAGACGCATGGTCATCGCCGCGCCGAGCACGAGAAACGCGGAGATCACGTACATGCCGATTTCCGCGTGACCGACCATCACATTGAGCATGCCGACGAGATAAGGCGATACGAAGCCCGCGATATTCCCGACCGAATTGATGAACGCGAGCGCCGCCGCGACCGATGCGCCGACGAAGAGGCTCGTCGGCAGCGCCCAGAAGAGCGCGACGCACGAATAGACGCCCGCCGCCGCGATCGACAGACAGAGCGTCGTCATGATCGGGCCTGCCGAAAGCCACATGCTCGTGGCCAGTCCCACCGCGCCGATCAGCATGAAGAGGGCGAAATGCGCGCGGCGTCCGCCGGTGCGGTCGGCGCTGCGATTCGACACGAACAGCGCGATCGCCGCCACGACGTTCGGCACCGCCGAATACAGGCCGATGGACAACGGATCGGTCACGCCGCTGCGCTTGATGAGCGAGGGCATCCAGAAGCCGAGCGCGTAGAGGCCCATGATGAGGCAGAAGAAGATAGCGCAGAACCACCACAGCTTCCGGTTGGCGAGAAACGCGCGCACGCTCGGATGATCGATCTTGCCGGCGTTCTCCGCGCGAATTTCGGCCAGCACGTTCGAGCGCTCGTCCTCGCTGATCCATCGCGAGCGCGCGGGATCGTCATCAAGAAAGGCAAGCACGACGAACGCGAGCACGACGGCCGGAATCGCTTCGATCAGAAAAAGCCATTGCCACGCAGCCATATGCGCGTTGCCGGAGAATGCATGCAGGATGTAGCCGGAGATCGGACCGCCGACGACGAACGCGAGCGGCGCGCCCATCACGTAGATGGACATCGCGCGGCCGCGATAGCGGGCCGGAAACCACAGCGTGAGCAGATACATGATCGCGGGCGCGAAACCGGCTTCGGCGGCGCCGAGCAGAAAGCGCGCGATGTAGAACTGCATCGGCGTCTGCACGAAGATCATCGCCGCCGAGATGACGCCCCACGTCAGCATGATGCGGGCGATCCACTTACGCGCGCCGACACGGCGCATGATGAGGTTGCTCGGCACCTCGAAGAAGAAGTAGCCCGCGAAGAAGATGCCCGAGCCGAGGCCGTAGATCGCGTCGTCGAAACGCAGTGCGTCGAGCATCTGCAGTTTCGCAAAGCCAACGTTGACGCGGTCGAGATAGGCAACGAGATAACAGATCAGCAATAGCGGCAACAGCCGCCAGTAGGCTCGGTAGTAAGTGCGGCTCATGTCCGTCTGTCTGACGGCTTCTTCGCCATATAGCGCGTCCATGCGTGTCTCCAATATAGATTTTCTTGAGCGCTCTCGGGCGGCATGCGCGGGCAAGTTGCGACATGGCGCATGCCGCCGCCGTACCTCGCACACCGATGGGTCAGTCGAGGTAATCCGGCTCCTGCTCGTTGATTTCGTAGAGCATGGTCTGGAAATGCAGCCAGCTGATGAACGAATTGCCCAGATGGCGATGCGAATACTCCGCGAACTCCGGATCGATCTCGATCGGGCGCGACTCGGCCGCGTCCATCAGCAGTTGCATCCTGCAGCAATGATCGAGCGCGATGAACGTCCACACGGCATCGTCGATACTGTGACGGCTCGCGGTCAGCAGCCCGTGATTCTGGTGGATGATGGCCTTGTGATCGTTGAAGGCGCGCGCGATCGGATTGCCCGATTCATTCGCGACCGGCACCTTGCCCGCGCCATCGCGCACCACCGTATGGCTGCCGTAGAACATGCACGCGTCCTGCGTCACGTAGTCGAGCGGCTTGCCCATCGCGGCCCAGGCGTCGCCGTTGACGGTATGCGCGTGACACGAGCCGATGATGTCGGGGTTCTCCGCGTGAATCGCCGAATGCAGCACATAGCCCGCGCGATTCACGGCGTACTTGCCTTCGATCACCGTGCCCGAATGATCGACGAGCACCAGTTGCGATGTCTTCGTGCGCGACCACGGCACGCACATCGGATTGGTCCAGAAAAGCTCCGGATGCTCGGGATCGCGCACCGTCAGATGGCCTCCGAAGCCGAAGCTGAAGCCATGACGCGCGAAGATCCGGCACGCGGCCGCGAGATGCTCCTTGCGATAGCGGCGTTCCTCGGCGGAACTCGAAAACGTCGGTTCTTGCGGAAAAATCAGGTCGTCCTGTGTCGGACTGTAGACCGAGTCCTTGGCGTCCATCAACATCGTTTCGTCTCCTCGTGAAGGTATGGAATGCCAGTATAGAAGCGGACTTTCGGCGGATTCAGGGGCTATCCGGAATAGGATTTATGCATATCGTCCGGCCCGCCGCTTCACCGGCGCCTGTGCCGCGCGTGCGATTTCGGCCATCCGGCGATTTTTGTCCACCGTTGACAAGGAAAAATTTGACGCATTAGACTGGGCTCCATACCTCGCGGCCTGACAAAGATGTCCGCCCGAGGATCCGGCACAGAAGCCCCCTGACGAACCCGCGGTTCGTCAGGGGGCTTTTTTTTGTCCGCGTTTTTCCCCCTGTTCTAGCGCTCATTTCTGGAGAATCCGCATGTTGCTGAAGCCGTCGGGCTGGATGCGTCTCGCCCTTACCGCAGGACTTGCACTGACTTCGCTCGCATCGAGTGCCGCCGATCCCGTGAAGATCGGCCTGCTGGAAGATGCCTCGGGAAACTTCGCACTGGCGACCATTCCGAAAATTCACGCCACGCAACTCGCAGTCGATGAGATCAACGCGAAGGGCGGCATCCTCGGACGTCCGGTCTCGCTGATCGCCTACGACACGCAATCCGACAACACCAAGTTCCAGGAACTGGCACGGCGTCTCGTTCAGACCGACAAGCCCGATGTGATCTTCGGCGCATTCTCGAGCGCATCTCGCGAAGCGATTCGGCCGATCATGGACCGCGCGAAACAGCTTTACTGGTACGACAATCAGTACGAAGGCGGCGTGTGCGATACCAACACGTTCGTCACGGGCGCCGTGCCCGAACAGCAATTCTCGACGCTGATCCCGTGGATGATGCAGAAGTACGGCAAGAAGGTGTACACCATCGCCGCCGACTACAACTTCGGGCAGATTTCCGCCGAGTGGGTCCGCAACATCGTCAAGGAGAACGGCGGCACGATGGCCGGCGAGGAATTCATTCCGCTGTCGGTATCGCAGTTCGGACAGACGATCCAGAACATCCAGAAGGCGAAGCCCGACTTCGTGGTGACGTTGCTGGTCGGCGCGAATCAGGCGTCGTACTACGAGCAGCAGGCGTCGGCACATCTGAATCTGCCGATGGCGAGTTCGGTCAACGTCGGTCAGGCGTACGAGCACAAGCGCTTCAAACCGCCTGCGCTGAAGGACATGTACGTGACGGCGAACTACGTCGAAGAAGTCGATACGCCCGCCAGCAACGACTTCAAGAAGCGCTTCCACGCGAAGTTCCCGAACGAGCCGTACATCAATCAGGAAGCAGCGAACGCGTACGACGCCATCTATCTCTACAAGGCAGCCGTCGAAAAAGCCAAGACGACGAATCAGGACGCGGTGCGCAAGGCGCTCGAAAGCGGCATCTGCACGGAAGGCGCGCAGGGCAAGGTGTGCATGGACCCGAAGAGCCATCACGCGAGCCACACCATTTACCTCGTGCATGTGAAGGACGATCACTCGGTCGATATTCCGAAGGTCTGGGACGACGTCCAGCCGTACTGGCTCGGCAAGGTGGGCTGCGATCTGCCCAACAAGCCGGATCATCGCCAGTACACGCCGTCGAACCTGCCCAAGAAGTCTTGATCGTCCTGATCCGGGCCGGCGCGCGCGCCGCACATGACGGGCGCGCGCAGGTCTCTTGAACGTGGAGCATGCATGGCCACCTTTTCGGTTCTCTATTCGCTCGTCTATCAGTTCGGCGACAGCTTCGCCTATCTGGTGCTCGCGGCGCTCGGTCTCGCGGTCATCTTCGGCATGATGGGCGTCATCAATCTCGCGCATGGCGAGTTCATCATGTGCGGCGCCTACGTGACGATCATCGCGGCCAAGCGCGGCTTGCCGCTTCCTCTCGCCATGCTGCTCGGGGCGCTCGCGGCGGCGTTCGCGGGCGTGGTGATCGAGCGGCTCGTGATTCGCCACTTGTACGACCGCTTGTTCGATTCCGTCGTGGCGACGTGGGCAATCAGCCTCATCGTGCAGCAGACCATGCTGCTCGTCGCCGGACCTTCGATAGAAGGCATCGGCACGCCGTTCGGATCGTTCTCGCTCGGCGATTATTCGTTTTCGACGTACCGCGCCGTGCTGCCCGGCATCGCCCTGGCCATCCTGTTCGCGCTCTATCTGCTGTTCTTCAAGACGAACTACGGCGTCTGCGCCCGCGCGACGATCCAGAACGCCAGCATCGCGCAATGTCTTGGCCTGCGCACGGACCGTCTCTATACGCTGACGTTCGCGCTCGGCGCGGGACTCGCGGGGCTGACCGGCGCCCTCTATGCGCCGACTATGACCGCCGTGCCGACGATGGGCAGCAACTTCATCGTGCAGGCGTTCGTGTCGGTGGTCGTCGGCGGCGCGAACGTGATCGCGGGGACGACGCCCGCCGCGGCCGTGCTCGCCGTCATCCAGACCGCGCTCACGGCCTCGTATGGTCAGTTGTTCGGGCAGATCGGCTTGCTGGTGACGGTCATCGTCGTGATCCGGCTGATGCCGCAAGGTCTCGGCAACCTCTTTTCCCGCGCGCGCTAGGAGGCAATGTGAAGCAAACGAAAGAGCCTTCGCGGCTATCTCCCGCGAGCGCCACGACTCGCGCGGCGCACTACGTGCCCTGGCTCGTGGCGCTCACGCTGCCGCTCGTCGTGGATGCCACCACGAGCGGCAATCTCGCGTACTGCCTGTTGTGGGCGTTCGGCGCGGTCGGCCTCGCCGCAATGTGGGGCTATGGCGGCATCCTGTCCTTCGGGCAGACCGCCTTCTTCGGATTGGCGGGCTACAGCTACGGCATCTTCACGCTGAATTACGGCGATGCCTGGTTCGATTCGTGGCTCGGTCTCGGCGCGGGACTGGTGGTGAGCATCGTCGCGGCGGCGCTGATCGGCTACATGATCTTCTATGGCCGCATCAAGGGCGTGTTCATCGGCATCGTCACGTTGTCGGTGACGCTCGTGCTCGAAACGTTCATGTCGCAGACGGCCGGTCCGCAATGGGCGATCGGCGAAGCGCGCCTGAACGGCTACAACGGCATGGGCGGCATGCCGCCGCTCACGGTTCCCTGGCCGGGCGGACCGCTCACGCTGGAAAACGCAAGCTTCTACTACCTCGTGCTGATTCTGCTGATCGTCGTCTATGCCGCGATGCGCAAGCTGCTCGACGGCACGTTCGGCCTCACGCTCATCGCCATTCGCGAGAATCCGCAGCGCGCCGAGATGCTGGGCGTCGATATCCGCCGGCATCAGTTGCTCGTGTTCGTGCTCGGCTGCGCGCTCGGCGGATTGTCGGGCGCCCTGTACACGATCTGGGGCTCCTACATCACGCCCTCGACGATGGGCCTCACGTCCGCCGCCATGCCTGTGATCTGGGTGGCGACGTCGGGCAGAAAGAGCATCGGCGGGACCATTCTCGGCACGGCGCTCCTCGTGTGGCTTTCGCAGAATCTCGCGGTGTACGGCAGCCAGTACGCGCTGATCCTGCTCGGCGCGATCCTGTTGATCGTCGTGCTCGCGGCGCCGGAAGGTCTGCTGCCGTTCGTCGCGCGGCATCTGCGGCGCATGCAGGGCCGCGCGGGTCAGGATGCGCCTCGCGGCGGCGCATGTCTCAAACGGGAGGAGGGCAAGTCATGACCACGCTGCTGGAAACGCGCGGACTCAAGAAGCACTTCGGCGGCGCGCACGTCATCAACGGCATCGACTTCCGCATCGATGCAGGCGAGATTCGCTGCGTGATCGGGCCGAACGGCGCGGGCAAGAGCACGTTCTTCAAGCTCATCACGGGGGAGCACCGGCCGTCGGAAGGCAGCGTGATGTTTCTCGGCCAGGACATGAGTCATGTGCTGCCGCACGAACGCATTCGCATGGGCATGAGCATCAAGTTCCAGATTCCCGGCGTGTTCCCGGACCTGAGCGTGCGTCAGCACTTGCAACTGTCGCTGCATCGCGCGAAGGACGACCGCCCCGAAAGCCTCGATGAACTCTTGCAGCGCTTCATGCTGAAAAACGAGGAACATGTGCTCGCGCGCAATCTGTCGCACGGCAAGAAGCAATGGCTCGAAATCGCGATGGCCGTATCGCTGCGTCCGAAGCTGCTCTTTCTCGATGAACCCGTCGCCGGCATGTCCGTCGAGGAAACCCATGCGACCGGCGAGCTCATCAAGCGTCTGTCGGCTGCGGGTCTCACGATGATGGTGGTCGAGCACGACATGACCTTCGTCAAGCAGATCGCGTCGCGCGTGACGGTGTTGCACGGAGGAAGCCTGCTCGCCGATGGCCCGCTCGACGAAATCCTCGCACGCGACGATGTCGCGGAAGTCTATCTGGGGAAGAAGAAATGAGCGCGTTGCTTCAAGTGTCGGGCGTGGAAGCGGGATACGGCGGCGGACGCGTGCTCAACGGCGTGTCGTTGAGCGTCGGGGCGGGCGAAGTGCTGGCGCTCATCGGGCGCAACGGCGTCGGCAAGACGACGCTGATGCGCGCGTTGATCGGGCTGATCGATCTCGATGCGGGGAGCATCGAACTCGATGGCGATTCCATCGGCCACGAAAAGCCGTATGTTCGCGCGCAGAAGGGCATGGGCTACGTGCCGCAAGGCCGCGAGATTTTCGGCGCGTTGACGGTCGCGGAAAACCTGCAGGTCGGCGCGCAGGCGAATCGCGCGCAGGCGGCGCAGATGAAGGACAAGGTGGTCGGCTATTTTCCGATCCTGAAGAAGCGCTACCAGCAGAAGGCCGGAACCATGAGCGGCGGCGAACAGCAGCAGCTTGCGATCGCGCGGGCGCTCATCAGTTCGCCGAAAGTGGTATTGCTCGATGAGCCGTCCGAAGGCATCCAGCCATCGATCGTCGATCTGATCGGCGAGACGCTTCAGCAGATCGCGCGTGAAACGGGCATCGGCGTGGTGCTGGTCGAGCAGGACATGGGGATGGTCGAACGCATCGCGACGCGCTGCTGCGTGATGGACAAGGGCCGCATCGTCGAGACGCTGAGCCCCGCGCAGCTCGCGGACGAACAACTGATTCGCCAGTATCTGGCACTGTGACGGAGACGAAACATGAAATGGCTTGAAGACTCGATCATGATGAAGCGTGGCGTCGGCGCCGATCGCGAGCCGGTGGAGCACCATCTGACCGAGGAAATGCAGAAGACGTATCACTACACGATCGGCCCGTACTCGCAGCCGGTCTTGCATGTGAAGCCCGGCGATCGCGTCGTCGTGGAAACGCGCGACGCGTTCGAAGGCAAGATCAGGGAGGAGACGGACAAGCCGTCGCAAGTGCTGCAGGTGCCGTTCCTCAATCCGCAGAACGGGCCGATCATGATCGAGGGCGCGGAGAAGGGCGATGTGGTCGCCGTCTACATCGAAAAGATGGCGCCGCGCGGCGACGATCCGCACGGCTTCTGCTGCATGATCCCGAACTTCGGCGGATTGACGGGCACGGACTACACCGCGCTCCTGAACGAGCCGCTGCCCGAAGTGGTGCGCAAGATCAAGATCGACGAAGAAAACGTGTACTGGAGCAAACGCAACACGCTGCCGTACAAGCCGCATATCGGCACGCTGAGTCTTTCACCCGAAATCGATTCGATCAATTCGCTCACCCCCGACAATCACGGCGGCAACATGGACGTGCCCGACATGGGGCCGGGCAGCATCACGTACTTGCCGGTGCGCTCGCCGGGCGGACGGCTGTTCATCGGCGATGCACACGCCTGTCAGGGCGACGGCGAAGTCTGCGGCACGGCCGTCGAATATCAGAGCACGACGACCGTGCGCGTCGATCTCATCAAGAAGTGGCAGATCGACTGGCCGCGCCTCGAAAACGAAGATGCGCTGATGAGCATCGGCAGCGCGCGGCCGCTGGAAGACGCGACGCGCATCGCGTACCGTGAACTCGTGCTGTGGATGGCCGCGGAATACGGCTTCGACAAGTGGGACGCGTACATGATGCTGAGTCAGGTCGGCAAGGTTCGACTGGGCAATTTTGTCGATCCAAAATATACGGTTGGCGCAATGGTCGCCAAGCACTACCTCAAATAACGCGTCAGTCAGACGAATCCAGAGCAGTTGGTATCACGCGCGGGGCCGCCGTTCCGCGCGCATTCGAGAGCGTGTCACGAAATGGCTTTGTCCGATCCCATCCGAGTGGGCCTGTTGTGCTCGACGAGCGGCTCGACCGCGTTGCTCGAGCAGTCTCAATGGCGTGGTGCGCGCCTCGCCGTCGAAGAGATCAATGCGCGCGGCGGCATAGGCGGGCGCGAGCTCGTCGCCGTCCACTACGATCCCGCGTCCGATCCGGCTGCGTTCCGCGAGCTTGCGGAGCGTCTGATCGTGAAGGACGGCGTCAATACGATTTTCGGCGGATACACATCGACGAGCCGCAAGGCGATGCTGCCCGTCGTCGAAAAGCACAACCGTCTGCTGATTTACGCGCAGATGTACGAGGGCTTCGAGTATTCGGACAACATCATCTACAGCGGCGCGTCGCCCAATCAGAACGGCGTGCAACTCGCGGACTTCATGACGGAGACGTTCGGCGCGCGCGTGTATTTCGTCGGTTCGAGCTATGTCTATCCGTACGAATGCAACCGCACCATGCAGGAGCTGCTGCTTCAGCATCCGGAAGGCGCGATCCTCGGCGAACGCTATCTTTCGCTCGACGCCACGCGCGAGCAGTTCGAACAGGTCGTCGCGGACATCCGGCGCAAGTCGCCGGACTGGATCTTCAGCACGGTCATCGGCGCGACCGTGCCGTATCTCTACGATGCCTACGCGCACGCGGACTTCGATCCGTCGCGCATGCCGATCGGCAGCCTGAACACATCGGAGACGGAAATCCACGCGATGCAGCGTGGCATCGCGGCGGGGCACATCACGGCGGCGCCGTATTTTCAGAGCATCGACACGGAAGAGAATCATCGCGCGGTGGCGCATCATCAGTCGCGCTACGGCTCCGATACGCCGACCGACATGAACTGGGAGGCCGCGTACTATCAGATGCACATGTTCGCCGAGGCCTACGCGCGCTCGGGCTCCGACGAGATCGGCGCGATCATGCCGCATCTGCTCGGCTCGGAATACGCTGCGCCGCAAGGCCGCGTGCGTATCGATCCGGTCAATCATCACATGGCGCTGTATCCGCGCATCGGCCGCGCGAATGCCGACGGCCAGTTCACGATCCTGCGCGAGTCCAAGTTCGCCGTCGGCCCCGATCCCTACATGACGCGTCAGACGCTCGGGGACTGGGTCACGAAGCTGAGCACGCGAGAGTACTGACGTGAGCGCGCGAACAGACAGAGGCCAGCGAAGCCTGACGGGTTCGATTCTCGAGCGCAATGCGCGCGTCGTCGTGTTTCATCCCGATGACGATGACGGACTGACGCTCACGAATCATCTGAGGCGCATGGGCTTTCAGGTGGAGCGATGCTGGCCGCCCACGGACACGCTGCCCGAGAAGACCGATCTGGTGTTTCGCGCGTTGCTGCCCGAAGAGCGTGCGCCGAAGGGCGAGTGGAGCGGTCCGGATGCGCCGCCCGTCATCTGCGTGGTGGCGTATGAGAACCCGACGTTCATCGATCAGGCCATCAAGCTGGGATCGGACGGCATCGTCACGACGCCCATTCGCGCCTCCGG
Source organism: Caballeronia sp. AZ1_KS37 (assembly GCF_023631165.1). Taxonomy (NCBI): domain Bacteria; kingdom Pseudomonadati; phylum Pseudomonadota; class Betaproteobacteria; order Burkholderiales; family Burkholderiaceae; genus Caballeronia; species Caballeronia sp. AZ1_KS37. The sequence continues at coordinate 312,524 of NZ_JALQDP010000034.1, read as the reverse complement.
TCTCTTGTCCACCGTGGTGATGGCGCTCTATCACGCGAGGCGCGCGCGTCAGCATACGCAACGCATCGCGAGGCTCGAACAGAAGCTGCTCGACAGCCGGCATCTGCAGGAAGCCAAGAACATTTTGATGATCATGCATCGCGTGAGCGAGCGCGAAGCATACGACATGCTGCGCGCGCAGGCGATGGAAAAGCGCGTGACCATCGACGATATCTGCCACTCCGTCATTCAGGCGGGCGAAGTCCTGCAGATCGCGCGCGGACTTTCAACGGAGGACGGGCGCGACCGGGAGTGAGCGCGTCGTGCCGCCATTTTCATCGACGTACAAAGGAGCGACGAACATGGACCTGCAACTGAAGGGCTTGAAGGCGATCGTCACCGGCGGAACCAAGGGCATCGGTCTCGCGATTGCGCGGACGCTGGCTGCCGAGGGCGCCGACGTGGCCATTTGCGCACGCGACGCGGCCAGCGTCGCGGCGACTGCGAGCGCGCTGTCCGAACTGAGCGGCGCTCGGGCATCGGGCGCGGCCGTCGATGTGTCGGATGGCGCGGCGCTCAAGGCGTGGGTCGAGCGCGTGGGTGCGGAGTGGGGCGGGCTCGATATCCTCGTGTCCAACGTGAGCGCGCTTGCTATCGGCAACGACATCGAATCGTGGCGCAAGGAGTTCGAGACCGATCTGCTCGGCACGGTCAATCTCGTCGATGCCGCCATGCCGCATCTCACCGCGAGCAAGGCCGCTTCGATCGTCGCGATTTCGAGCGTATCGGGACGCGAGATCGACTTCGCTGCGGGACCTTATGGCGTCTTCAAGGCCGCGCTCGTGCATTACATGCAGGGGCTCGCGAATCAACTCGCATCGAAGGGAATTCGCGCGAACACGGTTTCGCCGGGCAACGTGTACTTCGAAGGCGGCGTGTGGGACTGGATCGAGCACAACGATCCGGCGCTGTTCGAACGCGCGCTGGCGCTCAATCCGACCGGCCGCATGGGCAAGCCGCAGGAGATCGCGAATGCGGTGGCGTTCGTTGCGAGTCCGGCGGCGAGCTTCGTGAGCGGCGCGAACATCGTCGTCGATGGTGCGCTCACGCGCGGCGTTCAACTCTGACAAACCGGGCAACTCAACGGGGGCATCGAATGGAAACACGCAGTGCGATCGACATCGATCTCGTCAACCTCACGGTCGAGAGCGTGCAGGACGGATTCAAGCGCGGCAAGTTCACGGCCGAGCAACTGGCGCGGGCCTGCTTCGACTGGATCGAGCGCCATAACGGCACCTATAACGCGCTGATCTTTCTGAATCCGGCGGCGCTCGACGATGCCCGCAGCATCGACGAACGGCGCACGGCCGGTGAATTATTGGGGCCGCTCGCGGGCGTGCCGGTCGTCATCAAGGACCCGATGGACATGGTCGGCTTCCCGACCACCGCGGGATGGTCGAAGCTGTACAGCAAGACGGGCGGCGTCGATCTGATGCCCGAGCGCGATGCGCCGGTCGTCGCGCGCATGCGTCGTGCGGGCGCGATTCTGCTCGGCAAGACGAACGTGCCGATCCTGAGCCACACCGGCTCGCACGCCAACGATAGCTGGGCGGGCCCCACGATCAATGTCCCAATGCGCGACCGCGTGCCGGGCGGCAGCAGCGCGGGCACGGCGTCGGCGGTGGCATCGGGCATGGCGGTGCTCGGGCTCGCCGAGGAAACCGGCGGATCGATCCAGAATCCCGCATCGGCGCAGGATCTCGTGGGCATCAAACCGACCATCGGTCTGGTGCCGAATGCGGGCGTGGTGCCGTTGTCGGGCAACCGCGATGTCGTCGGGCCGATCGCGCGCAACGTGAGAGACGCCGCGCTGTGTCTCGACGTGCTCGCCGGCTACACGAGCGAAGACCCGAAGACGCTCGCGAGCGTGGGCCGGCAACCGGAAGGCGGCTATGCGGCCGCGCTGGACGGCAACGCGCTGCGGGGCAAACGCATCGGGCTCTACGGTCCCGGGTGGCGCAATCAGCCGCTTTCCGACGAAGCCGCCGCGTTGTACGAGCGTGCGAAGGGCGAACTGGTATCGCTCGGCGCGACGCTGATCGACGATCCGTTTCAAGGCTCGGGCTTCGCCGATTTGCGCAAGACGACTGCGCCGCTGGCCAATTTCGATGCGCGCGGTCTCGAATCCATTCCCTACGATGTCGAGAAGTATCTCGAACGGCTCGGCAAGGGCGCGGCGCTGAAGACCTTCGCGGAGTTCGCGCAGGCCACGCAGGACGAAGACGCATTCGGTCCGGACGGCGTGTTGAACTTCATGCATAACCTGGCGGATTTCAAGGCCGCGCTGGCGAATCCGTCGCTGCCGCCGGAGATGCCCGAATTCGTCGCACTGAAGGCGCGCTATCTGCGTATCTTCGACAAGGTGTTCGACGAGCAACGGCTCGACGCGCTCGTCTTCCCGCAGATGCGTTGCGAGCTTCCGCCGCTACACGGCAAGGACACCATTCAGGAAACGACCGTGGGCGAGATCAATATCGCGGGTCTGCCGGGCGTCGCGGTGCCGGCGGGTTATTACGCGTCGGGCTCGCCGTTCGGCCTCATCTTCGTGGGCCGCCAGTGGGACGAAGGCGCCTTGCTCGCGTTGGCCTATGCGTATGAGCAAGGCGCGGGCAAGCGGAAGGCGCCTGTGCTCGCCTGACGCGGGTTGCACGCGCGTGCGTCGAATGGCTCGCCTTTGCGGGCGGGCCGCACGAATCCCGCGCTAGCCGCCATCGGCGCTGCTGCGATTGACGACAAGAAGTATTCCCGCGCCGGAAATCACCGTGCCGAGAGCCATCAGCCACGATAGCGGCTCGCGAAACATCGCCCATGCCCAGATCAGCGTGACGGGCGGGCTGAGGAACAGAACGCTCGTCACGCGAGCAGACGATGTCCGGCGCAGACACGCCCAGTAAAGACCGCATCCGCCGAGCGTCGCGAAGATGACGCTCCACGCGACGCTCGCCGCGAAACCGGCGGACAGCATCGGTGCAATGCGGCCTTGAGATGCTTGCAACGCGAGAAAGATCGGGCACGACACCAAGCTCTGCAGCCAGAGCATGCCGAGCGGAGTCAGGGTGCCGCAGTGCGAAGAACGTTGCTGCCAGACGGTGCCCGCCGCGAGCGATAGCATCCCCGCGACCGGCAGTCCATAGGCCCATGCGGGCGCGCTGCCGAGAGAAAGGGCATCGCGACAGACGATCAGCGTCCCGGCAAGACCGAGCCCTAATCCGGCCCACACGACAGCCGGGCTGCGCTGGCGAAAGAGACACGTGGTAATCAGCACCACGCCGACAGGCAACAAGTCCGCGATGAGGGCCGCGAGACCGGCGGGCACGCCAAGCTGCACGCCACCCGCGACGCCCGCAAGATAGCCGGCCATCGCCAATGCGCCGATGCATGATTGCCGGATCAGAACAGACTTGGGCGCATGCCGCATCTCCCGCGCCACAAACGGAAACAAGCCGATGGACAGCGCGATGAACCGCCACAACGTCACCAGATAGACCGGCGCATAGTCCGCCGAGAACCGCATTCCGATGAAGCCCGAACTCCAGGTGAGCACCATTGCCGCTTCGAGAAAAGGCAGCGGCATGGGGCTCCGTCCCGGCACGGGCTGGTCTGTGCATGTTCTCGCCATGCATCCACACTAGCGCGCCGCCGTGGATTCGAAAATCAAAATATACTGATCCGGTCGTTCAACAATGCTAAACCACCCGGGATCACACGATGAGCACAGTGCTAGACATCGAACTGCTGCGGACCTTTCACGCGATAGCGCGGCTGGGGCGCTTCCGGGCGGCGGCCGAGCACGTCAACCGAAGTCCGGCGGCGGTGAGCCTTCACATTCAGCGTCTGGAAGCCGCTGCGGGCGGCAGATTGCTGGAGCGGGACAATCAGTCGGTCACGCTGACCGTGTTGGGCAAACGGTTGCTGGCGAGCACGGGCGAGTTGCTGGCGGCTCACGACCGGATAATCGACGAGATCAAGGGCAAACGGCTGGCGGGCCGCGTCGTGCTCGGCATCCCCGACGAATACGCTGCTCATGTGATTCATGACATCCTGCCGGACTTCGCGACGAGCTGGCCCGACGTGGTGCTCGAAGTGAAGACCGCGCCGAGCTTCAAGCTGCGGGATCAGATCGCGCGCGGCAAGCTCGACTTGGCGATCTTCGTTCAGCCCGCGCACCGAAGCAGATCGGCGAACGTATTGACGCTGACGACGCCCGTCTGGGTCGGCAGTCCGACGTTCGCGCTCGACGAGTCACGTCCGGTTCCATTGGCGCTGTACGCCGAGCCGTGTCCCTATCGTTTGGCGATGACAGACGCACTGGAAGCCGCGGGGCGCAAGTGGCGAGTCGTGCTCGACAGCGCATCGACGCAGGTCATCAAGGCGTGCGTCGAATCAGGGCTCGCGGTGACGCTGCTCGACCGGGCAAGAGTCACCGCGGACATGCGCGTGATCGACGGTCTTGCGCATGTAGCCGATCACGAGGTGGTGTTGATGCGCGGTGACACCGGACGCGCAACCGAGGCCATCGATCTGCTCGCAACGGCGCTGCGGCAGCAGTTCCGGCTTTAGCGCCGCGCACGATTCGAGCATTCAAGCGCCGGCTCTTTGGAGAAACTTCGCCCGCATCGGCTTCAGCACGAACATCGCGAGCACGGCCGTCACGATGTCGAGCGTGATCCCGACGCTGAACACCGGCACCCAGCTTCCCGCGTGCTGATGCAAGAGCGCCGCGAGCGGTCCGCCGAAGATCGAACCGATGCCCTGCGAGATATACAGCCAGCCATAGTTTTCGGTGGCGTGGCGCGTGCCGAAGGTATCCGTCAAGGTGGACGGGAAGAGCGAGAAGATTTCGCCCCAACCGAAGAAGACGACGCCCGAGAGCAGCACGAAGAAGACGGCGTTGTCACGCGTCAGGAGCCACAGCGCCATCGCCACGCCTTCGAGCGCAAAGGCGAAGAACATCGTGTTTTCACGGCCGAATTTGTCGGAGACCCAGCCGAACAGCGGGCGCGTGAGTCCGTTGGTGAAGCGGTCGATGGTCAGCGCGAGCGGCAGCGCGGCCATGCCGAACACGACGACCTTCGTGATGCCGAAGTCCGCCGCGAAGGTCGCCATCTGCGATGTGACCATGAGGCCCGAGGTGGACATCATCGTCATCATGGCGAACATGAGCCAGAAGAGCGGCGACTTCATCATTTGCGAAGGACGCAGATTCGGCACGTTCGATACCGCCACCGCCGATGCCTTCGCCGGCGCTTCGTCACGCGGCACGCGCAAGCCTTGCGATGCGACGAAGCCCACGACCGCGAACGCGATGCCGTAGATCCACAGCGTCGCATCGAGACCGCGCGCCGCCAGCGAGGCCGAGATCGGGAACGTCGTCACGATTGCGCCCATGCCGTAGCCCGCGGCCACCGCGCCCGCCGCGAAGCCGCGCCGGTCGGGGAACCAGCGCACCATCAGCCCGACCACGCCGACATACACGATGCCCGTGCCGAGCCCGCCCACGAGACCGTAGGTGAGATACAGCATCGATGTGCTCGCGGCCATCGACGAGAGCACCCAACTCAGGCCCGACATGACGGTGCCGAGCGAAATCAGCAGGCGCGGACCGAAGCGGTCGATCAGCTTGCCCTGAAACGGCGAGAAGAACGTCTGCAGGATGATGAGCAGCGAGAACGTGACCTGCAACTCGGGCAGCGGCACGCCGAGCTTCGCCGACAGCGGTTTGGTCAGCAGCGTCCACACGTATTGCGGGCTGGAAATCGACATCATGCAGAGCAGGCCGAGACCGAGTTGCAGCCAGCGGTTGTGAGCGGCGATCGCGGGCGCGGCCGCATCGTCGTGCAGTGTCTGGATGCGTGTGTTCATAGGCGTTCCCCGGTTGATGTGCGGATAAAAAAGGATGAGTCGTGCCCTCCGGTTCGACGAGCGCGGAACCGGATCACTTCGAAGCAAGAGCGTGTTGAGCGTTACCAGCCGGCGGCTGAGCCGTCGCTGCGTGGATCGTGACCGGCTTCGAATAATCCATCGGGATACCGAACGATTGCGCCGGCGTGCCCCATCGCTTCGTCGTAGGCGGCGAGCACTTCGACGTCGTGACCGAGCGCGCGCAATGCGTCGATGGTCTCGTCGGGAAAGCGCGCTTCCAGCTTGAGCGAGTCGGTCGACTGGCCCCACGTGCGGCCAAGCAGCCAGCGCGGCGCGTCGATCGCGGCCTGCGGATTCCAGCCGAATCGCGCGATGCGCGAGAACACCGCACTCTGCGATTGCGGCTGGCCGTCGCCGCCCATGTTGCCGTAGACCATCGTGCGGCCATCGGCGAAACGGGCGAGCGCGGGATTGAGCGTGTGGAACGGACGGCGGCCCGGCATCAGCGGATTGAGCGACGACGGATCGAGCGAAAAGCTGCAACCCCGGTTCTGCCAGTTGATGCCCGACTGCGGCAGGACGATGCCGCTGCCGAACTCGTGATAAATGCTCTGGATGAAGCTGACGGCAACGCCATCGCCATCGATGACGCCCATCCAGACCGTATCGCCGGGACCGTGGCCACGGCCCCAGGGCGCGGCGCGCGACATCGACACTTGCCGGGCCATCGCATCGAGCGCGGCGGGATCGAGTTGCGTGACGGCATCGATGCGCATGTGGTCCGGATCGGTCACGTGTTCGTCGCGCACCTTGAAGGCGAGCTTCGTCGCTTCGACGCATGCATGGACGAACTCGGGGCCGAGCGGGTTCATGTCGTCGGTCAGCACGCGGTCCAGCACGCCGAGAATCAGCAGCGACACGAGACCTTGCGTCGGCGGCGGCATGTTGTAGACGGTGCCCAGCGTATGCGTGAGCGCGAGCGGCGTACGTTCGCGAGCCGTGTGCCGTTCGAGATCGGCGAGGGCGATGAGCGTTTCCAGCGACGACAGGTCGTGCGCGATGCTGCGCGCGAGATCGCCGCGATAGAAGTCGTCGAGACCGGCATCGGCGAGCTGTTGCAGCGTTGCGGCGAGACGCGCGTTGACGAAGCGCTCGCCGGTGCGCGGCACGCGGGCATCGGGCATGAAGGTTTGCGCGAAGCCCGGCACGTTGCCGAGTTCGCCGCACTTGCCCGCCATGCAGTCGGACTGACTGCGCGTGACGGGAATGCCCGCCTTCGCATAATGAATCGCGTCTTCCAGCAGACGCGCAACGGGTAGGCGTCCGCCGAGCGTGTTCTTCGAGAAGCGCTGCGCGAAGTCCCAACCGGAGACGGTGCCCGCGACGGTGTTGGCCGCGAGCGGGCCGCGTGCAGGAATGGCGTCGAGGCCCAGCGCGCGATACGTGCCGATGTCGGCGCGCATCGCTGCCGCACCGCACGCCTCGATGCCGATCGGCGCGTGACCCGGACGCGAGATCAGCCAGAAGCCGTCTCCGCCGATGCTGTTCATGTGCGGATAAACCACCGCGACGGTGGCGGCGGCCGCGATCATCGCTTCGACGGCGTTGCCGCCTTCTCGAAGGACGGCGAGCGCACTTTGCGATGCAAGCGCATGCGGCGCCACGGCCATGCCGCGCGAGCCGCGTGTGGGATTGAGTGCAGCAGAGACTTCCAGAGACATCGACGTTTCCTTGTATACAACGAAATCGTCAATGCGAGTTCCGTGCCAGGCGTCCGTGAAAACCCTATGGAGCCTTGCTGGCTATGCCTTGCAGCGTGGTTTGCCGCATGTTTGAAGGAAGTGCGGCGATGCCGTCAGATGGTGCGCCGCGGTCGCGCCGGTGCGTGCGCGACGCTCGAACGCCCCGCTTCGGTGCGGGCGCCGAGCAGGCGCTGCATCGTGAGGCCGCTCACGCTTGCCTGGCTGCCGCTGATATGACGAGACACCAGTTCGACGCTCGATGCCCTGTCGCCGCGACGAATGGCATCGAGAATGGCGGCATGCTCTTCATACGTCTCCGCGATGCCATCGCCCTTCACGAGATCGAGCCGGCGCACCACGCGGATACGGTCGGTGACGCGCTGCATCGTCGCGGTGAGTTCATCGTTGCCCGCGGCCGCTACCAGCGCATGATGCAGCGATTCGTCCAGTTCGACGAGCTTTCGTCCATCGACGACCCGGCGCGCACGGCCAACGCGCCAGATGCGATCGAGCGCATCGAGCAGCAAGTTAAGATCGGCTTGCGGCGTTTCGCCATTGCAGAGCTTGCGCACGGCGAAGACCTCGATCATCTGACGCATCTCGTAGAGGTCGTCGAAACGCTTGTTGTCGATGGGCACCACTTCCCAGCCGCCGCGCACATAGCCTTGCATCAGGCCATCGCTTTGCAGGCGTTGCAGCGCTTCGCGTGCAGGCGTACGCGATACGCCGAAGCGTTCCGCAATGGCGCCTTCCGTCAGCCGGTCGCCGGGCAGGATCCGCATGTCGAAGATTTCCTCGCGCAGCGTGTAATAAACATGATCCGCGCGCGACAGCGCGGCGTCTTGCGCGTTGGCAAGGCTTGCGTCGGCCATAACGGTGAGCGGGGTAGCGTGCATGGACGGGAAGCTTATCAAAGGGCTGCGCGTCGCCAGAATTGCCGGACGGCAAAAATCGCTTTGTGGATAAATGGCGCGTTCGCCAGCGAAGCTGCCACGCGATTTAACGCTTCAATTCGAAGATGCTGTCGATCTCGACCGGGATGCCCATTGGCAAAGTATGCACGCCGAGCGCGCTTCGAGCGGGAAGCCTGTCTTGTCCGAACAATGTCAGCAAGAGGTCGCTGGCGCCGTTGGCCACTTGCGGATGTTGCGTGAACGACTGTTCGGCGCGCACGTAGACCGTCAGCCGGCTGCATCGCTCGATGTTGTCCAGACCGCAGGCTTGATCGACGCAAGCCAGGATCATCAGCATCGTCAGATGCGCCGCGTGGCGCGCCGTTTCGACAGACATGTCGCCGCCGACCATTCCGACGATTGGCTTGCCGTTTTCGAAAGGCCCGAGACCGGAAACATAGACCTGACTGCCCGCAATCGACACCGTTCGATAGGAGCCGAGCGGCGCGATGGGCGCCGGCAGTTCGATCCCCGCTTGTGCAAGGCGTTCGGATACGTTCATGTTCGGCTCACCGTGATGTGATCAAAACACTAGCGTAACCCGGTCAATATCCTCGGCTATCGCGATCGCGATTTGTATTTCCAGAAGGGCGGCCCGTCCTGCGCGTCACTGCTTCGCTCCGATCCCCTCGATGCGCCACAACTGCGTCTCGAGGCGGGGGCCTGTCTCGGGCTTGAACCAGCTCATGTCCTGGATGTGGGAACTCGTAACGTAGAGGGTCCCGTCGGGGCCCTCGGAGAACGTATCGGGCCAGCGCAGCCGCTTGTCCTGCACGAGGGTCGTGATGCGATCCCCGTCACGGACTCTGACTGCGTCCTGCTCGATCGCGCTCAGATAAAGCCGCCCGCGCTCATCGATCCAAAGACCGTCGGTCGGCTCCGTCTCGGCGACACGCTCCACGCGCGCTTCGAGGTCCTTCTCCGACAGACGCGGGTTCTGCAATGCGTTTGTCGCGATGCGATAGAGCGTGCGACCGGTCAGTGCTTTCCAGTAGAGCGTGCGCCCATCGCGCGAGAGCGCGAGGCTGTCGGCGGCGAATTCGACTCCGCGTCCGTCGGGTCGGCGTAGCGGCTGCCCGTCGATCCTGACGACCACGTCCTTTTCCGGCTGCGTGCTGGGATGGCCGCCGAGCACGCGCCTGGCCTTGCCGGTCTGCAGATCCACGACCACGAGCGCTCCCTTGGCCCCGGCATCGGTCAGATAGGCATAGTGACCATCCGGCGAAAACCGCACATCGTTCAGATAGCTTCCCTGAGGCGCGACGCTCTCGTCGAAGCGGATCACCTGCGCGACCTGGTTCGCCTTGAGGTCGATCTTGACGAGCTTGGGTCCGCCCGGCACGAGCGATGCCGTGGCTGGCGCGGCCGGATCGACGACCCAAAGATTGCCGTGTGCATCGGTCACGACGCTCTGGACGCACACGAAATGATCTCCGGCCGACATCTGGTTCTTCTTCTCGTTGCGCCATGCATTCCACTCGTCGTCCGGGTAGGGTTTGATCTGGCCGTCGCGCGTCACTTCTGCAACCGAGACCGGCGCATCTTCTGTCCAGCGCGGAAAATTGACGAAGATGCGCCCATCCTTCGAAACGGTCACGCCCGTAACCTGGTGCTCGAATTTTGCGACCTGTTGCAGTTGTGGCGTATCGGATGTAGGCCCCGCGTGCTGCTGTGCGATGGATGCATTGGCGAGAAGCGTCATCGCCACGATGGCGGACGCGGCTGCGATTCGGATCATGGTCGTTTCCTTTGCATGGCGGCACTCGGGATGCGCGGCGAATTCAAGGCGCGAACACGGCGCGGACGCAGCCGTCGGTCTTGTGCTTGAACATGTCGTAGCCGCGTGGCCCGTCCTCCAGCGAGAAGCGGTGAGTGGCGAGGTAAGCAGGGTTCAGCTCGCCTTTCTGAGCGTGCGAGAGCAGCCGATCCATATAGGCTTGCCCGTGCTGCTGCGCGCTGCGCACCGTCATGCCCTTGTTCATGATGGCGCCCATCGGGAACTTGTCGATCAGCCCGTAGACGCCGAGCACCGACAGCGTGCCGCCTTTGCGGCAGGCCATCACGGCCTCGCGCAGCGCCTGGCCGCGGTCCGTCTCCAGACGCAGCGCCTGTTTGACGCGGTCATACGCGTATTGCGGCCCGGTGCCGTGCGCTTCCATTCCTACCGCGTCGATGCACGCGTCGGGGCCGCGCCCGCCGGTCATCTCCATGAGCGTTTCGAGGACGCTGTCGACCGCCGTATAGTCGATCGTCTCGGAGCCGGCGTGCTCGCGCGCCATCTGCAAGCGCTCGGGAAAGCGGTCGATCGCGATGACGCGCTCCGCGCCCATCAGACGCGCGCTTTGCTGCGCCATCAGCCCTACGCCGCCGCAGCCCCAGACCGCGACCGTGTCGCCCGGCTGGATGTTGCAGAAGTCGGCGCCCATGTAGCCGGTCGGCGCTGCATCGGAGAGGAACAGCGCCGTATCGTCCGCGACGCCGTCAGGGACTTTGAAGCAGTCGTTGTCGGCAAACGGTACGCGCACGTATTGCGCGTGCGCGCCCGCATAGCCGCCGAACGCGTGCGTGTAGCCGTAGATGCCTGCGGTCGTATGTCCGCCCAGAAGCGGTGCCTGTAGCTCGGGCTTGGGATGCGTGTTGTCGCACAACGAGTAGAGGGAGTGCTGGCAATACCAGCATTGCCCGCAAACGATGAATGAAGGAACCACGACGCGGTCGCCCTTTGCGAGGCGCTTCACCTCGGGGCCGATCTCCTCGATCACGCCCATGAACTCGTGGCCGATGACATCGCCCGACTTCATCGTCGGGATGTAGCCGTCGATGAAGTGAAGATCCGAGCCGCAAGTCGTCGACAGACTGACGCGCAGGATCGCGTCGCGGGGATTGATGATCTCCGGGTCTTTCACAGTCCCGACGCGCAGGTCGTTTACCCCGTTCCAGTACAGTGCTCGCATGCTCACTCTCCTTAACGCGTGGTTGCGCGAGCAGCGGGCTGCCGCTCAGTGGTGGGAATCTCGCCGGTCTCGACGAGGCTCTTGAAGCGCCGCAGCGCGTTGTCCGCGACCAGATTCAGCGGCGTGGTCCCGAGAAGTTGCAGCAGGCCTTCACCGAGCGCGCCGCCGGGCGGGTCGAACCGGACGTGCAGCGTCGCCACGGTGCCGCGGTCGTTCGGGGCGGGGTCGAAGCGAACGGATCCCTCGTTCGGAATGGCGGCGCCAGGCAGCGAGCGCCAGCCGACGCCTCCGCCGGGGCCGTCGACGATCTCCGATTCCCATTGGTAGGCGCGACCGAGCGGCGTCCTTATTTCCCAGCGCATGCGGCCGTCGCCCGCCGGGTGCAACGTCGCGAAGCCTGCCACGAGTTGCGGGAGCGTCCCGGGCGCAAGCCAGAGCCGACGAAGCTCGTCCGCAGTCTTGCCGATGGTGATTGCGCGCTCCACCTCCGGCGTCGCGCCGGCGATCCCACTTCGCCCCTTGTTGTCTGCCCGTCCGCGATGGAGCGGGACACCGTACCCGGCACTCGCCGCTGCCATGCCCGCGCAGGCAGTGAGCGCGAGAGCCACGGCGCCTTTCTTTCGTCCGGCGAGTCCGGACACGATCAAGGCCGCGCTGAGCGCGACGGGGATCCAGCCAATGCCTCGCATGGCTTCTCCGGCCGACATGCCCGAAGAATGGCCGCCGCGCCTCAGTGATTCGCGCGGCCGGATAGCAAGAATGTTGCTTGCCATAACAAATGCTCCAAAGGTTACTGATCGCCGTGGTGCCCGCTACGCGGTTCGTACCGTGCAGCGGGATCGACGAGACATGTTGGCGACGCTCGAGCCCATTGCACGCGTGGCAATGATTGAGCGATGAGCCCGAGCGCTCATGCAACCACGATCGCTGCGTCGCTTCGCTAACCTCCCGGATGCAAGACCACCTTGGTCCAGCCGTGGTCGCGCACGTCGAAATGCTGATAGGCGTCAGGCGCCTGGTCGAGTTTCAACTCATGCGACACGATGAACGATGGCTTCGCGCGGCCCGCGTGTATCAGATCGCGCAACTGCCGGTTGTATGCCTTGACGTTGCACTGGCCCGTGGCGATGTGCTGCCCCTTGAACCAGCACTTGCCCCAGTCGAACGCGATCTGACCTTTCTTCGCCAGTTCGTCCTGCGCGCCCGGATCCTCGGGAATGAACACGCCCACCACGCCGATCCCGCCGGTGAACTTGACCGACGACACGAGGTTGTTCATCGTGAGATTGGGGTTCTCGTGGCGTTGCGGAGCCGGATCGTGGCACTGGTAGCCAACGCATTCGCATCCCACGTCCGCGCCCATGCCTTGGGTGAGATCCATGACCCGCTGCACCGGATCTTCCTTCGAATAATCGATCGCGATCGCGCCGATGGACTCCGCGAGCTTGAGCCGGTCGGGATGGCAATCGACCACCATGACGCTGCGGGCGCCCTTGATCATCGCCGAGTGCGCGGCCATCAGACCGACGGGGCCGGAGCCGTAGATCACCACGGCGTCGCCGGGCCTCATGCCGGCGAGTTCGGTCGCGTGCCAGCCGGTCGGGAAGATGTCGGCGCACATCACGTAGTCGGTCTGCTTCTGCTGGGCGTCAGGCGGCAGCTTCAAGGACATGAAGTCGGCCCAAGGCACCCGGAGATATTCGGCCTGTCCGCCCGGCCACGGACCCATGTCCGCAAAGCCGAATGCGCCGCCGGCGATTCCCGGCTGGTTCGCGCTCAGGCAAAACGCCGTGAGGCCGCGCTCGCAGTTCATGCAGTGGCCACAACTTACATTGAATGGCAGGCACACCCAGTCGCCGGGCTTGATCCGCTCCACGGCAGGCCCGACCTCCTGAACGACGCCCAGATTTTCATGACCGAAGATGCGGCCTTGCTCGAAGTCGGTTCGGCCCTCGTACATATGCAGATCGGAACCGCAGATGTTGGTACTGGTGATTCTGACGATGGCGTCGGTCGGACGCTCGATCTTGGGATCCGGAACATTCTCGACCGTAACTTCACGAGGACCGCGATACACAACGGCTTTCATATGTTTCTCCCGAGAGTTCAACTGCGAAGAGCCTGAGCCGCGAACCTTCGGCGGCTGTCGGCGTCGGCAAACCCGCAGACCCACCTGCGGTACGTCCCTCTCTCATGCAGACCGGCACTTTGCAGACAGCGTCTGCTATTGCTGGTTGAAGCCGGACAATCTATCGCCGTCCTAAATAGTGAGTGCCATGCGCTTCCGGATTTTTGGTGACGGTGCGCGATGTAAGGGCAGCTATCCGCGTGCCCGATTCGGGTCGACAGAGGCGACTCGCGGATGAGCATCGAGATCCAGTGCGATTGATACGGCTATCTAATCGATGCGTGGGGGTGACGTGTAATCGCGTAGTCGCGGAGAACTTGCACCGGGCTGCAGATCTTGCAAGAGCGGCCTGGTTCGAGAACCGGAAGGGTCGCTATTCGGTCAGTTGACTCGCGGGCTTAACCTGCATCGCCGGTCGTTTATCGAAACACTTGTCCATGACAAAAAAGCTCGGCGCGCCCGCAGATCGGACACGGCAGCGCATAAGGACACTCATTGACATGGACACCGATGCAGGACCAGCGACTCCGATTCCCGGCCGGCGTCGATGGCCCGATGGACAACCAACGATGCGGGCAAGACAGCATGCGTTGAACGGAACGTCGAATGCTGTTTGCGTGGCGGTTGCCGCGTTGCTGTGAAGCGAAGAGGATGCCGCGCGATACAACCGCTCACTCACAATGGAGGCTAGCGATGAGAGCGCTCATCTGGGAAGGCAAGAAGGACATCCGGTGCGAGTCGGTTCCGGACCCGGTCATAGAACATCCCCGCGATGCGATCATTAAGGTAACGACATGTGCCATCTGCGGCTCGGACTTGCATCTGTTCGATGGGTTCATGCCCGGCATGGAATCCGGCGACATCATGGGCCACGAATTCATGGGCGAGGTGGTGGAAGTCGGCAACGCGAATAGCACGCTGAAGATCGGCGATCGGGTCGTCGTTCCCTTCACGATCATCTGCGGCGAATGCGAACAGTGCAAGCGCGGCAACTTTTCCGTCTGTGAGCGGAGCAATCGGAACCAGGACGTCGCGAACAAGGTGTTCGGCCACACGACTGCGGGCTTGTTCGGCTATACGCATCTCACAGGCGGCTATCCGGGCGGTCAGGCCGAATACGTGCGCGTACCGTATGCGGACAGAACGCACGTGAAGATTCCCGACGGCCTCACCGACGAGCAGGTGCTCTTCCTCGGCGACATCTTTCCGACCGGCTGGCAGGCAGCGGCTCAGTGCGACATCGAGCCGACAGACACCGTTGCGATCTGGGGCGCAGGGCCCGTCGGCCAGATGACGATTCGCAGCGCCGTTCTGCTCGGCGCGAAGCAGGTGATTGCAATCGACCGGGTGCCCGAGCGTCTCGCCATGGCGCGTGCGGGCGGGGCCACGGTCATCAACTTCGAAGAAGAGAGCGTCCTCGAGCGCTTGGCCGATCTCACACAAGGCAAGGGCCCCGAGAAGTGCATCGACGCGGTCGGCATGGAGTCGCATGCGACGCGCTCATTCGATTCCCTGTACGACCGGGCCAAGCAGGCCGTGATGTTGGAAACGGACCGGCCGCACGTATTGCGGGAGATGATCTACGTCTGCCGTCCGGCGGGCACGCTGTCGGTTCCAGGCGTGTACGGCGGTCTCATCGACAAGATTCCGTTCGGCGCTTCCATGAACAAGGGGCTGACATGGCGCATGGGCCAAACACATGTGAACCGCTGGACGGACGACCTGTTGCGGCGCATTCAGGAAGGGCAGATTGATCCGTCGTTCGTCATCACGCACACGGTGCCGCTCGATCAAGGACCCGAGATGTACAAGACATTCCGCGACAAGGAAGATGGCTGCATCAAGGTCGTGCTGAAGCCTTAGTCGGGAAGACGGCGGCTTGCCTGAATCCGCTGGTGCGGAGGTTCCGCCGTGACCGTTGAAACGGTCGCACGATCATGGACGGAAGCACCGCGAATGTCACCGCCGCAAGCCGCCTTCTTCTATGGCGCGGCGACCGCACTGTCGACGGCTTGAGTCAGTTGCGCGATATCGACCGGCTTCGTGAAGTGAAAATCGAATCCGGCGTCTGTTGTGCGCGCCCGGTCCTGTTGCTGACCCCAGCCGGTGACGGCAATGAGCGTCACGTCGTGCGTCGAGGGCGTTGCCCGTATGCGGCGCGCGACGTCGAGCCCGCTCATGCCCGGCAAGCCGAGGTCGAGCAAGATCACGTTCGGGTTGTATTCGCCGAGGAGTTCGATCGCCTCTTCGCCGGAATAGACTGTTCGTACATCGTGTCCCTGCATCTCCAGAAACGCCGTCATTGCGTCCGCTGCATCGACGTTGTCGTCGACGACCAGGATTCGGCGCTTCGGGGCCGACGCGTGAACGGCAAGCGCAGCGCGTGTTGGCGCCGGCATGGGCAACACGCGCGACGTCGCGGGCAGATGAATGGCAAAGCAGCTCCCCCGATCCTTTCCGCCACTCGACGCGGTGAGTCGGCCTCCATGCAGCTCGATGAGCGATTTGGACAGCGCGAGTCCGATGCCAAGACCGCCCTGCCGATGCTGATCGCGATTGACCTGGGAAAACATCGCGAAGATCGCCGACAGTTTGTCCGGCTCGATGCCGATACCGTTGTCCGTGACCGACAGGACGATCTCGGCGTCGTCAGCCGTCGCCGCGAGTTCGATGCGCCCGCCCGGTGGCGTGTACTTCGCCGCGTTCATCAGCAGGTTGGCCAGTACTTGCGCGAGCCGGAGCCGGTCCGCCTCGATATGCAATGGTCTGACGGGCGGCTTGATGACGAGCTCGTGCCCCTTGCCTGCGAGGATCGGTCTCGCGATTTCGACCGCTTCGTCGACGACTTCGCGCATCGCCACGGCCTCTTTGCGCAGCTTGAGCGCGCCGCGCGTGATGCGCGACACGTCCAGCAAGTCGTCGAGCAGAAGCGCCATCGCGGCCGACTGCCGGCGCAGCACGCTGATGCACCAGATCCTGCGCTCTTCCGTCAAGTTCGGCTGTTCGAGTATCTCCGCGACGTGTCGGATCGGCGCGAGCGGATTACGCAATTCATGTGCGAGCGTCGCGAGAAACTCGTCCTTGCGGCGGTCAGCCTCCGAAAGGGCCTGTTCGGCCCGCACGCGTGGCGTCACGTCTCCGAACCACGCCACGACCGAACCGTCCAGAGACGCCGCGACGACGTGAAACCACTGCTCGCCGTTTTCACCCGATACGCGTATGTCGAAGGCCTCTCTTCCCGGGCGCTGGGCGAGCGGTGTGAGCCGCTCGAGCAGCATGTTCGCCTCCCACCCGGCCGGACGCACATATGCCGTGGAACTGCCGATCACGACTGCGGCGTTCTGATTGAAAAGCTGGGCGGCCGCCTTGTTCAGATAGTCCCATCGAAACTCGGCGATGCGGCCCTCGCGAACGACCGGGGTCAGGATGACGAACGGGACGCCTGCGCTGTCCAGGGCCACGTCGAACCGGTGTCGCGCCTGGCGCTCGACCTGCAGAAGGCGATCCGTGGCCTCCTGCGTAGCGGCTTCGGCGCTTCCTGCACGCCGCGCCACCTTGGCGAGTTGCTGCCCGGCCGCCACCAGAAATGCCCCGACCAACGCGTATGCCACCAGCACGATGCGGTCGTCGTGTTGCAGAACGGCCAGACTGCCGACGGGCGGCATCCAGAGCGCGCCGAAGGCCATGCCGCTCACGAGAAGCAGCGATCCCGACCACGCGCCGAACAGCACCGTGATCAACGGAAGCGTCGCGCTGAAGAAGAGGAATGTCAGCCGTCCGTGGGCAACCATCGTCAGCGCCTGCTGAGCTGTCACGATAACGGCGGTAGCTGCAATACCGAAGACCAGGCGCTGTTTCGGTGGATATTGGGCGATGCGTACGATCATGGTCGTGACTCGATTGGGCTGGTTGTTATCCTGTCCACTGTGCAGTCTTTGTTCCTATCTTCTCGCGACTTGCAGAGCGTTGGAATCCGCTGCCGGCGGAACTCGGTGCCCCTCGCTCGGTCAGCGAGTCGGGCCCGAGTCGCCAACAAAAAAGCGCCGACTCCATTACGGGGGCGGCGCTTGAAAGTCCGTCAAAGAAGCGAGATTCCGACGAACCTGAGAGACCTGAATTCTAGGCAGAAAGGTCCACCGGTTCTAATAGCATCGCGTGATGGCTCGGATAAAACTTTCTTATATCGGGATTACACAGGATGACTCTTGCCTTTCTTTTTGGTGCCTTGGCTCGGCACGACGAAGCCGGCCCGCCACCCGCCATCACCGCAGCGGCGCGATCCCGTCCGCGACGCCGGCTGGCATGCAGATATGCTTGAGCTCGGTGAAATCCGCAAGGGCATCATAGCCATGAAGCCGTCCCAGCCCGCTTTGACGATAGCCGCCGGTTTCCGCCTCGGCGAATAGCTTGTTGTGATCGTTGATCCACACCGTCCCGTTGCGCAGCGCCCGCGCCATGCGAAACGCGCGCGGACCATCGTTCGTCCACACGCTCGCGGAGAGGCCGAAAACCGTATCGTTGGCTTTCAGAATCGCTTCCTGCTCGTTCTCGAACACCTCCAGCGTGACGAACGGACCGAATATCTCGTCCTGACAGAAGAACGCCTTGGGGTCGGCATGCTCGACGAGCGTCGGCGACAGAAACGCATGTCCCGATGGAGCACCGCGCAGCAGCACGCGATCGGCAGTCGCGCACGCACGTTCGATCGTGTGCTCGACGGAATCGCGCGTGGCGGCGTCGATGAGCGCGCCGATATCCGTCGCCGGATCGATGCCCGGCCCCACCTTCAGCGACGCGAGCGCCGACGCGAGCTTCTCGCGCATGTCCGCCGCCCGCGACGCATGAACCAGCACGCGGCGCGCCGCGGTGCATTGCTGACCCGAGATGATCGTCGCGGCCCGCGCGAGACGCGGCGCGATGGCGTCGATATCCGCATCGCCGAACACGACGCAGCACGACTTGCCGCCGAGTTCGAGCGACAGCTTCTTGATGCTGTCCGCCGCCGCGACCATGATCTTCTTGCCCGTCGCGGTCGATCCCGTAAAGCTGAGGACATCGACGCCGTGTGAATCCGCGAGCCGCTCGCTCGCCGCATATCCGCGCTCGTTGACGAGATTCACGGCGCCCTTGGGCAACGCGGTGAGCTCGAAGCAGCGCATCATCGCGGCCGTCACGAGCGAAGTCTGGGCGGCGGGCTTGACGATCGCCGTGCAACCGGCCGCCAGCGCGGGCGCGAGCGAGCGCACGAGCAACACGGCGGGCGCGTTCCACGGCACGATGATCGCGACGACGCCGGCCGCTTCGCGCAGCATCGTCGATATCGTGCCGGGCTCAGGCTCCAGCACATGCCCGGCGATATGGCGCGCAAGACCCGCGTAATAGCGCACCTCCGAGATGGCGCCCGCGATCTCGCCACGCGACTGCGCGATCGTCTTGCCGTTCTCGCGCGTGAGCAGCGTCGCGAGCGACTCGCGCTCGTGGTCCAGCGCCGCGGCCCACGCCAGCAGCACGTCCTGACGCAAACGCGCGTCCTGCGCCCACGTCGTGCGATCGAACACATGTCGCGCGGCGGCGATGGCTGCGTCGGCTTCGTGCGCGCCGCCGTCGGCATATTGGCCGATGGCTTCCCCCGTCGCGGGGTCGATGCTGTCGAGCGTCGGCGTGCCGGTCCATTCGCCGGCGATCCAGTGTCGTGCGTTCATGCGGAGCTTTCCTTGATTAAGGGGGAGGGTTCGTCACCCGAAAAGTTCGACGCCCGATGCAACTCGTCGCCGATGATCGCGATGAGCGCTTCGGCCGCCGCGCTCAACGGGCGGCGCGGATGGCTCACGCAGAGAATGTGTCGCACGATGCGCGGCGCGAGAATCGGACATGCGCGCAACGTGCCGTGCCGCGCGGCCCGCTCGACGACGATGCGCGGCAGGATCGTCGCGAAGCGCGTATTTTCGACGAGCTTGAGAATGGTCGACAGCACGTCGATCTCGAAGCGCGGCGCAAGCAGGATGTCTTCGTGCTGCGCGGCGCTGTCGAGCACGCCGCGCAGACCGTGGCGCTTGGTCGGCAGCACGAGTTCCAGTTCCGGCAGTTGCGCGAGTTCGATCGCGTGCGGCAGATCCGGTCCATGCGTCGCACTGGTGGCGAGCACCATCTCTTCGTCGAGCAGCGGGCGCGAGTCGAGCGAAAGACGCGCGCGCGGCTTGTTGATGATGGCGGCATCGAGCTGGCCGCCCGCGACCCAGTCGATGAAGGTGGCGCTGTAGCCATCGGCGACGGTGACTTCGACATCCGGGTAACGCGCGTGAAAGCGCGACAGCGAATCCGCGAGCACGCTCTCCGTCACCGATGCGATCAACCCTATGCCGACATGTCCCGTGACCACTTCGTCGCGCTGCACGAGTTGCTGCCGCGCGTGAGCCAGGTCCCGCATGATCGGCAAGAACAGGCGGTACATCAGCCGTCCCGCGGCGGTCGGCGCCATGCCGTGCGCGCCGCGCTCGAAAAGCTGCTGATGCAATTCGTCCTCGAGCTTCGCGATCTGCATGCTGAGCGCGGGCTGCACGATGTTGAGACGCTTGGCCGCGCGCGTGACCGAGCCGTCCTCGAACAGCGCGATGAAGTACTGGATTTGCTTGAGGTCCATGTTCCGTGGGGTATCAGCGATGCTAATAGGCGACCGCACCGTTATCAGACTGCTTCGATGGACCGCGCCGGGCGTTTGTTCAGGCTTGCTGCTCAAGCGCCCATTCGCGCGTGCTCCATTGATACGTGAGCGCAACAACCGTGTCATCCGGGCTAGCACCGATATAAGCACGAATGATTCGGCGCATCAATAAACAGTATTAGCCGTTATGGGGCGATCTCGCTACGCTTCATCCAATGCGCTGGCTTTGGCAGGCGCGCCCAGATGGAGACGCTGATGAACACACGCGATGCCGCAACGAACGGCAATCCCGCATTCTCGTGGGCCCCGGATCGCACCGATACCGGCTCCCTTTCGCTGCGCGACTGGCTCGCGCATCTTGCGCGGACCGGCCGCGTCGCGACGATCGACAAGCTCGTTGCGCTCGAACATGAACTCGCTGCCATCGCCAAGCGCCTCGACGGCACGCAGGCGGCGTTCTTCACGCAGCCGGGCGGTCACGCGGTGCCTGTCGTCAGCGGCTTCATGGCGAAGCGTGCATGGATCGCGGAAGCGATGGGCGTCGACGAAACCGAACTGCTCGCCCGCTTCTCGGCTGCTGCTGCTGCGCCGCTTCCATCGAAACGCGTCGAGCGCGAAAACGCGCCGTGCCAGCAAGTCGTGCATACGAACGGCATCGACCTGCACGCGCTGTTGCCGATTCCGACGCATAGCGAACACGACAACGGCCCGTACATCACCGCGGGTCTCGTGATTGCACGCAATCCGCGGACCGGCGTGCAGAACGTTTCGATCAACCGCATTCAGGTGCATGGCCGCGACCGCATGGCGATCCTGCTGCTGCCGCGCCACCTCTATGCCTTTCAGCGCGCGGCGGAAGAAGCCGGCGATGCGCTGGATGTCGCCGTAGCCATCGGCGTCGATCCGCTCACGATGCTCGCTTCGCAAGCGATCACGCCGATCGATCACGACGAGCTGGAGATCGCGGGTGCGCTGCATGGCGCGCCGCTGCCCGTCGTCGCGTGCGTGACGAACGGCGTGCATGTGCCGGCGTTCGCGGAGATCGTCATCGAAGGGCGCATTCTGCCGGACGTGCGCGAGCCGGAAGGCCCGTTCGGCGAATTCCCGAAGTACTACAGTGCAAAGGAAGCGCGCGAAGTCATCGAAGTGACGGCGGTGACGCATCGGCTCGATCCGGTCTTTCATACGATCGTGCCCGCCGAGATGGAGCATCTGCTGCTCGGTGCGATTCCGCGCGAAGCGACGTTGCTCGCGCACCTTCAACGCAGCCATCCCAACGTGAAGGACGTGCATCTTTCGGTGGGCGGCGTGTGCCGTTATCACCTGTGGGTGCAGTTCGACAAGAAGCGCGAGGGCGAAGCGAAGAACGTGATCCTCTGCGCGTTCGGCGCGCATTACGACATCAAGCAAGTGGTCGTAGTCGATCCCGATGTGAACGTGCACGATCCCGCCGAAATCGAATGGGCCATCGCGACGCGTTTTCAGGCGGACCGCGATCTCGTCGTGATCGCCGGCGCGCAGGGTTCGCCGCTCGATCCGTCGACGACTGTCGGCCAGCCCGCCGATGCGCCCGCGCATCTGCAAGGCATGAGCACGAAGATGGGCCTCGATGCGACGCGCCCCGTCGTCTATGCCGAGCACGTCTTTACGCGCGTGCGCATTCCCGGACAGGACGCAGTCGATCTGGACGCGCTCGTCGCCGCCGACAACAGCGCACTGGACGCCTACCTGGCGCGCAATCATGGCTGAGCAGAAGAAGCGCATCGTCGTCGGCATTTCCGGCGCGAGCGGCGCGGTGATCGGCGTGCGCCTGCTCGCTGCGTTGCGGCGGCTCGGCACGCACGAGACGCATCTGATCGTGTCGGCATCGGGCGCGGTGACGGCGGCGCAGGAACTCGGGCTGACGCGCGGCGACATCGACCAGCTCGCCGACGTCGTCCACAACGTGCGCGATATCGGCGCGTCGGTCGCGAGCGGATCGTATGTCAGCGACGGCATGGTGATTGCACCGTGTTCGATGAAGACGCTCGCGGCCGTCGCCAACGGCTTCGCCGACAACCTGCTCACGCGCGCCGCCGACGTGATGCTCAAGGAACGCCGCCGCCTCGTGCTCGTCGCGCGCGAAACGCCGCTCAATCTCGCGCATCTGCGCAACATGACGCTCGCCACCGAAATGGGCGCGATCGTGATGCCGCCGGTGCCCGCGTTCTACGCGCATCCGAAGAGCATCGACGATGTGGTCGATCACACGGTCGGGCGCATTCTCGATCTCTTCGGCATCGAGCATCAGGAGATCGCGCGACGCTGGAGCGGCCTCGCCGATGCATTCGGCCGCCGCGCGCAAGATGAGGAATGATGCGATGAATCAGCGCGATACCGCCTTCGCAGATATCAATGCACGCGTCGCCGACGACGCCGTTGCCACGCCGCAGCGCCACGTCGGCCGCGCCATGCAGCGCCTCGAAGATCCGGCGATTCTCACGGGCCGCGGCCGTTACGGCGATGACATTGCCGTGAAACCAGGCACGCTGCACGCCGCGATCCTGCGCTCGCCGCACGCTCATGCCGACATCGTTTCTATCGACACGGACGCCTCGTTGAAGCTGCACGGCGTGCATGCGGTGCTCACGCGTGACGATCTGCGTGCGTGGTCGCGTCCGTTCGTCGTCGGCGTGAAATCGCCGATGGAACAGTGGGCGCTCGCCATGGACCGCGTGCGCTATGTGGGCGAGCCGGTCGCGGTCGCCATCGCGGATTCGCGTGCCCTCGCGGAAGACGCGCTCGATCTCATCAAGGTCGAATACGCGACGCTCGATCCGGTCACGTCGATCGAGCAGTCGGTGCGGGACGACGCGCCGTTGCTGCACGAGCGCGTCGGCAGCAACGTCGTCAGCGACCGGCATTTCCGCTACGGCGAGCCGGAAGCGGCGTTCGAGAACGCGCCGCATCGCGTGAAGCTCGTCGCGCAGTATCCGCGCAACACCTGCGCGCCGATCGAGTGCGGCGTCGTGATCGCCGAATATCTGTCCGGCGACGAAGGCTACGACGTCACGTCGAACTTCATGGGGCCGTTCTCGCTGCACGCCGTCATGGCGATGGCGCTGAACGTGCCCGCGAACCGTCTGCGTCACAAGGCTCCGCGCGACTCGGGCGGCAGCTTCGGCGTGAAGCAGGCCGTGTTTCCGTATGTCGTGCTGATGTGCCTCGCGTCGCGCAAGGCGGGCGCGCCGGTGAAATGGGTCGAGGACCGGCTGGAGCACCTGAGCGCGGCGACCTCCGCGACGGCGCGCCTCTCGACCATCGAGGCGGCGGTGCAAAGCGATGGCCGCATCGTCGCGCTGTCCTACGACCAGCTCGAAGACGTCGGCGGTTACGTGCGCGCGCCGGAGCCCGCGACGTTCTACCGGATGCACGGCTGTCTGACGGGCGCGTATGCGATCCCGAATCTGCTCGTGCGCAATCGGGTCGTGCTCACGAACAAGACGCCGACCGGCCTCGTGCGCGGCTTCGGCGGACCGCAGGTGTACTTCGCGCTGGAGCGGCTGATTCAGCGCATTGCCATCGAACTGAAGCTCGACGTGCTCGACGTGTATCGCCGCAACTTCGTTCCCGCCGATGCGTTTCCGTATCGCGCGGCGGCCGGCGCGCTGCTCGATTCAGGCAACTATCAGGAAGCGCTGCGCCGCTCGATCGACGAAGGCGGCTACGCCGAACTCGTCGCACGCCGCGATGCCGCGCGCAGGGAAGGGCGGCTCTTCGGCATCGGCTTCGCGGCGATCGTGGAGCCGTCGGTATCGAACATGGGCTACATCACGACCGTCATGCCCGCCGACGCGCGCCGCAAGGCCGGGCCGAAGAACGGCGCGATCGCGAGCGCCACAGTCAGCGTCGATCTGCTGGGCGGCGTCGTCGTGACGATCGCATCGACGCCCGCGGGGCAGGGGCACATGACGGTGTGCGCGCAAGTCGTCGCCGATGTGCTCGGGCTGGACCCGAAGGACATCGTCGTCAACGTCGAATTCGATACGCACAAGGACGCGTGGTCCGTCGCGGCGGGCAACTATTCGAGCCGCTTCGCGGGCGCGGTAGCGGGCACGGTGCATCTGGCCGCCACGCGCGTGCGCGAGAAGCTGTCGCGCGTGCTCGCGAAGCAGTTCGGCTGCTCGCCCGACGAGATCCGCTTCGAAGGCGCGCGCATCTTTCCTGTGCACGCCGAGGATCGCGCGCTGCCGTTCGCGCGCGCCGCGAGCAATGCGCCGCACTGGGCGCCCGCGCTCCTGCCCGAAGGCGAGGAGCCGGGCCTGCGCGAGACGGTGTTCTGGTCGCCGCCGCACATGGACGCGCCCGACGAGGCCGACCGCATCAACACGTCGGCGGCGTATGGCTTCGCGTTCGACATGTGCGGCGTCGAAGTGGACCGTGCGACCGGGCGCGTGCGGATCGACCGTTATGTCACCGTGCACGATGCCGGCACGATCCTCAATCCCGCGCTCGCCGATGGCCAGATTCGCGGCGCGTTCGCGCAGGGCGTCGGCGCGGCGCTGATGGAGGAGTTCCGCTACGGCGCGGACGGCAGCTTCCAGTCCGGCACGCTCGCCGACTATCTGATGCCGACGACCTGCGAAGTGCCCGATCCGGTGATCGTGCATCTGGAGACGCCGTCGCCGTTCACGCCGCTCGGCGCGAAAGGGCTCGGCGAAGGCAACAACATGAGCACGCCGCCGTGCATCGCGAACGCGGTGGCCGATGCGCTCGGCGTCGAAGACATTCGCTTGCCGCTCACGCCGTCCAGGGTCATGGCGATGATCGGCATCGACGATCCGGAGCCGTCGCGCCCCGAATATCGCGAAGCGCCGGCGGCGAAGCCCGCGACGCCGGGCGGCGGACGCGCACTGACGGCGCAGGGAAGCGTCGATCTGCCCGCGACGCCGGAAGCCGTGTTCGCCGTGCTGCTCGATCCGAAGGCGCTCGCTAACGTGATTCCGGGCTGTCATGCGCTCGAAGAAACCGCGCCGAACCAGTATCGCGCGGACGTGACCGTGGGCGTCGGCCTCATCAAGGCACGTTTCGAGGCGCGCATCGGCTTGTCGGAGATCGACGCGCCGCATCGTCTGCGGCTGGCGGGTGCGGGCACGTCGCCGCTCGGCAGCGCGCGCGGCAGCGGTCTCGTCGAACTGAAGCCGCAAGGCAGCGGCACGCGGCTCACGTACGACTACGAAGCGCAGGTGTCGGGCAAGGTCGCCGCGGTCGGCGGCCGCATGCTCGAAGGCGCGACGAAGGTCGTGCTGAATCAATTGTTCGAATCGCTCGGGCGGCAGGCGGCGGGCAAGCCGGTGCAGACGCGCGGATCGTGGCTCGCGAGATTCCTCGCACGTTTCAGGAGGCGCGCATGAAGCCCGTAGCGTTCGATTATCTGCGCGCGCCGACCACGCAGGACGCGCTCGACGCCCTTGCGCAATACGGCGAGGACGCGCGCGTGCTGGCGGGCGGACAGTCGCTGATGGCCGTGCTCAACATGCGGCTCGCGCAGCCGAAGATGCTCGTCGATATATCCCGCACCGCCGAACTCAGTGCCGTGCGCATCGACGAGAAAGCGGGGCGGCTCGTCGTGAGTGCGGCCGCGACGCAAGGCAGCGTCGAATGGCGCGCGACGCTCGCAGAAGAAGTGCCGCTGCTCGCGATGGCCTTTCCGCATATCTCGCATTTTCAGATCCGCAATCGCGGAACGGTGTGCGGATCGATCGCACATGCGGACCCGAGCGCGGAACTGCCGCTCGTGCTCTCGGCGCTCGGCGGCGACGTGATGCTGCGCTCGAAGAAGAAGCGGCGCACGCTCGCCGCGCAGGATTTCTTTCAGGGCATGTTGATGACCGCGCGCGAGCCGGACGAACTCGTCGAAGCGGTGCGCTTTCCGCTGCGAAAAGCTGGCGAGCGCTACGCGTTCAGCGAATTCTCCGCGCGTCACGGCGATTTCGCGATCGTCGCGTGCGCGGCGGTCGTATCGGACGATGCGATTCGCATCGCGGTGGGCGGCGTCGCCGACAGGCCCGTGGTCGAAAGCTGGCCGCGTCTCGCAGGCGACGACCTGCGCGGCGCACTGAACGATTTGAGCTGGAAACTGAACGCGCAGGACGACGCGCATATCAGCGCGAAATATCGCCGGAATCTGGTCCGGCAACTCGGATGGCGTGTGATCGAGGAGGCGAAGTGAGCGACATGTCGGCAAACATCATGCGGCGGGACGAACGGCAGCGCATCGCGCTGACGCTCAACGGCCGCGAGCGCAGCGGCCATTGCGAGCCGCGCGAACTGCTGTCGGATTTCATCCGGCACGAACTGGGCGCGACCGGCACGCACGTCGGCTGCGAACACGGCGTCTGCGGCGCATGCACCGTGCACGTCGATGGCGTCGCGGCGCGCGCGTGCCTGATGCTCGCGGTGCAGGCGGACGGACGGCGTATCGATACCGTCGAAGGTCTCGCGCCCGAGCAGACGCTCGGCGACCTGCAGCAGGCGTTCCAGCGGCATCACGCCTTGCAGTGCGGCTTCTGCACGGCGGGCATCCTCATGTCGTGCGCGGATTATCTGCAACGCGTGCCGAATCCGACCGAGGAGCAAGTGCGCGAAATGCTGTCGGGGCATATCTGCCGCTGTACGGGCTACACGCCGATCGTGGCGGCGGTGCTCGACGTGGCGGCGCGCCGCCGGACGCAAGCGGACACGAGCGAGGTCGAACATGCTTGATCTCGGCCGCACCTTTCTGCAAAGCGTCGAGCGCAGTCCGAACGCGCTCGCGCTCGTCGATGGCGAACTGCAACTGACCTATGCACAGTGGCATCGCGTGATCCTGAATGTCGCCGATGGCCTGCGCGCGCTCGGTCTCGAACGCGGCGACCGGCTGCTCGTCGTGCTGCAGAACCGCTGGGAAATGGCGACGCTGCATTGGGCGGGACAATTCGCCGGCATCGTGATCGTGCCGCTCAACTGGCGCGCGAAGCCGGACGAACTCGACTATTGCGTGACCGATGCCGGCGTGAAGGCGATCGTCTACGAGCCCGTTTGCGCCGATGCCGTCATCCAGAGTCCGGCTGCGCAGAACGTGCCGCGCATCGGCCTCGACGATGCGCCCGGCCGCAACCTGGGGTTCGATGCGCTCGTTGCCGACCGCAGCGAAGCGCGCCACGACGCGACGACGCGCGCCACCGCCGACGACATCTCGCTCATCCTCTACACGTCCGGCACCACCGGCAAGGCCAAGGGCGTGCCGCGGCGTCATCGTCACGAACGCGCGGGCGCGCTCGCGCATGTCGCGCAGAACCTGTATCGGCGGGGCGAGAGAACGCTCGGCGTGATGCCGCTCTATCACACGATGGGCGTGCGCTCGCTGCTCGCGATGGCGCTCGTCGACGGCCTGTTCGTCTGCGTGCGCCGCTGGAACGCGAAGCTCGCGCTCGAATCCATCGCCGCGCACGGGCTCACGTGCCTCTACCTCGTGCCGACGCTCTATCACGACCTGCTCGCCGACAAGACGTTCGCGGCCACGGACACGTCGTCGGTCAGGAAGCTCGGTTTCGCGGGCGCGCCGATGAACGACGGCCTGCTCAAGCGCCTGTCCGCCGCCTTCGAGCCGGAACTCTTCGTCAATCACTATGGCTCGTCCGAGGTCTATACGTTCAGCATCGATCAGGACGCGACGAAGAAGCCCGGCAGCGCGGGGCGCGCGGGCATCAACACGCGGCTGCGCGTCGTGAAGCTGGATGCCGTATCGCCCGATCAGATCGCCGCTGCCGGCGAGGAAGGCCAGATCATCGCGGACCTGCTCGGCGACGAGGCTTTCGAAGGCTACTGGAATCGCCCGGACGCGAATGCGAAGTCGCTGCGCGAAGGCTGGTACTTCACCGGCGACACCGGCTACTTCGATGCCGACGGCGACCTGTACGTCACCGGCCGCGTCGACGACATGATCATCAGCGGCGGAGAAAACATCTCGCCCGTGGATATCGAATCGGTGCTGTCGCTGCATCCGGCCGTCGACGAAGTCGCGGTCGCGGGCGTCAAGGACGAGCGATGGGGCCAGCGCGTCGTCGCGTTCATCAAGCGCCGCGAGTTCGTCGATGCAGAAGCGCTCGACGGCTGGTGCCGTCAGTCCGATCTCGTCAACTTCAAGCGGCCGCGCGAATACGTGTTCGTCGACGACATACCGAAGTCTCCGGTCGGCAAGATCCTGCGCCGCAAGCTGCAGGCCGGCGAATACGCGAGCGAGACCCACGCAACCTCTACAGAGACCACCAAGGAGTAACCGAACATGAGCGATTTGAACCATCGCGGCCAGACGCTGCTGCAAGACCTGGACGGCTTTTCAGTCGAGATCGACGCCGCCCGCGAGCGCGCCGACATCATCCTGCATCGCCCGCCGTTCAACGTCATTTCGATGCACGCCCGCGACCAGTTGCGCGCTGCATTCGAGGCGCTCGACGAGGACGACCGCGTGCGCGTGATCGTCGTGCGCGCCAAGGGCGAGCACTTCTCGAGCGGCGGCGACATCAAGGGCTTTCTCGAGGCATCGCCGGAACATGTGTCGAAGCTCGCGTGGAATATCGCGGCGCCCGCGCGCTGCTCGAAGCCGGTCATCGCGGCCAATCGCGGATTCTGCTTCGGCGTGGGCTTCGAGTTGTCGCTCGCGTGCGATTTCCGCATCGTCACCGATACGACGTTCTATGCGCTGCCGGAGCAGAAGCTCGGGCAGATTCCCGGCTCGGGCGGCTCGGCGCGCTTGCAGTCGATGGTCGGCATCGGCCGCACGAAGGACATTGTGATGCGCTCGCGCCGCATTCCCGGCAAGCAGGCGTACGAATGGGGCATCGCGGTGGACTGCGTGGCCGACGCGGAACTCGAATCGGCGACGGATGCGCTCGTCGACGAACTGCGCGCGTTCTCGCCGCTGGCACAGCGCACGGCGAAGAAGCTGCTGAACGACTCGGAAGACGCGCCGCTTTCGATCGCGATCGAACTCGAAGGCCATTGCTATAGCCGCCTGCGCTCGTCGGACGATTTCCGCGAAGGCGTCGAAGCGTTCCACGGCAAGCGCAAGCCGGTGTTTCGCGGGTCCTGATCCCGCGCTTTTCACAATAAAAGGAGACAGGCGATGGAGCGCTTCGATGTCGTGATCGTGGGCGGCGGCTCGGCGGGATGCGTGCTGGCGCATCGGCTGTCGGCGGTGCCGTCGCTGCGCGTCGCGCTGATCGAGGCGGGCGCGGATACGCCGCCCGGCGCCGTGCCCGAGGCCATTCTCGACAGCTATCCGATGCCGGTCTTCTGCGGCGATACCTACATCTGGCCCGACCTGAAAGCGAAGGCCACGAAGGATGCCGCGCCGCGCGTGTACGAGCAGGGCCGCGTGATGGGCGGCGGCTCGAGCATCAACGTGCAGTCGGCCAATCGCGGCCTGCCGCGCGATTACGACGAATGGGCCGCGGACGGCGCCGATGGCTGGGCGTGGCGCGACGTGCTGCCGTACTTTCGCAAGCTCGAACGCGACGTCAACTTTCCCGGCGGCGAGATGCACGGCAGCGACGGCCCGGTGCCGATCCGCCGCATCATGCCCGACGACTGGCCGGCGTTCTGCCACGCGTTCGCAAAGGGTCTGCGCGAGAACGGGGTCGCGCAGTTGCAGGACCAGAATGGCGAGTTCGGCGACGGGTTCTTTCCCGGCGCGTTCTCCAATATCGACGATCGGCGCGTGTCCACGGCCATCGCCTATCTCGACGAGGCCACGCGCAGGCGTCCGAATCTCGCGGTCTACGCGAAGCTGCGCGTGGAACGCATCGTGATGGACGGCGCGACGGCGCGCGGTGTCGTCGCGATTGCGGAGAACGGCGAGCGCGTTCAGTTCGATGCGGACGAAGTCGTGCTGAGCGCGGGCGCGCTGCAGTCGCCGGCGATGCTGATGCGCGCGGGCATCGGCGATGCGCGCGAGCTCGCGGCGCTCGGCATCGCGTGCGAAGTGGACTTGCCGGGCGTCGGACGCAATCTGCAGGATCATCCGTCGCTGACGTTCTGTCATTTTCTCGAGCCGCGCTTTCGCATGCCGCTCGCACGACGCCGCGCCAGCATGATGGCCGCGCGTCTGAGTTCCGGCGTCGCGGGCTGCGATGCCTCGGACCTGTATCTGTCGAGCGCGACGCGTGCGGCGTGGCATGCGCTCGGCAACCGGCTCGGACTCTTCTTTCTGTGGTGCAACCGGCCGTATTCGCGTGGCCGCGTGCAGCTCGCATCGCCCGATGCGGCCGCCGCGCCGCGCGTCGATCTCAATCTGCTCGACGACGAACGCGATGTGCAGCGCCTCGCCGCGGGCGTGCGGATTTTGGCGAGCGTGGTCCACGCATCGGGACTCGGGCGCAGTTCGCGCGACTTCTTTCCGGCGGCGTTTTCTGCGCGCGTGAAGGCGCTGAGCCGGGTCGGCGAGGGCAATGCGCGCCTCACGTCCGTTCTCGGCGTGCTGCTCGATGCGCCCGCGCCGGTGCGCCGTTTCCTCATCGAACGCTTCTTCACGCGCGGACTGAAGATGGACGCGCTGCTCGCCGACGACCGCGCGCTCGCCGCGTTCATCCGCGCGAACGTGTTCGGCGTGTGGCACGCGAGCGGCACATGCCGCATGGGCGGCGCGGAGGATCGCGGTGCCGTCACGGATACCGAAGGGCGCGTGCACGGCGCGCGCGGCTTGCGCGTCGTGGATGCATCGCTGATGCCGAGGCTGCCATCGGCCAATACGAACATACCGACCATCATGATCGCCGAGAAGATCGCCGACGCGATGGTCGCGCAGCGAAGCGCGAGCATGGCACCGCCGCTCGCCGCCGCGTACTGACACTGCTCGAGCAATTTCGTTTTTCAATCGTAACAAGAGCACGCATCCATAAAAGCGTGCCTGCGGTAATCCAAAGGAGATACACATGTCCGTAGCAGCGCAAGACGGAGCCGCCGTGCTTCCGGCAAATCAGCGGCAGATCATGGGTGCAGTGATGGCGTCGTGCATCGGCTGGGCCCTCGATCTGTTCGACTTGTTCGTGTTGTTGTATGTGGCGCCGGTTGTCGGGCGTCTGTTCTTCCCGTCCGAACACGCGATGCTCTCGCTCGCGGCGGTCTACGCTTCATTCGCGGTGACGCTGCTGATGCGTCCGCTCGGCTCCGCGCTCTTCGGCTCGTATGCGGATCGTCGCGGCCGCAAGGGCGCCATGATCTTCGCGGTCGTCGGCGTCGGGTTGTCCACTGCGGCTTTCGGCGCGCTGCCGACGGTCGCGCAGGCCGGCATCGTCGCGCCGATCCTCTTCCTGCTGCTGCGTCTCGTGCAGGGCGTGTTCGTCGGCGGCGTGGTGGCGTCGACGCATACGATCGGCACCGAATCGGTCGCGCCGAAATATCGCGGCGCGGTGTCGGGGCTGATCGGCGGCGGCGGCGCGGGACTCGGCGCGCTTCTGGCATCGCTCACCTTTCTCGCGATGTCCGCGCTCTTTCCCGGCGATGCCTTCGACGTGTGGGGCTGGCGCTGCATGTTCTTCACCGGGATCGTGAGTTCGGTGCTCGGTCTCTTCGTCTTCAACAGTCTCGAAGAGTCGCCGCTGTGGAAGAAGCTCGCCGCCGAAAAAGCCGCGAAGGCCGCGGCGAATACCGAGCGCGCAAAGGCCGAAGTGGTGCGCTCGCCGATCCGCACGCTGTTCTCGCGCGAGTACCGCGGCGTGTTGTTCGTGAATCTCCTGCTGACCATCGGCGGCGGCAGCGGCTACTACCTCACGTCGGGCTATCTGCCGACGTTCCTCAAGGTCGTGAGCCACGCGCCGAACGGGGCGGCCGCCGCTATCCTGATGATCTGCAGCGTGGCGGTGGTGATCGCATCGGTTTTGGCGGGGCATCTCAGCACGTTCATCGGGCGCAAGGGCGCGTTCATCTGGATCGGCATCATCCGGCTCGTCGCCTTGCCCGGCCTCTTTCTGCTGTTGCCGACGGCAGAAAGCATCACGATGATCGGCGTCTATGCGGTGTTGTTGTCCGCGCTCGGCAGCGCCGGTTACGCGCCCATACTGATCTTCCTGAACGAGCGCTTTCCGACCGCGATTCGCGCGACCGGAACGGGCCTCTCGTGGAACATCGGCTTCGCGATCGGCGGGATGATGCCGACCTTCGTCTCGCTCGTCGCGAAGGATGCGAGCCAGTTGCCGTCGACGCTCGCGATTTTCGTCGGCGCGATCAGCGTGATCTTTCTCGTCGGCGCGTTCGTGGTGCCGGAGACGCTCGGCAAGCTCGAGAACGGCAACGCGGGCAGTCCTTCGTGACCTTCACGGCGCGCGTCATTCCGGCGCGCGCGTCGTCACGCGTCCGATCTCCTCGGCGATGATCGCGATCAATGCCTCGGCGGCCGGCCCGATCGGCCGCTTCGGATGCGTCACCTGAATGATGTGGCGCACGATGGGCGGCGCCGAGATCGTGCGTATGCGCAAGCGGCCTTCGTCCGCTTGCGCCTGCACCACGACGCGCGGCAGGATCGTCGCGACGCTGCTCTGCTCGACGAACTGCACGATGGTACTCAGCAGATCGATCTCGAACTTCGGCTGGATGACGACATCGGCCGCCATCAGGGCGGCATCGAGCGCGCCGCGCAGACCGTTGCGCCGCGTAGGCAACACGAGCTCGATGTCCGGCTGCCCGGTCAGATCGATCGTGCCGGGAAGCTCGGGGCCGTGCAGCGCGCTCGTCACCAGCACCATTTCTTCGACGAGCAACGGCTTGACGTCCAGCATCAGGCGTCCGCGCGGCTTGTTGATGATGGCCGCATCGAGCCGGCCCGATTCGACGGCGTCGATCAGTTGCGCGCTGAAGCCATCGGCGACGGACACTTCGACTTGCGGGAAAAGCGCATCGAAGCGGGCGAGCGATTCGGGCAATACGCTCTGCGCTTCCGACGAGACCATCCCAAGCGACACGCGGCCCGTCACGATGACATCGCGACGGCTCAGGTGCTCCCTTGCGTGGTCGATATCGCGCAGGATCGGCGTGTAGAGGCGGTACATCAATCGTGCGGCTTCGGTGGGCGCCATGCCGTGCGGCCCGCGCTCGAAGAGCTTCTGCCGGATCTCGGACTCGAGTTTGGCGACCTGCATGCTGAGCGCCGGCTGCGCAATGTTCAGCCGCTTTGCGGCACGCGTGACGGTGCCTTCCTCGAAAAGCGCGATGAAGTACTGAATCTGCTTCAGTTCCATGAGACGGGGTGTGCGGGACGGTCCGTGAACATAGTACCGCGCGCCGTCTTTCAGGGGGCGGCGTCGCGTCGCCAACCGGAGAATCGAGTCGCCGGTTGCCTGCAACGAGACCGCCCCGGCCGCCGTCAGCTCATCGCGATGACGGCGATCTCCACCAGCAACGCAGGCGACGCGAGCTTCGCTTCCACGGTCGCACGCGTCGGCGCGCAGCCTTCGGGAACCCACGCATCCCACACTTCGTTCATGCCCGCGAAATCACGCGCGATATCCGACAGCCACACTTGCGCCGACACGAGACGGGTCTTGTCGATGCCCGCCTTGTCCAGGAAGCCATCGATCTTTTCGAGCACCTTTGCCGTCTGCAGCTTGATATCGGGCGTCTGATCCGCGGACGTCTGCCCGCCGATGAACACGAGTCCCGCAGCCTTCACGACGCGGCTCATGCGCTGATTGGTGTCGATGCGAACGATATCGCTCATTACTTGTTCTCCTTACGAAAGGGTTGGGGAATACGGATCAGTGCGTGACGAGCGGCAACGCATCGGCGGCTGCCGACGTGGCGCGCGCATGGAAACGGTCGATGGCGAATGCATCGAGCGACAGCGACGGCTCGCCGTCGAGCATGAGTTCGGAGACGAGCTTGCCGCAGCCCGGCCCGAGCTGAAAGCCGCTGCCGCAATAGCCGAACGAGTAGTACAAATTCGACGCCGTGCGGCTTGCCGAAATCACCGGCAGTTCGTCTTCGGTAAATGCTTCGACGCCCGCCCACGCGCGATTCACGCCGAGATGACGCAGATGCGGAAAAAGATCCGTGACCGTCTGCGCGCTTTTCACGAGGCGCATGAAATCGACTTCGCCGTGACGGTTCGCCAGTTCCGCGATGCCGATCAGCTTGCCGCCGATCACGACCGTGCCGTTGTCGAATTGCTTGAAGGACAGCGGACGGCCCGTCGCGCCGAGCGTCGCGCGGCAGAAGGGCGCGACCCGGTGCGTGACCATCAGCATCAGGCCTTCGGGATGCACGGGCACCGGCTCGCCCGCCTGCTTCGACAACTCGCCGGACCACGCGCCCGACGCGATGAGCATCTTCTGCGCGCCGAACGTGCCGCGCGGCGTCTGCGCGAACCATCGCTCGCCGCGCTGTTCGATGCGTCTCACCGGCGTGCCTTCCAGAAAGCGCACGCCCAGACGTTGCGCCGCGAGCCTGAAGGCAGTCGTCGTGCGGTACGGCAACGCGTAGCCATCGCGCTCGACCCAGATGCCGCCGGTCACGTGCCTCGCGAGCGCCGGTTCCAGTTCGAGCACGGTTTCGCGATCGATGATCTTCTCGTGCGTGAAGCCATGCGACGCCAAAAGCGCGACGCGTTCGCGGCAGGTTTCGAGCTCGGCTTCCGTTTCCGCGATCTTCAGTTGCCCCGACGGCACGAAGCCGCCATCCTCGCCCAGCAGATCGGTCATGCCGTGCCATATTTCGCGCGACATCAGCGCGAGCGGAATTTCGGGCAGCGGACGCCCGAGCGTGCGCACGCCGCCCGCGTTGACGCCCGACGAATGACGCGCCACGTAATCCGCTTCGAGCACGATGACTTTCACGCCGCGCTTCGCCAGATGCAACGCGCTGCTGGTGCCGTGCAGACCGCCGCCGACGACGATCACATCGGCTTCGCTGATTTCATTCACCGGCGAGTTCTCCGAGCGTGAGCGGTTTGATCGGCGGGCGAATGCGGTAATAGCCGACCTCGGCAGGCGACACGCGCCGCGCATCCGCGATGACTTCCGTCACCGTCAGCCCGCACATGCGGCCTTGGCACGGTCCCATGCCGCAGCGCCCGAACGACTTCGCCTGGTTCGGCCCGACGCAGCCCAGCTCGACGAACTTGCGCAGCTCGCCCGCGGTGACTTCCTCGCATCGGCAGACGATGGTTTCGTTCTTCGGAATGCGGTTCACATCGCGCGGACGATACAGCGAATCGAGGAACGGACGGATGCGCAGGGCGCCCGCGAGATCGCGCCTGAGCGCCATCGCTTCGAGATCGCGCTTGCGGGTATCGATCGCGCCGAGTTGCGCCGCCACCGCGACGCCCGCGAGCGCGCCCTGCAAGGCCGCCGCCTGCGCGCCGCCGATCCCCGCGCCGTCACCCGCGACGAAGATGCCGGGCACGTCGAGCTCGCCCCATGCGTCGGTCTTCGGCGTGAAGCAGAGTTGCGCGTTATCCCAGCGATGCGTCGCGCGCAACGCCTGCGTGAACTGCGTATTCGGCACGACGCCCTGATGCAGCAGAATCACGTCCGCTTCGATGCGGTGCGCCGCGCCCTGCGTCGTGAAGCCGAGCGCGCTCGCATGCTCCACGCCGTCGGCGCCGGTGCGCGATTCGACGCGCAGGTCGTCGGCGGCCTCGAACATCGGCACGCCCGCTTCGCGCAGCGTGCGCATCAGCTGCAGTCCTTTGCTGAGATACGGCCACGCGCGCAAGGCCGACAGCATGTGACGCTTCGCGCGCCAGCGGTCTTCGTGGCGCGTCGTGTCGACGAGCGCGCGAATCGGCACGCCCGCGCGGATGTACTGCCAGCCGAGCAGATACAGAAGCGGTCCGCATCCCGCGAGAATCGGCGGCGCGGCAGGCACTTCGCCCGCGCTCTTGAGCAGGATTTGCGCGGCGCCCGCCGTCAGCACGCCGGGCAGCGTCCAGCCGGGAATCGGGAAAGGCCGCTCCATCGCGCCGCTCGCGAGAATCACGCGCTGGGCGTCGAAGCTGCCGATCCTGCCGTCCTTCAGATAGTTGATGCCGCGCTCGCGCGTGACCTGCCACACGGTCGCGCCCGTCAGATGCCGCGCGCCCGATGCCGCGAACGCCTGGGCGATCGCGCCGCCCGCCGCGTAATCGGGACCGAGAATCTCCTTGCGGCGCGCGTCCGCCCGGCCGATGCCGCGATAGATCTGTCCGCCGGCGGCGTCCTGTTCGTCGATCAACACGGTCTTGAGGCCCGCGCGCGCGGCACGCGTCGCGGCGCTCATGCCCGCGGGACCGGCGCCGATCACGACGACATCGACAGCTTCGGCATGCGACGAAACGAGTTCAGCGGCCATGTGCGTTCTCCAGCGATGCGTCAGCGGTATCGGTGCCGATCGAAGGGGGCAGATCGCGCGCGCCTTCCTGCGACCGGATGCGCATGCCGGCTTTCACTTCGACCATGCAGCTCTGGCGGCTCGGCACGCCGTCGATCTCGACGAGGCATTCGAAGCACGCACCCATCATGCAGTAAGGCGCGCGCGGTGCGCCCGAAACCGGCGTCGCGCGAAACCGCGACACGCCCGCCGCGAGCAAAGCCGCCGCGACGGAGCGTCCGCCTTGCACGGTCAGCGCCCGGTCGTTGAAGAAGATGTCGATGCTCGCGCCGTCCGCGCCCGGCAGCGGCTTGAAAAGCGTAGGTGTCGATGAAGTCATGTCGTGCGTGCTCAATGTGCGGAGATGAGTTCTTTGGCGTGCTCGAAGCGGCGCGCGGAGAAGGTGGGCAGTTCGTCGGGAACCGGTGCGCCGAGAATCCACGGAGCGATGCGCATCGCGTGCGCGGCGGCGAGCGTCACGCCGCTGTGGCAGGTCACGACGAACGCGCCGGGATGCCGCTCCGACTGGTCATAGACGGGAAAGCCGTCGGGGCTGTAGACGCGCAACGCGGCCCACATGCGGACGAGGCGCACATGCTCCAGCAGCGGGAAGGCGCGCACCGCACGCCGGGCGATATCGGCGAGGACGGGCGTGGTCGTGAAATCGTCGAAGCCCACTTCTTCCATCGAATCGCCGAATTGCAGGCTGCCTTCGTCGGTCTGACGCACGTTGAGCGTCGGATAGTGCAGGAACGGCGCGACGCGCTCGCTTACCAGCACTTGTCCGCGATTGGGCGCGACCGGCGCATTCAGCCCGACGAACGGCGCGAGCGTGCGATTGCCGAGACCCGCCGCCAGCACCACGCGTCCCGCGCGATACGTGCCGCGCTTGCCCTGCACGACGAAGCCGTTCGCTTCGGGCACGATGCGCTCGGCGCGCTCGCCGGAAACGAGGCGCACGCCGCGCGTCTGCATCGACGTATGAAGGCCGCGCAGCAGTTTCAGCGGATTCACATGGCCGTCCATCGGCGTATAGCTCGCGCCGATCACCTTCGGCCCGACTTGCGGAATGCGCTCGCGCACTTCGGCGCCGGTGAGGATCTGATACGGGTAATCGCCGAGTTCGGCTTGCAGCGTCGAAAGGCGCTTTTCGCGGTCGGCGAGTTCGGCGTCGTTGAAGCAGAAGTGGAAGCCGCCGGGCTGGCGCAGCGCCACATCGACGCCCGATTCGGCGTGAAGCGACTCCGCGAGCGCAGGCCAGCGCACCGCCGACGAACGCGACCAGCGCGCATACGGCGACAGGCCGTAGCCCTTGCCCTGAATCCACACGAGGCCGAAGTTGCCGCGCGAGGCACGCAAGCCGCCGTCGTCTTCATCGAGCACGGTCACGCGCGCGCCTTCGCGGGCAAGACCATAGGCGACGGCGGATCCGACGAGGCCGCCGCCGAGAACGAGTACGTCGGGACTAGCAGAAGTCATCGGGCTTCTCCGATCAGAATACGGTCGAGTCCGACCATGCGGTCGAGCAGAATCATCAGGAGCACCGTGCCGACGATCAGCACCGCCGAGACGCTCGCGACCAGCGGATCGATCGTCTGCGCGATCTGGTTGTACATGGCGACCGGCAGCGTCGTGGTGCCGGGCGTGGCGACGAAAATCGTCATCGTCAGTTCGTCGAAGCTCTGGATGAAGGACAGCACCCAGCCGCCCGCGACGCCGGTGCGGATCATCGGCAACACGACGCGGCGAAACGCGGTGAAGCGGCTCGCGCCACAGGACAGCGCCGCGCGTTCGGCATCGCGGTCCAGGCCGACCGCCGACGAGAGCGCGAGCCGCAGCGCATACGGCAGCACGATCACCACATGCGCGCACACGAGCGACCAGAACGATCCCGACAGATTCAGCATCGACAGGAAGCGCAGGAACGCGATGCCGAGCACGACGGCGGGAATCATCATCGGCGAGAGGAAGAAGCTCGTGAGCGCGGCGCGGCCGGGAAAGCGGTAACGCGCGATCGCCAGCGCGGCCGGCACGGCGAGCAGTACGCCGATGGTCGCCGCCGCGAACGCGAGCTTGATCGACAGCCAGAACGCCGACACGATGTCGCCGTTCTCGATGATCGCGTGGAACCAGCGCAACGATGCGCCGTCGAAGGGCATCGAAATGAAGCCCTTGTCGGTGAACGAGACGAGCATCACCACGACGAGCGGCGCGAGAATGAAAGTCAGGAAAAGCGCGTTGAATACGAGCGCGAGCGGGCCGTTCTGCTTCATGTGCGTGTCCTCGCGGTCAGTCGAAAATGTGCTTGAAGCGGCGCTCGGCGAGACGGCTGCATCCCATCACGATGGCCACGTTCGCGATCAGCAGCAACACGGCGATGCTCGCGCCGAGCGGCCAGTTCAGCGTGCCGAGAAACTCGTCGTAGGCGGCGGTCGCGACCACCTTGAGCCGCCGTCCGCCAATGAGCGCGGGCGTGGCGAACGCCGACGCCGACAGCGCGAAGACGATGATCGATCCCGACAGCACGCCCGGCATGATCTGCGGCAGCACCACGCGGCGAAACACCTTGAGCGGCGATCCGCCGAGCGAGCGGCCCGCCCATTCCACTTGCGGGTCGAGCTTCTGCATGTTGGCCCAGACGGACATCACCATGAACGGCACCAGCACGTGCGTCAGCGCGATGATCATGCCGGTCATCGTGAAGACGAGGCGGATGGGTTCCTCGGTGATATGCAGGGCTTGCAGCACGTTATTGAGCACGCCGTTGTTGCCGAGCAGAATCTGCCAGCCGAGCGTGCGCACGACGACCGAGATCAGCAGCGGCCCGAGCACGATCAGCAGACACAGCGATTGCCACGGCTTCTTCATGCGCGCGAGGATGATCGTCTCCGGCACGCCGAGCACGATCGACAGGAGCGTCACGCCCGTTGCGAGGCCCGCCGTGCGCAGAAAGATCGTGCCGTAGTACGGGTCGCTCACGACTTCCCAATAGTTCGACAGCGTGAACGCGCTGGTGATGCCGGCCGTATCGCTGAAAACGCGGAAGGAGAGGACGAGCGTGAGGATCAAGGGCACCAGCAGCAGGCCGGTGAACAGCAGCAGCGCGGGGCCGGACAAGAGCCACGGCGCAGCGCCGGGGCGAGCGTCGTCAAGCGTGGCCATGCAGCGTCTCCTTGCCGTCTTGCGTGAGCACGCGCAGGTCGTCGTCGGTCCAGTCGAGACCCACTTCGTCGCCTTCTTGCGGCGGCGGCGCGCCGTGGTTCGGCTGCGCGATGCGCAACTTGCCGAGCGCCGTCTCCACTTCGAGCAGCCATTGATTGCCGATGAACACACGCGTCGCGATACGTCCTCTGATGCGCGCGTCGCCGTTGGCGAGATGCACTTTCTCCGGGCGAATATAGACATTCACCGCGCCATCGACGTGACGGCCTTCGTGCGGCACATGCAGTTCCGTCCCGGCGACGTTCACGACCGCGCAACGCGGATTGCGCTGCAGCACTTCGCCCGCGAACGCATTCGTGCGGCCGAGAAAGGTCGAAGCGAAGGGCGTCGCCGGACGCTCGTACGCATCGTAGGGCGTGGAGAGTTGCGCGATCTTGCCGCCATGCATCACCGCGATGCGGTCGCTCATGGTCATCGCTTCGACCTGATCGTGCGTGACGAGGATCGTCGTGATGCCGAGACGCTTCTGGATCGCGCGCAATTCGATGTGCATTTCCTCGCGCAGCTTCGCGTCCAGATTGGACATCGGTTCGTCGAGCAGCAACAGTTCCGGCTGCATGGCGATGGCGCGCGCAATCGCCACGCGCTGCCGCTGCCCGCCCGACAGTTCCTTCGGATAGCGATGCCCGAGGCCCTTGAGCCGCACCAGAGCGAGCGCCTCCTCGATGCGCTCTTCGCGCTCGCGGCGCTTCACCTTGCGCATCTCCAGCCCGAAGCCGACGTTGCCCGCCACCGTCATGTGAGGAAACAGCGCGTAGCTTTGAAACACCACGCCGATGCCGCGCTTCTCCGGGCGCTCGTTGGTGATGTCGCGGCCATCGAGCAGGATGCGGCCGCTCGTCGGCGTGACGAAGCCCGCGACCATCTGCAGTGTCGTGGTCTTGCCGCAGCCGGACGGACCGAGCAGCGAGAGAAATTCGCCGCGTTCGACGGACAGATCGACATGTTCGATCGCCGTGAAATCGCCGTAGCGTTTGGAGATGCCCTGAAGCGTCAGGAATGCCATGCGCGTGACTCCTTCGACAGATGCGGATGCGCGGCTTTAGCGCTCGACCGAACGGTTCCAGCGTTCCGTCCATTCCGTGCGATGCTGGTTGATCGTCGCCCAGTCGACGGCGGTGAGCTTCGACACCTGCTCGGGACCGTAAGGCACGCGCGCGGCGACTTCCGGCGCGAGCTTCACGGTCTTGTTGACCGGCCCGAGACCGATGTTCTGCGCTTGCAGCAGTTGCACTTCGGGCGTCAGCAAGTATTGAACGAATTCCTGCGACAGCTTGGGCTGCGCGTTTTCCGCGAGCACGCACGCCGCCACTTGCAGCGCGACCGCGCCTTCCTTCGGATAGACGAACTTGAGCGGAAACCCGGTGTTCTGCAACGCGACCGCGCGACCGCTGCCGTAGGGCGCGAGAATCACGTCGCCGGATTGCATCTGGCCATCCATTTCGCCGGGCGTCGGGGCCCACGAGAGCACGTTGGGCGCGACTTGCTTGGTCATCGCCGTGAAGCCGGGGTCGATGTTCTTCTCGCCGCCGCCCGAGAGACGCGCGAGCATCACGAGGGTATGCAGGCCGTAAGTGTTGGTGATCGGCGGAACGCCGAGCTTGCCCTTGATGCGCGCATCGGTGAGCACTTTCCACGAGTCCGGCGGCGGCAGGCCGGCCTTCTTGAACGCTTCCTCGTTATAGCCGATGCCCGTCGCCACCATGCCGACGCCGATCGCCGTCGGGCCGAGTTTCGCGAGCGGATACACGTCGTTCATGATGGGCGCGTCGTCGAGCTTCGCGCACAGGTTCATCTGCATGGCCTGATACATCGGGCCGTCGTCCATCACCGCGACATTGATCTGCTGATGGCCCTTTTGCGCCTGCAACTTCGCGAGCGTGTCGCTCGAATTGCCCGCCACATAGACGACCTTCACGTTGTGCGCCTTCTCGAACGCCGGAATGATTTTCTGCCGATACAACTGTTCGTTCGAACCGCCGACATTGGCGACGTACAGCGTCGTGTCGGCCTGCGCGAGCATCGGCGCGGCAACGGCCGCCGAGAACGCGAGAGCGGCGATGACGCGACGTGCGGGAAGGGCGGACGGACGGCGATGCAACGCTTTTTTCATGACGAGGATCTCCATTGCGGGGGCGTGGGCGGGTGGGATTTGGAAGACATCTGGCCCATCGACGGATCGAGTGTCGCGCTGTCAATTCATATCGTCCAATACAAATAAAATACCTACCTATACATGGTTGATATACATTTCATCGTGTCATGGTGACTACTTAAGGGAAAGCGCGCATGAACCTGAAGCACATCGAGGCGTTTCGCGCGGTCATGGTTTCCGGGTCGATGACGGCCGCGGCCAAGGCGCTCTTCACATCGCAGCCGAACGTCAGCCGGCTCATTTCGCAACTCGAACGCGACACCGGTTTGCAGCTTTTCCAGCGCAGCGGCGTGCGTCTGATTCCGACCAGCGAAGGCACCGCGTTCTTTCGTGAAGTGGAGCGCGCGTTCGTCGGCTTGCAGGGTCTCGCGAATGCGGCGGCGCAGATCCGCAATCTCGGCAGCGGGCGGTTGCGCATCGCGGCGATGCCATCGGCCGGCATGAAGCTCGTGCCCCATGCGATCAAGCGATTTCATGCGCTGTTTCCCGACGTGACGGTCTCGCTGCATGTCAATACGTCGGGGACGGTGAATCACTGGACGGCATCGCGCTTTTGCGATCTCGGGGTCGCGGTGTATGTGAGCGAAGCGTCCGATTGCGAGGTCGAGCAGTTATCGAACGTGGCCGCCGTGTGTGTGATGCCGGCGAATCATCGGCTCGCGGCGAAGCGCAACATTCGGCCGAAGGATC
Organism: Caballeronia sp. AZ1_KS37; assembly: GCF_023631165.1. Taxonomy (NCBI): domain Bacteria; kingdom Pseudomonadati; phylum Pseudomonadota; class Betaproteobacteria; order Burkholderiales; family Burkholderiaceae; genus Caballeronia; species Caballeronia sp. AZ1_KS37. The sequence goes on along the minus strand of NZ_JALQDP010000034.1, from coordinate 269,759 downwards.
TCGAAGGCGAATCGTTCATCTCGCTCTGTCACGGCGATGGCACGCGCGCCGTGATGGATGAAGTCTTTCAGCGCGCGGGAGTGCAGCGCGTGCTGGCCATCGAGGCGCAATACACGGCCATGTGCTGCGAGATGGTTCGGCACGGCATGGGCGTGACGCTCGCGCATCCGATCGTGGCGCGAGACTTCGTCGGACCGGACATCGTCATCCGGCCGTTTCAGCCGGTCACGCGCTTTCCGACGTATCTGCTGTTTCCGCCGCATCGGCCGCGTGAGCGGCTTGCATCCGCGTTCGTGGAGGTCCTGCGCGAGCTGCACGACGAACTGCTCGATGGGATCGTCTAGCCGTCGAACGGTGCTCATCGGCTCGGCGTATTCACCGCAATCCTTTCACGAAGTACGCGGTCGCCTTTCGCAAGAATCTCGATACGGGGTCTTGCACTGTCCGGCCACGCCGTGACGGCGTTTGGCTCCGCGGCACGCGGCATGCTGGCAATCAGCATTCCAGAAAGGAGATTCCATGAACACCACACCGACTGCGACGGCCCTGGACGTGGGCGCGCCGCATGCGCAGCGCGTCGCCTGTACGCTCTCGATCAACGGCGGGACGCAGACCTTCGACATCGAGCCGTGGACGACGCTGCTCGATCTTCTGCGCGAGCGGTGCCAGCTCACCGGCACGAAAAAGGGCTGCGACCACGGGCAGTGTGGCGCTTGCACCGCGCTCGTCGATGGCCAGCGCATCAATACGTGTCTCGCGATCGCCGTTTCATACGACGGCGCGGAAATCACGACAATCGAAGGGCTCGCGAGCGGCGACACGCTGCATCCGATGCAGCAGGCGTTCATCGACTGTGACGCGTTCCAGTGCGGCTACTGTACGCCGGGCCAGATCTGCTCGGCGGTCGGCATGCTCGCGGAAGGACATGCACACGACGCCGCGGAAGTGCGCGAGGCGATGAGCGGAAACGTCTGTCGATGCGGCGCGTATCCGAACATCGTGCAGGCGATTCTGCAAGTATCGAGCGCGAACGGCGTCGATGAGACCGCCGTCGAGAACGGGGAGACGCACTCATGAACCGGTTCTCCTACACGCGCGCGAACGATGTATCCGCGGCGCTCGAAGCGCACCGCGCACCGTCGGCGCCGTTTCTCGCGGGCGGCACCAATCTCGTCGATCTCATCAAGGAAGGCGTCGCGCGTCCCGAGCGGCTCGTCGATATCCGCCGCCTGCCGATAGCGGCGATTCAGCCAAGCGCGGACGGTGGCATCGAAATCGGCGCGCTCGCCACGAACAGCGCCGTGGCCTACGACGAACGCATCCAGTCGCGCTACCCGCTGCTGTCGAAGGCGATTCTGTCCGGCGCTTCGGCGCAGATTCGCAATGTCGCGACGGTCGGCGGCAATCTCCTGCAGCGCACGCGTTGTCACTATTTCTACGACACCGCCACGCCATGCAACAAGCGCCGGCCCGGCAGCGGCTGCGGCGCGATGAATGGCGTCAACCGCATTCATGCCATTCTCGGCGCGAGCGAGCATTGCATCGCCGTTCATCCGTCCGATATGTGCGTGGCGCTCGCCGCGCTCGACGCCTCCGTGCGCGTGACAGACGGCGAAGGCGAGCGCGTCGTGCCGTTCGACGCGTTTCACCGGCTTCCCGGCGATACGCCGCATATCGATACGAACCTGCGCGACGACGAGATCATCGTCGCTGTCACGTTGCCCGCCGAGGGCTTCGCCGATCGCTACGCCTACGTCAAGGTACGCGACCGCGCGTCGTTCGCGTTCGCGCTGGTGTCGGTCGCGCTCGCGCTCAAGCTCGACGGCACGCGCATCGAAGCGGTCCGCTGCGCGCTCGGCGGCGTGGCGCACAAGCCGTGGCGCAATCGCGATGCCGAAGCCGCGTTGCGGGGCAAGACGCTCGACGCTACGACGGTGCGCGATTTCGCGAGCGCGATGATGCGCGACGCGCGCGGCCTGCCCGGCAACGCATTCAAGATCGAACTGACCGCGCGCGCCATCGAGCGCGCTTTCGAGCAGGCATCGGGGATCAGCCTCGCCGCCAGAGAGGACGACGCATCATGAACTTTCCGAACGAACTGGAACGCATCGCCGAACGGGGCGCGCATGTCAGCGGCAAGCCCGTCAGCCGGGTCGACGGCAGGAAGAAGGTGACGGGCGAGGCCCGCTACGCAGCCGAATTTTTTTCCGATGCAATGACCTACGGCTTCGTGCTCCCGAGCCGAATCGCGAGCGGGCGCATCGTGTCGATCGAGTCGCGGCGCGCGCTGGAATTGCCGGGCGTGCTGATGGTGCTCACGCACGAGAACCGGCCCGAACTGCCGCTGCGCGACGCGGCGTGGCAGGACCAGTCCGCGCCGGGCGGCATGCCGTTTCGGCCGCTCTGGGACGACCGCATCTGGTACAGCGGCCAGCCGGTCGCGCTCGTCGTCGCGGAAAGCCATGAACTGGCGCGTCATGCCGCTTCGCTGATCGAAGTCACCTACGAGCGAAGCAGCCACTGCACGGATCTGCGCGAGGTGGAAGCCGAGAGCTATCCGCCATCGACCGAAAAGGGCGGCTTCGAGCCTCCGCCGCCGCCTCGCGGCGATGCCGACGGCGCGCTTGCCGCAGCCGCCGTGAAAATCGACAGCCGCTATTCGACGCCGGCCGAGTATCACAACCCGATCGAATTGCACGGCTGCACGGTGATTCCCGAAGCCTCCGGCAAGTTCGTCGTGTACGAGAAGACGCAGGGCGTGCTCAACACGAAGCAGTATCTGACGAAGCTCTTCGGCTTCGACGACGACGCGCTCGAAGTCGTCTCGCCGTTCGTCGGCGGCGCGTTCGGCTCGGCGCTGCGTCCGCAATATCATCTGCCGCTTGCCGTCATGGCCGCGCGCGATCTGAAGCGGCCCGTGCGCCTCGTGCTGACGCGGCAGCAGATGTTCACCTTCGCGCATCGGCCGATGAGCCTGCAACGCGTCGCGCTCGCCGCGAATCGCGACGGCAAACTGCAGGCGGTCATCCACGAGGCGGTGTCGGAAACCTCGCAATACGAGGACTATTGCGATGTCATGGTGAACTGGGCCGGACAGCTCTACGCCTGCGACAACGTGCGGATGGACTACAAGGTGAGCAAGCTCGACGTGCCGACGCCCGCCGACATGCGCGCGCCGGGCGCAGCGCAGGGGCTCTTTCCGCTCGAAATGGCGATGGACGAGCTCGCCGAGGCGCTCGACATGGACCCGCTGAAGTTGCGCCTCATCAACTACGCGGAGCGCGACGGGAACAAGAACCTGCCGTTCTCCAGCAAGGCGCTGCGTCAGTGCTTCGAAGAAGGCGCCGCGCGCTTCGGCTGGGACAGGCGCCCGCTCGCGCCGCGTTCGATGCGCGAGGGTAACGAGCTCGTCGGCTGGGGCATGGCGACGGGCATCTGGGACGCGATGCAGAACGAGGCTTCCGCGCTCGCGCAAATCGGGGCGGACGGACGTGTCGTCGTGGCGAGCGCCACGGCGGACATCGGCACCGGCACCTACACGGTGATGACGCAACTCGCCGCCGATGCGCTCGGCGTGCCGCTCGAGCACGTCGATTTTCGTCTGGGCGACAGCCGTCTGCCGAAGGCGCCGCTCGAAGGCGGATCGTGGACAGTGTCATCGGTCGGCAGCGCGGTGCACGCGGCCTGTACGCGTTTGCGCGGGAAGCTGACGGCGCTCGCGGCCGAACACGGCGGCGAAGCGTTCGCTCGCGCGCAGCCCGACACGATGCAACTCGATGGCGAATACGTCGTTTGCGGCGAGGGCAAGGCGCAACGCGTGTCGCTGCGGGAGCTGATGACGCGCGCCGGCCTCGACACGATCGACGCGCAGGTAACGGTCACGCCGCACGACAGGCAGCAGTCGTATTCCATTGCCACGCACTCGGCGGTATTCGTCGAAGCGCGCGTCGATGCCGCGCTCGGCACGGTGCGCGTGACGCGCGTGGTCAGCGCGGTGGCGGCAGGACGCATCGTCAATCCGAAGACGGCGGCGAGTCAGATATCGGGCGGCGTGGTTTGGGGCATCAGCATGGCGTTGCACGAGCACGGGCAGTTCGACCACGAGCTCGGCCGGCAGATGAACCACAACCTGTCCGAATACCACGTACCGGTGAACGCGGACATCCACGACATAGATGTGCTCTTCGTCGACGAGCATGACGACATCGTGAATCCGCTCGGCGCGAAGGGCGTGGGGGAGATCGGCGTGGTCGGCGTCGCGGCGGCGGTCGCCAACGCGATCTGGCATGCGACGGGCAAACGCGTACGGGATTTGCCGATCACGCTGGAGACAGTCTTCGCATGATTGGCAGGCCGGCGATCCTCGCATGGCAGAAACCGCCGCGAAGCCGCTTTCTGCAGACAATTGTGCGACGGCGCACGTCAGGCCGGTGCGCCGAGCGTTAAGTTAGCGCTTCCAAAACTGATGCGTCCCAGCGCCGCGGTGGTCCGCGATGTCTTCGGGGCAACGGACATGGCCCTCGTCAAGATCACCGCCCGCGAACTGCAAATTGGTACGCCGCTTCCGTTCGCCGTGTATTCCGCAGCCGGCAAGCTCCTTCTGGCGCGCGGATATCGGGTTCAGTCGGAGAGCCAGCGCGACCGGATTCTGGCGGCCGGGGGCTTGCGCAGCGAGGATGCGGTGACGAGTGCGGCGAGCGAAAGCGCACCCCGGCCAGCCGGAATACTTATCTCGACTGCCAGACATGAAGAGGAATCGGGCGAGGCCATCCTCGACGAGCCCATAGCGAACACTGGAATGCTGCCGAAGACGCTGGACAGCATCCAGGTGACGGTCGACGGAAGCGGAACGCTGCGTTGTCAGACCGACTTCGTTGGTTCCATTACCGGCCGCGCGCTGCTCGTGACCGCTACGGACGGACACGAGTTGTTCGAAACCGGCGCCGAGGTCGCTTGCAGTGCGCTCAGAGGGCGTCACATCCATCAGTTTCGCAGCACCGTGATCGGACGAAGCGAGACGCCGGTACGCGTCATCTATCTCGCATGGCCCGAGTCCGTGAAGACTCAGGTCGTGCGCAACCATGTGCGCGTTTCGACGGAGATGCCGGGACGGCTCATTAGAAACGACTGTATCGCCGCCGGGTTCGACATTTCGGTCACGAACGTGAGTCTGGGCGGAGTCGCCTTCCGTGCCTCCGACGCCCTCGTCAACGTCGCCGAGCACTTCCGGTTAGGACTGCGCCTGCGCGCCGGAGGTAAGTCTCACGCGGTCGTGTTCAACTGCATCGCGCGCAATGTCAGGCGCGTCGACGGCGGCGTCCTGATAGGCGCCGAGTTCAGCAGCCAACAGGCGGATACCATGGCGCTTCTGAGGCATCACATGTTCGAAGCCGCAACGGGCAGTGCCGCGCAGTTGCGCTGAACACGACGCGAATCGCGGAGCGCCGCCGACATCGACGTATCGCGCCGCCTGGGTCATCGATGAATGATGCGCGTCGCCCGAAACGGCCGACGAGCCTTGCCGCTCGTTCTCATCGGCATGAAACCAATCCAGGGCTTTTCGGTCGACCCTATGTCGATCGATAACGCGCGTCACTGCGCACGTACCTGGAAAGGCGAACCATTCACATCATGGACAAAAGAGCACTCATCATTGGAGCCACCGGCATCGTCGGCGGCAATCTGGCCGACCATCTGCTCGCATCCGGCGACTGGCACATCACCGGACTCTCGCGCGGACGTTCCGCCTTGCGTGACGGTGTCGAATCGATTACGGCGGATCTCACATCGGCCGAATCGGTGCAGCGCGCGTTGAGCGGGAAGCAATTCACGCATGTGTTTTTCACGGCATGGTCGCGACGGGCGACGGAGCAGGAAAATATCCGCGTCAACGGCGCGATGGTTCGTCATGTACTCGAGGCGCTCGGACCTTCCGGCACGCTGAAGCACGCTGCGCTCGTCACAGGGCTCAAGCACTATCTGGGGCCGTTCGAAGCCTATGCGAAGGGCAGCGTGCCGCTGACGCCGTTTCGCGAGGAGCAGGGGCGGCAGGATGTCGATAATTTCTACTACGAGCAGGAGGATCGACTGTTCGACGCCGCCAGGCAGTTCGGTTTCGGCTGGAGCGTTCATCGTCCGCATACGGTCATCGGCTTCGCGGTCGGTAATGCGATGAACATGGGCGTGACACTCGCGGTGTACGCCACGCTCTGCAAGGCGAGCGGCGCGCCGTTCATATTTCCCGGGTCCGCAGCCCAATGGAACGGCCTTACCGACATGACGGATGCCCGCCTGCTGGCGCGTCATCTGGAATGGGCGGCGACGTCACCGAACGCCCGCGACGAAGCATTCAACGTGGTCAACGGCGACGTGTTCCGCTGGAAGTGGATGTGGTCGCTCGTCGCGAATTACTTCGGAATCGAGCCGGTGGAATTCGACGGCACGATGCGTCCGCTCGAAGATCGCATGCAGGATGCGGGCGAGGCGTGGCGTGAAATCGCCGCGCGCCACGATCTTGCCGAAGCCGATATCGGCAAGCTCGCGTCCTGGTGGCACACGGACGCCGATCTGGGGCGGCCGATGGAGGTGCTCACCGATATGAGCAAGAGCCGCAAGGCAGGCTTTCTCGACTATCAAAGCACGCCCGACTCTTTCATTGCGCTATTCGATCGTTTGAAGACGCTTCGCATCATTCCCAGCTGAAGCGTCCGATATGCCGGACGTCTCGTCGTCCGGTACAAAACCGCACCGAGCGTCCTGGTACTTTCCCTTACCGAATAGCTCAGTCCACATCTGAATTGCCATAGGCAATATCGCTATTGCATTCATTGCATTGCCAGAGTGTGCGCGGAATCGTATCTTCGTCTCCATTCGAGGAGACATGTATGAAGATCGCATTTCTGGGCGCGGGCGCGCTGGGCTGCGCCATCGGCGCCGCGTTGACCGAAGGGGGTCACGAGACGTGGCTCGTCGACAAGTTCGCGGCGCACGTAGAGGCCATGTCCCGCGACGGCCTGCAAGTCGACGACGAACGCGGCACGCGCCGCGTCAAGGTGCGCGCGACGATGAACCCCGCCGACGTCGGGCCGGTGGACGTCGTGATCGTACTGGTCAAATCCTTCCACACCGATCCGGCGATGCGCGGCGCGCTCGACCTCATCGGCCCCGAGACGCTCGTGCTGTCCCTTCAGAACGGCCTCGGTCACGAAGACGTGCTGAGCGATATCGTCGGACGCGAGCGCGTGCTTGCGGGCAAGACCTACGTCGGTGGCGTGTTGCGCGCACCGGGACACATCCAGTCCGGCGTGACCGGAAAGATCACCATCATCGGCGAACTCGACGGCCGCGTGACGCCTCGCGCCCAAGCCGTGGCGGAAGCGTTCGACAGCGCGGGGCTCACGACCACGGTCAGCGACAACATCCTCGGCACGATGTGGGACAAGCTGCTGATCAACGTCGCGACCGGTGCCATCACAGGCATCACGCGTTTGACGTATGGGCAGCTTTACAGCGAACCGGTGCTGAAGGCGACCTCGCTTGCCGCCATCGAGGAAGCGATGGCCGCGGCGAAGGCGGCCGGCATCGAACTTTCCATCACGCGTGCGGAAGACGCCTGGAACATGGCCGCCGAAGGACTGCCGGCCGCGTTCAAGACCTCCATGCTGCAAAGCCTGGAGAAGTCGTCCGTCACCGAAATCGACTTCATCAACGGCGCGGTCGTGCGATGGGGCGAACGGCTCGGCGTGCCGACGCCGGTGAATTCGACGCTCGTGGCGTGCATAAAAGGCATCGAGCGTGGCATGACCGACCGCCAGAATGAGGAGCGCGCGGCATGAGCGCAACCAAAGCCTATCTCGAACACGTCGCGATCTGGGTGAAGGATATCCACTGGCACATTCGCTTCTTCGAAGAAGTGCTCGGCATGACCATGCGCGAAGTGGACGGCCCGCGCGACGAGCCGCGTCAGTACTGGACACTCGGCGGACTCCAGTTCATCAGCGATCCGACTTACGACGGTCCCGAAGGCCGGCTCGCGCATCTGGGCGTGATGTGCGAGGACCTCGAAGCCGCGCTCGCCGCCGCGCAGCCGTTCGGCGTCACGGAGATGACGCAGGGCCGCAACTGGCTGCGTCTGCCCGACGGGCTCGCCATCGAACTTATTCAGGCAAGACCCGCCACATGCGTCGCGCAGGCGCTGTCGATCAATCCACGCGCGGAGGCGTGAGCATGAGCACCATCAACATCACCGAGAAATACTGGGACGATGCGCAGGAAGGCGACGAGTGCGTCAGCCCGACCTACACCGTCACGAAGGAACGCATTCTCGCTTACGCCGATCTCACGGGCGACCATACGCCGGTGCATGTCGACGAGGACTATGCCAACGCGAGCCACTTCGGGTCGATCGTCGCGCATGGCCTGTTCGGGCTGTCGATCGCCGATGGCCTCAAGACACAGAGCGACTATCGCTTCCTGCCGGGCATGTCGCTCGGCTGGACGTGGGACTTCGTGCTGCCGATCAAGGTCAACGACGTGCTGCATGTGAAGTTTCGCGTGACGTCCATGCGCGCGAGCAAGAGCCGTCCGGGCTGGGGCATCGTCGTGTTGCCGTCCGAACTGATCAACCAGAACGGCGAAGTCGTTCAACGCGGCGAGCATCGTCTGATGGTCCCGCGCCGTCCGGGAGCCTACTGATGCAAGCCCGTCCCCTCGAAGGCTTTCGCGTCGTCGACTACAGCCACTTTCTCGCCGGTCCCTATGTCGGACGCTGTCTCGCCGCGCTCGGCGCCGAAGTCATCAAAGTCGAGCGTCCCGGCAGCGGCGATGCAGGCCGCCAGCACGCGACGATCCTCGACGACCAGCAAAGCGCCTACTTCCTCCAGTTGAACATGGGCAAGCGCGGCGTGAGCGTCGACATGAAAGATCCGCGGGGCAAGGCGTTCATGCAGCGCCTGTGCGATTCGGCGGATGTGTTCATCGAGAACTATCGCCCCGGTGCGCTGGATAAGCTCGGCCTCGGCTATGCCGCGCTCTCCGAGCGCAATCCGGGTCTCGTCTATTGCTCCATCTCGGCGTATGGTCACACGGGTCCGGACGCGCATCGCGCAGGCTTTGGGCTGATCGCGGAAGCGAAGAGCGGCATCATGCAGATGATCGGCAACCCGGGCGAGCCGCCGCCGCTCATGCGGATTTCGCTCGGCGACATGTACACCGGCATTCATGCGGTGGCCGCGATCAACGCTGCCTTGCTCGGCCGCGTGAAGAGCGGACGCGGCCAGCATATCGACATGGCGCTGTACGACACGCTGTTCTCGATGCACGAATATGCCGTCCAGTGCTACACGATGCAGGGCGTGGTCCCCGAGCAGACTGGCCATGACATGCCGACATCGACCTTATACGGCGTGTTCAGAGCAAGCGATGGCGATTTGGTCATCGCCGCGCAGGTCGACGAATCGTGGAAGCGCTTCGCCGCGGCCGTCGAGCAAAATGGCGGCCCCGCGGGCTTCGCGACCGATGCGCGCCTGCACAGCCTGAACGGGCGCAATGCGAACCGCGAGGCCATTCTCGCGGTCGTGACGCCGTGGGTCGCTGCACGCAACGTCGCCGATGTGCTCGCGCTGCTGGACAGCGTCGATGTGCCCTGCGCGAAGGTGCAACGCATCGACGAGGTCGTGGCCGATCCGCAGATCGTCGCGCGCGGCATGGTGATCGAACAGGAGCATCCGCGTCTGGGCACGCTGCGTCTGCCGAACCTGCCGTTTCGCTTCTCGGACTGCGATACGTCGATTCGCGAGGTCGGCCCCGATCTCGGGCAACACAACGAGGAAGTCGCGCGGTCGCTGGGCTTCAGCGCGGCCGAGATCGATGCGATGCAGACCGACGGCGTGCTGTTCTCGAAGCCGGGGGCATGATGAGCGATCGATACGCGGTCATCGGCAATCCGATCGGGCACACGAAGTCGCCGTTCATCCACGGCTTCTTCGCGCAAGAGACCGGCCAGGACATGAGCTATGAGGCCATCGAAGGGCCTGTGGAACCTGCCAGCGGCTTCTCCGATAGCGTCAAGCGCTTCATTGCAGCGGGCGGCCGCGGCATGAACGTGACCGCGCCGTTCAAACTCGCTGCATTCGCCATGTCCGATGAGCGCAGCGAACGAGCGCAGCTCTCGGGCGCGGTCAACGCGATGAAGTTCGAGGGCGGCCGAATCATCGCCGAAAACTTCGATGGCGTCGGACTCGTGCGCGACATCGAAGTCAACCTGCATCAGCCGATGGTCGGCAAGCGCGTCCTGATCCTCGGCGCGGGCGGCGCTGCGCGCGGCGCGTTGCTGCCGTTCGTCGCGGCACGGCCTGCCGAGCTCGTCGTCGCCAACCGGCATGTGGACAAGGCGCGTGCGCTTGTCGAACAGGTCGCCCGATCGAACACTGCTGGCGGATCGCTCACCGCGTGCGGGTATGCGGACCTGGAGGCACTGGGGCGCTTCGACCTCGTCATCAACGCGACATCCGCGAGCCTGACCGGGCAACTGCCGCCGGTGCCAGCGAGTGTCTTCAGCGCCGGCGGAAGCGCCTATGAACTCGCTTACGGGAAGGGGCTCACGCCTTTCTTGCGGCTGGCGCGCGATGCAGGGGTGGAAAGTATCGCTGACGGCGTGGGCATGCTGGTCGAGCAGGCTGCGGAGGCGTTCGCGTGGTGGCGGGGCGTGCGTCCAGAAACGCGCGCGCTCATCGAGCGGCTGACCGTTCCGCTCGATTGATCCGGCGAAAAGAGGCGCAGCGGTCGAGAAGACATCGGTGGAATGAACATTAACGGTCTGCAATTAGACTCGGACGAAAGAATGAAAACGTTTCTTATGCTGCATGGTGTCAACCACAACATGTTCGGCAAGCGAGATCCCGTTCAGTACGGCACGGCCACGCTCGCCGACATCGATGAGAAATTGCAGGCGCTCGCGAATCAACTCGGCGTAACGGTCGAAAGCTATCAGAGCAACAGCGAGGGCGACATGTGCGAACGCATCCATCAGGCGTTTGCCGACAAGGTCGATGGCGTGCTCATCAATGCGGGCGCATGGACGCATTACAGTTACGGCATCCGCGATGCACTCGCCATTCTGACCGTGCCCGTCGTGGAGATTCATATGTCGAACATCCATGCACGCGAGGCTTTCCGTCATCATTCGGTGTTCGCGGAAATCGTCAAGGGGCAGATATGCGGGTTCGGTATCGAAAGCTATTCCCTTGGTCTGCGCGCGGCGGTGTCCGCGGCAGCGTGACAAACAAAGTCAGGTCCGGTGTGCGTCATCTCTGATGCAATGGTCGCGAGAGCGACATTGCGTTCTACAATGGATGCATGACCACGCCCGATCTGCCCGACCTCAAGCTGCTTCAGCTCTTCGATCTGCTCTATGACGTTCGCAGCGTCACGCGTGCAGCGGAGCAGCTTGGACAGGCCCAACCGACCGTTAGCATCTGGCTCGCGCGCTTGCGCGAACATCTGCAGGATCCCCTTTTCATTCGCACGCCAGGCGGCATGACGCCCACGCCTCAGGCGGATGCGCTGATCGGTCCGTGCAGGGAAATCCTCGAGTCGCTTCGCAGATTCTCGTCGTGGGAGATTTCTTTCGATCCGGTCACGGCGAAGCGACGGTTTCGCATCTGCATGACCGACGCGAGTCATATCACCTTGCTTCCGCGGATGCTGGCCTATGTGCGCGCCAAGGCACCGGGCATCCGTCTGGAGGCGGCGCGGATCGACGGCAACACCGAGCGCGCGCTCGAATCTGGCGAGGCCGATCTGGCGATCGGTCATGTTCCGTGGCTCGGCGGCGGAATGTATCAGCAACAGCTCTATATGCAGGATTGGGTGTGTCTCGCCAACCCGGACCATCCGCGCGTCCGCGCGAAGCTGACACTGAAGCAATACCGCAGCGAAGGGCACGTCATCATCGCCGCAGGCACGGGTGCGCAGTTACTCGAGCAGGCATTATTGCGCGATGGAATCGAACGTGATGTCGTGCTGGAGCTTCCGGGAATGCTTGGGCTTGGATCGATTGTCAAATCAACCGACCTGATCGCGACGCTGCCGCGAAACATTGGAGAAACCTTGGCAAAAGTGAATGGCCTTGCGGTTCACTCTTGCCCGTTCCCGGTAGAGAAGTTCGCGGTGCGGCAGCATTGGCATGCGAAGTATCACGACGAAGCGGGAAACCGCTGGCTTCGCTCTGTCGTCGCTGAGCTGTTCCTCGCGAAAAACTAGACGGGCGAATAGCAATCGTCGTTCCGCCGGGCGCAGGAACAACGGTTGCAGCAAATTCCTCTCCGGGGCGGCGTGCCCTGCCACGACCTAGGAGACGAATATGGCTCACTTGTGCGACGTATGCGGCGCACGGCCCGCGACCGTGCGCCTCGCGGTGCTGCGCAACGGCCGCCGTCACGTCATCGACGTGTGCGATTTTCACTATGCGCAGCTCACGCGGCACCAGCGCGCGCTCTCGCCGCTCGAATCGCTGTTCATGGGCGGCGCGCCCGGCGAGGCGTCCGCGCCCGAAAGTGCCGCACAGCAAGAACCGCGCGATGCCGGTGTGCGGCGCAACGAAAACGAAGGCGCGAACATCGACCGATACTTCAGCGACGGCGCGAAAGAGATGCTGATGCGCGCCGCCGAGCGCGCCGTGCAATCCGGCTGCTCGCAGGTCGACACGGAACATCTGCTCTACGAGCTTGCAAACAACGCCGTCATCGAGTCGATTCTCAAGAGCATCGGCATCGATGCGGCCGAAGTCCGCGGCTTCATCGACGCCAACGCGCAACGCCGCGAGCGCGCGAGCCCGCCGCCGGACGGCATGATCGCCGTGTCGCCTCGTCTGAAGAGCGCGCTCGACCGCGCTTTTCTCGCATCGCGTCAGCTGCGGCATAGCTACGTCGCGCCGGAGCATTTGCTGATCGGCCTTGCCGATGTACCCGACAGCTTCGCGGGCCAATTGCTCGGCAAGCTCGGTGTCGATCAGCAGGCGCTCAGGCAGCAGACCGCGCAGACGGTCGGCGCGGGCGGACCGCCGCGCGGCGACGGGCCGCCGTCACGCACGCCGCATCTCGACAAGTTCAGCCGCGATCTCACCGCGCTCGCACGTGAAGGGCATCTCGACCCCGTGATCGGACGCGCGCGCGAAATCGAAACCATGGTCGAAGTGCTCGCGCGCCGGCGCAAGAACAATCCGGTGCTGATCGGCGAGCCGGGTGTGGGCAAGACCGCGGTCGTCGAAGGGCTCGCGCAGCGCATGGTCAACGGCGATGTGCCCGAGTCGCTCCGCGACAAGCGCCTCGTCGAGCTGAACATCAACTCGCTGGTTGCGGGCGCGAAGTATCGCGGCGAGTTCGAGGAGCGCGTGAAGCAGGTCGTCGATGAAATCACCGCGAATCGCGAGAAGCTGCTGCTGTTCGTGGATGAAGTGCATACCATCGTCGGCGCGGGGCAGGGCGGCGGCGAAGGCGGACTGGATATCGCCAACGTGTTCAAGCCGGCGATGGCGCGCGGCGAGCTGAACATGATCGGGGCGACCACGCTTGCCGAGTATCAGAAGCACATCGAAAAGGACGCGGCGCTCGAGCGGCGCTTTCAGCCGGTGCTGGTCGCGGAGCCGACCGTCGCGCAGACCATCAATATCCTGCGTGGACTGCGCGACCGGCTCGAAGCGCACCACAAGGTCACGATCCAGGACGATGCGATCGTCGGCGCGGCGGAACTGTCGGATCGCTATATCACCGGGCGCTTTCTGCCTGACAAGGCGATCGATCTCGTCGATCAGGCCGCGGCGCGCGTGAATCTGTCGGCCACATCGCGCCCCGCCGATATCCTCGAACTGGAGTCCGAGCTCGCGCAATTGCGACGCGAACAGGACTATGCGGCATCGCGCAAGCAGTTCGACCGCGCGCATGCTTTGGACAGCGAGATCGCGCAGAAGGAAAAGCAACTCGGCGATGCCACGGATAGCTGGAAGCAGCGCGTCGGCACGAACACGTCGACGGTGACGGTCGCGCACGTCGCCGAGATCGTCGCGACGATCACCGGCATTCCCGTGACTCAACTGACCGAGGAGGAGCGTGCCCGTCTGCTGCAGATGGAAGAGCGCCTGCACAAGCGGGTGATCGGGCAGCAAGAAGCGGTCGTTGCGGTGTCGGACGCGGTGCGGCGCGCACGTACCGGCTTGCAGGGCCGCAACCGGCCGATCGCCGTGTTCCTGTTCCTCGGGCCGACGGGTGTGGGCAAGACGGAGCTTGCGAAAGCGCTGGCGGAAGTCGTCTTCGGCGATGAAGACGCCATGCTGCGCGTCGACATGAGCGAATACATGGAGCGTCACGCGGTGTCGCGGCTCATCGGCTCGCCGCCGGGTTATGTCGGCTATGACGAAGGCGGGCAGTTGACGGAGCGCGTGCGGCGTCGGCCTTATAGCGTGATCCTGCTCGACGAGATCGAAAAGGCGCATCCCGATGTGTACAACGTGCTTCTGCAAGTCTTCGACGACGGGCGCCTGACCGACGGCAAAGGCCGCGTGGTCGATTTCAGCAACACGCTGATCATCGCGACGAGCAATCTCGGCTCTGACGTGATCGCCGGTCAGAAGCGCGCGACGCTCGGATTCACGACCAACGCGAGCGATGCGGACGCATCGGTTCAGAATGGCGTGATGAGCGTGCTGCGCCAGCATTTCAGGCCCGAGTTCCTGAACCGGATCGACGACATCATTCTGTTTTCCTCGCTCGGCCGCGATGAGGTGCGCCAGATCGTTCGGCTGATGCTCGATCAGGTGCAGCGCCTCGCGCACAGCCAGGACGTCGTGCTGGAGTTCGACGAATCCGTCGTCGATCATCTCGCGGACGTCGGCTACCGTCCCGAGTTCGGTGCGCGCGAACTGCGTCGGCAGATCAGGCAGTCGATCGAAAACCAGTTGGCGAAGGAAATGCTCAAGGGCGACGTTACCGAGGGCGCACAAGTGAAGTGCCACTACGACGCGGAGAACAAGCGGCTCGCGTTCGATGTGAAGCGCGCGGGACTGGCGAATCAGGCGGGCGAGGGCACGCCGCCCACACCTTGACCGCGAGCATCACTACGCCAAACCTCGCGTCTTTCAAGCCGACGGGCGACGGTCGCGTCATGATCCGGCAGGGTTATCCCCGATCCATTCGGAGAGAAAACATGTAATCATATATATGAATTCGATGGAGACGATCATGCAGGCCGATGGCCGCTTACCCCGTTATCAGCGCCTGCGGGATGAAATGGTTGCCCTGATCGCGGCTCGTGAATGGCGCCCGGGCGAAGCGATCCCGACCGAGCAGGCGCTTTCTCAAAGCTACGGCCTTGCTGTCGGCACAGTGCGAAAGGCCGTCGATCTGCTCGTCGCGGAAGGCATGCTCGAGCGCTTTCAGGGAAGAGGGACCTTTGTACGGCGCGCGAACTTCGACGGCTCCCTGTTTCGCTTCTTCCGCTTTCAAACACGGCAAGGCGAACGGCGCATTCCGGAGAGTCGCATACTGCGCCGGGACGTGGTCGATGCGCCATCGGCGGTAGCCGCGAGACTGCAGATATCGAGCACGGCGCGCGTGATCCAGATGTCGCGCGTGCGGCTGATCGACGGCGTTCCGATGCTCGCCGAAGAGATCTGGTTGCCCTACGCACGTTTTGCGGCGTTTGCGAAGATGGACGTGGGCGAGATCGGCGACCTCCTTTACCCGGTCTACGAGACGCAGTGCAATCAGATCGTGGCATCCGCCACGGAAACCCTTACCGTCGAAGCCATCGGCTCGCGACACGCGAAGCTTTTGAACATCGAGCCGGGGACGCCTGCCGTGGTCATCGAGCGTCTCGCCTTCGGCTACGATCGGCAGCCGCTCGAGTGGCGCCGTTCGCGCGGACCCGCCAGCGAATTCATCTATCAGGCGGAGATCCGCTAGCCAAAGAACCGCGATTGGGAGACGGCATGCGCAACCGGTTCAGGGCCGTTCGCCTGAAGCCGACGCGACCATGCTTCCCTTTCCGAGCACGATCGATTGACGAGCACGCTCGGCAAACCATTCCAAACCTAAGATTCATTCCATGACCAGTCTAGATATCGATTTGTTGCTGACCGCGCTGATCAGCGTGGTGCTGCTTGTCGCGCTCATCGTGTCGCGCGTCAAGATGCATCCGCTTCTCGCTTTGCTCGTCGTTTCAATCGGCGTAGGGTTCGCAACCGGCATGGAGCCGGGAAGCATCGTCAAGCATCTGACCAACGGCGCGGGCAAGACGTTGGGCGCGGTGGGCGTCGTCATCGCGCTGGGTGCGATGCTCGGCAAAATCCTCGCGGATGCGGGCATTACCGAGCAGATTGCCGAGGCCATTCTGAGGCGCGCCTCCGACCGTATGATTCCCTGGGCGATGACCCTCGTGGCTTTCGTGGTCGGCATTCCGATGTTCTTCGAAGTGGGGCTGGTCGTCATGCTTCCCTTGATTTTCAGCGTGGCGCGCAAGCTGGAAAGCCATGCCCGGTTCAAGGGCTCGGCCTATGTGTACGTCGGCGTGCCCGTGATTTCGGCTCTTGCCGCGATGCACGGCATGGTGCCGCCCCATCCGGGTCCTTTGACGGCTATCGCCACGCTCAAGACTTCGGTGGGGCCGACCATGCTGTACGGCTTTCTGGCGGCCATTCCCGCGATGATTCTGGGCGGCCCGCTCTATGGCGCGTTCATCTCGCCGCGCATGAGCACCAGGCCCGATCAGGCCTTGCTGGACCAGTTCACCGTCGTCGAACAGTCCGACAATGGCCACCGCGCCGGGGTCGGTCTCGGCGTGCTGGCGGCCCTGTTGCCCGCCATCCTGATGCTGGTTCATGCGGTGGCGGAGATGGTGTTGCCGAAGAACGCACCGATGCTGCACGTTGCCAGCTTCCTCGGCAATCCGCTGATAGCCATGCTGCTGGGCGTACTGTTCGCAGTTGCGGCGCTGGTCCTCGCCCGGGGCGGCGATGCCGAAAAGCTGCGTCACGCGCTCGGCAACAGCCTCAAGCCGATTGCTTCCATCATCATGATCATCGCCGGCGGCGGCGCTTTTCAGGAAATGCTGACCAGTGCGAAGGTGGGTGAGGCGATCGTGCATCTGACGCAGCACTTCGCTTTTCCCCCGCTGATCCTCGGATGGCTGATCGCGATGTTGCTGTCCGTGTCCACCGGATCGGCAACGGTGGGAATCGTCGGCGCGGCGGGTCTGCTGGCTCCGCTGGCCGGCGCCGATCCGAGCCTTAACCTGCCTTTGCTGGCCTTGTCCATCGGCTGCGGTTCGCTGTTCTTCAACTATGCGAACCACGCCGGCTTCTGGATGGTGAAGGAATCGTTCGGCATGACGATGGGCGAAGCCACCAAAACGATCTCGGTGGTTCAATCCATCGTGGCTGTGGTTGGCCTGGTGATGGCGCTGATCTTCAACGCGGCAGTCCACGTTGGCTGAACTGCAGGGAACACGCCGGCAATCAGTCATCGGAGCGCTGACGACTCCAGACGAAGCGCGTGATCACCGCGCGTGCGCAGCTTCGTGACGGCCACGGCTACAACCGTGCCCAAAGCCCAGCCTAGGGTGGCCAAGCTGCCTAGGCCTCGCAGAATGGCAAGGGCGAAGGTCCAACGATTGTCGCTGCCGATGTTCGGACCGCCGAAGCGAGCGCGTTGAAACTTTCGTTGCGGCACAGGCTCGTTGTCGTCGATGGTTTCGCAAGTCAGTGCGTCGCTTCGCTTACGGTGGGCATTCCAATGGTTTCGTCTTCCGTCCATCGCGCACCTCGGCGATTCCCAACGCGGCACGGGGCGCTTGGCGGCGTGCAGCATCGACGTATAGGCATCGACATAATTCTGCGCCATCCTGCTGGCGCTGAAGCGGCGCTCGAATTGCGCGCGGACGCGGGCGCGCGACAGCTCGTCGATCCGATGCAGTGCGCCGACCGCGTCTTGCACGTCTTCGCAGATGAAACCGGTCACGCCATGATCGATCACCTCGGGCACCGCTCCGCGCTTGAACGCAATCACCGGCGTCCCGCACGCCATCGATTCGATCATCACCAGGCCGAACGGCTCGTTCCAGTCGATCGGAAACAGTAGCGCCTTCGCACCCGACAGAAAATCCGGCTTCCGCGTTTCGCTGATTTCACCGATGAATTCGACGTGCGCCTGCGAAAGCAGCGGCTCGACAGTCGACGCGAAATACTTCTCATCAGCCTTGTCGACCTTCGCCGCAATCTTCAGCGGCAAGCCGCTTCGCGCCGCGATCTCGATGGCGAGATCGGCACGCTTTTGCGGGCTGATGCGGCCGAGGAACGCCAGATATTCCGGCTTCTTGTGCGGCTGCGGCGTGAGCAGGCCGTCCGGCAAGCCGTGATACACCGTCTTCAGCCAGTTTGCGCGAGGCAAGGGGCTACGCTGGTCGTCCGAGATCGAGATGATGTTCGCGTGCGTGAACGTCGCGAAGATCGCGCGCAGCTCGGGCAGATCGAGACGGCCGTGCAGCGTCGTGACGAACGGCGTATCGCTTTGAGAGAACAGCGGGAACGGCAGGTACTCGAGATGGAAGTGCAAGACGTCGAACTCATGCGCGCGGCGGCGAACGGTTTCGAGCAGCAGCATGTGCGGGGCAAGCGAATCGCGGATGCCCGGATCGAGCCGCAGGGCGCGCGGCCAGGCTGGTTCGAGCCTCGCGCGGGTCTGCGAATCGCCGCTTGCGAACAAGGTCACATCGTGGCCGAGGTCGACGAGTGCATCTGTCAGATACGACACCACGCGCTCAGTGCCGCCGTATAACTTCGGGGGAACCGCTTCGTGCAACGGTGCGATTTGTGCGATTCGCATAGGTTGGTTCTCCAGTGCGGCCCGCCTGCGGATTCGTGCAACGCGAGTGCTCAGACATGCTCGCGACGCTCGAGCCCATCCCTGCGGGACGTCCCCTCTCATGCAGACCGGCACCTTGCAGACAGCTTCTGCTATTGCTGGTTGAATCCGGACAATCTATCGCCATCCTAAACAGTGAGTGCCAACGACGCGCATTATTCGTGACGGTGCGCGATGAAATCGGCAGCTATCGGCGTGCCCGATTCATGTCGACAGAGTCGGCTCGCGGATGAGCATCGAGATTCGGTGCGATTGGTACGGCTATCTAATCGATGCGTGGCGCGCGACGTGTAATAGCGTAATCGCGGAGAACTTGCACTTGGCTGCAGATGTTGCAACAGCGGCTAGGTTCGCGAACCGGAAGGGTCGCCATTCGGTCAGTTGACGCGCGCGCGTAGGCAGCATCGGTGATGCCTCGTCATGAGCACGTGTCCAGGACGACGAAGCGCACCGATCTGGTGACGGGCCGCGGATCAGCCGCGGAGACGAGCCGTTTCGCGAACCGCTCACATCGCGTAGCACACGGAGATGCTTCCCCTGGCGTGGACACCGATGCAGAGCCACCGGCCACCCGTTGCCCGTGGTCGCGATGATTCAACGCGAAAAGAAGATCGGTGCAAGAGAGCAGGCATTTAACGGAACGTCGAATGCTGTCCGATACACCGCTCACTCACGATGAACGTTAGCGATGAGTCAGGCATCCGTTTCATCGCGGCCGGCGAATTAGCCGACACGCCGCACGGAGGAACACATTCGAAAGAGACTTGTCAGGAGATGACCCTCGACACCCGGCGGTTCGAAAGAACTCAGCGCTGTGCGCCATAGGTATCGAATCGCCCCAACCGGAGACGATTGATATGCCAGCCCTTTGCGAGATTTGTCATGCCCGTCCGGCGGTTGCGCAGGTAACCGTCGTGCAGAACGGCCGCCGCAAATCGATGTCGATTTGCGAGTACGACTATCGCCAGTTGATGCGGCATCAAACCATGCTGAATCCTTTCGATTCCTTACTGGGCGGCGGAGGTCTGTCGCGTCTGATGGGTGACACGGACGGCACTGGCGAGGAAGACGAGGACGATATCGTCGCTTCGGTGCCGCGCGAGTCCGTCGACGTGACCGATGCCTTCAGCGAGCAGACGATGGAACTTCTGCAACGCGCCGCCGAAAAGGCGCACGAATTGCAGAAGACGGAACTCGACACCGAGCAGGTGCTTTACGTGCTGGCCGACATGGACGTCGTGCAGGCGCTCTTCAAGGAGTTGAAGCTTTCTGCCGACGACATCCGCCGCTATATCGACGAGCACGCGCAAAAGGGCAAAGCCGCGCCCGATACGCCGGTCGAAAAGATGACGATTTCGCCGCGCTTGAAGAAGGCTTTTCAGTACGCGTTCCAGGCCTCGCGAGAACTCGGGCATTCCTATGTCGGTCCCGAGCATGTGCTGATAGGGCTTGCGTCCGTGACCGACAGCATCGCCGGGGGGCTCCTCAGAAAGTACGGCGTCACGCCCGAGGCGCTTCGCCAGAAAGTGGTGAAGGTCGTGGGCAAGGGTGCGGAAGACGGCCGCGTCGATACGCCGACCGGCACGCCGACGCTCGACAAGTTCGGCCGCGATCTCACCGCGATGGCGCGCGCAGGCAAACTCGACCCGGTGCTCGGACGCGCACAGGAAATCGAAAGTACCATCGAGGTGCTCGCGAGGCGCAAGAAGAATAATCCTGTGTTGATCGGCGAGCCGGGTGTGGGCAAGACTGCGATCGTCGAAGGGCTGGCACAGCGCATCGTGAACGACGACGTGCCCGAAGACTTGCGCAACAAGCGGCTCATCGAGATCAACATCAATTCGATGGTCGCGGGCGCGAAGTATCGCGGCGAATTCGAAGAGCGCGCAAAGCAGGTGATCGACGAGATCACTTCGAAGCAGGATGAACTCATCGTGTTCATCGACGAGTTGCACACGATAGTCGGCGCGGGTCAGGGCGGCGGCGAGGGCGGACTCGACATCGCGAACGTGCTGAAGCCGGCGCTCGCGCGCGGCGAGCTGAGTTTGATCGGCGCGACGACACTCAACGAATACCAGAAGCACATCGAGAAGGATGCGGCGCTCGAGCGGCGCTTTCAGCCGGTGCTCGTGCCGGAGCCGACGGTCGAGCAAACCATCGTCATTTTGCGCGGCTTGCGCGACAAACTCGAAGCGCACCATCAGGTCACTTTCGCCGATGAAGCGTTCGTCGCGGCAGCGGAGTTGTCGGACCGCTACATCACATCGCGCTATTTGCCCGACAAGGCTATCGATCTCATCGATCAGGCTGCGGCGCGCGTGCGAATCGGCTCGAAGTCGCGCCCGCCCGAAATGCAGGAGCTGGAAGCGGAAATCGCCCAGTCGAAGCGCGAGCAGGCCTATGCCTCGTCGCGCAAGCGTTTCGATGAAGCGAAGAACTTCGAGGAACGCATCAACGAGAAGCAGACGAAGCTCGACGACCTGACCGAGGCATGGCAGCGCAAGACCGGATCGGAGACGCTCGAAGTGACGGTTGCAGCGGTCGCGGAAGTGGTCTCGCGTCTCACCGGCATTCCGGTCACCGAACTCACGCAGGAAGAACGCGAAAGACTGCTCGAGATGGAGAGCAAGCTGCGCGAACGCGTGATCGGTCAGGACGAAGCCGTGGTCGCGGTGAGCGATGCGGTGCGGCTGTCACGCGCGGGCATGGGGCAAGCGCACCGGCCCATCGCGACGTTCCTGTTCCTCGGACCGACGGGCGTCGGCAAGACCGAGCTTGCGAAGGCGCTAGCGGAGACCGTGTTCGGTGACGAGCAGGCGGTGATCCGCATCGACATGTCCGAGTACATGGAGCGCCACGCAGTCGCGCGGCTGATCGGCGCGCCGCCGGGATACGTCGGCTATGACGAAGGGGGACAGCTGACCGAACGCGTGCGCCGCCGTCCCTACTGCGTGATCTTGCTCGACGAAATCGAGAAGGCGCATCCCGATGTGAACAATGTGCTGCTGCAAGTATTCGACGATGGCCGCCTCACCGATGGCAAGGGCCGCGTCGTCGACTTCAGCAACACCGTCATCATTTCGACCAGCAATCTTGGCGCGTCCATCATCATGGACAACCTCGAGAGAACCGAGAAGGACCGCGACACCGAGGCAGCCATGCGCGAGAAGCTCATGGACGTGCTGAAAGGCCACTTTCGCCCCGAGTTCCTGAATCGCATCGACGAAATCATCGTGTTCCACGGGCTTTCGCGCGAGAACATCCGCTCGATCGTGCAGATACAGCTGGACCGCGTCGCGCGCACGGCGGCGGCTCAGGACATCACGCTCAGGGTGCAGGACTCGGTCATCGATCATCTTGCCGATGTGGGTTATCGGCCCGAATTCGGCGCACGCGAACTGAAACGCCAGATCCGCCAGCAACTGGAGACCCGGCTCGCGAAGGAGATTCTCGGCGGCAAACTCGCTCCGGGCGACACGGTAGACGTGAGCTACGACAAGGACAAGGACGCGATCACGTTCGCCAAGGTCGAGGGCGAAGCGAAGCCGAAACAAAACAAGTCCGGTCCAGCGAGCAAGAAGAACGGGGCAAAGTCGGCGGAACGCAGCAAGGAGTCGACCAAGAGCGAACATTGAACGCGGCCGTTGCCAATGCCGTCCGAAGCGCGCACGGTCGGCTTCGACCGGGCGCCCCGCGGCACGTACGGATAGACGATTCGCTAGCTGTCGCAATTCCAAGTACGACATTTCAATTGAGCCTCGGCATCCATTCCTGCGCTAATTTGCATTATGTCAATCGCGATTAACTAATCGCTACACGCATCCTCCGACAACGATGGCAAACTGCGCAAGTTCCGCGCGTTGCCGCATTCAAAGCGGTACGCCGCTTGCGCTCAAAGCACGACCTGCCTTTTCGGCCCGAGTCTCCAAGCCGACCCACGTCCCGATGAACACACGCCTGCTCGGTCTCACCCGCATCCCGTTCTTCCTGCCGCTCTCCAGCGCGACCCTGATGCTCGGCGTCGCGATGTCGTTCACCGCGCCGTATCTGTCGCTGTTCAGCGTCGAACAGGCGGATATGAGCCCCTTGAAGCTCGGCGTCTTCATGACGGTCATCGCCGCGAGCGGCGTCGTGGCCAGCGCGTTTGCCGGAAAATGGTCCGACAGGCACGGCCATCATCGGGAATTGCTGCTCGCGGCGCTCATTGCTTCATCGCTCGGTTTTCTGTTGATGTGCGTCGTGCGCAACTACACCGCGCTGGTCGTGATCGGCATCCTGTTTCTCGGCGCAGGCGGCTCCGCGATGTCGCTCGTGTTCTCGTTCGCGCGCGCCGCGTTGCCCGTCGACGACGAAGCCGAGCGGTCCCTCGCGCTCGCCACCTTGCGAACCGTTCTTTCGATGGCGTGGGTCTTCGGACCCTCCGTCGGCGCGCTGGTGCTCGCCGGCGCCGGCTTCTACGGCCTGTTTCTGTTCGCGGCGGCCTGTTTCGTCGCGTGCGGCGCGATCGTCTGGCGCATGCACGGCTCGCCCAGGGGCGACCCGCACAGCGCACCGGCGCACTACGCCGGCGACCCGACATCGCTGCTCGAAGTCACCGCGCCCGACACCGAGGAGCTCGTCCCGCCGCACCCCGGCGCGTCGCACTCTCGCGCCGAGATCTGGCGCGCGACCGTCGCGATGACGCTCATCGGGCTCGCCGCGAGCGCTACGATGATCGTCCTGCCGCTCTACGTCGTGCACGGCATGCACGGCACGCGCATCGACGTATCGATCATGCTGGGCCTCGGCGCATTCCTCGAAATTCCGATGATGCTCGCGCTCGGCGCGCGTGCTTCGCGTCTCGACAAGCAGCGATGGCTCGCGTCGTGCGCCGTCGTGCATCTGATTTATTTCATTGCAGTGGCGGCGTCGCCCAACGTCCACTTCCTCATTCCGATGCAAGCCTTCAACGCCTTCGTCGTCTCGGTGACGTCGTGCCTCGGCATGACGTACATGCAGGATCTGATGCCGCAAAGCCCCGGATCGGCGACGGCGCTTTTCTTCAACGCGTCGCGCGTCGGATCGATCCTGTCGGGCGTTCTGTCCGGCGCGCTCGTGGCCGCGCTCGGCTATCGCGGCACGTTTCTCGTGTGCGGATGCATCGCGTTGAGCGCGGCGGTGCTGTTCGCCAATCCGCCGTTCGCGCTCATCGCGCGGCGCATTCTCGACTGGTGGAAGGCGCGGCGGCAGACATCGGCCTGACCTCTTCGCTGTCGGGGAATGGCAATATAGGCGCACCTTTCGTCGATTCCCACGCGACCATGTCTCAGCGCCTCCCGCCGCTCAACGCCCTGCGTCTCTTCGAAGCCGCCGCGCGCCATCGCAGTTTCAAGCTCGCGGCCGCCGAACTCAACGTGACGCCGGGTGCCGTGAGCCACGGCATCGGCGCGCTTGAAGCGATGCTCGGCGTCGAGCTTTTCGTGCGCGAGCCGCGCGGGCTGTCGCTCTCCGCCGCCGGCGAACACTATCTGCCGTACATCGCCGAAGCGTTTTCGCTTATCGTCGTCGGCACGCAGTCGCTGCCCGACAGGCGCAAGCGCCGCGCGATCTCGGTTACGTGCGCGCCGACGCTCGCGGCCCGCTGGCTCGTGCCGCGCCTCGCCGATTTCCGCGCGCGCTGGCCCAACATCGACGTCACCGTGGACACTTCGCGCCGCCAGGCGGGCTTTCCCGTCGACGGCTTCGACTTCGGCCTGCGCCTCTCGCGCGGCCCGGTCGATGGCGCATCGTCGTGGCAACGTCTCTTCGGCGAGCGGCTCGTGCCGGTGTGCAGCCCCGCCTATCGCGCGATGCTGACCGGCGCCGACGGCGTTCCGGATCTCACCCGCGCCGCACTCATTCACATCGATACGGCCAGTCAGGACTGGCAAGCGTGGATGGACGGCGCGGGCATCGACGGTCTCGATCTGCACGGCGGCCTTCGCTTCGATACCGTTCAGCTCGGCTTCGATGCCGCCGCGGCCGGGCTTGGCGTCGTCATCGGCAGGCGTCCGCTCGTCGATCGCGAGCTGGCGGCGGGCACGCTGGTCGAAGCGTCCGCGACGAGCGTCGAGACGCAAACCGCCTACTGGCTCTGCGAGACGCCGCAAGCGAGCGCGCGCGCGGATTTCGTCGCGTTTCGCAACTGGCTGATCGAACAAGCGGCCGGTTTCGTCGATAACGGTTGAACTGCGCTCATCCGACGGCGAAATCTTTTCGTTTGTCAGCACGGACGTTCGCCTGCGACGATGGCCGCAAGGAGGAACGAGCCATGTCGTCTTTATCGACCACACGATCGGCCACGGACCGCGCGACGACGTGGGTGCTCATCGGCGCGGCCGCGCTGATCCTGAGCGCCGCGATGGGCGTGCGCCAGACGTTCGGGCTTTTCATCGGGCCGTTTTCGTTCGATCGCGGCATGCCCGTCACGCTGATCGCCTTCGCGATCGCGCTGCACAACCTCGTGTGGGGCTTCGCGCAGCCGTTCGCGGGCGCGGCCGCCGATCGATACGGCGCAGCGCCGGTCGTCGCGACGGGCGCGGCCACGTTCGCCGCCGGGCTCGCGCTCGCCGCCGCCGCGACTTCCGGCTGGATGCTCGTGCTCGGTCTCGGCTTGCTCGTCGGCATCGGCATCAGTTGCACGAGTTTCGGCGTCGTGCTCGCGACGGTCGGACGCGTGGCGTCGCCGCAAACACGGAGCGTCGCGATGGGCCTGGCCAGCGCGGGCGGCTCGCTCGGCCAGGTGCTGATGGTGCCGTTCGCGCAGGAAGTGCGCGTGCATGCGGGCGTGCCGGCGTCGCTCTATGCCCTCGCCTTCGTGCTGCTGCTCGCCGCGCCGCTCGGCATCGCGCTCGATCGCGCGAGCCGCCGGAGCAAGGCATCTTCGGCATCGCACGAAACGCACGCGCAAGCCGCCGCGATGCCGTTGCGCGAAACGCTCGCGTATGCGTCGCGGCATCGCGGTTATCGGCTGCTGACGCTCGGCTTTTTCACTTGCGGCTTTCAGCTTGCGTTCATCGCGACACATCTGCCCGGCTATCTGATGCTGTGCCACATGCCGGTCGGACTCGGCGCGACCGCGCTCGCGCTGATCGGCCTCTTCAACATGATCGGCAGTTGGGGATGCGGCTGGCTCGGCGGACGCTGGCGGCAGCATCACGTCCTCGCGTGGCTCTATCTGATTCGGGGCGGCGCGATCGCCCTCTTCGTCCTGTTGCCGACGACGAGCGTATCCGTCGTCGTCTTCGCCGCCGTGATGGGCCTGACGTGGCTGGGCACGGTGCCGCTCACCAACGGACTCATCGCGAAGGTGTTCGGCACGCGGCATCTGGGCACGCTATTCGGCGTCGTGTTTCTCAGTCATCAGCTCGGATCGTTTCTCGGCGCGTGGCTCGGCGGCTACGTGTTCGACACGACCGGCTCGTACTCGCTGATCTGGGCCGCGACGGCAATCGCCGGACTCGTCGCGGCGCTGCTGCATTTTCCGATCGATGACCGGCCGGTCGCGGAAGCATCGCTCGCGGCGAGTTGATTTCGCGTCCGAAAAAAAACGCGCCACAATCGGCGCGTTTTTTTTCGATCGATTCACACGCTCAGCCGTGCCGCGCGACGGCGGCCTGCGCGTGGGCTTCGCGCGTCGAGCCTTTCGCCGGACGTCCCGCCCAATAGCCCGCGAGCATCGACCCCGACAGGTTGTGCCACACCGAGAAAAGTGCGCCGGGCAACGCCGCGATCGGCGTGAAATACAGCTTGCCGAGCGTCGCCGCGAGCCCCGAGTTCTGCATGCCGACTTCGATTGCCAGCGTGCGGCAGACGGCTTCGTCGAAGCCGAGCAGACGCCCGCCCCAATAGCCGCCCAATAGACCGATACCGTTGTGCAGCACCACGCCCACCGCGACGACCATGCCCACCGACGCGATGCTCTTCTGCGTGCCGCCGACCACCGCGGCGATGATGAGCAGGATCGCCACCATCGACACGAGCGGCAGCATCCACTCGATCTTGCGCACGAGCTTGCCGAACAGATGGTTCACGACGAGGCCGATGACGATAGGCAGCGCGACGATCTGCACGATGCTCATCAGCATGCCGTGCACGTCGACGGCGATGGAGGCATCGACATAAAGGCGCGTGAGCAGCGGCGTCGCGAACACGCCGACGAGCGTCGAGAGCGCGCTGATCGTGACGGACAGCGCCACGTCGCCACGCGCGAGATAGATCATCACGTTCGACGCCGTGCCGCTCGCGACGCTGCCGACGAGCACCATGCCCGCCATCAGATCGGGCGGCATGTGCAGCGCTTTCGCGATGACCCACGCGGCGAGCGGCATCACGAGGTAATGCAGCACGATGCCCGCGATGACCGGCGCGGGCCGCGTGAACACGCGCCTGAAATCGTCGATGGAAAGCGTGACGCCCATCGACAGCATGATGATCGTGAGAAGCGTCGTGACGTGCGGCGCGATGCCCGTCACGGATGAAGGCGCGCTATAGGCGGCGATGGAAACCAGCACGGCCCAGAGCGGGAAAAGGCGGGTGATGCGGGCAAGCATGAAAACGATCCTCGAATGTCGTTGCGTGTCGTGTTTGGTTCAGCGAAAGCGGCGGTGCGCGGGTTGACCGGACAGGCGCAGACGGACGAAAGCTTGCCCTCGTGGGGCGGACGCTGCCCGCGATGCCGGCGCGCGCGGGTCACGCGCGGTCTCTCTAGCCGATCGTCGGGCAGGCGCCGCATTTTACCCGTCGCGCGACGGGTTTTCGGAATTCGCTTAATTCCCGCGACGCGCGCATACGCTCGCCAACTCATTCGCGGCTAATTCTCCGGCGTCATCATGCGCATCAAACAACCACTTGCAAGGAGATGATCATGACGCCAATCGCCATCGTTCAAGGCACGCCGACGTGGGTCTGGGTGCTGCTCGCATTTCTTTTGTATCGCGGCATCAAGGCGATGCAGGCCAGCACCACCCCGCTGTCGAAGCTCGCAATCGTTCCGATTATTTTCGCGGGCATGGGCATCGCGCATCTCGTCGCGTCGCCGCTCGCCGGATGGATGGCCGTCGCCGTGTGGATCGCCACGCTGGGCGCGGGCATCGTCGGCGGCGTGTTCCTTGCGAGCCAGAGCCGCTTCATCGTCGATCCGATCGCGCGAACCGTGATGCTGCCCGGCTCCATGTTGCCGATGCTGCTGATCCTCGCGACGTTCATCGCGAAGTTCTGGCTCGGCTTCGAGATGGCGACCGTCGCCTATCTGCCCGCGCTCACGACCTATGCGGCAATCGACGCTGCCGTGTCGGGCATCGTCGCGGGCATCTTCGCGGGACGCTTCTTCACGTACTGGAAAACGATGCACGCGCTGCGCGCTTCGTGGGCTTGACCCTGATTGCTGCGGTCGCGCGTCGGGCCATCGGAACGCGCGATCGGGCAAATGGCGTCACACTTGTTACTCTCCGTTTTCCGCTATCGGAGTCAGACTGAATCACGGCAAACAACGAGCAAGAGTCCAACTCAGGAGGTTGCAAGGCCATGACTACATCCGACGAAACAGGGATGCGCACGCCGCCCGTCGTGTCGCAGGAGCAATGGGAAGCAGCGCGTCAGCAGTTGCTGGTGAAGGAGAAAGCCCAGACGCGCGCGCGCGACGCGCTCGCCGCTGAACGCCGCCGCATGCCCTGGACCGCCGTGAAGACGGACTACATGTTCGAAGGCCCCGCGGGCAAGATCGGCTTTCTCGATCTTTTCGATGGCCGGCGTCAGTTGATCGTCTATCGCGCGTTCTATGAGCCGGGCGTCTTCGGATGGCCGGAGCACGCGTGCCGCGGCTGCTCGCTGGTCGCGGATCAGGTCGCGCATCTTGCACATCTGAATGCGCGCGACACGACGCTCGTCTTCGTATCGCGCGCGCCGCAGCAGGACATCGCGCGGCTGAAGGAACGCATGGGCTGGACCATTCCCTGGTTCACGCTGACGGATCGCTTCGATGCCGACTTCGGCGTCGACGAGTGGCACGGCACGAACGTGTTCTTCCGCGAAGGCGACCGTGCATTTCGCACGTACTTTCTCAACAATCGCGGCGACGAGCAGATGGGCAATACCTGGAACTATCTCGACATCACGCCGCTCGGCCGACAGGAACTCTGGGAAGACTCGCCTGAAGGCTATCCGCAGACACCGACCTATAAGTGGTGGAACTGGCACGACAGTTATGTCGACGATGCGCCGCCCGATAAAAAATGGGTCGAAATCTCCGATGCCGGCGAAGCGGCATTCCGTGCTGAAAGCGCAAGGAACAAGGTCTAAAAACGAGCGATGTTGAATGCGGAACCGGTCATCATTTCTTGCCGGTTCCGTTCCGCATTTTTGTGGAACGATTTAGCTAAAGTTTTCAGCAAACGTTTCCGTAAACACAATCATCAACAGCGACGCCTCCGTCGCGCACGGCTCTCCCGCACCAGCCGGCACTATTCGCCGCTTTCGCCTGGACGCCCTCTCGTCCATCTCCTCCACGGATAATCTGCAATGAAGAAGTCGTTGGCCGCATGCGCGGCCGCTATCGGCACGCTCGCCGCGCTTGCCGCTCCGCTCTCGCACGCCCGCGAAATCTACGGTCAGATCGGCACCGAAGGCGTGGGCATCGGCTACTCGGAACCGCTCGGCACGCGCGACAACGTGCGCGCCGAATTCAACGGCCTGAAGTTCTCGCATAACTTCGACGCTGGCGGTCTCCACTACGACGGCACCGCGAGCATCTATCACGGCGGCTTCTATTTCGACTTTTTTCCGGCGCCGGGAACGGTCGGTTTTCGCATCACGGCTGGCGCGCTCATCGGCGGCGATCATGTCGATGGCACCGCGACCAGCATGAACGGCACCTACACCATCGACGGCATCGCTTATCCGACTTTCGGGGAAAGCATTCACGCCAAGGCTAAGTTCCCGGCCGTGCGTCCGTATATCGGCATCGGCTTCGGGCATACGCCTGTTGCCGAGAAAGGCTTTTCCGCGTTCTTCGATGCAGGCGTCGCATATGGCCGCCCGCGCGTCACGCTCGACGTTCCGGCGGATATCGTCGCGGCGGCGGGACAGGAAAACATCGACGCGGAACAGCAGGATCTGCAGAACAAGGCGGACAAGTTGCGCTTCTATCCGATCGTAAAGGTCGGCGTCACTTATCGCTTCTGATCGCGCTTCTGATAGCGCTTCTGATCGCGTTACTGGATTGCGTCCGCGAACGTCAGCCATTCGCCGACGATCGCTTCGGGCGCATCTTCCTGCATCAGATGCCCTGATCCGCGCACGCGCGTAAAGCGCGCGCCCGGAATCAGCGATGCGAGTTCGACACCGCGCTCGAC
Organism: Caballeronia sp. AZ1_KS37; assembly: GCF_023631165.1. NCBI lineage: Bacteria > Pseudomonadati > Pseudomonadota > Betaproteobacteria > Burkholderiales > Burkholderiaceae > Caballeronia > Caballeronia sp. AZ1_KS37. Next base: position 239,479 of record NZ_JALQDP010000034.1, on the reverse strand, counting down.
CGGTATCCACTCGTCCTCTTCGCCCCAAAGAATCGATACGGGGCATTTCAATTCGCCATAGCGCGATTGCACTTCATCGGTGTAGCGCTGATCCATCTGCGCGATCTGCCGATAGAACGCGGCCTGCCCGACTTTACCTGTCCACGGCCGCGTATAGACGCGCAGCGTCTCTTGCTGCAACCGCCGATGCGCCGCACCCTGCAGATACGCATCGAGCATCGCCTGATGCATGTACGGCGGCACACCCGCAAACGCGGCTTCATGCTGTCGCACATGACGCACGAAGGGCGATCCCCACGGCGCGACGGCGACCGGATCGACGAGCATCAGCGAACGATACGCGCAGCCGTCGATCAACGCGGCTCGCAGCGATGTCGCGCCGCCGAAATCGTGTGCGAGCACATCGGGCAAGGCACCGTTCCACTCACCGCACCAGTGCGCGAGAAGCGCCGCGAGCACGCGATTCTGCACGCCGAGCGATACGTCCTGCCCCTCGCGCATCTCCGACGCACCGTAGCCCAGCAGATCGAAGTAATGCACACGCCGCAAACGCGCCGCTACCGGTGCGATGCGTCGCCACACCTGCGATGAAAACGGCGTGCCGTGCACCATCACGAGCGGCGCGCCCTCGCCGATCATGCCGTAGCGCACGGCTTGTCCTTCGTATTCGAAAACGTGATCGAGTGGCAGCGTATCGTTCGATTCGTTCATGGCTCAACGCAGATTCGTGCGCGCGAGTTCGACGATCTCATCGCCGCGCCCGCTCAGGATCGCTCGCAACATATAGAGGCTGAAGCCCTTCGCTTGCGACAGTTCGATGGTCGGCGGCATCGCGAGTTCATGCTTCGACGTGACGACATCGACGACCGCCGGTCCTTTGTGCGCGAACGCTTCGCGCAGCGCGTTTTCGAGTTGCTCCGATTCCTCGACGCGCACCGACCAGATGCCCGCGCCCTTCGCGATCTGCGAGAAATCGGTCTTGCTGAGATCGACGTTGGTGTCGAGATAGCCGCCAGCCTTCAGTTCCATCGACACGAAACCGAGCAGGCTGTTGTTGAACACGACGACCTTGATCGGGAGATCGAGTTGCACGGCCGAGAGCAGATCGCCGAGCAGCATCGACAAACCGCCGTCGCCCGATAGCGAAACGACTTGCCGTTGCGGCCGCGCGGCCTGAGCGCCGAGCGCCTGCGGCATTGCGTTTGCCATCGAGCCGTGATTGAACGAGCCGTGCAACTGGCGCTTGCCGTTCATTGTCAGATAACGCGCGGCCCACAGTGTCGGCGTACCGACGTCGACGGTGAAGATCGCGTCGTCGGCTGCGATTTCATCGACGAGCTTCGTCAGATATTGCGGATGAATCGGACGTCCCGGCGCGGATGGCGTCGCGAGATCGTCGAGGTCCTTGCGGGCGGTCGCATAGTGCTTCAATGCGTTCTCGAGAAAACGCCGCTCGTCCTTGCGTTGGAGCTTCGGCAAGAGCGCCGCGAGCGTTTCCTTGATCGTGCCGACGAGCCCCATTTCCAGCGGCGCGCGGCGTCCGAGTTGCGAGCCGCGCCAGTCGATCTGCACGATCTTCGCTTGCGGCGGATAGAACGGGCGATACGGAAAATCGCATCCGAGCAGGAGCAGCGTGTCGCACGACATCATCGCGTGATAGCCCGAACTGAAACCGATGAGCCCTGTCATGCCGACATCGAACGGGTTGTCGTACTCGATGAACTGCTTGCCGCGCAACGCATGCACGATCGGTGCTCCGAGCGTATCGGCGAGCGCGACCACTTCGTCGTGCGAGCCGGCGACGCCGCTGCCGCACATGATCGTCACCGCTTCGCAGCCGTTCAGAAGGCTCGCGAGCTTGTCGAGATCGGCGTCTGCCGGCACGATCGCGCCCGGCGCGCTCGCGGTCCAGCGCGGCTCGACGGCCGGGCCTTCGCTCAATGCGACGTCGCCCGGCAACACGATCACCGCGACGCCGCGCTGATCGATCGCGGCGCGCATCGCGCGTTCGAGCACGCGCGGAAACTGCGACGCATTCGACACCAGCTCCACGAAGTGACTGCATTCCCTGAACAATTCCTGCGGATGCGTTTCCTGAAAGTAGCCGAGGCCGATTTCCGTCGATGGAATGTGCGCCGCGATGGCGAGCACCGGTTGATGATTGCGATGACAGTCGTAAAGACCATTGATGAGATGCAGATTGCCTGGGCCGCAACTGCCCGCGCATACCGCGAGTTTGCCTGTCGCGGCGGCATCGGCTCCGGCCGCGAAAGCGGCTGCTTCCTCGTGACGCGTATGCATCCAGCGGATCGAGCCGACACGATCGAGGCTGAACGCCAAACCGTTCAGGCTGTCGCCCGTCACGCCCCAGATTCGCTCTACGCCCGCCGCCGCCAGTGTCTTCGCCAGATAGTCCGCTATCGTGCCCTTGGCCATGATGTGTCCCGTGATGAAGAGAGGATGTCCAGTGATCGACGGAGCCGCGCACGGAATGACGTGGCGCGCATCCGTGTTGGCTCAATGCATGCAGGATTCAAAACGCAAAAGGAGTGTACGCCGGAGCGCGGCGGTTTGTCCTGAACCGTGTCGAGACCGCGTGGTGCGGGCGTTCAGGATAGGCGATCGCGGTATTTTGAATGCATCATTCCGGAAGGAATCCGGTATGCGTAATGCAAACGACAACGGCGGCGGATCGATGACCCGCCGCCGTTGCGCATGACTGAAGCGAGACCCTGCGCTCAGGCGCCCTTGCGCATGTTCTCCGGCAGATCCCGTCCGTGATACTTCTTGTAGATCGTGTTGAGGTTGCCGCTCTTCATGTTCGCGCCGACCCAGTTGTTCACCCATTCCTTCAGGCGCGGCTGGTCCTTGTTCATCGCGATGCCGAGATCGAACGTCTTCTGCTCGAACTTCATCTCGATGTTGCGTTGCGGAGCGCGATCCTGCATCTCCTTCAGGTTCGAAGGCGTGCTCGAGAAGATGTCGACCTGTCCCGTGACCATCGACGTGATGAGCGTCGCATCGTCTTCATAGCGTTGAATCTGTGCGCCCTTCGCCTGCTGTGTCGTCAGCGTGTCGTTCACCGTTGCACGCGTGAGGCCGATGGTCTTGCCGTCGAGATCCGCATAGCTCTTCACGTTCGCCGTCTTCACGCCGCCAACGATGATCGAGATGACCGCATACGGGTTCGAGAAATCGACGACTTTGGCGCGCTCCGGCGTGACCGACAGCGAGGAAATCACGAGGTCCGCGCGCTTCGCCTGCAGCGTCGGAATGCGCGCGGCGTTGGTGATCTGCACGAGTTCTAGCTTCACGCCGAGATCCTTCGCAAGCGCGGCGGCAGTATCGACGTCCGATCCCGCGGGCTTCAGGTTCTGGTCGGCATAGCTGAAGAGCGGCGTGCCGATGGCGATCGCGACGCGCACGACGCCTGCCTTCTTGATGTCGTCGAGTTCATCGGCCATCACGCTGTGAACCGCGCCTGCCATCATCAACGTTGCGAGCGTTGCGCGTGCAATGATTGATTTCGCTTTCAAGTTACGTCTCCGTCGTTATTAGTGTTGCTGAATTGATGCTGCGGTTATCAAAGTCCGTTATCGAGGAATGCGCGCAATTCGGGTGTGCGCGGCGCATCGAGCATGCTTCCGTCGCCCACTTCCCAAACCGTTCCCTGATGCATGTAGATGATGCGATCCGCCACGCGCTTCGCGAAGGCCATCTCGTGCGTGACGAGCAGCATCGTCATGCCGTCGGCAGCGAGATCTTCCATCACGCGCAGCACTTCGCCCGTCAATTGCGGATCGAGCGCCGAGGTCACTTCGTCGAACAGCATCACCTTTGGCGACATCGCGAGTGAGCGCGCGATCGCCACGCGCTGCTGCTGTCCGCCCGACAATTGCTCGGGATACGCATCGGCCTTCTGTCCGAGACCGACTTGCTCCAGCACGTTCATCGCAATGCGCCGCGCTTCGTCGCGCGACATCTTCTTGACGTGACGCAGCGCGAGCATGATGTTCTCTTCGACCGTCAGATGCGGAAAGAGGTTATAGCTTTGAAACACGATGCCCACTTCGCGGCGCAACAGATGCAGATCGACCTTCGGATCATCGACGCGAATGCCGCACACTTCGATTTGCCCTTGGTCGATCGTCTCTAGCCTGTCGATGCAACGCAACGCCGTGCTCTTGCCCGAACCGCTCGCGCCGATCACGGCGATCATCTCGCCCTTGTTGACTTCGAAGGAAACGCCCTTGAGAACATGATTGGAGCCGAAGCTCTTGTGAATATCGCCGACCTTAACGATTGCTGACATTGAGCTTGTTCTCCATCGATTGGCTCCAGCGCGAAAGCGGATAGCACAGGACGAAATAGAAAGCGCCGACCAGACCGAAGATGAGGAACGGCTGGAAGATCGAGTTATTGATGATCTGCCCCGCGCGCGTCAGCTCGATGAAGCCGATCACCGAAGCAAGCGACGTCATCTTGATGAGCTGCACGAGAAACCCGACGGTCGGCGGCAGCGCGAGACGCATCGCCTGCGGGATGATGACGAGGCGCAGCGTCTGCCAGCGCGTGAGCGACAGGCATTCCGACGCTTCCCACTGCGGCTTGGGCATCGCTTCGATACAGCCGCGCCAGATATCGCCGAGATATGCGCTCGAATAGATCATCAGCGCGAGGCCGGCCGCGACGAGCGCGGGCACCTGATAGCCGTACACCGACAGGCCGAAGTACACGATGAACAGCAGGATCAGCAGCGGTATGCCCTGAATCGCCTCGATATACACGAGCGCCACGCGCGCAAGCCATGCGCGCGGCGAGATGCGCGCGAGCATCACGACAAAGCCGCCGATACCGCCGAGCACGAACGCAAGCGCGGAAAGCACGAGCGTCCAGCCGATCGATTGCACTAGATAGACAAGGTGCGATGACGTGAATCCGCCGCTCATGCCGCACCTCCGGGAATGACCGTATCGATGCGCTGCGGATCGGGCGGCGTCTTGCCGGCGCGTTTAGCAGCAAGCCGGATCGCGCGGCGGCGCTTGAAGAGATGCTCTCCCACCGCCCACGCGATGAGCTTGATGACGAGCGACAACGCCAGATACAGCGCCGCGACCACGATGTACGTTTCGAGCGAGCGGAACGTATCGGACTGCACAGTGTTCGCGACCGCCGTGAGCTCTTCGGCCGAAATCTGCGAGGCGATCGCGGAGGCCTGCATCATCAGCAGGAACTGGCTCGTCAGCGCGGGATAGACCTTTTCGATCGACGGCTGCAACATCACATGCCAGCCGATGCGCCACTTCGGAAGCCCGAGGCATTCGGCCGCTTCGATTTGTCCGCGTGGCACCGATTCGAGTCCCGCGCGGATGATCTCGGCCGCATATGCGCCGATGTTGATCGTCATCGCGAGCGCGGCGGCCGCGAACGTCGGCATGCGCAAGCCGATGCTCGCAAGACCGAAGTACAGCAGAAAGATCTGCACGAGGAACGGCGTATTGCGCACCGCCTCGATATAGACGATGCACAGGCGCGTCAGGACCGGCACTTTCGCGCGCTTCGCGAACGCCACCAGCATGCCGAGAATCAGCCCGAAGAACACAGCCACGCAAGTCATCTTGAGCGTGAGCCATGCGCCCAGCAGGAACGTCGGCCAGTACGGCAGCAGCGGTGAAAAATCGAGAGAGAACATGGCGGCAAGAGTTCCTGTCAGGTGTGTGGGCGCTAACACGCTGTGCGCCCGCTCTGGATGTATGACGACATACTACGAGCGCCGTGATACTGCATTTCGCATGCATTAAACCGGATCGAACGGGCCAGTCGTCGTGAAGGCACCGCCCTGCAGCACCGCCACCGGATCGGTGGGCGCCGGCGGCGGCGTCGCTTCAACCTTTTCGCGGAACTGCTCGGAGGAGTCACGCGGAACGAAGCCGAGATGCGCGGCGCAGCGGTTGTCCCACCATGTATGCGCGTTCGCCGACATGCCGAAGACGATCGTGTGGCCGACGTCTTTCGTGAAGAGACTGCGGCGCAACAGGTCATGAAAATCGTCGTAGCTCATCCAGCTCGCCATCATGCGGCGGTCCTTCGGCTCCGGAAACACGGAGCCGATACGAATGCTCACCGTCTCGATGCCGTACCGGTCGAAATACATTTGCGCCATGTCCTCGCCGAAGGACTTCGACAAGCCGTAGTAGCCATCGGGGCGCTTGCGCGCAGTGGCGTCGATTCGTTCGTCCTGCCGATAGAAACCCGTGACGTGATTCGAGCTTGCGAATACGATGCGCTTTACGCCCTGACGGCGCGCCGCTTCGTAAAGATTGAAAACGCCCTTGATGTTGGCTTCGAGAATCTCTTCGAACGGACGCTCGACCGATACCCCGCCGAGATGAATGATCGCGTCGCAGTCCATCGCAAGCGCATCGACGGCGTCGCGGTCGGCGAGATCGCAAGGAGCGATCTCTTCGTGAGGCGCGGCGTCGCCCTGCAACACGCCAGGCAAGTCGGAGATCCGCACATGCCGCGCGAACTCGGCGACGCGATGCCGGATCGCGCGGCCGATTCCGCCGGCGGCGCCCGTCAGCAACAGACGATCGAATTGCGCATCTTCGTCGGCGGACGGCGTGCTGGTTTGTTGTTCCATCGTGTTGTGTCTCCTGAAGGCTGTCGTCGCTAGGGATTACCCTGCGCGCATCTTCTTGTACGTTGTCATATCACTGCATGACGCATATCATCATTTGCCGAACGATTTGTCAATGTGTGTAAAACCCACGCCAACGAGAATACCGTGACGCTATCGCCCGATCTTCATGCCGGCACCGACGCATCCTCGATTGCATCGCCGCAAGCGCGACGCAGTCTGACCGCGCAACTCGTCGACGCCTTGCGCGCTCAGATCGATGCACAGGAACTGAAGGGCGGCAGCAGGCTCGCGACGGAAGCGGAAATGGTTCAGCGCTTCGGCGTGAGCCGCACCGTCGTGCGTGAGGCGCTGTCGCGTCTGCAAGCGGCAGGACTCGTGGAAACGCGGCATGGCATCGGTACGTTCGTGTGTGAAGCGGGCATGTCGCCTCTTCTGCAACTCGATCCCGCCGATGTCGCCGGTTCGATGGATGCGCTCGCCATCCTCGAATTGCGCATCAGTCTCGAAACCGAAAGCGCGGGACTTGCCGCAATGCGTTGCGATGCCGCGCGTCTTGCGACGATGCGCTCGACGCTCGCGGACTTTTCAAGAAATGTGGGCGAAGCAAGCGATACCGTATCGCCCGATCTGCGCTTTCACATGGAGATCGCGCATGCAACGGGCAATCGCTATTTCGTCGAGATCATGGAGCATCTGGGCACGCGCATGATTCCGCGCACGCGCATCACGGCGACGCCGATTCCGCGCGATCAATACGCGGATTACCTGATGCGCGTGAATCGCGAGCATGAACAGATCGCGGACGCCATTGAACGCGGCGATGCCGATTCGGCGCGCACCGCGATGCGTCTGCATCTGATCAACAGCCGGGAGAGATTGCGACGCGCGCAGTCGTCGCTTGAATGAATACGCGAGTACCGCGCGTTGGCGCGGTACTCGCGATGCAACATCAACGCGCCATGTTCGGCTCGCCATCCTCGACGTCATGCGCGCCGGAAATCGTCTCCAGTGCCTGATCGTGATGCAGCAGCAGGACCGCCGCCACGCCGACCATGCCCGCCCCTGCCAGGCACAGCAGGCCCGCGCCGAAGCCGCCCGTGCTGTCCTTGATCCAGCCCATCGCATAGGGACCGAAGAAGCCCGCGAGATTGCCGAGCGAGTTGATCGCCGCGATGCCGCCCGCCGCCGCCGCACCCGAAAGGAACGAGGCCGGCAGCGTCCAGATCACCGGCAGGCAACCGAAGATGCCGAAGCCCGCGATCGACAGCGCGATCATCTTCATCACCGGATCGTCGAGGCCCGCCGATGCCGCGATGCCGCCCGCCGCGACCATCAACGCAATCGCGACATGCCAGCGCCGTTCGAGCTTGCGATCCGAATGACGGCCCCACAGCACCATGCTGATCACGCCCACGGCATAGGGCAATGACGTGACGAAGCCGGTCTGCAAGTTGGAAAGACCGAACGATTTGACGATCTGCGGCAGGAAGAAGCTCAGCCCATAGTTCGTGGCATTCGCGCCAAAGTAGATCAGGGCAATGGCGAGCACGCGCGGATTGAAAATGGCTTCCTTCACGCTGAACGCATGCACGGATTCGCGATGCGCGCGCTCTTGCGCCTGACGATCGACGAGCCAGTCACGCTCTTCTTTTGCAAGCCAGTGTGCGTCGGAAGGCTTGTCGGTCAGATAGAAGTACACGACGAACGCGAGCAGCAACGCGGGAATCGCTTCGATCAGATACAGCCACTGCCAGCCCGCCATGCCGTTGATGCCGTCCATCTGCAAGAGCGCGCCGGAGATCGGTCCGCCGATCACGGTGGACAGTGGAATCGCCGCCATGAAATAGCCGACGACGCGGCCGCGATACTTCGCCGGGAACCACAAGGTCAGCAGAAAGATGATGCCGGGAAAGAAGCCCGCTTCCGCGACGCCGAGCAGGATGCGCAAGCCATAGAACACGTATGCGTTGGAGAGGCCCGTCGCCTGCGCGATATGCGGAATGTAGGCCATCGCGGCTGCGAGGATGCCCCACGTGAACATGATGCGTGCGATCCAGCGGCGCGCGCCGAATCGTTCGAGCAGCAGGTTCGAAGGAACCTCGAAAAAGAAATAGGCGATGAAGAAAATGCCGGCGCCGAAACCGAACATGCTCGCAGTGAAACCGAGCGCCTTGTTCATCTGCAATGCGGCAAAGCCGACGTTGACGCGGTCCAGATATGCGATGAAGTAACACAAGATCAGGAACGGCACGAGGCGAACCATCACGCGCTTCATGGTGCGAGCTTCAAGGTCCATCAATGTCTCCTCCGGATTAGAGAATCTGTTGATCGCGGGTGCTTGAGATACCTGCGGAGACTACTCTTTCAGAAGGACTTGCAGCATTGGTGTTTGTGCTTGGTATCGGTTCCGAAGGGGGACGTGTCCATCATTTCGATGCGCGCCAATAAAGTGCGCTCGAATCGTTTGCGTCCCAAATCATGCGAAAAAATGCGGACGGGGCGAATGATCGCCCCGTTTTCGTGAAGTTTATGCTACCGGTAACAGTGCGGCGTACTCCGGCTCCGGTAATCCTTGCACGCCTGGGTTCAATGCGAACACGTGACCGTCGTCGTCAGTGGCATTCATTGCCGGACGAATAGTCGTGACATAGAGCGTTTTCAGATCGCTGCCGCCGAACGCGCACATCGACGGCTTGCTCGCAGGTAGCACGATCTCGCGATCGAGTTCGCCGCGCGGTGTGAAACGCAGCAGGCGGCCGGCGTCGTTCGCACACGTCCAGTAGCAGCCGTCCGCATCGACCGCGGCGCCATCGGGACGGCCCGCGTAGTGATGCAGATCGGCAAATGCGCGCTGCGCGTGCGGCGTGCCGGTGTCGGGGTCGAAGTCGAATGCCCAGATCATGCGCCGTTGCGGATGCGAGTCCGACAAATACATCGTTCTGCCATCCGGCGACCATGCGAGGCCGTTCTGCGTGATCAGACCATCGACGACCGGCTCCGACAAAGCGCCCTTCTCATCGAAGCGATACAGCGCGCCGACGGCACTCGCGAGCGACATGTCCATCACCATCGTTCCGGCCCAGAAGCGCCCTTGCCTGTCGCAGCGGCCATCGTTGAAGCGCATGCCCGTCGCGGGAAACGAAGGCGCGGCGAGCTTCACGGCGTGCGCCTGGTTCGCGTCGGCGAGCGTCACGCCGAACATGCCGCTTTCCATGCCCGCGACGACGCGCCCAGCCTTGTCGAACGCAAAGCATGCGACCTGTTCGTCGAACGCCCATTCGGTACGTCTCGCGCTTTCGATCTCGAGCCTGACGATCCCTCGCGCGGGAATATCGACCCAATACAGCGCGCCCTCTTGCGCGCGCCATACCGGACATTCGCCGACCGTCGCGCGCCCGGCCGCGTCGATGCGTTCCGCGCGCACGGCGGCGCTCATCGCTTGCGCTCCATCGGCTCGCCCAATACGAACGGGCCGCCCTGGAAGCGCTGCGCCGGATCATCGCGATCGGCGCTCGGTCCGGTCACCGGAAAGAGCCCGTCGAACTGGGCCGAGCTGTCTTGCGGATTGAAGCCGAGGAAGCCCGCCTTCGAGTTGTCCCACCACTTCACCGGATTGTCAGAAGCGCCGTACACCACCGCATGACCGACGCGATTCGTGAACAGCGAGCAGCGCACGAGCTCGATGAAATCGCGGTAGCTCAGATACGTGACGAGCATGCGCGGATTCTTCGGCTCCTCGAACGACGAACCGATGCGCAGGTTCACCGTCTCGATGCCGAAGCGATCGAAGTAATAGCGCGACAGAGATTCGCCGAAGCACTTGGTCACGCCATAAAGACTGTCCGGGCGATGGGGCGAATCGGCGTCGAGCACTTCGGTGACTGGGTGAAAGCCGATTGCATGGTTCGAGCTCGCGAACACGATGCGCTTCACCTCATGACGGCGCGCCGCTTCATAGATGTTGTACGTACCGCGGATATTCGCTTCGATCAGATCGTCGAACGGCGCGTCGATCGAGATGCCGCCGAGATGCACGATCGCGTCGACGCCCTCGACGAGCTGCATCACCTTGTCGCGATCCGCGAGATCGACGGCGCTGATCTCTTCATGGCTCGCTGCATCGTCGAGCGGCGCGATGTCGGAGAGCCTCACGACGTCGGCCCATTGAGCGAGCGCGCCGCGCAACTGACGACCCAGATTGCCGGCCGCGCCGGTCAGAAGCAGACGCTTGAACGGCTTGGCCGCTGCGTTTGGCTGATTCATCGAGACTCCTGTCAATACGTACTGATGCGTTGAAAGCAATAAGGAAGAAAACGTTTTCGGGACTATATCGATCGGCGCGACGCGCCGTCAATCGCCGTCTGGCATGCAAAACGCCGCATGCAAAACGCAAGTTTCGATGTCATCGTTTCCCGAATTTCTGCGACAATCCGTTAACAGTGCGAAAACGTTACCCTCCGAATGAAAAAAATTTCCCCGACCATTCGCGACGTCGCCGCTGCGGCGGGCGTCTCCGTCGCGACCGTCTCGAAGTACATCAATGGCGCGCAGCGCTTCTCCGCGCCGGTCGAGGCCAAGCTCAAGGAAGCCATCGATTCGCTCGGCTACCGCTCGAACCCGCTTGCGCGCTCGATGATTACCGGCAAGACGCGCACCATCGGTCTCACGATCCTCGACATCAGCAATCCGCACTTCACGCATGTCGTGAAAGGCGCGAACCGCATTGCGCTGCGGCACGACTACACGCTGCTGCTCGTCGATATCGACGAGAATCAGGCGCGCGAGCGGCCGCTCATCGAAGCGCTCGCGCAACGCGTGGACGGCCTGCTCGTCAGCTCGCGCCTGGCAGACGAAAACGCGCAGTGGATGCTCGATCTCGACAAGCCCGTCGTGCTGCTGCGTAACGCCGAGCTGCCGATTCCGAGCGTCGGCATCAACAGCCGCCTCGCTACTTACATGCTCGCGCGTCATCTGCTCGATCTCGGGCATCGCCGCATCGCGTATCTCGGCTTCGAGCACGCGCGCATCAACGATGAACGCATTCGCGGCGCGCGCGAGTGTCTCGCCGAAGCGGGCCTCGAACTCGATATCTACGAAGCCCATGCGCCAACGTCGCTTGCCGGCGAACAGGCTTGCTCGCGCGTGATGCTCGGTCCGAAGCGCCCGCAAGCGGTGATCTGCTACAACGACCTGATCGCGCTCGGCTTCATGAAGGAAGCCGCTTCGCTCGGCATTCGCGTGCCGCAGGACGTCTCGGTGACCGGCATCGACAACGTGCCCTACGGCGCATACGCCGCGCCGGGACTCACGACCGTCGACATTCAGAGCGAGAAGATGGGCGAACTCGCGATGCAGAAGCTCATCGACGCCCTCGCCGGTCATCCCGATCCGGGCAACTCCATGTTCGAGCCGCGGCTCATCGTGCGTGAATCGACTGCTGCCGCTGCATGACGTACGCCGCGCTGCCTGCAAGTTGCGAGTGCGGGCGGCGCGGCGCATGTCTTGACTAATAATCGCTAATACGAATTACGCTGCGAGCTTCGCCGGCGTCATCTTCGGCGTGAGCAAGTGCATGATCCCGAAGGCGATGAGATACGCCGATGCGCCGATCGCGAACAGCACCCAGTAGTGACCCGTGCGTTGCAGCACCTGGCCGATCACTTCCGAGAACAGCACGCCGCCGATCGAACCGGCCATGCCGCCGATGCCGACCACCGCGCCCACCGCACGTCGCGGGAACAAGTCCGATGCCGTCGTGAAGAGGTTCGCCGACCAGCCCTGATGCGCCGCTGCGGCGAGACCGACGATGGCCACCGCGACCCACAGGTTTTCTGCCTGCGAAACGAACGCGATCGGCAACACGGCGCATGCGCAGATCAGCATTGCCGTCTTGCGCGCCGCATTCACGGTCCAGCCCGCGCGCAGCAGCGCGGAAGAAATCCAGCCGCCGCCGATGCTGCCGATGGTCGTGATCGCGTAGATCACGACGAGCGGCAAGCCGATGTGCTGCATGTCCATGCCGCGCGATTCGTTGAGCCACTTCGGCAGCCAGAACAGATAGAACCACCACACCGGGTCCGTCAGGAACTTGCCGACGATGAATGCCCACGTCTCACGCTTCCTGATGAGTTCCTTGAACCCCGGCGCGCGCGCCTTGACGTTGGCCGCGTCGGCGGCGTTGGTGTCATCGCCTTCGTCGGCGATTTCGTCGTCGTGCGCGCGGCCGTCCGGCTGGCGGTACATCACGAACCACACGACGAGCCACACGAGGCCGATCGCGCCGACCATCACGAACGCAGCGCGCCACCCGAAGGCCACCGCGAGCGCGGGAATGAGTGCCGGTGCGAAGACCGCGCCGATGTTCGCGCCGGAATTAAAAATACCAGTCGCGAGGGCGCGCTCACGGCGCGGGAACCATTCGGCGGTCGTCTTGATGGCCGCGGGGAAGTTGCCGCCCTCGCCGATGCCCAGCAGCGCGCGGACCATGGCGAAGCCCATCACGGAGCCGACGGCCGCGTGCAGCATCGCGGCGATGCTCCAGACGAACATCGCGAGCGCATAAGAGATGCGCGTGCCGAGCCAGTCGACGATACGCCCGAAACACAGCAGGCCGATCGCATAGAAAGCCGAGAACGCGATCACGATGCGGCCGTACTGCACCTGCGTCCAGCCGATGTCGTGCTGCAGCATCGGGGCGAGCAGACCGAGGATCTGCCGGTCCATGTAGTTGATGACCGTGGCGAAAAACAGCAGCGCGCACACGGTCCAGCGATAGCGGCTGGCGGTACGCACGACGCCGGCAACGACAGTGTTCATGTAAGTCTCCGGACGCGGCGGCGCTCGTCGTGCCGCGTTTCTTGTTGCGTGAACGGCGACGAGCGCCGTGGGCGATGGCTTTGCGCCGGTTAAAAGCGCAAGCTCGCCGAGGGTTTGGAAAACGTTTTTTCGAAGAATAGTGGGTTTGCTGCCTACTGGCTATCCTAGTATTTGCCCTAATCTGTGGCAGAACTGTTGCTGACGGGCGAGTTGGAAGCCCTTTCACCACCCGTATCGGCGCGTACGAAAAGTTAATCGTTTTCTAGGAGTTGTCTTGGGAAACAGGAGCCGCTCGGCGCACGCGAAGCCATCGCAATGGCTTTCATGCCTGCGGCAAATTAAAGTTTCTTAAGCATCTGCCGATAAGGATCATCACAACTCTTATCGCCCAGTGATTCCCCATGTTTCGTAATGTTCTGGCCCGGACCAACGTCGGGACCAAATTCGCCGTGCTCGCCTGCGCGCTCACGGCAGTCGTCGTCGCGTTCTTCACCATCGCCGTCACGCGCAGCGCGGGCGAGCAAGTCGATACGCATGCGCTCGCGCGCGTCGAAAGCGAGAATCGCTCGATCGCGACGATGATCGGCCTCTTCGACAAGGCCGTGAGCGCGGAAGTCACGCGCTTCATGACGATCTTCGCGCATCGTCTGCCTTCGACGTTCGCGCTCGATGAAACCCGCACCGTGGACATCGACGGTAAAGCCACGCCGACTTTCCTCGCGGGCGACAAGGCGCTGAACAACGACTTCACGATTCCCGACGCGTTCCTCGAGGAAAGCGGCGCCATCGCGACGATCTTCGCCCGCACCGGGGACGATTTCGTGCGCGTGACGACGTCGCTCAAGAAGCAGGACGGCACGCGCGCGATTGGCACGCTGCTCGACCGCAAGGGCCCCGCGTATGCGCCGATCCTTGCAGGCAAGCCCTATATCGGCATCGCAGCGCTTTTCGGCAAGCAGTACATCACCGCGTACAAGCCCGTCACCGATGCATCGGGACGCATCATCGGCGCACTTTTCGTTGGCGTCGACGTGACATCCGAATTCGCAGCGTTGCAGGACACCATCGCGAAGCTCGCGATCGGCGCGAGCGGCTATCACTTCGTCGTCGATGCATCGACTGGCCCGAACCGCGGCAAGCTGCTCGTGCATCCCGGTTCGAAAGGCGAACTGGCCGATGAGCGCGTTGCGCCCTTCAAGCAGATGCTCGACACGCACGAAGGCGAGCTCTCGTTCGACGGCCCCGATATCGCGGGCGCGGATTCGCGCGTGCATGGCGGCAACAAGGAAATCATTTATATGACGGTGCCGCAATGGCAATGGATGATCGGCGGCATTGCATATCGCGACGAAGTGCTCGCCGACGTTCACGCGAGCCGCAATCGCTTCCTGGTTCTCGGGCTCGTCATCGTGGCGCTGCTCGTCGGCGTGCTGCTCTATGCGGTCACGCGACTCGTGGGCCGTCCCATCGACGACGTGACGCGCGCGTCGGAACGCATCGCCGCGGGCGACCTGACCGTGCGTATCGACAGCGCGCGCGAGGACGATATCGGCCGGCTGATGCGTGCGATCGACGGCATCGCGCGCGGACTCGCGGGCATCGTCGCGCAGGTGCGCAGCGCATCGGCGGACATGAACGAAGGGACGGCGCGCATTGCATCGGGCAGCAGCGATATCGCCACGCGCATCGCAACCCAGGCCGCGAGCGTCGAAGAAACCGCTGCGAGCATGGAAGAAATCACGAGCACCGTGCAGCAGAACGCTGCGAATACGGCGCAGGCGGGGACGCTCGTCGCGTCCGCATCCGATGCCGCGCGCGCAGGCGGTCATGCAGTCGGGCGCGTGGTCGCGACGATGGGCGAGATCGACGCATCGGCGCGACGCATCGCCGACATCACCGCGACGATCGAAGGCATCGCGTTCCAGACCAACATTCTCGCGTTGAACGCTGCCGTCGAAGCCGCGCGCGCGGGCGAGCACGGCAAGGGCTTCGCGGTGGTCGCATCGGAAGTGCGCGCGCTCGCACAACGCAGCGCGGGCGCAGTCAAAGAGATCGAAGTGCTGATCGCCGAATCGGCCGCGAAGGTCTCGCACGGCTACAAGATCGCCGAGGAAGCGAGCAGCACGATGGGCGGCATCGTCGAGCAAGTCTCGCGCGTGAATGCCATCGTCGATGAAATCGGCGTTGCGTCACGCGAGCAGGCAAGCGGCATCGAGCAGGTGAACAGCGCGGTCATGCTGATCGGCGAAGCGACGCAACAGAACGCCGCGCTCGTCGGTGAAGCGGAGCACTCCACCGCCGAACTGCGCGATCAGGCCGAGCGGCTTGCGCGCGTCGTCAGCATGTTCCGCGTTTAAGCCTTCGCGCATTCATAGCGGTTCAAGCGGACGTGGCGCGTCGTCGTGCGCGCCACATACCGACGTCGATCGTCGACAGGGCATCAGACCTCGATGAAGATGCGGCCATCCTCGACTTTCGCGGGATACGTCCGCAGCTTTTCGCAAACAGGCGCGCACAGCGGCCGGCCGTCGCGAATGTCGAAGCGTCCGTTGTGCTTCGGACATTCGATGACGTGGTCCATCACGAATCCGTCACTCAGATGAACGTGCTCGTGCGTGCATAGGCCATCGCTGGCATAGACGGCATCGTTCACACGATAGATCGCGAAGGTGCGGCCATCGTGATCGAAACGCATCACGTCTTCGTCTTCGATATCGTCCATCGCAGCTGCATCGATCCATTGCGTCATCGGAACGGCCTCCTTGGTCATGCCTGCGTCGCGGCGGGCATCGGTCTTTCGACGTGATACGACGGATCGCGCGTTTGCCGCACGAGCGCCGGAATGATCTCTGCATATGCCGCGATCGTGCTCGTGTAAGGCGGCGGCATGTCATGCTTCACCGCTTCGTGCAGGCGCGGCAGCGCGTAATAAGGCACCATCGGGAACATGTGATGTTCGACGTGATAGTTCATGTTCAGATACAGAAAGCGGAACATGGGATTCATCATCACCGTGCGGCAGTTCTTGCGATGATCGAGCACGTTCTCAGGCATGCCCGCATGCTGCGTGAGGCCGAAGAAGAGATAGAGCCACGCGCCGTACAGACTCGGCAAGCCGATATAAAGCAGGGGAAGGATCGAATGAGACACGAAGCATGCGCCAATCACCGCCGCATAGATCGCAAGCGTCACGCGCGCTTCAAGAATGACTTTCGGCCATTCCGATTCCGGCACGTAGGTCTTTTCTTCGTCGCCGATATTGCCGAACGCGGATGAAACGATCTTCGGCACTTCGCCTGCTGCGTGCTTCAGCGCGAAGACGTTCAATGCGAGACTCAGCCAGTCCGTCGGCAGCGGCACGGCAATCTCGCGATCCCTTCCGACGACCAGCGTATCCGTGTGATGACGCGCGTGACTCCAGCGCCAGATCGTCGGCCGGCGAAACACCTGAAACGACGCGAACTGATAGAGCGCCTTGTTCATCCACGACGTCTTGAATGCGGTGCCGTGACCGCTTTCGTGCCAGCGCGAATCGGCGGGGCTGCAATAGAGCGTGCCGTAAAGAAGAAATGCGGGAATCGCCCAGAGCGAATGCGCTTGCCATGCCAACCACGCCAGCACGCCGCTCGCGATGATCGACGCATACCAGAGCAAGGTGTCGCGGATGGCGCGTGCATCGCCACGCTGCATCAGGCTCTTCATGACCGGCCGCGGCACCGCGCACTTGTACCAGTCCGCATTGACCAGGCCCGACGCTGTCGCACGCTCGCCTGCGCCGCCGATGAGCCGGTAATCGCGATAGCCGTCCCGCGCGCCCGCACCTTGCGCCTGCTCGGAATCCATCATGTCACCTCAAGCGATGATTGGATTTGCATCATTCGTCATTGCTGATTCGATGATAAAAGCGGATACATCGCCCGCGCAATGTTGACGCGCATTTGCTATCTTTAGGCATCATCGAGCGAATTGAAAACCCATCAATTACATCAAAGATGAGCAAGCGTCCCACGCTTCAATCCGTGGCCGATGCTGCCGGCGTCAGTGCGGCAACAGTGGATCGCGTCTTCAACGGACGTCTCAGCGTGCGCGAAGGCACTGCATTGCGCGTGATCGAGGCAGCCGAGCGCATCGGCTATCACGGCGCAGGCTTGATGCGCGAACGTCTGCGCGCGCAACGCGGCGAGCGCCATGAACGCTATGCCCTCGGCTTCTGTCTGCAGAAACGTGCGGATCCCTTCTATCAGACGTTCGCGCGCATTCTGACGGATGCCGCCGCGCGCCACGAACCGGAGCATTGCAACGCCGTCATCGAGTACATGGATGAACTCGATCCGGCTTCCATCGCACGCACGCTGCTTACGCTCGGCGAGCAGGTGGATGCGCTCGGCGTGGTCGCAGTGGACCATCCGCATGTGACCGCCGCAATCGAAACGCTTCACGGGCAGGGCAAGCCGACGGTCACGTTGCTATCGGATCTGAGTGCGCCCTTACGCGCGGGTTATATCGGCGTCGATCCGCGCAAGAGCGGACGCACGGCCGCGTGGGCCGTGAGCCGCCTCACGCGTCGCGACGAAGGCACTGTTGGCGTGTTCGTCGGCACGCCGCGTTATCTCGGTCAGGAAAGCTGCGAGATCAGCTTTCGCTCGTACTTGCGCGAACATGCGCCCGGATTGCGCGTGCTCGATACGCAGATCAATCTCGAAGACAAGCAACTCGCTTACGAGGCGACGCTCGCGATGCTCGCCCGTCATGCCGATCTCGCCGGCCTCTATATCCCCGGCGGCGGCGTGGGCGGCGTGATACGCGCGCTGCGCGAAGAGGCCGCGGGACGACGCATCGTCACCGTGTGCAGCGACCTGATGCCCGACCGGTACGAGGCGCTCGTCGAAGGCGTCATCGATCTCGTGATCGACACGCCGCTTCAACGCATCGCCGAGACGGCCATTCAGGCAATGCTGCGCGCGTTGCAAGCGCTGCCGGGCGAAGCAGCGCAGGCCAGCCAGTATTCGCTGCCGGCGCAGCTTTATACGCCGGAGAACGTCTGAGCTTGATAGCGTGCCGCTTCAACCGAATGCGTATTTTTTTCTTCTTCGACCTCATGACGCCAAAGTCATGAGAAAAATATGCAGGGCATTGCTACAGTCGCTTGCACGCAGAAACCGTTTGTCACGACTGAATGCTGAAGATGCTCGGGCATGTGGCCGAGCGCACCGAACTGCGACCATCGACTCAGGACGATAACGTTTGCGAGCCATCCTGCGTCGCCGATATGAAGCGGAGGCGATGAAATCCCAGCTTCACGCGGCCGTTTTTCCACTAGTATGTCCCGGTGGACTGCATTTGCCTGCACGCTGAAAGAGGCGAGTGTCATCGCTTCGTTGCTTTGAAGGACTAGCATGCAGTTGCTCGGGGAACCCGCCCGGCAAAAACGGCTCTATTAACGATTGTTCCATCGACATGCACGTCAGGCCGGGGTGTCCGGGGCCCGCCATATGACGTGACATGCTCCAACAATAATGCGCTGCCAGAGCTTCCCGTCTTGTACGGTGATCGAGCCAGCCTCATCCATCAGACCAGCTGCATGTCCGGTCGTGCCGCAATCGATCACAAGGTGATGCGCGTTTGCGCGCGGCGGCACGGCGGGACATCGACAACGGCTCTTCGCATGGTGCGTGCGGAGAGACAGAGCCCAATCAATCGACGGAGAGCGTCATCCATGCCGTTTGAGAGTGACTCCTTGCGAGACACCAGTCCGCTGCTCAGCATCGTCGTGGCGGCTTATAACATCGAGGGATACATCGAGGAAGCGCTCGAATCCCTGCTGTCCCAACCTCATATCGACGCGATGAAGGTCATCGTGGTCGATGACGGTTCTCGCGATGAGACCTATGCGGCAGCGCGCTCGGTCGTGGAGCGCGATCGCGGCGTGCACATCGAATTGATACACCAGGAAAATCGCGGCCTGAGCGCCGCGCGCAATACCGGCCTCGCGGCGGTGCGAACGCCTTATGTCGGCTTCCTGGACGGCGACGATATCTATCTGAAGGGCTTCACCGAAGCGATGATCCCGGTGCTCGCCGAGCGCAAGTGGGATGTGGTGGAGTACAACGTCAAGATCATCGATGACGACGACCGCGAGCTCGATAACATCGAACTCGTCGACCATGCGACGAGCGGCGGTCATCCGATGGATCGCGCGGCGCTGCAGCAGTTTGCCGATCGATTCCATACCTTTGCGTGGGCGCGCGTCTATCGCACCGACCTGTTCGACGCAGCGCCCTTTCCCGAAGGACGAAACTACGAAGACATGGCCCTCGTGCCCTCGACTTATCTGCGCGCAAAAAGCATCTATCGGATTCCCGCGCCGCTGATCGGCTATCGGCGGCGCTTCGGCAGCATCACGCAGACAGCCAAGCTGCGCGACATGCACAATCTGCGCCTCACAGGGCAGGAAGCGCTCGCACGTTGCGACGGCAGTGACATGGACGATTTCTGGCTCACCGTCTTCGACAAGCTCTTTCAGCGTGCGTGCCACGTTTGCGCGCGCGTCGATCGCGCTTCGTTCAAGCAGGCGTCCGAGACGCTCACGGCCATGGCCGTCGATCATCGGAAGATGCGCGAGAAACTCACCGAAGGCGGCAAGCGTCAGGTTGTCGAACTGAAGCCGTTCGATCTGAACGTACGCGCGGACCGCTCGATCCACTTCCTCAAGGGCCTCGTGAAAAAGGTGTTGCGCCGCAGCCTCGATCATCATCAGCGGGCGCGGCGGCCGAGCACGTCCAATCAGTTGAGCGGATGACGCGGCCCCCCTTTCACGCCTCTTCGATGGCGCGCAAGCTCATTCGCTTATAGGCATCGACGAGCAATGCGCCCTCACCGCGCTTGTGCGCGACGGCGAGGCGCATTGTTTCTTCGCCTGGCTGCCAGATCAGGAACGCGAGCGCATTGACGCGCTTGCTGTCCGCACGCGGCATCACGCGCCGGATCGCCGACGCCAGCAATGCGCCGCACGCGCGGCTCTCCGCGATCTCGATGTATTCTTCGACGCGTCGTTGTCGAGCGGCGCCGAACGCATCGTGCTGTTGTCGGGACGTGGCGAAGAAGAAACGCAGGCGGCCGAAGAAGCGCTGCAACGCTCCGGGGCGAGCTGGACCATCCTGCGTTGCAGTTGGTTCATGCAGAACTTCAGCGAGAGCTTTCTGCTGGATCCGATCCGTGAGGGCACGCTCGCGCTGCCGTCGCCGATATCAAAGAGCCTTTCGTCGATGCGGAAGATATCGCCGATGCAGCCGTCGCCGCACTCACGCAGCCAGGCCACGAAAAGCGGCTTTACGAACTCACCGGACCTCGCGCGATCACTTTCGCCGAAGCGCTCGCATGCATCGCGAAAGCGACGAGACGTGACATGCGGCTCGTGCCCGTGCCGCCCCATGCATTTCGCGACGCTCTGCTCGCGGCTGGCGTGCCGAAGCCCGAGACCGACCTGATTCTCTATCTCTTAACGACCGTGCTGGATGGCCGCAACGACAAGCCCGCCGATGGCGTGCGCGCCGCGTTGCATCGCGAAGCCTGCTCGTTCGAGGACTACGCCACGCGAGCCGCGGCGAGCGGCGTATGGGATGTGTGACGCACGAAGCCGCCACTGTTTCGCGGTAGACTTGAGGGATGGAAAAATGTCCCTACTGCGAGCGAATCCGTGACGAATGGGACTGTCACGGTCAGGAATGCCGCACCGCCATCGCCCGCGCGCTGCGTCGACAACGCATGGGATTGCCGATGGTACCGAAGGTCATTCGCAATGAGATTCCGCCGGGCGCGTCGACGGGCGAAGTGATCGCTCAGCTATCGCGTCAGCGCTTGCGCGCACGGCGCGCGAACGAGGAACGCCGCGCACGCAAGGAAGCCGAAGACCTCGATCTATAGCGTAGCGGCGCAGCGCATCAAACGCGTGCGGGCGGATCGGCATTCGATCCGCCGTTCTGCGCAAGCGCACCTTCCTCGCGCCATGCACGCCGCGACTTGCGCATCTTCGTAAGCGCCATGCGCGCGACCTTTAGCCAGCCATAGGGACGCGGATCGGCAACCATGCTGAGCGCGCGCGCATAGTCGAGCGTGAGGCCGGGCGTCCAGGCCATCGTCACCGCGCGCTTGCGTATCTGCGCCGCGACCCACAGTTCCGGCGTCACGATCATCCTGACGAGCGCGCCCCAACCCGCGCGCGAACCGTAAAGGCGCCCTGCCGCCCCTTCGAGCGCGGCGTCGAGTGCGCGCGACACGCTGCTCGAACAGTTGCGGTGCGTGAGGTTATAAGTCGTATCCGCGCGATAGTTGCGCCAGAAACTATCGAGCCGCGCCGGGTCGTAATTGCGGATACGCACGCGCACGGTCGATGGACACCATGCCTTCGATTCGATCGCATAACTCGGCTGGAACACGCCGGGCACATCGTTCTCGCGCGTGGCACGCAGCAGGCGCGCGAAGTCATCGGGCGAGCGGTCGATTTCAACCGCGGGATAGAGACTCACATAGATGCCTTCCGGCGATTCGAGCGCCGCGTGTCCCGTCGAGATCACGCCATTGCGATCCACCGCGGCGATATAACGATCGACGATCGGGTGCCATTGCGTTTCGGCCTTCGACGATCCGACCGGCGTCCACACATGCACGGTGAGCGCCGGTTCGTTATCGGCGGGTGGGCCGTCCCATTCGCTGGCTTGCAAGACGCGCGCTTCGTTATCGGGCGCCTTGTCCGCAACGCTCGCCGCTTCCGCGCTTGCATCGCCCCATACGGCCGGATTGCTCGTCAGCTTGCGCACGCGCATGCCGATCATGATCAGATTCCAGCCCGCGAAGATAAAGAACGCACCGATGCAATACGGCACCGTGCCTTTGTAATGCGTCGGATAGGGTTGAATCATGAAGATGCCGAGGACGATCTCGAAGATGGCGAAGCCGAGTGCGACATGATAGCGCCGGTAACGTACGACAAGCGCCGATGTCGCCTGCAACAGGCCGTCGAAGATAAACGCGAGCCCGATCAGGATCGAAAGAATGAAGTGACCGTGATGATCGCCTTCGAAGATCAGAGCGGCAGTAAGAACGAATGCAATTCCCTTCCCATAGCGCAGTCTGCGCTGTCCGCCGACGCCCGCCCACGCGACGGACAATGTCAGCGCGCCCTCGATCAGCAGCAGCCAGCCGACGAACGCGACCGGAAAGCCGAGCGCGCCGTCGAGGGCATCGATGAAGACGCCGATGCCGACGGCCAGAAGCAACCAGCCCGTGACCGTCAGGCTGCGCCAACGATTGCGCAAATAGTCGACGCCCAGCAGAATCATCATCAGCTTGACCATCGTTCTCTCGATTCAAAGCGTGACGGTAAGTGTTCGTATGTTAATGCAGTCGACACAGAAAACCGTTTTCCTACGACCGTTCGTTGCCCTGCACTGCGTCACGCGCGGCAGCATGACGGCTTGCGCGCCGTGAAATACTTGCGCTGCCATCTTCACGCGACGCCAGACGCCATGTTCGAGCAATGCCGATGGATCAACGAGCCCGCGCAATGGCGCGTCGACAACGACACGCTCATCGTCACGACCGACACGAACACCGACTTCTGGCGCAAGACGCATTACGGCTTCGTGCGCGACAACGGCCATGTTTTCGCGGCGAGCGTGGAAGGCGACTTTACGGCGGAAGTCGCCGTCGCTGGCGATTTCTCCGCGCTATACGATCAGGCGGGCCTGATGATCCGCGAAAGCCCCGAGCGCTGGATCAAGGCCGGCGCCGAATACAACGACGGCGCGCTCACGTTCAGCACCGTACTCACGAACGACCTCTCGGACTGGTCGCTCGGCTCGCGTGCCGGCGCAAACCGCTTCCGGCTTCGCGTGACGATCGCGCAAGGCGTGCTGAAAGTGCAATGCAGCGCCGATGAACGCAACTGGACGCTCATGCGTCTCGCGCCTTTCTCATCGAGCAGCGCGAACGCACGATGGCTCGTCGGCCCGATGTGTTGCACGCCCGAGCGCGGCGGTCTCACGGTCCATTTCTCAGACTTCACGATCGGGCCGCCCATCGTGAAAGACCTGCACGACATCTCGATGTAAGGCACACCGGCTCGCAAAAACACTCATTTGCAGGGCCAGGCCGCGATTCCTGCAGCAGACCGACATGGGCAAACGCGGCTGGTTCAGGCGCTTCGACGCGAAGGGGTCATCACGCCTCGAAATCGATGCCTCGCGCGCGCAACTGGCGCATGCCACTCGCGAGATGCGCCCGCGCGCTTTCGGCATCGCCCGCGCGCATCTGTTCGTACGTGCGCTGCGCGATCTCGTGCGGCACCGGCTTGAGCGGCCGGTTCGCGCTCATCGCGCGCAATTGCACTTCGGCCGCGCGCTCCAGATAGTAGAGATCGTCCCAAGCCTCCGCGATAGTTGCGCCTGCAACCATCACGCCGTGATTCTTGAGGAACAGGATATCGGCGTCGCCCATCGTGCGCGCGATGCGATCGCCTTCCGCGTTGTCGAGTGCGAGACCGTTGTAGTCCTCGTCGACCGCCGTGCGGCCGTAGAACTTCAGCGACGTCTGCCCGAGCCACAGAAGCGGCGGGCCGTCGAGCAGGCACAGTGCGGTCGCGTTCGGCATATGCGTATGAAAAGCCGCCTTCACGCGCGGCATCAGCTTGTGCACGCGTGCGTGAATGTAGAATGCGGTCGCTTCGGGCTCGCCTTCGCCGTCGATTACATTGCCGTCGAAATCGCAGATCAGCAGACGCGACGCCGTGATCTCGCCGAACGCATAGCCGTAGGGGTTCACGAAGAACAGATCGTCGTGCCCTGGAACCATCGCGGAAAAATGATTGCAGACGCCCTCTTCGAACCCGTTCAGCGCCGCCAGCCGGAAGCAGGCTGCAAGCTGCCGGCGCGCTTCGGCGATCCCGGGCGCGTCGAGCCGTGCGGAAGCGGACGCGGCGCGCGGTGCGCCGCTGGAAAGCGTATGTGCCATATGAGCTTGCCTTTGTCGTTTGCGTGACCGTGAAGGCGAGGATAATCGAAAGGACGCGCGCATTATGTCCGACAAAAAAAATCAGCGCGACCGGCGCCTGAGCGCGGAGTATGACGCGTGTATGTCATGTCTCTTAGCAGAAACGCTTATTTGAACTCCGACTTGTGGCATGGTAAAACTCTATGCCGCTCGAAATTCGAAGCGCATCTTCAACGTAATTCGTCTCAATAGGGTTTGGAAAAATGGCAACAGGTACTGTGAAGTGGTTCAACGATGCAAAGGGTTTTGGCTTCATCACGCCGGACGACGGCGGTGAAGACTTGTTTGCACATTTCTCCGAAATCCAGTCCAAGGGTTTCAAGTCTCTCCAGGAGAATCAAAAGGTGAGCTTCGAAGTCAAGCAAGGCCCGAAGGGCAAGCAAGCTTCGACGATCCAGCCGCTGTAAGTTTCAACGCTGGCGCCTCAGGCACGAAACGGCCCGTATGGGCCGTTTTTGCATTGGTGCACGCGGAGATTATTTATCTACCGGATGGTCGGGATTTTCGCGCCAGCGCAAACTGACCTCGGCGCGCATGTCCTTTGAATAAATCAGTAGAATAAATACTGTATTTGCAGCGCCGTTCTCATTGACGGTAATGCGAAATTCTTTCCTCTGATTCACGTGAACTCGGCAAGCAATCGGAAAAAATGCCGTCCGCTGGTTCGGCACAAAACAAAAGCATTGCTCGTCGTCGTTTGGTTCCTGACTTGCGATGCGCGCGCGCAATCGTTCGCGGCGAATCAAAATGCCGCGCGTTTCGTCTCGGAGGTTGTGATGAACGACTTTCGCACCGCCCAGGCGGGCGGCGGTTACGTGTTTTCCTACGATAGCCGCGAAACCGAAGCGTCCTTGTCTGCCAGGCTCGATCGCTGGCTTTCGGGCGCCGATCCCCAGGCCATCGCCATGGACCCAGCGGAAAAGCAGGCGCTCTTCGGCTTCTACTGGGCCGCCAGCATGATGCCGGCGAATTCGCCGTGCTTCCGCGACATCGCCGACCCGGCTTGCGGCGCGGATCTGTCCAAGTGGATGGCGCGCGAACTCGACGACGATCCGCGCTTCATCCGTGCCTACGAGTCCGCGAGAAAGCCGCTCGGCCTGCCGCCAATCGAACGCAACGCGCACTGACCGGCATACGGGCGCGATGTGTTTCGTCGCGGATTCTCGAGCGAAAACATCCGATTCGCGCGCGCCTGATCGATGCGGATTTCGGCGTTTCGGGCTCGTCTTCCTCGCGCGATCCGTGCAGCAGCACGATCTTCGCCGCGATGCTTGCGAGCAGCGATAACGCCCCGATAGTCTCAAGCAAGGCGGGAATCATGTCTGTCTCCCTGAACGTCGACGCACTCGATCATCGATGCGAGAGCATCGGCCCGTAGGTCTTTACGAAAAATGCAATCGTGATACCGGCGCTGACGATCAAGGTGCCCGCGCGAACCCACTGCGGCGGCGCGCGCCGGCCGATCTGCGCGCCGCCATACCCGCCGGCGATCGCCGCGAGCAGCATCGCGATCGTCTCCGGCCAGCGCACTGCCTGCGCCGCCGCGAACATCAGCACGGCCACCGAGTTGGCCGCGCTCACGAGCAACGTGCGCGGCGCGTTCAGACTCTTCAGGTCGCGCGAATCGAGCAGGCCCCAGACGGCCATCATCATGATGCCGACCGCGCCGCCGAAATACCCGCCATACACGCCGAGCGCGAACTGGATCGACAGCACCGCCGCCGCGCCGATATGCCAGCGCCGCCGCAACATCTCGCCCAGCTTGCGGCCGAACGCAAGCGTGAAGCTCGCGCACAGAAGCAGCCACGGCAGCACGAACGAAAACGTCCGCGACGACGTGGACAGCAACAAGACTGCGCCGACGAGCCCGCCGGCGAGCGTCGTCACGAGCATCTTGCGGATCGACACCGAGCCGACCGGACCGAGCCCGTCGCGATAGGCCCACGCGCTCACGACACCGCCCGGAAACAGCGCGACGGTGCTCGAAGCGTTCGCCTGAACCGGTGGCAAGCCGGCGGCGATCATCGCGGGGAGGCTCACGAACGAGCCGCCGCCGGCCAGCGCATTCATCGCGCCCGCAAGAAAACCGGCGCCGATAACGACAATGAAGGGTTCCATGCGACAGATGCTAGCGACGCGGCCGTCCCCTTACAATCTGGCATTTCCAATGCGAGGCTTCGGCCAATCCGAAGGAAGCGCGATGCGTTTCGATCTGACCGACATGCGGCTTTTCCTGACCGTGGTCGAGCGCGGCAGCATCACGGCGGGCGCTCAGGCGATGCACCTCGCGCTGGCCTCGGCGAGCGAGCGCATCGCGGGCATGGAGGCCGCGCTTGGCGCGCCGCTGCTCGAGCGCAACCGCCGCGGCGTGCAGGCGACCGCCGCCGGCGATGCCTTCGTGCGCCACGCGCGCGCGATTCTCGGCCAGGTCGAGCAGATGCGCGGCGAGCTGCGCTCGTTCGCAACCGGCCTCAAAGGCCGCATCCGGCTGATGTCCAACACGGCGGCGCTGGCCGCCTTCCTGCCGCCGAGACTCTCGCGTTTTCTCGTCGCCTATCCCGATCTTTCGATCGATCTCGACGAACGCCCGAGTGTGGAGATCGTGCAGGCGCTCGCGGAGAGGCGCGCGGATCTCGGCGTCGTCTCGGACACGACCGATCTTGGACAATTGGAGACGCATCTGCTCGCGAAGGATCGACTCGTGGTCGTGGCGAATCGCGCGCATCGGATTGCGGGAGAAAGCGAGGTGGCGTTCGCGGAAATCGTCGGCGAGGCATTCGTCGGGCTGTCGGATGCCGCGCTCGAATTGCATCTTGCGGAGCGCGCCTCGCGACTTGGCCGCCAGATTGCCTACCGAATCCGCATGCGCAGTATCGACAACGTCGGGATGCTCGTCGAATCGGGCATCGGACTCGCGATTCTGTCCGAGGCATCGGCGCGGATGCTGGAGCGGCCGACGCTTGCGGTCGTGCCGCTATCGGAGCCGTGGGCGACACGCCGTCTGCATCTGTGTGCCCGCGACTTCCGCGCGCTCACGCCGCACGCGCGTTTGCTCGCCGAAACGTTGATGGACGGCGCAACCGCAAGCTAGAACGGACGCCCGACGATAAACGGATCGACCGCGCCGATCGCTTTGAGATCGCGATTCGCGTAGGGCAGCTTGTGCAGCACATAGCGCATCGCGTTGAGGCGCGCGCGCTTCTTGCAATCGGAGCGTACGACGGTCCAGGGCGTGTCCGCGCTATCGGTATGCGCGAACATGGCTTCCTTGGCGTCGGTGTACGCATCCCACTTGTCGAGCGACGCGAGATCGACCGGACTCAGCTTCCATTGCTTCAGCGGATGAATCTCGCGCTCCTTGAAGCGTCGGCGCTGCTCGGCGCGGCTCACGGAGAACCACAGCTTGATGACGTGCGTGCCGCTCTGCGAAAGATGCCGTTCGAACGCGGGCACCTGCTGCATGAAGTCTTCGTATTCGCGCGGCGAGCAGAAGCCCATCACGCGCTCGACGCCCGCGCGGTTGTACCACGAGCGGTCGAAGAGCACGATTTCGCCCGCCGTCGGCAAGTGTTCGACATAGCGCTGGAAATACCACTGACCACGCTCGCGCTCGGACGGCTTTTCCAGTGCGACGACGCGCGCGCCGCGCGGATTCAGATGCTCCATGAAGCGCTTGATGGTGCCACCCTTGCCCGCCGCGTCGCGCCCTTCGAAGAGGATGACGACGCGCTGACCCGTGTCGCGCACCCACGCCTGCAACTTCAGCAACTCCACCTGAAGGCGATACTTCTGCTTCTCATACGCGCGCCGCGACATCAGGTTCCGATACGGATAGCCGCCATCTCTCCACGACGGCGACAGTTCGTCGTCGGGATCAGGCGTGCCGTTGGCGGCCCGCAGCATCGCGTCGCCATCGAAAAGATGGGCGCGCAACGCCGATACTTCATCCGGCGACATACCGCCGATCAAGGTTCGGACGGTATCGACCAGCGATTCAGCTTGTGCGCCGTCTCGCGCGTCGAAGCGCTTCAGTATGTCGTCCAGGCTGCTCGTCAGCAGGTCATGCGCCGCTTCGACCGCGCGGCCCGTTTCTTCCTGTTCGATGGACGGCGGCTTCGTTCGCGCCGCGACGCCGCCGTCGCTCGATTCGGCAGTGTTACCTGGCGATATCAACTTCATTCCTTCCTCGATGTTGTTGCTCGGAGTCTCTGTCTCTCACGTCGTTTTGTCTTCAGGCGGCTTCGTGCGCCTTTCGCAAGACCGTGTAGAGCTTGTCCTTCAGCAGCAGCTTTTCTTTTTTCAGCGATTCGATGGCGAAGCCATCCGCAGGCGTGACACCGGTCTCCATGTTGTGGATCTGATGATCGAGTTCGTTGTGGCGCTCGAAGAGCCGCGAGAAGTGGCCGTCTTCGGTCTTCAGGCGCGAGATGAGATCGCGATATTCGGGAAACATGCTTGATCCTCCGGTTGATAAACAATTAGCAATTCGAAGTACATATTACCGACCAGAGAGGGCCTTTTCTTAGACAAATATCAAGCGATGCTGTGTCAGACCGCCGCGGATTGCATTTGCAAGCACCTAGGCAAAACCCTCTTTCGCCCGGGTATCGTCCTTGCACAGAATGATGTCGCCGGCCGGGCATCCGCGCGGCCGGCGTGAGCCAAGGAGGCCGACATGAAGAAAAGCCGCAATTGCGCGCAGGGACGCGCCCTGCACATTGCGTTGATCGCCGGCGCTGCTGGCTTGTGCTTCGCCACGGCGGCCAGCGCGGACAGCCAAGCCGCGAAGAAGATGGGCCAGATGGGCGTCATCAACCAGACACTGCAGCCGAAGCCCCTGAAGCCGGCGACGCCGAACACGCCGAACGCGAATACGACGACGCCGAACTACAACGCGAACTCGAACTACAACCCCAACGCGGGCAATACGGCAAACGGCGCCGTGCCCGGAACGCCCGCCGCCGCGGGCGCGCCCCCGAGAAAGTAGGCGCCATGTGCGCGTCGGGCCGCTCGTTGGATCGGGAGCGGCCCGAGCCCTTCCCAGCGAACCGGCGCGCGCGTTCGCACGGCCGCGCATTGTCGATCTCTTATACTTGGCTCAGGCATTGCCATTCAAAGCGCACATTCCTGAGTCCATGAAAAAGATCAAACCCGGTCTCGTGCTCGAACTCGTCGCTAACCTGCTGCTTCCGTGGCTTGCGTACCGGCTCGCGCTGCCTTACTGGGGCGATGTCGGCGCGCTGTATGCATCGGCCGCGCCGCCGCTCATGTGGAGCGTCGCCGAATTCGCGCGCTCGCGCCGCGTGGATGCGCTTTCCGCGCTCGTGCTGTTCGGCATCGCGCTATCGATCGTCATGCTCGCGATGGGCGGCAGCCCGCGCATCCTGCTCGTGCGCGAATCGCTCGCGGCGGGCGCAACGGGCATCGTTTTTCTGATCTCGCTGTTTTTCGAGCGCCCGCTCGTCTTCTATCTCGCCCGCGCGACCGTCACTCGCGAGCAGGAAGACGGTGCGAAACGTTTCGAGGCGTACTGGAGCGAGAGCGCTTCGCTGCGCATGTCGTTGCGGCTGATGACGCTCGTGTGGGGCGTCGGGCTCTCGCTCGAAACCGTGCTGCGCTTCTGGTTCGCGTGGACGTGGCCGGTCGAGCGTTATCTGGTTGTCTCGCCGGTCGTGAGCTACGTGATCTACGGCGGATTGCTCGCGTGGACGTTTTGGTTCCGCGCGCGGCTCATCGAGCGTCAGGGAGAAAGCGCGTCGTCGCGCGACGGTCTGCTCGGCTAGCTAGGCCAGCGGCGCGCACGTCGCCATCGCGATGTGATCCGCGATCGCCGCGTTCACCGCACAGGCATGCGTGAGCGGCCCCATGTGTCCCGCATCCGGCACGACGATCAGCTTCGCCGCCGGCATCAGATCGGGCAAGGTTTCCGCGATCAGGCGCGTCGGCGCGGGCGCGTGCTCGCCGCGCATGACGAGCGTGGGAATGCGCAGCTTCGCATACGCGCTCGCCGGCGTCGGCTCGTGAATCAGCGCGCGAAAATCGAGCGGCGCTTTCGGCACCCAGCGCGTGAGCATCGCCTGTACGGACGGCCGCAACGCCGACCATGCGCCATGTCCGCCCCAATAATCGACGAAGGAATGCGCCGCGCCGCGCAGATCGCCGGCGACGACGCCCTCCGCCGTGCGCGCCGCGATCGCGAGAATCTCGGCGAATTCAGTCGCACCGCGCGCGCCCATGCTCTTCAGCAGATGAAACGCCGACGGCTCGTAAAGCGTGATGCTCGCGACGCCGTGCGGCCGTTCCAGCGCGGCGCGCAACGCGACGCCGCCGCCATACGAATGTCCGACGAGATGCACCTTGCCGCGCTGACGATCGATGATGTCGATCGTGCGGGCTGCTTCGTCCGCGAGCGTGAAGGCGCGCTCGCCGCTCCACGGTCCGACGCTGTCGCAACCATAGTGCTCCGGCGCCATCAACGTGTAGCGCGCGTGATCCGCGTTGAGTGCGTCGAGCGTTTCGCCGAGCTGGCGCCATTGATTCGCGCCCGCGCCCGAGCAGTGCAGCGCGATGACCGCTGCGGCGGTGTGTTCGTCGTTCGAATCCATCATCGTTCGTTCTCGCTTTCGTGAGTGATCAGGCGTCGCCGTCGCACGCGCGCATACGGCGTTCGAGCTCGCCGATATCCGCGCACGATCCGAGATAGGCGTCGCGGCGGCTATGCTCCGCACGTTCCAGCAGCATCCCGGTCCAGCAGATCAGATGCGGCAGCATGAAGTCCTTTCCGACATTGATTAGGTATCCCAACATGATTCGCTCCACTTGCACCAACGAGACCTTCCATGAAATGCCGGCTGAGCGAACGTGCAAGACGGATGAATCGGAGAGTCGCTGAGGCGGCGGGTGTCGATGCAATGCAGCGACCGTGCCAGTTTCGCCGATGCCTTGCCAGTCAAGGCTCGGGGCGAAATCAGCCGCGCGCAGGCCGACGCGAGTGTCGGGCGCGAGCCAACGCTTCGTCTTCGGAAAGACGGCGGACGTCGAACACGTCGCCGGACCTCGTCGGAAGCGACTCCTTGCTTGAGATACGGAAAAGGCCGCGAGAATATTCCCTTCGCATGGGATCAAGCTTTCGCGCCGCCGCGCCGTTAATACGGCTGATTGCCGCGAAAGTCGCTTCGCCCGGCGCGCCTGCCCGTCGACCGGCCCGCTTCGGATGGCGCGATAAGATACGGCAGCGTTCGATCTTAGCGTCCCGCAATCGCTCATTCGGAGACAAACGGCTTGCACAGTCGCCACTCGCTCACTTTCAGGATGACGGTGTTCATCGGCGTCGTCTGCGTGCTCCTCATCGGCACCGATCTCTGGCGCAGCGTCGCCGCACGCCGCGCGCAGATCGACGAGATGACGACGGCGACGTCCAACCTCGCGCGCGCGATGGCGCAGCACGCGAACGACGCGTTCAAGGAAGCCGATACGACGCTCATCGGCATGGTGGAGCGCGTCGAGGAGGACGGCACGTCGCCGGCCGACCTCGCGCGCCTGCACCGCTCGCTCGTGTCACGCGTGCAGCAGTTGCCGCAATTGAACGGGCTCTTCATCTTCGACAAGGACGGCGCGTGGATCGTCAATTCGCAGGCGAAGCTCGACTCGCGATTCAATAACTCGGACCGCGAGTACTTCGAATATCACCGCACGCATACCGATCAGGGCTCGCACATCGGGCCGCCGGTCAAGAGCCGTTCGACGGGAAAGTGGATCGTGCCGGTATCACGCCGCATCGACGCGCCCGACGGCAGCTTCGCGGGCGTCGCGCTCGCGACCATCGACATCGATTTCTTTTCGCGCTTCTACGACAGCCTCGATCTCGGCCAGTCGGGCGCGGCGGTTCTCGTGCTGAACTCGGGCACGATGATCGTGCGCCGCCCTTTCGAGGATCGTTTCGTCGGCAAGAACGTGAGCGACACCGCCCTTTATCGCTCGCATCTGGACGGCCGCTCGGGCGTGTTCACGACCAAATCGTCGCAGGATCACGTCACTCGTCTAAACAGCCTGCGGGAATTGCAGGACTATCCGCTCTTCGTCGCCGCAGCACTTTCGGAAGATGAAATCCTCGGCCCGTGGTGGCGCGATACGCTCTGGCACGCCTCGGTCACGACCGTGCTCGCGCTCGTCATCGCGATGTTCGGCGCACGGCTCGTGCGTCAGGTCACGGCGCGCACCCACATCGAGCAGGCGCTCGCTCGCAGCCTCGCGACGACTCAAACCGTCCTCGACACCGCGATCAGCCCGATCATCACCGTGGACGAGCGCGGCGCGGTCCGCTCCTTCAATTCGGCCGGCGAAAAGGTATTCGGCTATAAGGCGAGCGAAGTCATCGGGCAAAACATCCGGATGCTGGTGCCGCCGCCCCATCTGGATTTGTATAACGAATACATAATGCAATTCAAGGGGGAAAGCGGCGTCGCGACGGCCGACTGCGAACTCGCCGGACAGCGCAAGGACGGCACGTCGTTTCCTGCGCATGTATCGACGGGCGCGATGCGTCTCGATGGCGCTTTGCATTTTGTATCCGTAATTACGGATATCTCCAGGCAGCGGAAGGAACGCAGCGAACTGGCGCACGCGCGCGACCAGTTGCTTCTGGCTGCCGACATTGCCGAACTGGGCATCTGGTCGTGGGATCTGGTGACGGACAAGCTGCACTGGAACGCGCGCATGTTCGAGATTTATCAATATCCGCCGGAGATGCTCGATAACGGGCTGCACTTCGAGCACTGGCGCCTGCGCATACATCCCGAGGATCACGACGCGATCATGGCGAACCTGCGCGCGGCCGCTGCAGGAGAGATCGAGACCTTGCAGCCGTTCCGGATCGTCCTGCCAGACGGGACGACGCGGCGCATCCAGAGCGGGCTGCGCACGCAGCGCACGGCGAATGGCACGCCCGTCGTGATGACCGGCGTGAACTACGACGTCACCGACCAGTACGAACTGGAGTTCCATCTGCGCAATGCGAAGGAGCAGGCGGATGCCGCGAGCGCGGCGAAGTCTTCGTTCCTCGCGAACATGAGCCACGAAATCCGCACTCCGATGAACGCGGTGCTCGGCATGTTGCATCTCGTGCAGCTGACGGCGCTCAATGCGCGCCAGCAGGACTATGTGAGCAAGGCGGAAACCGCGGCCAGATCGTTGCTGAATTTGCTCAACGATATTCTCGATTATTCGAAGATCGAAGCGGGCAAGCTGCAGCTCGACAGCCATCCGTTCGAGCCGGAAAAACTGATGGAAGAGCTCGGCATCGTGCTCTCGGGCAACCAGGGCGCGAAGGATGTCGAAGTGCTGTTCGATCTCGATCCGTCCGTGCCGACTGTGCTCGTCGGCGATAGCTTCCGCCTTCAGCAAGTGCTGATCAATCTCGCGGGCAATGCGCTCAAGTTCACGTCGGCGGGGCAGATCGTCGTGAGCGTGCATCGGCTCGACGGTTCGCCCGATGCATCCGGCGATGCGGTGCGCTTGCGTATCACGGTCAGCGATAGCGGCATCGGCATCAGCGAGGCACAGCTCGAACGCATCTTTGAGGGCTTCACGCAGGCGGAGGCATCGACTTCGCGCCGTTACGGCGGCTCGGGCCTCGGGCTCGTCATCAGCAAGCGGCTTGTCGCGATGATGGGCGGGCAGCTCGAAGTCGAAAGCCGTGTGGGCGAAGGCAGCCGCTTCTGGTTCGACATCACGCTTGGCGTCGAAACGGCGAGCGCGTTGACGCATGACGAAAGCGCGAACCTCGAACATGGCGCGCGCATTCTCATCGCCGATGACAACGCGATCGCAGGCGAGATCATGGCGCGCACGGTGCGCTCGCTCGGCTGGCGCGCTGACATCGTGACGAGCGGACGCGAAGCGGTCGAACGCATCGGCGAAGCTGCGCTGAACGATGCGCCCTACGACATCGCCCTCCTCGACTGGCGCATGCCGGAACTCGACGGGCTCAACGCCGCCAGGCAGATTCACGCGATGAAAGGCCGCGCTGCGCCGCCTCTCGTGCTGCTCGTCACGGCATTCGGCCGCGAGGTGTTGAAGGAGTCGCAGGAAGGCGGCGACGCGCCTTTCGCCGGCTTCCTGACGAAGCCCGTGACGCCGAAGCAACTCGCGGCGGCAATCCGTGCCGCGCTGCCTCGCGACACCGAAACGACGCGGCCCGTCACGCCGCTGCCGACAATGAAAGCGCGCCGCCTTGCGGGACTCGCGTTGCTCGTCGTCGAAGACAATGCGCTCAACCGCCAGGTTGCCGAAGGCGTGCTGCTCGCTGAAGGCGCATCCGTCACGCTTGCGCAAAGCGGCCGTGAAGGCGTCGATCGGGTCATCGCAGCAAACGCCTGCTTCGACGCGGTGCTCATGGACGTGCAGATGCCCGATCTCGATGGACTCGAAGCGACACGCCTCATTCGCGCGGACGGCCGCTTCGCCGCGCTGCCCGTCATCGCGATGACGGCCAATGCATCGGGCGCGGATCGCGATGCATGCATAGCGGCCGGCATGAACGAACATGTAGGCAAGCCAATCGATGTAGAGCGGCTGGTCGCGGTGCTGCGCGCGCACACCGAACGCACGCTGCAAGCGCCGGATGCACATCACGCGAATGCCGATATCGAATCCATCATGGAGCCGCGTGATTCGATCGTCGCGCGTTTCGGCGGCAACGTCGATCTGATCCGCAAGGCGATCGACGGCCTCGACGCGCAGACTGGCAAGCAACTCGCGATGCTCGCCTCGGCGCTCGCGGCGCACGACGTGCGCGGCGCCGCGGCGATGCTGCATGCGATCAAAGGCAGCGCGGGCACGATCGGCGCTGCTGCGCTCGCGCGGCTCGCGAGCACGCTCGAGAAGGACGCGCATGTTCTGGAAGCTGCGCGCGTGGCGTTGCCGAGCATGCAGCAGTTGCTTGCATCGAGCGTGGCGCAACTCGTCGATGAATTCGGTCGGCCCCGATCGCCTGCACGGAACACTTCCAACGTTTCACCGCTGCAAGACCACGACTGGCGCGCACGCCTCACTGCTATCGTCGAATTGCTCGATGCATCGAATCTGCAGGCGATCGCGCTATCCGAGAACTTGTCGCCTTATGCGCCGAGCGCGTATCGCGAGCACTTCGAGCAGTTTCTCGCGTGCGTGCGCGCACTCGAATTCGCGCGCGCATCGGAGATCGCGCGCGATATGCTCGAACAGGTTTGAGCCGAACGAGAACGCTAGACGTTAGCGGCCATTTGCATCGCGAACATACACCGGAAACGGATGGACGTTCGCGCCGCATGCCGAGTCCAGCATCGCGCGCAATTCTTCCCGCGCCTTGCGCGCAGAAGCCAGCGCGCCCTGCACGCGCGCCTGCAACACGGCGGACCTGGCCGGCTTTGCAATGACATCCGCCGCGCCCGCATCGAGCGTGCATTGCTCCGTTTCGACATCGCGCGCATCGGCCAGCACGACGATCGGTACGTGGGCCAGTTCCGACAACAATGCGCGCACCGCCGCGCAAGGGTTATCGCAACAACGCGCATCCAGCACGATCGCATCCGGCTCCTTGCTTTGCGCAAGACCTAGCGCGGCATTGCAATCCTTCGCGAGATCGAGTGCGCCGATGCCTTCGAGCGCATGCCGATGCGCCTCGATCGTGTCGTCCCCGAGGATGCCGAGCACGCGCACGCCCGTAGGTTTCGACGCCGCCGCTTTACCCTGCTCGTGCCGACGCGCCTGCGCCTCCATCACGCGATGCCGCAGACGAAGCTGTGCCCGCACACGTGCCTGCAGGCGCGGCGCGACCAGCGGTTTGATGACGTAATCCGCCGCGCCGATGTTGAAGGCGTCGACTTCGAGCGCGGGCGCGTCGTGACTGGTGACGAATATCACCGGCACGCGCGCGAGCTTCGCATCGCGCTTGAGGATTTCGCAGACATCGAAGCCCGTCATGTTGGGCAGATTGGCGTCGAGAAGGATCAGATCCGGCGTCGACTCGCGCGCCAGCGCGAGTGCCGCTTCGCCAGTGGTGGCAAAGCGCTGGTTGGGGAACTCCGCGAGCATGTCCCCAATGATGCGAATCATCGCCGGGTCGTCGTCGACGAGAAGCAAACGCGGCTGGTACGTTGAGGTGGAGTTCTCTGCTTTATCCATATTCGAACGGTCATTCATCAGACGAGATGCACCTTTATGAACTCTACGTCCGCAATGCGTGCGCCGCAAATTGATATGCGTGGAGGTATTAATTATCTGATATTTCAGTGCTCGCAGATTTCTGTTCCGCAAATACTTTCGTGCATGGACATATTCATAAGTGAATAAGTAACTTGTTGCGAGCGCTCCGTGCGCGCCCGTCCGTGTCATTTAGGGCACGGCCGGATAAAGCACGTTCGTTCCGCAGGTTTTCGCACGGGCGTCCCGCAAAAAATGCTATGACGTTTTTAATCGAATCCGCCGATCAATGTAAACATTCAAAAACGGCTTATCGTTTGCGAGGCTTTTTACATTGCGACCTCAGGGCGCATACTTGCCGCAATATCTATAAAAGCCGGGAAAAAGCCATGTACGGGGAAGCCAGAACGCTCTACTTCGTGGGCCGCGCATTATCGGACGATGTCTCCGAGCGTTTGTGCGCTCGTGGCTGGACCGTCGAGCGCATCGACCCGGCCAAGCCGCCCAAGTCCGCCAAACACGGCAAACGCGCAGCGGCGGGTATCGTCGATCTCACCAGTCGCGGTTTTGCACAGGACGCGGCCGCGCTCACCGCGATGCTCGCAAGTTATCAGATCGGCTGGGTCGCGACGGTCGACGCCGAGCATGTCGATAACCCCGATATCTGCCGCCTCATTCGCGATTTTTGTTTCGACTATGTGACCGTGCCGTCCACCGCCGATCGAATCGTCGATGCAGTGGGACACGCATACGGCATGGTTTCGCTGCACGATGCCGCGAGCAACGATCCGCGCAAGGACGAATGCAAGGAAGGCAGCATGGTCGGTTCCTGCGATGCAATGCAGGCGCTTTATCGCTCGATTCGAAAAGTCGCGATGACCGATGCGCCCGTCTTCATCTCCGGCGAATCGGGCACGGGCAAGGAACTCACCGCTGTTGCGATTCACGAGCGATCCGTGCGGCGCGAGCGGCCTTTCGTCGCGATCAACTGCGGCGCGATTCCCGCGCATCTGTTGCAGTCGGAACTCTTCGGTTATGAGCGCGGCGCATTTACCGGCGCCAATCAGCGCAAGATCGGTCGCGTTGAAGCGGCCGACGGCGGCACGCTCTTTCTCGATGAAATCGGCGATCTGCCGCTCGAAAGTCAGACGAGTCTGCTGCGCTTTCTTCAAGAGCGCAAGATCGAGCGTCTCGGCGGACAAGGTTCGACGGACGTCGATGTACGCATCATTTCGGCGACGCACGTCGACATGCAGACGGCCATGCTCGAAGGACGCTTCCGCGCGGACTTGTACCATCGCCTGTGCGTATTGCAGATCGACGAGCCGCCGCTGCGCGTGCGCGGCAAGGATATCGAACTGCTTGCGAATCACATGCTCGATCGCTTCAGAAAGGACGCGAGCCGGCGGCTTCGCGGCTTCGCGCCGTGCGCGATTGCAGCGCTGCATAACTATGGCTGGCCCGGCAATGTGCGCGAGTTGATCAATCGCGTGCGTCGCGCAATCGTCATGTCGGAAGGAAGGCAGATTCTCGCCAGCGATCTCGAACTGGGCGAATATGCGGAAGCCGCGCCGATGACGCTCGCACAAGCGCGCGAAGCAGCCGAGCGACAGGCTATCGACGTGGCGTTGTTGCGTCATCGCGGACGTCTCGGCGAAGCGGCGGACGAACTGGGCATCTCCCGCGTCACGCTGTATCGCATGTTGACTGCCTATGGCTTGCGCGCCAAGGCCGACAGGCCGCTGGAGGCATCAGGCGGCTGACCGGTGCGCGAATCATGATTCGCTCAAAAGGGCAATAAGGAACCTTCATTCGCCTTCGCCGCTCCAATCACGGCGTCATGAAAGCGTGAAGCGGCATTCACACCGCATTCGTACCTCACGCACGTCGCAGTTCCTCTCGTAGCGCTCCCGCGCTACGCAGTCTCGTTTCAATCATTTGCGGCCCGCCTGCGTATCTTCGGCGCGCTCATTCTGCGCTAATGCGCCATGCCATAACATTCATTCGCACGCATGATGCGTCGCGAATTCTTATGGGCGTGCCTAGCGAGTAACGTCTGGTTGTCAGTCATGGCTTTCTATAACAACGCTTCTCTCATTCGTCAATTTTCGAACTATGCAGTGCCCACCGTGCTGGCTGCATGGGTGTACTGCATGCACTCGGTCATCAGCGGCATCTTCATCGGACGCCATGTCGGCCCAGATGCGCTTGCCGCGTTGAATCTGCTCGTTCCGTTGCTCTATCTGCCTTACGCATTCAGCGTGATGATCGGCGTCGGCGGATCGACGCTCGTCGCGAGATTGCTCGGCGAGCAGCGCGAACGCGATGCCGCCGAAGCATTCACACAGGCGCTCTGGCTGCTCGGTCTATGCGGCGTGACATTCGCGATGGCGATCCATTTTTATGCCGATACCTTCGTGCAATGGACGGGCGCGCGCGGCGAGCTTGCGCTGCTCGCGAAAGACTTCCTGCACGCCTATGCGCCTTTCGTTCTGTTTCCGACCGCATGTTATGCGCTCGAACTGTTCTTGCGAATCGAAGGCGCGGCGAAGTTCGGTCTCGTCTGCCTGATCGCGGGCGGCATCGCCGATGTCGCCTTGACATGGTGGATGGTGAGCCACATGCAATGGGGCATGCGTGGCGCGGCGCTCGCATCGGGCATCAGCCAGGCGCTCGCCTGCATGCCGATGCTCGCCTACCACTTCGTCAAGGCCCGGCACGTTCGGCCTGTTGCCCATGCTTTCACGCGGCTCGATCACGCATGGCGCATGGCTTATAACGGGGCATCGGAGTTTCTCGGCGAGATCGCGCCAAGCGTCACGCTCTTCGCGTTCAATCACGCTGTATTGCGCTGGCTCGGCGACACCGGCCTCGTTGCGTTCGCAGTCGTGGAATACATGACGATGATCGCGTCGGTCACGATGGTCGCGCTCGTACAGAGCATGCAGCCTATCGTGAGCTTTCAGCGCGGCGCGGGCAACGCGCATGCCGTGTCGCGCGCGTTTTCGATCGGCGTCATCGTTACGGCAGGCTTCGCACTCGCCGCCGCTTTCGCCATCCTCGCGCTCGCGCAACCGCTCGGGGCGCTCTTCGTGCCCGACAGTCCTGCGGCACAAGCGCTTCTGCGCGACGCATTGCCGTGGTGCGCGCTCGCGTTCCTGCCTGCCGCGATCAACGTAGCGATCAGCGGCTATCTGACGGCCATCGAAGCGCCGCTCGCGTCGATGATCGTCGCCCTGTTGCGAAGCTGGCTGCTGCTCTTGTCGATGCTCTGGCTTCTGACCGAATGGTTCGGGCCGCGCGGCATCTGGATGACCGTCGCCATCACCGAGCTTGCGACGCTGGCTCTGAGCATCGTGCTGTATCGCACGCGCGGAAGGCGGTTCGAATTGCCCGCGCCAGCGACGACGAATCAGGCGCTTTTGTAGGCAACGAGTCCGACCCACTCGCGGCCATCGAGAGGGAAGTATTCCGGATTCACGCCGCGAGGACACGGCGTGAATTCCACGCACTCGATGCGAAAACCCGCGAGCATGAATTCGCGGGCGAGTATCGTCGGGTCCATGAGGTTGACTGTCGCGGGCAATAGCTTTGGCGCGAGTGCATAGCGATCCGAATCCTCCGTCAATCCTGGCCATGCATTGCCCGATACGATCGCCCGCTCGTAGTCGGAAATCATCTTCGCCATAAAACGATGATACGGCGTGAAGCACAGCACGAATGCCTTGCCGTTGGGTTTGAGCCAATCGAATAGCCGGGCGACGCCCGTGCGGAAATCATCGGGCGCGAGGAAATGGAGTACGTGAGACGCGAGAATCACGTCGAGAGAAGAGGCTTCGAGTTCGTAGTGCGGGAACGCGCCTTCCAGCAAGACGAGATTACTGACGTACGCGGCTGGTGCAGCCTGCCGGATTTGCTCCAGTTGCGCCCGGGAAATGTCGTTCGCGATCACGCGCGTGCGTTTGCTTAACGCAGGCAGGGACGCGGTTCCATAACCTGCGCCGATATCCAGCAATACCCCACCTCGCTTGCGAGCGAATCGAATGAACGCGCGCGTGTACTTTGACAGCGGGAAAGCCGAGCCATGCCGGCTTTCCGTCAGGCGTTCTGCGCTCATGCTTATCCTCGCAATCAGGCGTCGCGCGTCAGATGAAAGCGTCGATCGACCGATGCGAGCAGGCGTCTCGACAAGCGTGTAGCACGCCCTTGAATCAGCCGGTCCGACACACGCGACAATGCATAAGAGACGACGAGCACCGCGATCAGCGTCGCGCCGAACAACGCGAGCGACGTCTCT
Source organism: Caballeronia sp. AZ1_KS37 (assembly GCF_023631165.1). NCBI lineage: Bacteria > Pseudomonadati > Pseudomonadota > Betaproteobacteria > Burkholderiales > Burkholderiaceae > Caballeronia > Caballeronia sp. AZ1_KS37. The sequence continues at coordinate 198,497 of NZ_JALQDP010000034.1, read as the reverse complement.
CCATTCTTCTGTCCGAATGAGCGATCGAAGAAATGAAACGTCACGTAGACGCAGATGAAGTGCCAGAGATAAATACCATAACTTTCGCGGCCGAGCGCGGCGGCGGCGCGTCGAACGAGTGTGACGCGCGGCACGGCATGCTTGTTATCGCGATGCTTGCGGGCATGACGTGAACACACGAAGAGCAGAAAGGCCACGGCGCTGCATGCCGCGAATACGGGGGCGAGCGCATGCGCCTTGTCGAGCCACACGCCGAGCGCTGCGGTCATGAGCGCAAAAGCCAGCGCCAGTGAAAAATACAGTAAAGACACGCGCGCCGTCACGTCGGACACGCCGAGAAGATGCGAGCGAAATGCATACCACGCCCACATGCCGACGATGAAGCACGGACCCTGCACGGGCGGCCAGAAATAGCTGAACGTGTTATTGGCGACATTGCAATCGAGCGTGCCGTTGCAATCGGCCATCGACATCACGGCATACGAGAGGCCGAGCAACAACACCGTAGCCAGCAAGAGGCGCGCGCGATTCATCGCGAGAAAAAATAGAAGTGGCGCAATCAGGTAGAACAGCATCTCCACGCCGATCGACCATCCGCCTGGCACGACGTTATTGATCGCTGTCGGCGAAAGCGCATGCAGAAAGACCAGGTTGAGCAGCACGTCCATCGGCCCATGTGCGCCGAGAATCCATGCGCGTTCGATGCCCGAGCGCGTCGCGCCATAGCTGATGAGTCCATAGACCGCGATCGCTGCGTAGTACATCGGCGCTATGCGAAAGAAACGCTTGATATAGAAGCGCAACGTGACATGACGCGCATCCGCGCAGCGCGCGTGATCCACTTCGAGCGTCATGAAGATCGTGATCGCGCTGATCACGAAGAACAACTGCACGCCGTATTGGCCCATGCGCGCAATGAGCGTGACGGTGCCCGGCAGATTGGGAAACTGAAACGACAGGTGTACTGCGACTACCCCGACGATCGCGAGCGCCCGGCCAGCGTCGAGCGCGGCAACACGTCCTTTATCCATCGATACTCTCCTCGCGGTTCATGCCGACCTACAAAAAAGGCCGCGAGGCTCGTGGACAGCCGCGATTTCAATGAAGTTCCGCCGGACAACTCATTCAGATGAGACTCTTACAACAAGAAACTTCATACACGTATGGATACATCTATGGCGCATTCTGACGGAGAAACCGCAGTATGCGGCTGACGACCGTGCTCGGCTGCTCCTGCTGCACCCAATGCCCTGCGCCTTCGATCAGATGCGTCGCGCGAAAATCGGTGCAGGCCAGCACGCGCATCGCTTCGAAATCGCCCGGCCGCTGGTAATAGCCCCAGTCGCTCGCGCCTGCGATAAAGCATGACGGCACGTCGATAGTGCGCCCCGACCACATCCGCAGTGCAGCAGCAAGACTCGGATCGGTGCCGCACCGATACCAGTTCAGTCCACCCTGAAATCCCGTGCGCGCGTATTCGCTCGCATAGACGTTCAAATCGCGGTCGGACAGCCAGGCACATCCGGCGATTTGATCGGCGTCGGGCGAATGTTCGGCGACGGTTTGCGGCATCGTCGCATCCGCGTTCATTACGTAGTACGTGGGCAGCAAAGCCAGTTGATCGGCAGAAACGGATGCGAGCGGATGCGGATCATTGTCCGGCCAGTCCGCGCTCTTCATGTGGTAATACGCGCGCAAGAACGCGGCGAGTCCTTGCGGCGGGTGCCACATGTCGTCATTCGCCTGCGCGCCCGAGTAATACCATTGATAGTGCTTGCGCGGCGGATCGAGCGACGCGAGCCCGGCGACCGCTTCGGCCATGATCGATTGCGCCGTCTCGACGCGCGCGAGCCTTGCATCGTCGTTCGCGGTATTGAAGGCGAATGCGGGCGGCCCCGCAAAAGGCGCGCTCATCATCACGACCGATGCGAATACATCGGGACGAATCAATGCACACCACGCGGCAACGGGCGAGCCGAAATCGTGACCGATAACCGATGCGACTCTACGATAACCCAGCGCCGACACGAGACCCAGTACATCGCGGACCAGATTCGGAAATGTGAACTCGTCGAGATCGGTATCGAATGAAGCAATACCGCCGATAGTGCGCCCATAACCGCGCTGATCCGGCGCGACGACATGAAAGCCCGCATCGGCAAGCGGTTTCATGATCTTGCGCCAGCTATAAGCGAGTTCGGGAAAGCCGTGAAGGAGCACGATGCAAGGCCGACCGGGGATATCGAATCCGGCTTCGAGCACATGCATCGAAAGGCCATTGCCATTGTCGATCATGCGCGCGCGAATGCCGTCCGGTAGCGGCAGATCGTTCGATGTTTCATTCATGCGTGTCTCCTTGCGATGCGATCATGCGCTCAAGCTTCGAGCAAGGCCGCGAAGCGATCCGCGAGCGTCGGGCGGGAACGCATCGGCCATATTGCGCTGAGTTCGAATGGTGGCAGGTTATCGCCGTCGCGCACGTCGCAGAAGCGCACGCCGGCGAACTGCAACGCAGTCACGGATTGCGGCAGGAGCGATGCGCCGCATCCGGCCGCGACGCAAGCCAATACCGTCAGAGAACGATTCGCGTCCTGCACGACGTTGGCTTCGCAACCCGCTTTACGAAAAGCACTGAGGATGCCCGCGCGAACTACCGGCAATTGATCGCTCGGAAACCATACGAGGCCTGCATCGGATAACTCCTTCAAACCGACTTTTCCATCGTCGCCAATAACAAAAGACATCGGCAGTACCGCGAGCAAGCGCTCTCTCACGATCAACTTTTCGCGCATGCGCCCGCCCACGGCAACAGGCGTATGCAGCAAGCCGATATCGATCGTGCCTTTCTCCAACGCGCTTGCCTGCTCCGCATTGCTCATTTCTCTCAGCATGAGTTCGACGTTGGGCACCTCTTCGCGCAGCGCCGCAATCGCGCGAGGCAACAGGCTGAAAAGTGCCGCCGATGCAAAGCCTATCGTCAGACGCCCGCCGCGCTGCGCACCGATTTCACGCGCACGATGCGATGCCGCGTCAATGCGCGCCACGCTCAATCGAATGTCTTCGACGATTGCGTCGCCCGCCGGAGTCAATTGCGCGCCACGTCGCGTGCGCTCGAAAAGCTTCACGCCAAGATCGCGCTCCATGCGCGAAAGCGCCTGACTCAACGCGGGTTGCGCAATATCGAGTACCTCGGCCGCGCGCGTGACGCTGCCTGCATCGACTACCGCGAGAAAGTATTTGAGGTTGCGCGTCTCCATCTTGCGAGCATATCAAAATGCTATGAAAGATGAACGTATCCATAGTATGCGCGGCCGCGATTCGTTTTTAGAATTCAGTGGCATATTGAACAAGAGCCGGCCAGAGGCCAGCACAGGAGACGCGAGATGAATTGGTACCGTGAAATTTCCACGGCGGAAAGACGCACGCTATGGGGATGCTTTGCAGGCTGGGCGCTCGACGGCGTCGATACGCAGTTATTCAGTCTCGTCATTCCGACACTCATCGCGACATGGGGCATCGGAAAAGGACAAGCCGGTCTGATCGGCGGCGCGACGCTCGTCGCGGGCGCATTGGGCGGACTCTTCGCGGGCGTGCTTTCCGATCGAATCGGACGCGTCAAGGCCTTGCAAGTCACGGTTCTCTGGTTTTCGCTTTTCACGTTTCTCAGCGCCTTTGCGCAGAATTTCGAACAGTTGCTCGTGCTCAAGTCGCTTCAGGGACTCGGCTTCGGCGGCGAATGGACGGCGGGCGCAGTATTGTTGAGCGAAACGATTCGCGCGAAACATCGCGGCAAAGCTATGGGCATCGTGCAAAGCGCATGGGGCTTTGGCTGGGCCGGTGCGGTTCTGCTCTATGCAATCGTATTTTCATGGGTATCACCCGACTGGGCCTGGCGCGTGCTGTTCGCCGTCGGCCTCATTCCGGCTGTGCTCGTCATTTATATGCGCCGCAATATCGAAGAGCCGCCGCGTGAATCGAAACCTGCCGAAAAGGAACATGCACAACGTCAGAGCGCTCTCGCCATTCTCGCTGGAATCTTTCATCCTTCTGTGCTGCGCACGACGATCGTCGGCGGATTGATCGGCCTCGGCGCGCACGGCGGCTATCACGCCATTACCACATGGCTGCCCACCTACCTGAAAACCGAGCGGCATTTGTCGGTGCTCGGCACGGGCGGCTATCTGGCTGTCGTGATTACGGCATTCATCATCGGATGCTTTGTCAGTGCATGGCTGCAAGACAAGATCGGTCGCAGGAAGAACGTGATTCTCTTCGCTGTCTGTTGCGCGGTCACGGTCAACGTCTATGTGTTCCTGCCCATCGGCGATATTGCCATGCTCGTATTGAGCTTCCCGCTCGGTCTGTTCTCCGCGGGCATTCCCGCAACGCTCGGCGCGCTCTTCAACGAGCTCTATCCGCAAGGCGTGCGCGGTACGGGCGTCGGCTTCTGCTACAACTTCGGACGCGTCGTGTCGGCGGCGTTTCCGGTGCTCGTCGGCCACATGGGCAATTCGATGCCGATCGGACAGGCAATCGGCATCGACGCGGGCGCGGCCTATGGACTCGTCGTCGTGGCCGCGTTGCTCTTGCCTGAAACGAAAGGCCGTCGCATTGCTGTTGTGCCTGGTCAAGCTGCGTCGAACGAGCGTTCGCCCAAGCATGTCTGAACTTTCCATGACGCGTTCACTTCATTCCACGCTCGGCGATGAGCAATGGCTCGAATCGAAGCCTGCCGCCATCGAAGCGATCGACAGTCACGCGCATGTCTTCGTGCGCGGCCTGCCGCTGGCACCGCATCGTCGACACGCACCCGACTACGACGCAACGCTCGATGCCTATGCGGAACACTTGCGCACCAACGGCGTCTCTCATGCGGTGCTCGTGCAACCGAGTTTTCTCGGCACCGACAATTCGTTTTTTCTCGATGTGCTGCAGCGCTATCCGCAACGCTTTCGCGGTGTGGCCGTTATCGATCCTTCGATCAGCGACGCGGAGTTGTATCGCCTCGCGGCACTCGGCGTCGTCGGCATGCGGCTCAATCTGATCGGGCTTGCGTTGCCCGATCTGCGTGAAGCGCGTTGGCGAGCGTTATTCGAGCGCGTCAACGCGCTCGGCTGGCACGTCGAGATTCATCGCGATGCCGTGGACTTGCCGATGCTTATCGCGCCATTGCTCGAACAAGCCTGCACAATCGTGATCGATCATTTCGGCCGTCCCGATCCGGCATTTGGCGCCGACGATCCGGGCTTTCGCTATCTGCTGACGACGGCGCAATGCGGCCGCGTGTGGGTCAAGCTATCGGCGGCTTACCGCAGCGTGGAAGGCGAAACCGGCACGTCGCTCGGTCAGACGCTCACGTCCGCCTTGCTCGATTCATTCGGCGCAGCGCGGCTCGTGTGGGGCAGCGACTGGCCGCACACGCAACATCAAAGCCTGATGGACTACGGCGCATCGCGCGAAGCGCTCGACCGCTGGATTCCCGACGCATCGCTGCGTACCATCGTGTTGCGCGATTCGGCGCGTGCGCTGTTCCGCTTCGAATGACGTTCGTGCGAGCGCCGAAGCGCATCGCGCGTTAGCATTGCAGACGCTGGCGCATGCATCGACGCCGAACACGAACTATCTTTCCGGAACCTTAGCCATGACCACTTCTTCCTCGCGCCGCCGCGCGGCCTTTCGCGAACGGGTCAACGCTCGCAGCGCCCTGCTGCTGCCCGGCGCATTCAACGCAATGAGCGCGCAAGTCGCCGCCGATCTCGGCTTCGAGGCGATCTACATCACCGGTGCAGGTGTAACCAACATGTCGCTCGGCCTGCCGGATCTCGGCTTCATGGGACTCGCGGAAATCGCGGAGCATACGTCGCGCATCCGCGATGCAGTGGACCTGCCGCTTATCGTCGACGCGGACACGGGCTTCGGCAATGCGCTCAACGTGCGTCACACGGTACGCACGCTGGAGCGCGCGGGCGCGGACGCCATTCAGCTCGAAGATCAGGTTATGCCGAAGAAATGCGGGCACTTCGCGGGCAAAGCCGTGATATCGACCAATGAAATGGTAGGGAAGATACGCGCAGCGGCGGATGCCCGCGAAGACGATAACTTTCAGATCATCGCGCGCACCGATGCGTGTGCGGTGGAGGGCTTCGATGCAGCGATCGTACGAGCACGCGCATTCGTCGAAGCGGGCGCCGACATTCTCTTCGTCGAAGCGATCGAAACGCCGGAGCAAATCGCGTCACTGCCGAAGCTGCTCGACGCGCCGCAACTGATCAACATCGTGATCGGCGGAAAGACGCCTGTTACCGACCGCGCGGATCTCGAACGCCTCGGCTTCAGCCTCGTGCTCTATGCAAATGCGGCATTGCAAAGCGCCGTGCGCGGCATGCAGACCGCGCTCGGCGCCTTGAAATCGCAGGGACGTCTCGACGAAAATCCCGCTGTCGTTGCGCCTTTCGCCGAGCGTCAACGGCTCGTGAACAAGCCGCTTTTCGATGAACTCGACCGCAAATACGCTGCGGACTGAATGCATCGCCTGAAGCGGTCACATAGACCGCTTCGGTCATTCACGCATTTAGCGCGAGTACATTGCGTTCCAGTCGGACTGCGACACACGTGCGCTACCCGATTGCGATGCACCGTTGGCCGCGCCGCCATAGGCCGTCGCACCATCGCGTGCGGCGAGCTTCGCTTCGGCCGCTTGAATGGCTTCGGGATAGTGCGCCTGATCGCCGTCGCCGACGTGATAGCCGACGCTCTCCAATGCGGCCAATTCCGCGCGCACTTGAGCGCGCGTGATCTGGCTTTGCGCGAACGAAGCGACGGGAATGACGAGAGCGGTTGCGACGAGTGCTGCGCGGATGATCGACTTCATGATTAAACTCCAGTGTTATGAGGTGCCCGGCTTCGAACACAGTGCCTTTCGAAGCAGTGAAAGCAGTTTATGACGCAGGTGCTCTCGGGTTAACCCCTAGCGCAAGAAAGCACCTTTCACCGAAACGCGCTTAATCGAGAATTTGCTATGCTGTCCGCCGGACTGAATGCAAATGCACAGTGCGTTCGCCTCATGGCGCAAGGCGCCCTTCAAACACTGGAGATAAAGATGGCAAAGGGATATTGGGTCAGTGTGTACACAAAAATCATGAAGCCCGATCAGGTTGCGGAATACTCGAAGATCGCAACGCAGGCTATTGCAGAAGGCGGCGGCCGTCCGCTCGTGCGCGGCGTTGCGTCGATGGTGCAAGGCGAAGGCGTGCTCGAGCGCACCGTCGTCATCGAATACGATTCACTCGAAGCAGCCGTCGCCGCCTATAACAGTGCAACGTATAAGCGCGCACTGGAAGTGCTGGGCGATTCCGTCGTGCGCGACTTCCGCATCGTCGAAGGCGTCGCTTAAATCCAGCTCGTCATTGGCCGATGCTCGCAGCGCTCACGCACCCACGGCATCGGCCAATTCGTTCATATCCTTGGCAACGACATCCCAATCGCTTTCGGCTTTTAAATCCACTGTCTGAGCGGGACCGCGTTCATAGGGCCGTGCGATGAACGCCGTGCGCAACCCACACCTTCTTGCCGCCGCGAGATCGTCGTTATGCGCGGCGACGAGACATACTTCTTCCGGCGTCAGCATCAACACTTCGGCCGTGCGTAAATACGCCTGCGGATCGGGCTTATAGATTTGCGCAATCTCCGCGCCGAGAATCGCATCCCAAGGCAGACCGGCGCGCTTCGCCATATCGACCATTAATCGAATATTGCCGTTGGAAAGCGGCGCGATGATATGGCGCGCCTTGAGCCGTTGCAAACCCGTTATCGAATCCGGCCACGGATCGAGCCGATGCCATGCAAGATTCAACTCTTCGAGCGCTTCGGCAGCCACGGCATTCGGATCGATGCCGAACTCCGGCAGCACGTCGAGCAGATTCTCGCGATGCAGCACATCGAGCCGCACGAATGGCCGCTCCCCGTTGATCACCTTGCGCATCGCAGGCACGTAGCGGCTTCGCCATGCATCGGCGAACGCTTCGGGCGTTGCGTCGATCGCGCCGTGGCGTTGAAGAAATGGCGCAGCCTCGCGTGCAACTCCGCCGCGCCAGTCCACTACCGTGCCGAATACGTCGAACACGAAGGCCTTTACGTTTTGCAGCGTCACGTCGTTTCTCCTATCGGTGATTCATTCGTCTGATCGATTTCGCTGCGGCCCATTTGTTCCTCGCACGCAAGACTGATTGTCCATCACGGGTGTACGCAAGGAATCTCGAAAGGCCTAGATTACGAGCCATCGGAGCCGTCGGTCCGATCCGCAACAGGCCCAAACCAACATTCATCGAGGTTCATCATGAGCAACGCAAGCAAAGTCGCTATCGTTACCGGTGCATCGCAAGGCATCGGCGCTGAAATCGTCAAGGCACTCCGTGCGCAAGGTTATCGCGTCGTCGCGACCGCCCGTTCAATTCAGCAACCGGACGATCCGAACGTCGTCGCTGTCGCCGGTGATATCGGCGATCGCGCCACCGCGCAGCGCGTGGTCGAAGCGGCAATCGCAAAGTTCGGCCGCATCGATACGCTCGTCAACAACGCCGGCATATTCGTCGCAAAGCCTTTCACGCAATATACGCAGGAAGACTATGCCGCGGTTCTGAACGTGAATGTGAATGGCTTCTTCCACATCACGCAACTGGCTATCGAGCAAATGGAAAAGAACAAGAGCGGCCACATCGTCAGCATCACGACGTCGCTCGTGGATCATGCGGTAAGCGGCGTGCCTTCGGTATTGGCGTCGCTGACCAAGGGCGGTCTGAATTCCGCGACAAAGTCGCTTGCTATCGAGTATGCGAAGTCAGGCATTCGCGCGAATGCAGTGTCGCCCGGCATCATCAAGTCGCCGATGCATGCGCCCGAAACGCACGACGCGCTCGGCGCACTGCATCCGATGGGACACATGGGCGAAATGAGCGACATCGCGAACGCGGTGCTGTATCTTGATGCGGCGCCGTTCGTGACGGGCGAGATCCTGCACGTCGACGGCGGTCAAAGCGCGGGACATTGATCGATTCTTTACCCGTTGAGGATGCGCCTCTCGCAGGCGCTTCGTCGTTTCCCACTCAAGGAGATCGTCATGCCGATCGTAACGATTCAGGTGACACGCGAAGGCAACAAGCCCGGCACGAACGCGGTGACTGCCGAGGAAAAGAAGCAACTCATCGAGGGCGCGAGCCAACTCCTTCTCGAAGTATTGAACAAGCCGCTCGATACCACGTTCGTCGTCATCCAGGAAGTGAAAATGGAGAACTGGGGCGTGGGCGGCATGACAGTACCGGAATATCGGCGGCAAAAGCAGGCGAAGAAGGATTGACGCGAACCGAAACGCGGGCATCGCTACATGACCTTTGACGATGCCCGCCGTTTCATCGGCTCATTGCCCCGGCGAATAGAGATCGAGCAGTTTCAGCGTCACGCCATTCGTCCATCCGAAACCATCCTGTAACGGATATTCCCCACCTCCTCCGCCGCCCGTTCCACTACCTTCCACGATGTACTTCTCAACGAGCTTATGTTGAGTGTTATAGACGTTATTCACGTCGGCAAGAAAGCGCGTGCCGATCTGTTGCGCGAGATCGCTGCGCCCATAGCGCTTCAATCCTTGCACGGCGATCCAGTGCAATGGCGCCCAGCCATTCGGCGCGTCCCATTGCTGCGTCGTGTTGTACGTGGTCGTCGTGAGTCCGCCCGGCTTGAGCAAGATCGCTTCGACGGTTTCCGCGGTCTTGTGCGCGCGCTCCGGCCACGCCACGTTGGCGAAGAGCGGATAGAGCATAGCAGCCGATGGGTTGTTGCGCGGCTGACCGAGTTTCCAGTCGTAATCGCCGTAATACCCGTTCTTGTTCCAGAGATATCTGTTGATGCCGATCGCGCGTTTGGCCGCACGCCCCACGAATTCGCCGACACAACGGAAATCACGCGCCTCGCCGCAACCGATTGCGATCGTCGTTTCGAGGTGGAACATCAGGCTATTCAAATCGACGGGAATGATCGATGTCGTGCGGATCGTCGCAAGCGTCATATTGTCGCCGAACCAGCGCGAGCTGAAGTCCCAGCCGCTTTCAGCCGCCGCACGCAAGTCGCGATACACCTCGTTCGCCGGACGGTTCGTGACCAGCTTGGCGGTCGCCACGTCTTCCGAGTAGGACTCGTCGCGCGGCGTATCGCGTTCGTCCCAATACCGATTGAGCACGGTCTTGTCCGGCATCATCACGACGTTGCGTACCGCGCCGCCTGGCCGCAGCGTATCCGCTCCTTGCATCCAGTAATCATGTTCGCGGCGCAATTGCGGCAAATACTTCTGATAAACACGTCCACCTTCCTTGTGCGCGGCAAGTTCGACCATATAGGAGAAGAACGGCGGCTGCGAACGGCTCACATAGTATGTGCGATTGCCATTCGGAATATGGCCGATCGTGTCGATCAGATACGCGAAGTTATCGAGCATATCGTCGACGAGATCTTCGCGGCCTGCCTCCTGCAGACCGAGCATCGTGAAATAGGTATCCCAGTAGTAACCTTCCCGAAAGCGTCCGCCAGGCACCACGTACTGCTTTGGCATCGGAATCAGGGAACTGTTGGCGGGTACGTTCGCGGTCGTCGTCAGACGCGTGAGTTCGGGCCAAAGCCAGTCGATATGTTCGCGCAGGCTCTGATTCGGCGGCGGCGTAATCACCTGATCCGTCGGCGGCGTGAAGTATTGTGCGACGAACGTCGCGAGCGAGAAGCCCGGCACCGACATCTGCTGATGATAAGCCTGCACGATCTGCGCGGGGTCTATCTTGGGTATGGCATCGACGAAAGTCTTCTGATCGGGATAGACGCCCTGCGTCTGCACGGCGACGAAAAGGTCACCGTATAACTCGCTGGGTGGCGGCAGAAGCGTATACGCCGTTTGTGCGTCGGCATAGGCGACATTGGCAGCCGAGCTCATGACGAGCCAGGCGCACAGCATTCCGCGTGCCTTTATGCGGAAGCGCCGCGACGCGTCGTGCGCCGCTGGATCCGATGACAGTACGATCATGTTCACTCCTTCGAAGGGTGATTAAACCGGACTGGTCTCGCTCGGGCCTTTCTTGTTGTTATCGATTTACAGCACGGCGAAGCATCGCACGCTTGTACGAAGCTGGCAACCCTCGAAGAAGGAAGCGAACGGGCTATTGAATGGCCAGCGCCTTGTGCGCTTCCGCCTGGAATCGGGTCGGCGTGACGCCGGTCTGCTTGCGAAAATAGCGGCTGAAATAAGCGATATCGGCAAAGCCCAGTCCATGTGCGATCTGCTTGACCGACATGCTGGAATAAACGAGATCGCGCTGCGCCTCGCGCACAAGATGCTCGTTGATCATTGCGAGCGGCGAACTCGAGATCTCTTCGCGGCATATCCGCCCGAGTTGTGTGACCGTCATGCCGAGCTTCTGCGCATAGAACTCGACAGGTCGATGCTCGCGAAAATGCGCGGCCACCAGTTCCCTGAAGCGCTTGATCTGCTGCGCCCGCCTTTCGGTCGATGCGACACTCGGCGCAGATGCGCTTTCGCATAGGCGCACGACATGCACAAAGAGTGCAATCAATAGCGACATGCCCGCCGCCATGTGACCGCGATTCGTCGCGCGGAATTCCTTCTCGAGCAATTCGACGATCGGCAAGAATGCGCTTTCCTTCATGGAGTGGGCACTCATGCGCGAGACGCCTGCGCGTTGCAACACCGGAACGAGTCCCGGCGCCGCGATCGATGCCAGCGCCTCGATCGATCTTTGCGCGACGGTCACGACGAGACCATCCACGTTCGGCGCGAAGTTGAATCCATGAACCGTTTGCGCGGGCAGCATGATGACGCACGGCGGCACGAGATCGATCATGCTGTTCTCGATCAGCACTTGCCCGCCGCCGCCGCGAATGTACAGAAATTGCAAGAGCGCATCGTGGCGATGCGCGTCGATATGCCAGTCGTTGGGCGCGCTGCGCTCGACGATCCATTCGAAGTTGAACGCGTCATACCACGGTGGACGCGCCGATTCCCCGTACAAGTTGTAGTTAGGGATTTTCCTCATATCCTGCGTCTCCTGATGCACAAATTGTCCTGTCGTCTGCGTCCTTTGTCCAATCTTTCGTGCATGGGCGTGAATATACTTTTTTCACAGGCAAGGCTATCGGCGCCTTTGCATCGAACGAACTCAGGAGACAAGGATGACTAATCAGGCCGCGCGGGATCACACCGCGCAGCATTGGCTCGGCCTCGAATCGAGCGTATGCGTAGTGACGGGTTCGGCCGGCGGAATCGGGCGCGCCATTGCATCGACATTCGCCGATGCGGGCGCAAGGCTCGCATTACTCGATCGCGATGAAGCGGGCTGCAACGATGCGGCGCAAGCATTGCGCGCGACTGGCGTCGATGCCATCGCCATAACTTGCGATATCGGCGATGCAACGAGCGTGAACCGCGCACGCGATCAAGTTGCACGCAAGTTCGGTCAGGTCGATGTGCTCGTCAATAACGCAGGCCTGTTGCGCGCGGGCGGCATCGAAGATATCGGCCTCGATGCATGGAATGCGATGCTCGCCGTCAATCTCACCGGCTACATGTTATGTGCGCAGGCATTCGGGCGCGACATGCTCGCGCGCGGCGCCGGAAGCATCGTGCATATCGCATCGGTGGCGGCGCATCATCCGCAGACGTGGAGCGGCGCATATAGCCCGAGCAAGGCGGGCATCGCAATGTTATCCCGTCAGATCGCCGCCGAATGGGGCGGGCGCGGCGTGCGCAGCAATACGGTCTGCCCCGGCATGATCCGCACGCCGCTTTCGATGGCGTTCTATGAGCAAGGCGATGTCGAAGCGCGCCGTAGCGCAATGATCGCAAGCCGGCGCATCGGCGAACCGCGCGATATCGCCGAGGTGGTTGCATTCCTCGCAAGCCAGCGCGCGGCCTATGTGAACGGCGCGGAGCTTGCCGTCGACGGCGGCTTCGAATGCATGTTGATGGATCTCGTTCCACGTCCCGGCTTCGAAGCGCCGCGCAACGCCTGACACGCTGCTTCTCATCTCACGGGCGTGCGAAGCGCCCGGCTTCAATCAAAGGACTTCATCATGACTACCGTAACGCGGTCGTCCGATCTCGCTTGCGATGTCCTCGTGATCGGCTCGGGCGCCGGCGGCCTTTCCACGGCCATTACAGCGAAGAAGCAAGGGCTCGACGTGATCGTCGTCGAGAAGGAGGAATACTTCGGCGGCACGACCGCGTTCTCGGGCGGCGTCTTGTGGATACCGGGAAATCGCCACGCGAAAGAAGCGGGCGTGCAGGATACGCGCGAAGCCGCAGTTCGATACATGCGCAGCGAAACGGGCGCGATGTATGACGAAGCAGCCGTCGAAGCGTTCCTTGAAAGCGGCCCACGCATGATCGAATTCTTCGAGCGCGAGACCTCGGTCGAATTTCTGCCGACGCTCTACCCCGACTATCATCCCGATGCGCCGGGCGGTGTCGACGTGGGACGTTCCGTCGTTGCAAAACCGTTCGACGCACGCGCGCTTGGCAAGGACATCGTGCGCCTGCGCCCGCCGCTCAAGACGATAACTTTCATCGGCATGATGTTCAATTCGTCGAGCGCGGATCTCAAGCATTTCTTTAACGCGACGAAATCGATCGAATCCGCGTGGTATGTCGCGAAGCGACTCGCGAGCCATATCCGGGAACTCGCACAATACAAGCGCGGCGTGCAGATCACGAGCGGCAACGCACTCGCCGCGCGCCTCGCGAAATCCGCGCTCGATCTCGGCATTCCGATTCACACGCGAACGGGCGCGAAAGAACTGATTACGGTGAAGGGCCGCGTGACCGGGGCGATCGTGATTGCGAACGGACATGAAACGCGCATCGTTGCGCGACGCGGTGTCGTGCTGGCGTGTGGCGGCTTCTCTCACGATGTCGCGCGCATCGCAAAGGCCTATCCGCATGTGCGGCGCGGCGGCGAACATGTATCGCCTGTGCCGGCAGGCAATACCGGCGATGGCGCGCGCATGGCCGAGCGCGTGGGCGGACGTGTCGATATTCGCTATCCGCAGCCCGCTGCGTGGATGCCGGTCTCGCGCGTGCCGCTAAAAGGCGGCAAATACGGCGTGTTCCCGCATCTGCTCGATCGCTACAAGCCGGGCGTGATCGGCGTGACACGCAGCGGCGTGCGCTTCACCAACGAATCGAACTCCTACCACGATGTCGGCGCAGCGATGATCGAAGCCTGTCGCGATGAAAGCGAAACAGCCATGTGGCTCATCTGCGATCACGCGACGATTCGCAAATACGGCCTCGGCTTTGCAAAGCCCGCGCCGCTACCGGTCGGTCCTCATCTGAAGAACGGTTATCTCGTCAAAGGCCGCACGCTCGCGGAACTGGCACGGCAGACAGGCATCGACGCCACAGCGCTCGAAGCGACGGTCCGCGACTATAACCGCGATGCCACGCATGGCAAGGACACTGCTTTCGGCCGTGGCACGACATCTTTCAACCGCTATCGCGGCGATGCCGCTCACAAGCCGAATCCTTGCATCGCACCGATTGGCGACGGTCCGTACTACGCGCTCAAGGTCGTTATGGGCGATCTCGGCACCTTCGACGGAATCGCGACGAATCCGCATGGCCAGGTACTCAAGGGCAGCGAGCCGATACCAGGGCTCTATGCCGTCGGCAACGACCGCGCGAGCGTCATGGGCGGCAACTACCCCGGCGCGGGCATCACGCTCGGTCCAATCATGACGTTCGGTTATCTCACCGGATTGCATCTCGCGGGCAGCGTCGACGCGCACGCGAAGTCCAGCGAATTGAGGAGCGCAGCATGAGCAAGCCCTTCATCGATCACCGCATCTATACGATCAAGCCGCGCGGCATGTCGGAATTCATCGACGTATTCGACCGTCTAGCGATGCCTATTCAGACCAGATATCTCGGCGCGCCCGTAGGTTTCTATATGAGCGATATCGGCGCGTTGAATCAGGTCGTGCATCTGTGGGGCTACGAGAGCATCGCGGATTACGACCAGCGGCGCACCGCGCGCGACAACGACCCCGAATGGCCCGCTTATCTGCATGCGTCGGCGCATCTCATCGTCGCCCAGGAAAGCCGCATCATCAGGCGCGTCGAGTTCAAGAGTCTTTCGCCAGCAGTTCGATAAGCGCGCGGCATAGCGGCACGACGAAGGCCGCATTCTTCCGCTTGCACATGAATGAATGGAGACATAACGGCATGGAAAAGAACGTCGGGACCATCGAGGTCCAGAGCTTTATCGACGGCGAGCGCTTCTCGCCCTATCAATGGGTCATTCTGATCCTGTGCTTTCTCGTCGTCGCGGCCGACGGTTTCGATACCGCGGCAATCGGTTTTATCGCGCCGTCGTTGATCGGCGACTGGGGCATCACGCGCGCCGCGTTAGGCCCGGTGATGAGTGCGGCGCTCGTCGGTCTCGGCATCGGCGCGCTCGTGGCCGGGCCGGCCGCCGACCGTATCGGACGCAAGGCGGTGCTTGCCCTTTCCGTGTTCTTCTTTGGCGTATGGAGCCTCGCATCGGCACAAGCAAGCTCAGTCGAAACACTAACCGCGTGGCGCTTTCTCACCGGCCTGGGTCTCGGCGCGGCAATGCCCAACGCGGTCACGCTGATGTCCGAATACGCACCGGCGCGCGTTCGTGCTATCGCCGTCAATGCGATGTTCTGCGGCTTCTCCGTAGGACTATCGCTTGGCGGGCTCTGCGCCGCATGGCTCATACCGCATTTCGGCTGGCAAAGCGTGCTCGTCGCCGGCGGACTCGGTCCTATCGTGCTCACCGTGCTGTTGCTCGTTCTGTTGCCCGAGTCCGCACAGTTCATGGTCGTGAGACAACGCCCTACGCGAAAGATCGCGCGCGTCCTGCGCCGCATCTCGAACGATCTGCGTCTCGCGGAAGGCGCGCGCGTCACGTTCACTTCTGCCGATACGCGCACGGCCGGCGCCGACAAATCTTCGCTCGGCATCATCGTCTCGCGTCCCTATCGCTTTGGCACGTCCATGTTATGGCTCGCCTATTTCATGGGGCTGATGATCTTCTATCTGCTGACGAACTGGCTTCCTACGCTTTTCAAGGATGCAGGCTTCTCCGCCGAGCGCGCTGCGCTCACGACATCGCTCTTTCCGCTCGGCGGCATTCTCGGCAACCTGTGCCTTGGCTGGGTGATGGGCAAGGCCAATCCGCGACGCGTGAACGCGTGCGCTTATGTGCTCGCAGCGGCGATGGTGCTGACAATCGGACGCGGCATCGCGGATCAGTTCTGGCTTGCTCTGCTGATCTTCCTGACCGGAACAGCGGTGACGAGCGCGGTTACATCGATGTCGGCGCTCGCCGCGTCGTTCTATCCGACGCGAAGCCGCGCGACCGGCGTCGCATGGATGCTTGGCATCGGCCGCATGGGCGCGGTCGCGGGCGCAATGACCGGCGGCGTGCTCATGAGCATGGGGCTGCAATTTGGCGCGGTCTTCACGCTGCTCGCGATTCCCGCAATCATCGCCGCGTTCGCGTTGGGCGCGTTGAGCCGGCGCGATAGAGCGAGTGAAGCCACTCAACGTTTGATGACTTGATGTGCTTTCGAGGCATCGTCGGTATTTGCAAGCGCAACTATGTTGACGATGCCCTGACGCGCCATCTTCGTATAAGGGCAAAAGCGTTCCGTGCTGCGCACGAGTTCCTCAGCTACGCTGCGTTCGATGCCGGGCATCTGCACGCGTGTGTGGGCGGTCAACACGAAGAGCCCGTCCATCGGATCGCGGCTGAATTCGACCGTGACGTACACGCTTGCAGCCGCGACAACGATGCCGGCGCGCGCCGCAAGCAGGACCATCGCGCCATGAAAACATGCAGCGTAGGCCGCGGCGAACAGTTGCTCGGGGTTCGTGCCGCCGCCGGGACCGCCGAGCGCCTCGGGCATACGCAGGTCAAGAGCGAGATTGCCGTCGTCGGATCGTGCCTCGCCCGTCGCGCGGCCATGTCCCGCATCGCCACCCGTCACCGCGACGGTCGTCGAATACAGGGGTTGCACGTCGCGTCCTTGATACCTGTCGAGCAGGCTGACGGGCGGCGGATCGATATGCTCCATGGCGGTCATCCATTCTTCGCGCGAACGTTGCACGATCGCTCAAGGCGCCGCGACCTCGCGCGCGTCCTGCAACCCTTCTTGCAGGCCCTTTCCTGTCATCGTGTCGACGCCTGATGCCGGCGATGCCGCGATTACTTCGTGCCCGCGCGCACGCAGACGCTCCACGACCTTGCTGCCGATGAGTCCGCTTCCGCCGATGACTACGGTGTTCATGATTTCCTCCTCGAAACGATGCGCGAATGCGCGAATGCGCGATGATGACGCATCGTAGGCGTGCAGGCGTGCATCCGGTAGCGCCTCGCACGGATGCGCAGTGTTGCCTTCGATGCATCAATCGGTTGAGATGAGCTGCTGCACGCCCGCACGTGGGTTCGTGATGAACGTCGTCAGGCAATGCAGATCAAGCGCCCGCGTCTGCTCGGTCATGTAATCGACGAATACACGCACGCGCGCGGGCAAATGCTTGCGGCTGAGATAGCAAAGATAGTGGCCGCCATCGTCGGGCGCGTATTGCGCGAGACAGGTGACGAGGCGCCCCGCCTTGAGCGAATCGCAGACGAGATACGCAGGCAGTTGTGCGATGCCCTGCCCGTCGAGCACTGCTTGCAGCATCAGGTCGATATCGTTGAAGGTTTGCCGGGCCGCAGGCGAGCGCTTTCGCGCAAGGCCGTCGACCTTGAATTCCCATTCAGCGATGCGCCCCGCCGGCGCGCGGAAATTGATGCAGCGATGGTCGTCGAGATCGTCGACATGACGCGGCAGGCCGTGCTCGCGCGCATACGCCGGCGATGCGCAGACGATCATCTGCATCGGAATCAATTGCTTTGCAACGACTTCGCTATCTTCCATGTGACCATCGCGAAACGCGACATCCACCCGATCTGCCGTGAAATCGCACGGACGATCGTTCAGCAGCAGTTCGAGTGCGATGTCCGGATAGCATGCATTAAAGCCGGCTAGAAGCGGCGCGACGACCTTGCGGCCGAAGCCCGGCGCCGACGCGATGCGCAAGTGACCGCGTGGCGGCCCGTTGCGCAACTCGCGCATGTCCTCCAGCGCCTGCACGATGCGCTCCACGCCTGGCTGACAATTCTTGTAGAAGAGCTCGCCTTCGCGTGTGAGCGACGTGCTGCGCGTCGTGCGCAGGAAGAGACGCGCATCGAGCTGTGCTTCCAGCTTCTGTACGTTGCGGCTGACGGCGGAACGGCCGATGCCCAGGCGGTCGCTCGCTTTCGCGAAGCTGCCTTCGTTGGCGACGGCAAGAAAAGAAACGACGCCCGCATAACTCGCTACGAAGCTATACGCGAGAGAATCGTCGGAATGACACACAAGGTCTGATGGCATGGCGGCACGAAACGTAGTGGCTCTGTCCAACAAGACGTTTGCGCCACACGGTTTGTGACGCGCCATGCCGAATTTTTTATTTAACGGGCGTCAGAACGGGCTTGTCCTTGTCCTTGAGAAGCAGCACGATGAATTTCGCGCGCTTCGTGTTGCTCGCGTTGCGTCCCACAGTGTGAATGTCGTCAGGGCCTTCATAAAAGGTATCGCCGGCTTTGAGCGTCACGGCCTTGCCGCCGCGAACCTGCATGACGATCGTACCTTCCAGGACATATACGTAGGCATGAGCGTCGTGACGATGCACGGGATCGACCGCGCCCGGAGGATACTCCACGCTGATCATCAGCGCCTCCTTGCCGGGATATTCCGGAAGCGGCTTCGTCATGAGTTCCTTGACGATGGCCTCCGGCGCCGCGTGCGCCGTGCTCGCCGC
Source organism: Caballeronia sp. AZ1_KS37 (assembly GCF_023631165.1). Classification (NCBI taxonomy): domain Bacteria; kingdom Pseudomonadati; phylum Pseudomonadota; class Betaproteobacteria; order Burkholderiales; family Burkholderiaceae; genus Caballeronia; species Caballeronia sp. AZ1_KS37. The sequence continues at coordinate 179,569 of NZ_JALQDP010000034.1, read as the reverse complement.
GAGCGCCGCGCATCCGAAGACGAGTGCAAGTCCCACGCGTTTGATGCTGTGCATGATCCGTTCTCCCATGATCGAACGACGGCGCGAACGCACTACGACAGGTTTGCCTTGTCCAGGCCGAAAGCTTTATCCGACGAACCCGGAACCGTCTGAAACGCGACATTCGCACGGTTCCACCCATTGATCTCGATGATGATGTACGTCAGATCCGACAACTCCTTCTCCGAAAACTGCTCACGCACGCGTGCAAAGAGATCGTCGGACACGCCATGCTCGGGAATGCGCGTCAGCACTTCGGTCCACGCGAGCGCGGCACGTTCACGCGGCGAAAACAGCGGCGATTCACGCCAGATCGCAACGTGATGCGTGCGCAGTTCGCGCTCGCCATGAATCTTCGCTTCCTTCACATGCATATCGACGCAAAACGCACAGCCATTCATTTGCGATGCGCGAAGCGTCACGAGATCGCGGGTCGTCTGCTCGATCGAGCATTCACGCACCGCCTGACTGAACTCATAGAACTTCCGGAAAAGCTCGGGAGATTGTTGAATGTAGTTGATTCGCTGCGTCATGATGACTCCATGTCTGGTTGAAGATGGATGTCATCCTAGGTTTGCGCGACTTGTCGCGGTAGACACGCGAACGTGCCCACGCTGTTGCCTCGCACGCATCAATCGAATCGCGAGCGTTCATGCATTGCCATGGCGAGCCGCAATGCGTTCGAGCTTATCCGGATTGCGCTGCACCTGTATGCGTACGATGCGTTCATCTTCGATATCGAAAGTCTGCGCGGATTCGAGCTTGCCGTCGATGAAACGCAGCAGCGCCCATTGCTCATTCAGCATGACGAGTTCGAGACACACGCCGTTTCCATACCGCAGAAAGGCCGCATAAAAAAGCTGCGCGATGCGTTTGCCGCCCAAAAGCGGTTTGGGGAAACTCTGCACGCGCCCGCCGCCATCGCCGATCAGCATGGCGTCCTCCGCGAGCATCGCGTGAATAGCTGCGAAATCGCCGAGCTCCATCGCGTGCGCGAATCCATGCAGCAAGCGCCTTTGAATCTCTCGCGACACCGAACGTCGCGGACGCTCTTCGCGTAGTTGTGCCTTGGCTCGGCTCACGAGCTGGCGGCATGCGGCCTCCGTCTTGCCGATGATGTTCGCGACCTCCGCATAGTCGGCGTCGAAGACCTCGCGCAACAGAAACGCCGCGCGCGCTTCGGGCGTGAGGCGTTCGAGCAGCATGAGGAACGCGACGGATACGTCGTCCGCGCGCTCCGTGACTTCCTCCGGCGTTGCCGGCGGGTCGGTGATCTGCGGCTCGGGCAGCCAGATGCCGGTGTAGTGTTCGCGCCGCAACTTCGCGGCGCGCAACCGGTCGATCGAATGGCGCGTCGTCACTGCGACGAGCCACGCCTCGGCATTCCCGATCGCTTCGCGAGCCGCCGCATGCCAGCGCAGCCACACGTCCTGCACGATATCCTCGGCTTCGGCGACCGAACCGAGCATGCGATACGCAATGCCCTGCAGACGAGGGCGCAAGCGGTCGAATTCGCGCGTGGCGTCATCCATGAAGGCGATTCCTCGTTACTGAACGTCTGTGAAGTCATCGGCTTGAAAGGAGATCGTATATTACGCGTGCGCGATATTCCTTTAAAGATATGAATAACACGGCCGTTAATATCGATGGCCGGAATCGAACGCGCCAATCTCATTCATGACTGAAATCGAACGTCCACAAGCGCCCGCGAATCTGACCCGCATCATCGTAGCGACGGTGATCAGCAACGGCTTCGTCGCATACGACTTCACTGTGTACGGCTTCTCCGCGGCGATCATCGGGCGGCTGTTCTTTCCCGCGCATGATCCCGCCTCGTCTCTGCTGCTATCGCTCGCGACATTCGGCGCCGGCTTCGTGATGCGTCCGCTCGGCGCAGTGCTCATCGGACGATACGCGGATCGATGCGGACGCGAAGCCGGCATGCGGCTGTCGATCGCCGTGATGGCGCTGGGTACGTGGCTGATCGCATGCTTGCCGACGCACGCGGCGATCGGCGCGAGCGCGACCGTGCTGATCGTGGTCGCGCGGCTTTTGCAAGGACTCGCGGCGGGCGGCGAGATCGGACCGGCATCGGCGCTGCTGATGGAATCCGTGCCTTATGAACGGCGCTGCTTCATCGTCAGCTGGCGTGGTGCGAGTCAGGGCGCGGCCGCGTGCGTGGCGGCGCTCGTCGGCGCGTGCACATCGGCGCTTCTGTCGCCGGAGCAACTCTTGCAATGGGGATGGCGCGTGCCCTTCTTCATCGGCGGACTGATCGCGCCGCTCGGATGGTTTCTGCGCCGCATGCCGGGCGACGCATCCACGTCGAAGCCCCGACCCGCGCGCACGCCGCTCGCAACTGTACTGCGCGAGCACGCGCGCCCGCTCGCATGCGGCATCCTGATGATGGCCGCGCCATCGTCGAGCATCTACATCGCCGTGCTGTACATGCCGAGCTATCTGACGCATACGCTGCAGCGGCCCCCTGTCATCAGCTTTCTGATCGCGTCGCTCTCCGGCCTCGTTATTCTGATCGTCACGCCGCTCGTCGCGCTTGCGGCCGATCGGCTGATGAGCCGCAAGACGCTGCAATATGCCTCGCTCTTCGCCGCGCTCGCGACGGCTTATCCCGCGTTTTATGCGCTCACGCGAGGCGCACCGGATGGGCTCGCGCTCGTCATCATCCTGCTCTATGTCGCAGTCGCGCTGAACAACGCGGGCGCCGCTTCGGTGCTCATGCTCGAAGCCTTCCCGAGGGATCGGCGCGCGGCGAGCCTCGCCGTGATCTATACCTTCGGCGTCGTCATCTTCGGGGGATTCTCGCCGTTGACGGTCGCATGGCTCGTCGGCGCGACGGGCAACGTAATGACGCCCGCGTGGTATCTGCTCGCCGCGAACTGCCTGACGCTTCTTGCGCTCAGCCGCTTTCCGGAAGGCCGCGCGAGTGCGCGGCGCGCATCCGCATGACGGGATCGCCACTCGTCGCGCGCAACAGTTCGAGCGCGCGCAGGCGCATCTCGAGCGGACTGACGTCGAACGCGCGGCGAAACGCGCGCGTGAAATCCGATGCGCTCTTGAAGCCGAGACCGAATGCGATATCCGCAATCTGCAGATTGGGAAACAGCGCGAGTTCGTCGGCCGCTTCGCGCAAGCGGCGAAGTCGAATATATGCGGCGAGCCCGCCCTCCTGCTCGAACCACCGATAGACTGTCGCGCGCTTGAGCCCGAGTGCCTCGACGATCGCGGTCGGCGTGAGATCGGCCTCATGCAGGCGCGTTTCGATGTAACGCTTCACCTGGCTCTTCACGGCCGTTTGCAGTGCGGCGCGTGAATCGCTCGCGGCATTCGGCTTGTCGGCGAATGCCGCGAGCAGGAGCCGCGCGCCGGCATCGAGCGCGTCAGCGGCGTCGGGCCGGTCGAGCACCGGCAATTCTCGCGCGGTGGCCTCGAAATGTTCGAACACGAAATGCACGAGCGGCGCGTGATCGGGCAGCACGCGACCGTGCAACGCGTCGCAGTCGCCGATATGCGCGGCGACGATTACACGCGGTACGAACATCGTCAGCACGCGGCACGCCGGACGTTCGACGCGAAAGCGCTGATTCAGATCGAGTGCGATGATGCCGCGCACAGAGCCAGGCGCGCTGCGCTTGACGCTCAGCCCGCTGACGTGACCGGTCTCGCCTTCCACATAGACGTGAAATGCGAAATCGCGACGCGTGTCAGTGGAGACGCGCGCGATAGATCGCTCGAGCACGAGCGCGTCGGTGCGCGCTTCCGTGAACACGAGGCCGCCCGCCGCATGCAAATCGATGCTGCCCGAGAAACCGCGTGCAATCTGATCCTTGTCCGGCACGACATCGACCACATGCCCGACCCGATCGCGCCATGCGAGCAATTGACGCTCACGCGGACAGGCGCGCGTCGAAAAGTGCGTGGAAATCTTCGGCGGATCGGAATCTGCGGGCATATGCGGCAGTCGATGTTGTCGGGTCGTCCTTCGCGCTGTGGCGCGCACGATACGCGCCAGCAAATGAGACGCATGGTAAAGCGTATTTTGAATGCCGGTATATCGTGCTGGACGAGGAGCAGCGTGTGCGGCGTCGTGGGCGGCCAGGTCGGCGATTCCTTGCCTTCATCCCGCCGTCACATTGCTGACTCCCCATCCTAGGGTTTACGGCTAGTCAAGATAAAAAATTCAGCCGCACATAAAGAGAGAAAAGACGTTTCGGGGCGTCACACATGGAAAAGTCGAAAATTGTGCAAGTCGGGCGCGCCGCGCAGGCCACGCGAGCGATGCTCAAGCCCGCGCGTCTCGCGGACACCCAGCTCGATCATCTCGAGCACATGATCCGTTCGCTCGCGCTATCGGGAAATTCAAAGGCGGTCGACCAGTTCGATCATGCCTACTGGAAAAGGCGGCTCGCCGCGGTCGGCGACGAAAGCGATCTCGTCTCGACGCAACGCGCCCGCGTGCTGCGGCTCCTCGATCTTCTCGAACAGAACCGGGCAGCAGACTCCGACAAGGCGGCCGCCTAGCGCTCCGCCAGCAACGCATGCGAAATGCAAAACACGACAAGGCATTTCGAATGCAAAACGCAAAATTCCGTTTGCGCCGAACGAATTCCGAGGGCCAGCCTGAGAGAGAGCACTCGACGCGGGGGCCGATTCCGACCACCGCGTCGAAAAGTGCCTCTACGTGTGGCTTCGCGTCCCGGGGTACGATTCGCACCCGACTCATGCGCTAACGCACACCGATCTTCCAGACGGTGACTTCGTGATACTCGTCGCCGGGCTTGAGTTCGGTCGATGGGAACGTGGGGCGGTTCGGCGAGTCCGGGAAATGCTGGGTTTCTAGCGCGAAGCCATCCGTTTGTCGATACGCCACGCCCGACGTGCCGATCGCGCTGCCATCGAGACCGTTGCCCGTGTAGAACTGCAAGCCGGGCTGCGTCGTATAGACATCGAGCACGCGGCCGCTCGACGGATCGTAGGCGCGCGCGGCAAAGCCGGGTTCTCCATTGCGCTGTCCGTTCTTGTTGAGCTTCCAGTTGTGGTCGTAGCCGCGCGCATAACGCATCTGCTGATTCGACGAACGCAAACGCGCGCCGATCGGCGTCAGCGCTCGCAGATCCAGCGGTGTGTTCTCGACGCTCGCCATCTCGCCGGTCGGAATCGAATCGGCGCGCGTCGGCGTATAGCTCGATCCCGCGATCATGATGAGCTGCCCTTCGACATTGCCGCTGCCCTCGCCCGCGAGGTTGAAGTAGCTATGGTTCGTGAGGTTCAGGACGGTCGGCTTGTCCGTCTTCGCACGATAGTCGATACGCACTTCGTTATCGTCGGTGAGCGTGTAGGTTACGTCGACAGTAAGCGTGCCGGGAAAGCCGTTCTCGCCATCGGGACTCACATAGCGAAGCTGCACGCCCGCGCCTTGCGCGCCCTGAAACGTCTTCACCACGGTCCAGATTTTCTCGTCGAATCCATGCGGACCGCCATGCAGTGTATTCGGTGGCTCGTTGACGGGCAGCTTGTAGTCGCGGCCATCAAGTTCGAACTTTCCATCGGCGATGCGATTCGCATAACGCCCGATCAGACCGCCGAAATGGATCTTGCCGTTGTACTTCTCATAGTCGTTGAGCGAGCCAAAGCCGAGCACGATATCCGCGCGACGCCCGCGCCGGTCCGGCACATCGAGACGCGTGACGATGCCGCCATACGTGATGCAGTTCATCGACACGCCGCGCGCATTGGACAACGTGAATTGCGTCACCGCCTGGCCTTGTTGGGTCGCGCCATAGGGCGCGGAGGCAATCGAAGCAGCGAAGCCGCGCGGCGATAACAAAATCATGCATGCGATAGCGGCAAAACGAATGAGCGTGTTTTTCGCGAACTGCATAAGAGCAATGAGAGAAGAACGTTCGATCGATACATCGGAGTGTGAATTGAGCATCGGCTGTACCCGGTACGGCGGGCACGTCGGATGCGACCTCTTCATGTCATCCGACGAACACGACAAGGAGCCGCTCATGAATCAGCAAACCGATCGACCGACGCCGCCCACCCAAACGCCAGAAGATCCGAACATGGCCGACCGCCGCTTGTCCGACGAGCAAAAGCGCACGATGAGAAATGAGCCCGAGCCGCCGAAGCGCACCGATCAAAGCAAGGAAGAAAAGCTGCCGAATCCGAAAGACGTAGGTGAGGCCGGCTGATCTTGCGTGCTTGCTATCGTCCAATGAATCAATAAGGCGACGCGCTGATTCATAAGACGAAACATTCTTTGATACGTATAAATTACATATAACCTTTCGGAGCGATGATGGCTGCATCGCCGTATCGCGATGAAGCCCATCGCTTTTGTTGTATGGTATCCCTAAGCTATCAAAGCCTCGGATGGCGTGCGCGGCGACGCTTTTCGCCGGAGTAAGGAAGCAAGGACGCCATGCACGATCCTGCTCATTTCCTGCCGTCGTTTGTGTGGCGCGCGGCACGAGACGGGGTAATCCAGTACGCCAATCCGTGGGCTTGCCGGTATCTCGGCATTCCGTTTCCCGAACTCGTCGGGCAGCATTGGAAAGCTTTTGTTCACCCCGACGACATCCCGCCGGTTCTCGAAGCACTGCGTCAGATGCGCGACGGCACGCTGCTTCGCAACGTCGATGTGCGCCTGTTACGCAACGATGCCGCGTTCCGCTGGCATACGCTCCATCTTCAGGCGCGGCGCGATGAGGAAGGGCAGATCGGCGAGACGGTCGGTGTGGCCATCGACATTCATGAGTGTCGTCACGCATGGGCAATGTATGAAGCCAGCGAGCGGCGCTTGCAGGCCGCTTTCGCGGGCGCACGCATGGGCGCGTGGGAATGGGACATGAAGACGCGCGTCGTACGCATGACCGCACAGCTCGCCGCGCTCTATTCTTTTCCGCCCGGAACCGAAGCGGTTCTTCTTTCGGAAGTGTGGGACCGCGTCGCGCCCGAACATCGCGAGCCGTTTCAGCGCAAGTTGACCGAAGCATTGCGCGATGGCGGACCATTCGAATTCGACTTCGTTCTGGAAAGCGAACAAGGACAACGTCGATGGCTGCGCATGCGCGGGCATCCCGAGTTCGACCGTCATGGCGTGCTCACGCGCGTCTATGGCGTGAGCTTCGATATCAGCACGCAACGCGCCGATGAAGATCGCCTGAGCCTTTCGGAACGACGCTATCGGGCACTCGTCGAAACGACGGGCGCGCTCGTCTGGTCCGCCGATGCAAACGGCGAAATTCGTCCTTCTGGCGGCGAATGGGAACAGTTCACGGGCACATCGCCGGACGTGTTGTCCGGCTGGGGCTGGCTCGATTACATCCATCCCGACGATCGCGAGCACACGCATCAGGCATGGCTCGATGCATTGCGCGACGGCGTCGCTTGCACGCTCACCTTTCGCATGTACCGTCGCGACGGCGTTTATCGCATGGTGCAGGCGCACGCCGCGCCACTCTACGACGACAAGGGTAGCTTGCAGGAATGGTTCGGCACGACGACCGACGTCACGCCGCGCTTCGAAGCGCAAGCCGCAATCGAGGCGCGCAGCTTGCGCCTCACGGTGGCGATGCAGGCCGCGAACATTCATATCGCGTCGCTGGAACTCGCGACGTGGACGTTGTCGCTCGAAACCGGCGGCGAGCGTCAGACCACCGAAACGCTCAGCTATGAGGCAGCGCTCGCACGCGTGCATCCCGATGACAGCGCCATGCTCGATCGCTATGTGCGCAGCATCGCGGCCGGTGAAGACGCCGAGGGACATTTCGAGTTTCGCGTGCGCAACATGCACGGAGAACAGTGGATGCAAGGCAGCGCCCTGCTCCAGCGCAGCAAGGACGGCGAGCCGCTGCGCATCATCGGCAGCGTGATAGACATCACCGAACGCAAGCATATGGAGCTGATGTTGCGCGAAGCGGGACGACGCAAGGACGAGTTCCTCGCGATGCTCGCGCATGAACTGCGCAATCCGCTTGCGCCGCTGCGAACGGCCATAGCGCTCCTGCAAAAGGATCAAGATGGCGACACGCATCCGCGCGATCTTATCGATCTCATGCGCCGGCAAGTGGAGCACATGACGCGCATCGTCGACGACTTGCTGGAGGTTTCGCGCATTACGCAGGGACGCATCGCCTTGCAACTCGAACCGATTCTCGTCGGCACGGCGGTATATCACGCAGTCGAAGCCATTGCGGGCATGGTCGAGTCGCGTTCGCAAAACATTCAAGTCGATGTTTCCGATGCGACGACATGGGTCTGCGGCGATCCCACGCGTCTCTCGCAGATCCTTGTCAACGTGCTGAACAATGCGAGCAAGTACACACCGGAGCAAGGCCGTATCAGCGTGAGTGTGCAGGCTGCCGACGATTCGGTGTCTATCGTCATCGCCGATACGGGCACGGGCATTTCCGCCGACCTTCTGCCGAAAGTATTCGAGCTATTCTCGCAAGGCGAGCGCACGCTCGACCGCTCGAACGGCGGCCTCGGCATCGGGCTTTCTCTCGTGAAGAAGCTCGTGGAAATGCATAAAGGCACGATCACCGTGCAAAGCCCGGGACCGGGCCTCGGCACGACGGTGACCGTGCGGCTGCCGCGTTTGCATCATCACGAAAGGCATTCCGCGCTCGCACTTTCGGAGACGAGCATGCGCGAGACGCGCACGGCGCTGCGCATTCTCGTCGTGGACGATAACCGCGATGCCGCCGATTCGCTCGCGATGCTGTGCGAGTCGGAGGAACATGTCGCGCGCGTCGCGTATTCATCGGCGGAAGCGCTGGAAGCCGCGCCGCTCTTGCAGCCCGATGTGGCGCTGCTCGATATCGGCCTGCCAGATATCGACGGCTACGAACTCGCGCGTCGTTTGCGTCGCAAGGGAGACACGACGCCTTTGCTGATCGCGATCACGGGTTATGGCCAGGCCGAAGACCGATTGCGCGCGCAATCGGCAGGCTTCGACTATCACTTCGTGAAGCCCGTGAATGTCGAGAGCCTCTTGAAGCTATTGTCGTCGCTCACAGTCACGCGTTGACGAACTCTCGCTCTACAATGGGCGTTCGATCAAGCCTTCGAGGACGTCATGACGCCAAAGCCCATCAGCCGCTATCCCGTTCCCGATCCGAAAGAATGGCCCGACGATATCCGCGCACGCATTCTCGAAGTGCAGGACAAGGCGGGGTTCGTGCCGAACGTGTTTCTCACGCTTGCGCACCGGCCCGATGAATTCCGCGCGTTCTTCGCTTATCACGATGCGCTGATGCTCAAGGAAGGCGGCCTGAGCAAGGGCGAGCGCGAGATGATCGTCGTCGCGACGAGCGCGGTGAACGATTGCCTTTATTGCGTCGTCGCGCACGGAGCGATTCTGCGCATCTATGAAAAGAACGCGCTCGTGGCGGATCAGGTGGCGGTGAATCATCGCAAGGCGGATATCACGCCGCGTCAGAAGGCGATGCTCGATTTTGCGCTTAAGGTATGCCGCGCATCGGGCACGGTGAATGATGCCGATTTCGCGGCATTGCACGCGCATGACTTCAGCGATGAAGATATCTGGGATATCGCCGCGATCACCGCATTTTTCGGGTTATCGAATCGCATGGCGAATGTCATTTCAATGCGGCCCAACGACGAGTTCTTTTTGATGGGGCGCGTGCCGAAGGAGCCGAAGTAAGCTTCCATGCGCCTTCCTCCTCTCAAATCCATCATCGCGTTCGAGAGCGTCGCGCGCACGAAGAGCGTCAACCGCGCAGCCGACGAACTCGGCCTCACGCCTTCGGCCGTCAGTCATCAACTGGCGAATCTGGAGAGCATCGTCGGGCGGCCGTTGTTCACGCGGTTCGGCCGCGGTCTCGTCCTCACCCCGACCGGCACGCAATATCTTGCCGACGTCACCGGCGCGCTCGCCGAATTGAATCGCGCGACGGAACGCGCATCGAGCGAAACATCCGTCGAGATACTGCGCATTCATTCGAGTCCGAGCTTCGGCCTGATGTGGCTATTGCCGCGTCTCGCCGCGTTTCAGGAAGCCAATGGCGATATTCAAATGAACCTCGCGTGCTCGTATGAAGACGTGTCGTTCACATCGGGTTACTACGATATCGCCGTGCGTCATGGCTATGCTCATTGGACCGATGTCGAAGTGAAGACGCTGCGGCATGAAAGCATTGCGCCGCTCGCTTCGCGCGCCTATCTCGAACGCTTTCCAGTCGCTACGCCAGATGATCTGCTCGACCGTCGTCTGATTCTCTCCGAATCGCCGCTCGTTCAATGGCAGCAGTGGTTCGGCAAGTTCGGCGTCGCGGTGAAGCGCAAGGCATTCGACTTTTCATTCGACCGCTCGTACATGTCGCTCGAAGCGGCCGCGCTCGGTCACGGCATCGCGCTCGAAAGCACGATGCTCGCGTCCGGGCATCTGGAACGCGGTTCGCTCGTGCCTGTATTCGGCAAGGAATACGCGGTCGAAGTCGGCGCGCATCATCTCGTTTACCCGAGTCAAAACGCCGGATTGCCACGCGTCGCAAAGTTTCTGGCGTGGATGGATCAGCAAATCGAGCGTCGCGGCGATACCTGAAAATTTCTCAGCAATAGTTGAGCCAAACTGCGTTGATCGTCAGGTCGAAGGCGGAGAAACTGCGCCTACACCAGACAACCAACGGAGACAACGATGTTGCTCGAGAACCAGGTAGTGATCGTCACGGGCGCGGCTTCGGCGCGCGGTATCGGCAAGGCAACGGCGAAGGCGCTTGCGGCGCAAGGCGCGCGCATCGTCGTGCTGGATCTGAAGGAAGCAGACGCGCAAAGCGCCGCGAACGATCTGGGCGATGGCCATCTCGGTCTCGCTTGCGACGTCACCGATAAGAACGCGTGCATCGCGGCCGCCAATGCCACCATCGATAAATACGGACGCATCGACGCGCTCATCAACAACGCGGGCATCACGCAGCCGATCAAGACGCTGGAGATAGGCGCCGATAACTTCGATGCCGTCATCGACGTGAATCTGCGCGGCACGCTGTATATGTCGCAAGCCGTTATTCCGCAGATGAAAAAGCAGAAGAGCGGCAGCATCGTATGCATGTCGTCAGTGTCGGCGCAACGTGGCGGCGGCATCTTCGGCGGGCCGCATTACAGCGCGGCGAAGGCCGGCGTGCTGGGCCTCGCGAAGGCAATGGCGCGTGAATTCGGCGCCGACGGCATCCGTGTGAATTCGATCACGCCGGGCCTCATTCAAACCGACATCACCGGTGACAAGCTCACGCCCGAAATGCGCGCGGACATCATCAAGAGCATTCCGCTCGCGCGTCTCGGCGATGCAGCGGATATCGCCAACGCGTGCCTGTATCTCGCGAGCGATCTTTCTTCCTATCTCACTGGCGTCACACTCGATGTCAACGGCGGCATGCTGATTCATTGATTGCACGTACGGGCGCACCTGGAAACCAGGGCGCCGAACATGGATGGAGACACACATGAAATCAAAGTTATCCGCGGCGGCGGTAAGCGCTGAGTTCACATCGTCCGACGATGCCGCCAGCTTCGAAGCAAAGACCTATGCCAAGGTCGGACGCCGCCTGATTCCCTTTCTGATGCTGTGCTATCTCGGCGCGTATCTGGATCGCGTGAACGTCGGCTTCGCCAAGCTGCAGATGCTCAACGATTTGCGCTTCTCCGAAACCATCTACGGCATCGGCGCGGGCATCTTCTTTCTCGGCTACTTCCTGTTCGAAGTGCCCAGTAACGTCATCCTTCATAAAGTGGGCGCGCGCAACTGGCTCGCACGCATCATGCTGACGTGGGCCGTGATATCCGCGAGCTTCGTGTTCGTGAAGTCACCGACAGTCTTCTATGTCCTGCGATTTTTGCTTGGCGTCGCAGAAGCGGGTTTCGCGCCGGGCGTCATTCTCTATTTGACGTACTGGTTTCCCGCCGCGCGCCGCGCCAAGGCGCTCTCGCTGTTCTTCATGGCGATTCCGCTCGCGGGCATCGTCGGCGGACCGCTCTCGGGCTACATCATGCATGCGTTCCAGGGCGTGCAGGGGCTCGCCGGATGGAAGTGGCTCTTCATGCTCGAAGCGCTGCCTTCGCTCTTCCTGGGTGTCGCGATCCTGTTCTACCTCGACAACGGCATCGCCGGCGCGAAGTGGCTCAGCGACGAAGAGAAAGCATTGCTTCGGCGCAATGTCGAGAAGGACAACGCGCAGACGGTGAAGCACGTATCGATCCGCGCGTTCATCGGCGATCGTCGTCTTTGGCTGATGGCCGCGATCTACTTCTGCGTCGTGATGGGTCAATACGGACTCACGTTCTGGCTGCCGACCATCGTGCGCCGCACCGGCGTAGCGGACCCGCTGTGGGTCGGCATTCTCACCGCGATTCCGTATCTTTGCGCCATCGTCGCGCTGCCGCTGATCGGTGCAAGTGCCGACAAGCGTCGCGAACGCCGCCTGCATCTCGCGATTCCGATGCTTGTGTCCGCAGCCGGCTTCGCCACCTTGCCGATGCTCGGCAGCGTGGGCGCATCGATCGTCTGCGTGAGCATCGCGGCAGCAGGCATCCTCGCGTCATCGTCGCAATTCTGGTCCTTGCCTACGGCTGTGCTGGGCGGCATGTCGGCGGCGGCGGGCATTGCCGCGGTCAACTGCTTCGCCAATCTCGCGGGCTTCTTCTCGCCTGCCATCGTCGGATGGCTCAACGACTTCACCGGCAAATCGACCGCGGGCCTGATCTTCATTTCCATAGCCATCGTGATCGGCGCGGCGCTCGTGTTCTTCGTGCCCGCGAAAACGGTCAATCGCTAATTTTATTAATCAAGGAGACAACGCATGAATGCTCCCGTTATCGAAGAGGTGACGCTCGCCGAGCGCGCCTATCGTATCCGCCGCAATGCCCTTCTGATGGGCGAAGTGCAAGGTCAAGGTTATATCGGCCAGGCGCTCGATATCGCCGATGTGCTGGCCGTCGCCTACTTCGGCGCGATGAACTACCGCCCCGACGATCCCGAATGGGAAGGCCGCGACCGCTTCCTGCTGTCGAACGGTCACTATGCAATTGCGCTGTATGCCGCGCTCTTCGAAGCAGGCATCCTGCCGCAAGAGGAACTCGAAACCTATGGCAGCGACGATAGCCGTCTGCCGATGTCCGGCATGGCAAGCTACACGCCCGGCATGGAAATGTCCGGCGGGTCGCTCGGGCAAGGTCTCACGATCGCTGTGGGCCGCTGCCTCGGTCTGAAGCGCAAGGGCTCGAGGTCTTTCGTGTACACGCTCTTCTCCGATGGCGAGCTCGATGAAGGCTCGATCTGGGAAGGTCTGATGTCGGCGGCGCACTGGAAGCTCGACAATCTCATCGCAATGGTCGATGTGAACAATCAGCAGGCGGACGGCCCGTCGACGCAGATCATGTCGTTCGAGCCGCTCGTCGACAAGCTCGAAGCATTCGGCTGGTACGTGCAGCGCGTGAACGGCAACGACATCGATGCGGTGAAGAACGCTTTCGACAACGCGCGCAATCTTGAGGACGCGAAGCCGCGCATCATCGTATGCGATACGCAGATGGGCCGTGGCGTGCCCTTTCTCGAACAACGCGAGAAAAACCACTTCATCCGCGTCGATGCCCATGAATGGCAACTGGCGCTGCAAGCACTCGAAGCAGGGAGACAAGCATGAGCACTCGTTTGAAGACATCCGCGATGATCGCGTCGATCGCAAGCGAAGGACAGGTCACGCGTTCGGCCCCCTTCGGCCATGCGCTCGTGGAAGAAGCGCGCACGAAGACGAATATCATCGGCATGACGGCCGATCTCGGCAAGTACACGGACCTGCATATCTTCGCGAAGGCATTCCCCGAGCGTTACTACCAGATGGGCATGGCCGAGCAATTGCTGATGGGCGCGGCTGCGGGCTTCGCACACGAAGGCGCGCAGCCGTTCGTGACGACGTACGCGGTATTCGCGACGCGCCGTGCGTATGACTTCATCCATCAAACGATCGCGGAAGACAATCTCGATGTAAAGATCGTCGCCGCGCTGCCGGGACTCACGACGGGTTACGGCCCGAGCCATCAAGCCGCGGAGGACCTCGCACTGATGCGCGCGATGCCGAACATGACCGTGATCGATCCGTGCGATGCGCTCGATATCGAACAGATGGTACCCGCGATCGCCGCGCACAAAGGTCCGGTGTATGCGCGTCTCTTGCGCGGCAACGTGCCCGCCGTGCTCGACGAATACGACTATCGCTTTGAACTCGGCAAGGCGAAGCTGCTGCGCGATGGCCGCGACGTGCTCATCATTTCGTCGGGCATTCTGACGATGCGCGCGCTCGAAACCGCGAAGGCATTGCAAGCCGATAACGTCGATGTCGCCGTGCTGCATGTGCCGACGATCAAGCCGCTCGACACGGAGACGATCGTCCGCGAAGCGAAGCGCTCGGGACGTCTCGTCGTGGTGGCGGAAAACCATACGGTGATCGGCGGGCTCGGCGAAGCGGTGGCAACCGCACTGCTGACGGCGGGGGTCGCGCCGGCTTATCGTCAGATCGCATTGCCCGATGCGTTCCTCGATGCAGGCGCGTTGCCTACGCTGCACGATCGCTACGGCATTTCGACGAACGTGATGTCGAGCACGATCAAAGGCTGGCTCGCGTAACAGGCTGCATGCCGCGCGATCGATGAATCGCGCGGCGCTTCATCACTTCTTCTTGCGTCCGCCCTTCTTCGCACCCGACGCTTCTTTCGCGACGGTCACAGTCGGCCCGTTCAACTCTTCCATCCACGAAAGCGCATCGACGTAGGCAAGAAATTGCTGGAGATAACCCGGCGATACTTCGCGCATCAGCGACAACGAACGATGCACGAGACTGCTCGAATTGAGCGGTCCTGCGTTTCGGGGCACCTGTGCGAGCGAATCGCGCAACTGCTTTTCCGCACTGACTTTCGACCATACCGCGCGAAAGTAATCGAGCAACTCCGCATGAGATGTTCCATGCATCGAAGATGCTTTGGCGATGTCAGCGATCAGCGTTGCCAGCGGACCGCGCACATCGGCATCGCTTATCGGTGCATCGGAAGATGCAGCACGTTCCATATCGCTTCGATACGCATCGAGCAATTGCGCGACACGTTCATCGAGCAGGCGACGCGCCTCGCCTTCATACGCGGCCGCGCGCTTGTCCAGCGCAACGATCAGATGGAAGCGCACGGGATTCGCGCGATCGTCGCCATTCGCGCGCCATGCTTCGAGTATCGCGCGTGCAGAGGCCACGTTACTCATGCGCCTTCACCGCGCCATCCGACGAGCGCGGCACAGCTGAAATCTCCACGCGACGATTCTTCGCCCGCCCGCTTTCATCGGCATTGGAACTCACCGGCTGTTCCGAGCCGAACGCCGCCGCGAACACCGACGACGAAGGCACGCCCGCATCGATCAACGCGCGCATGACCGTCAGTGCGCGTTTCGCTGAAAGCTCCCAGTTGTCCGCGAATCGGCGGTTGCCTTCGTGGACTTGCTGATCGTCGGCGAAACCGCTCACCATGAGAATCTCTTCATGCGCACGTAGATACGTCGAAAGCGGCGCTGCGAGACTCTTCAGCACATCGCGGCCCTGCGGCTGCAATTGATCGGAATTGAGCGCGAAAAGCACGCTGCCGCTGATGCCGATGCGACCGTTCACGAGCGTCACGCGTCCCGATGCGAGCGGTCCCGCGAGCGCCTGTTCCAGCGTCTTGCGGCGCTGCGTCTCTTCCTGACGATGCTTCACCTCTTCGTCGAGCTTGTTCTCCAGCTGCAACTGCACGCCGATCACGCCGACGAGTATCAGCACGAACGCGCCCAGCAGCACCGACATCAGATCGGCGAACGCGGCCCAGATCGGCGCGGCGTGTTCCGCGCCGCCGTCGATTTCCTCGTTCATGCCGCGCGCGCTCCGGCCACGCGTTGCCCGGCGATATGCTGCAAGTCCTCGACGATCTGCTTCTGCGACATCATGCTCAGGTCGATCACTTCCTTCGCCTGCGCAACGTAATACGCGAGCTGTTCATCGCTGCGCGCAAGCGATTTGTCGAGCGCGCTCTCGATGCGTTCGAGATGCGCGACGAGCTTGTCGTTCGATTCGCCGAAAGACTGCACGGCCGCGCCGAACGCATCCGAGAGGCTCGCCATTTCGACGGCGCTCGTCGTCACTTGCGCGGCCATCGAAACGAGTTTGCCGGCCTCGGCTTCGACCGTGCCGGTGAACTGCGCGCCGACGCGTTCGAGCAGCGTCGCCGATGTGTCGACGAGCGCATCGATCGCGGCGCGTTGCTCGTTCGATGCGAGGTTCACCGCGCCGAGCAATGTCTCGACGGTGGCGAGCAAGCGGCTGCGTTCATCGAGCATCGCGGTATCGCGGACCATCGAATCGGACAGCTTCTGACGCATTTCGGCGACGACTTCGGCGGCTGCCTTCGGTGCTTCAGATGCAGCCTGCACGAGCCGCTCGATCTCCGCGATGGTCGCGCTCGCGTGTGTCTGCGATTGCGCGGACATGTCGCGCGCGGTTTGCGCGAGGGCATCGCAGATGTCCTTCTGACGATTCGCCGCGACGTCGCTCGTTTGCTGCCATTGCTCGCGCAACGAGCCGGTCATCGAGTCGAGCGCGCTGCTCCATGCGGCGAGGCGCTCTTCCCCGCTTTGCGCGAGTTCGGCGCGTAAATCCGCATGCGAACGATCGACCGATTGCACGAGCGCCGCTGCATGTTGCTCGAAGCTGGCCGCCGCGGTCGTCAACGCGTTCTGGTTCTGCGCGGCTGCCTGCTCGCTCGCGCGCGCGTGCTGTGCGAGCGCATCGGTCCACGCTTGCGACATGTTTCCCGTCGCGGTTTCGAGGCGCGCGGACACATCGTCGATCAAGCCGGACGAACGCGTATCGAAAGTCTGTGCGAAGCGTTCCAGCGATGCATCCATGCGTGCGACGAGCGCATCGCGCGATTGCTCGTGCTTCGCAACCGACGACGCCAGCGCGCCCGACACGCGATCCATTTGCGCGGACACGCCATCGACGAGATGCGTCGAACGTTGCTCGAATGCTTGCGCGAAGCGATCGAGCGACGCGCTCATCTCGCCGACGAGCGTTGCGTTCGACTGCGCGTGCTTCGCGAGCGATGCGTTCCAGATGTCCGCGACCTTCGCCGACGATGCCTCGAAGCCGCTCGACAAGCCTTCCAGTTGACGCGCCACCGCCTGCTCGACATTGCCGTGCAACGCGGTGACTTCGCGCGCGATGCCGTCCATCGTCGCCTGCATGACGGGCTGCAACGCGGCGCTCGCGGCGCGCGCGCTATCGGCAACGCTTTGCTTCAACGACAGTTCGACCGATGTTGCGAGCCGCCGATACGACGTCTCCGCTTTCGCATGAAACGCATCCTGACTCGCGATCTGACGCTCGCTCGCGGCGAGGCTTTGCTGTTCGATTGCGATCGTCATCGACTGAAGACGATCGACGAGCTTCGGCATCAGTTCGGTCTGAAGCTGCAGCAGCTTGAACGTTTCGTCGCGTTGATGCGCCTGCGTGAAGACGCGAAGTGTCGTCGCGATCTTCACGTCGAGTTGCTGCGTGACATGAAGACGCTCGCGACGGCACAGCGCCGACAGCAGGCCGAGCATCGCGGATGTCGCGACACCCGCGATCGACGTGCCGAACGCGAAGCCCAGCCCAGTCACGGGCGCGGAAAGCGATGCGCGGATCGCCGTCAGATCGGATGCGCTTTGCAGCGCCGTGCCGGTGCCGCGCAAGGTCGCGACCATGCCGAGCAGCGTACCGAGCATGCCGAGCAACACGAGCAGACCGACGAGATACGGCGCGAGCACCGGACCGGGCAACGGCGCGCGCTCGCCTTCGACACGCAGACGCACCGCATTGCGCAGGCTCGGATCGAGGCTGTCGAGCCACACGGCGAGGCTGCGCGGCGCGGTCGAGAGTTGTGCGACGGCCTGTTCGAGCGAGCCGGTGATCTGTTGATAGCGGCGCAATTCCGCCGCGCCCGCGAGATAGCATGCGGCGATCACGAGCGTGACGGCGAACGCGATCGCATTCGACGTGACGTATGCAATGCCGATGCCGAGCACCGCGGCGAGGCCAATCGAAAATACAGCGATGTTCAAAAGATTTCGGGGCATAGCGAGCCAGTTAGCGGGGCCGAAGAGCCGCGAGCAAGCCTTCGATCGGTTGAAAACGAACATCCAGTTCGGCGAGCAGCACGCTCTGCAGATCCTTGCGAAACACGTCGAGCCATGCATTCGGCGCCGATGTCTCGACAGCGGCTTGAGCGCGCTTCAGACGCTCGAAATGCTTGCCGAGCAGCGCGGGCACGTTGCCGAGCAGACTGCGTTCGCGCGCGCTCAACGCCTGTTCCATCACGGCATCGACGACGGCGAGACGCGCCATGTCCGGCGATTTCGTCGCGAGCGTCGATCGCAGACGCGTGCGCAGCGCACCGATGTCGGATTCCATCGCTTGCTGCAAGGACACATAGCGCTGACGAAAGTCCGCGTAGTCGATGGGCGCATCGTCGGACGACGGCTTCACCGGCGCACGATTCCTGCGGCGCACGGCCGCTTCCTCGCGTGCGAATGCGCCTGCGAGCGAGTTGCGCACGCGCGCGCACTCTTCTTCCACCTCGCGCGCAACGGATCGCGCGCCCGACGCGGCGGGCGGATCGGATGCGAGCGCAGTGGACAGCGCAATCGCATCGGTCCAGCCGAGCCATTGGCTCAGGCGGTCCGCGAGCGATTGAGCGGGTTCGTGAACGTCGAGATCGGCAAAATGTGCCAGCAGGCGAACGAGCGCCGGGCCGCTGAATGCCGTGCGCTTCATGCCTTGCACAGGATCACCGGGGGCAAAAGGACACTATTTTACCTGCGCGGGCGAAATCGATGCCCCGTTTCGTGCGGAGCCGCGACAACATCGAGGCAAATGCTGGCTCATGGCGCCTTCGCGGGCATGAACGCGAAAGGCTGCGTCGCGACGAAGCTGCCCGCGGTCTCGCCGGAGAAGACCTGTCCCGAATCGATCGTCAGCTTCATCACCGGCGCGCCTGGATTCAGGTTGAGCTTCTTGAGCGACACCCAGAACGTATCGGGCCGCGTCGCTGAATCGAAGTAATAGATCAGGTTCTGCTGATCCGAGACCGTGCGCCATATCGTCGACGACAGATTCGGCTGCTCCGGCGTGCTGATGCCGAGCGGCACGCTCACCGAACGCATGAGACTCATCACGCTCGCGACGGCCTGGAACGCGTACGACTGCTGCGGCACGCCCGCCATGTAATTCGCATCGGCCTGCTTCGGAATCGCATCGAGCAGAAACGACGCGCGCACGAAGCGGTCCGCCGCGCGATTCGTGCCCGGCAAGAAGCCCATGCCGCCGACGCTTCTCCAGTAAGTATCGATAGCAAGCTGTTCATCGTAGATCGGCGAGTTGGTCATCACCTTGTACTTCTTGCCTTGATGAATGATGAGCTTGCCGTTGATGTACTCGAAGATAGCAGAGTCGCCGCGCGCATCGGAAAGAGAAAGATGGATCGTCAGCGGCTTGCCGTTGGGCAGGGGCGGCGCGATGATCTGGAACGGTTCGCGCGACATCACATACACGGCTTGCCCGACGGTCGCGAAGTTATCGAGCGCATATTGCGCCCACAGACTGATCGACATCGGATCGCGCTTCGGGTCGGGCTTGCCGTAATCGGTCTCCGCGAGATAGAGCGCATTGGCGACGAGCCCGCGCTCGTTCATGCCGTCCACCGTGCCAATTTCATAACCCGACACCACCACGCTGCCGTACTTCGATTTCCATTTGATCGAGCGCGGCCCCGCGTTGCCATCGCGTTCGATGCCCGCGGGCATCACCCAGAGATTGGAACGCATGTCCTCGGACCAGTCCATCGAACGGCCGGTGATGACGAGGCCTTTGTCGCCGACATAGAGCGTGCGCGTGCAGGCAAGCGCGAGCGACGTGGAGAGCAATGCCAGCGCGAAGAGGAAAGCGAACGTTCGAATCAGACGGGTCATGGCCGTGTTCCCTTTTCGTTGGTTCGTGAAGCCGCCTTCAGAAATATTGGATTCGCCCTGCTTTGTAAAGCGCACCGGTGGCAACAAGGGCGTCGTCTTTATGATTACCCGATGGTGACAATTACCTGAAGACATTCGATCGGCGCATGGGCTAAGGATTTATTTCCGATTCGTCCGCCTGCGAAGAGGAGATGTGAGGCGCCCGGCTATCATGGATGTCCCCCCATTTGTTCATTGCATGCGTTATGCAGAATGCCATCATCCCGCCGATCAGACGCCTGACGCCCGCCGACGCACAAGCGTTCCGCGATATTCGTCTCGAAGGCCTGCAGCGTTATCCAACGTCGTTCGGCGCTTCGTATGACGACGAGCGCATGCAGACGCCCGACTGGTTCGGCGCGCGCATCGCGGATCACGCGGTGTTCGGTGGCGACGGCCGCGATGGCATGTTAGCCGGGGTAGCCGGGCTGCTCGTGCCGACGGGCGCAAAGCTCCGGCACAAAGGCGTTCTCTGGGGCATGTACGTGCGCGAGAGTGCGCGCGGCACGGGACTTGCCGCTGCGCTCGTCGATGCCGTGCTTGCGTACGCGCGGGGCGTCGTCGACGAAATCAAGCTCGAAGTCGCGCCGGACAATCTCGCTGCAATGAGGCTGTATCGCGCGGCGGGATTCGTCGAATACGCGCGCGAGCCGCGTGCGCTGAAGATCGACGGCACGTATCACGATTCGGTCCTCATGACGCTCGACTTCGCGCGCGGTGCATAGCGCGTCGATCAGGAAATCACGAAGAAGGGAATCCCAGCGCAGTTGCCTTGGCGCGCAAGTCGGCGAAGCGCCCGCCGGGCGTCGGCGTCTGCGATGCGCCCTCCGCTGCTTTCGCCGTCCGCGACTTGTCGATGGTCTCGAGACCCGATCCTGTCGACGCCGTGTTCGAGCATTCGAGTCCGAACGGCCCTTGCGCCACCGTAATCGCGGGCGCATCGGTGCGTGGCGCATCGCTCAGATCGAGCGCGTAAGCCATGTTGAACGTGGTCGGATCGCTCGCGCGCACGCCCAGCGGATCGAGCCCGAAGCGCCAGACAAGCAGTTGATGGATCGAACTCGGATCGAACGGATAGCGCGCCACGTTGTTCGCGCGCACGCGCGGTCCGAGCAATACGCATGGCACACGAAAACCCAAGCGGCCGTCGTTGCCGAGCTTCTGTTCCGCCTCCGACAGCGACTTGACCGGCGGCGCGACATGCTCGAAGAATCCGCCCCACTCGTCGTAGACGACGATCATGAGCGTCTTGCTCCAGTTTGGGCTCGTGCGCAGCGCTTCGTAGATTTGCGCGAGCAGGACCTGGCCGTTGCGGACATCGGCATGAGGATGATCGTCGTTGGACGTGCCGTTCGCCTCGCCGGCAAAGCTCGGATCGACCATGCAGAACGACGGCAGATTGCCGCCCGCCGCATCGGACAGGAAATCGGAAAAGAGCTTCGAGCGGCCGACGTAACGCGTGCCGTAAAGCGCCGTGAACGGCACGTCATGAAAGTAATACTTCGACGACACGTTCTTCGCATCGAGCCGGTCCCAGATCGTCGATAGCGACGATGTATCGAGCGTATCGCTCAAGCGATCCGTTTCGCCGCTATGCAGATAGACGCGGTTCGGAAACGTGTCGGCGAGAATGCCGCTCATGTAGTAATCGCAGACGGTGTATTGCGTCGCCGCCTGTCGATAGAACTCGAGATCGCTGCCCGTGAAGTAACCGATCGGCAGCAGATCGCCGCGCGTCTTGTTCGTATCCGGCGTGAGCAGGAAGCCGTTCATCGCGCCGTTCGCGAGATGCGTGCGGCCTGCGTCGTAGGCGTGATCGGGATCGGCAAACTGGCAGCCTTGATAACCAAACGCAGCGTTGGCCGACAGCGCGAATGTCGATTGCACCGTGCCGAACGCATCGGTGAACTGCTTACCCGCCTGCACGCCCTCCGCGCCCGGCACCCAGCCGAGCATGTGATCGAAGGAGCGGTTTTCCATCGTCACGAGCACCATGTGATCGATGCCCGAAGTCTCCGGCGCGGGCAACGCCGGACGCGGCAGATTCGCGCGATCGGACGGAATCGTGCCGATAGGACTCGTCGGCGTGACGGTGCCCGAGTCATCGTCGCTGCCGCCGCCACCGCAGGCCGACAGCATCGCCGTGCTGGCGAACGCGGCAAGCAGACGCCGGCGTACCGCGTCGGGTTCGTTGGAAGGCTTGTGTGCCATGACGGCGCTCCATGTGAGTGTTGTTATCGAACGCCGTTCTCGGAAACGCGGTTGCGCCTCGAACATCGAACGCGAACGGCTTGTGGGTGCCGGGTTGTAGCACGCGGCGTTCCCGGCACCCTTCACTCACATGGCGACGCTGCTATGCGCGCCCCCCTACCGAACTGCTCGCGCCGTCCTTGACGGGTGCATCGAGCGAATACGCATCCACGCCATCGACACAGCCGAGGTTCACGCGCCATTCAGCAGGATTCGAACGCGTTTGATGGAACGTGTAAATTCCACAGCGCTTGCAAAAGTAATGCTTCGCGACCTGCGTGTTGAATTGATAAAGCGTGAGTTCGTCCTCGCCCGACAGGATGCGCAACTTCTCTTTGACAAAGGGCGGCGACATGACCGCGCCGCGCCTTCGGCAGAAACTGCAATTGCAGCGCGCGGCGGGTTCCGGCGAAGTTTCGACTTCGAAGGTGATCGCGCCGCAGTGACACGCGCCTTTCAGGGTCGTCGGGTTCATCGTGGATACGGCTCCTTTGCGGTTTTCGGTCAGGCCGCGTCCTCCACGTACTGCGCGAGTCCGCGTCCGAACGACCAGTCTTCGCGGCGATTCGGCGCGAGCGCGATCATCACGTCGTCGGGCCGCAGTCCGGGCGATGCCGCGAGCTTCGCCACCAGTGTCTTGTAGAACGCTTTCTTCGTCGCCGTGTCGCGCCAGTCGCTCGCGGTGATGTGGATGAACACGACGTCGTCGCTGCGTTCGACACCGAGATAACCGGGATCGTAAATGAAGTGGTCGCGCTCGTGTTCGTCGATCAATTGAAAGCGGTCGTCGGCGGGGACCTTGAACGCTTCGACGAGCGCTTCGTGCACGCCGTTCGAGATCGCGCGGATATGCTCGCGCGGCTTGCCTTTCATGAGCGAGATTCTGACGAGCGGCATGATGAAACTCCTTCGAGATCGAGTTCGGGTGATCTCGACTCTACGCCGCACAATGCATGTTGAATATTGAATACTTTCGGAGCGACCGTTCGACGAAACGGGATCATCGCGCGCGCAGCGCGTCCACGATATTCATCCGCGACGCCCGCATCGCCGGCAGGAATCCGCCGACGAGTCCCATCGCGAGCGAGAACCCGAGTGTCTTTGCGATCACCGAAGGCGTCAGGATGAAGCGGAACGACAAGTCCGCGAAGGTCTGAAAATTGGTCGTGGAAAACGAAGCGAACTGCATCAGCGCGGCGCACGAAAGTCCGGCCACGCCGCCGACCAGCCCGAGCAACAACGCTTCGAGCAGGAACGCCCCGAGCACGTCGAAGCGCTTGAAGCCGAGCGCGCGCAACGTTCCGATCTCCGCGACACGATTGGCCACCGACGCGTACATCGTGATCATCGCCCCGATCATCGCCGCGATCGAAAAGATGATCGACAGCGTGAAGCCGAGGATATTGATGAACGTCGACAGCGCCTTCGACTGATCGCCGTAGAACACCTGTTCGCGCTTCGCTTCGTCGGCGAGGCGCGGGTCCACGTCGATATCGCCGCGAAAGCGCTCGAATGCATCGCTGCGGGCGAGCCGCACGACCATCGACGAATAACTCGTGCGCCGGAACGATTGCATCAACTGATCGACGTCGCCCCATATTTCCGAATCGAAGCCGCTGCCGCCCGCATCGAAATGGCCGACCACGGTCCAGTCGCGCTGCGCGAAACGCAGGGAGTCGCCGATGCGCGTGCCGCCGAACCCCTTCGCGATGCTGCTGCCCACGATGATCTCCGACGAGCCGCGCCTGAACATGCGCCCCGCCGTGAGCTTCACTTGCGGACGCAATTGCACGCCCATCGGCGAGACGCCGCGAATCACGACGTTGGCGGGCGTGTTGGTGCCGAGCTTGGTGAGCGAGATCAGCACGACGGTTTCCTTCGATGCGAGCGGCTCGCCGTCGCCGTTCATCGCGACCGACGGATGCATCTCCATCGCGTTCGCCTGATTGCGGTCGATCGCGCTTTGTATCTCCGTCTCCGCGCCCTTTCGGATCACGACGACGTTGTCCGCTTCGCCCGTCGATACGAGCGTTTTCGTCAGTCCCGCGTCGAGCATCAGCACGGTCGCGAACACGAACACCACGAGCGCGAGACCGCCTGCCGTCAGCATGGTCGTGAGACGGCGCGCCCAGAGATTGCGTGCGACGTAGGAAACGGGAATGGCCATCGCGCGTCCTCAGCCGATCGCCCGCAGGCCTTCGACGATGCGCACGCGGCTCGCCTGCACCGCCGGCACGATCGCCGCTGCCATCGCGACGGCGAACGCGCATGCCGCCTGCAGAAGCATCGTCTCGTGCGACACCATGAAGACCGGGAACACGCCGCCTGTGGCGTGCTTGAAGACTTCGGCCATCGGCGGCGTCGCCAGGATGCCGATGCCACCGCCGATCGCGCAGATTGCCATCGATTCGCCGAACACGAGCACCGATAGAAATGCGGAGCCGAAGCCGAGCGCCTTCAATGTCGCGTATTCGGTGATGCGCTCGCGCGCGCTCATTGCCATCGCGTTCGCCATCACCGCCATGATGATCAGGATCACTACATATGACACGACGCGTATCGCCGCGATGATCTGATTCGACATTGCGACGAAGCCGAGCTGAAACGCCTGCTCCGTTTCCGTCAGCGTTTCGGCGAGCGAGTTCTTGAAGACATTGTCGATCTTGCGCGACACGACAGCCGCTTCGTCCGGATCCTTGATGCCGACCACGTACACGCCGACCTGATCGACATTGCGCTTGGTCGTCTTGCGGATCGTCTCGTTCAGATAGTCGTAGTGAAAAATCAGTTGCCGCGTGATGGTCGATTCGTCGCGCCCTTCCATGATGCCGCGCACGACGAAGTCCCATGTTCCCGGATAGATCGTGCCCTTGAGCGGAATGACGTCGCCGACCTTGAAGCCGTATTGATCCGCGAGCTGCCGGCCGATGAGCGCGCCTTTGCGATCGCGTCGATAATCGGCGCGTTGCTGCTCGGGCACGATGAACTCGGGATAGAGATCGAGATAGTTGTCGGACACGGCGAACTGCGCGAAGAAGTTCTTCGGATCGCGATACACGCCGCCGAACCAGTTCGAGCGCGCAACGAGCGTCACGCCCTCGACGCCGCGTATGCGGTTCTCATAGGCGAGCGGCAACGGAAACACGAGCGAGATTGCATTGCGCGTGACGAGCCGCGCGTTCGATGCAGCCGCGGCGCCTGCATACCACGCATCGACGACGGTATGCAAAAGACCATATGCGAGCACCGCGATGGTCAGCCCGAGCACCGTCAGCGTGGTGCGCAGCTTGTGCCGCATCGCGTTGCGCAGGATCAGCTTGAACACGAACATGATGGCTTAGCCCACGGTTCCATCGATCAGCTCGCCTTTCTCCAGATGCACGAGCGCCTTCGCCGCGCCGGCCGCGTGCGCGTCGTGCGTCACCATGATGATGGTCTTGCCGAGCTTGTCGTTGAGACGTTGCAGCATCGCGAGGACATCGGCGGCGGAGCTGCGGTCGAGATCGCCGGTCGGTTCGTCGGCGACGATCAGCTTCGGGTCCGTGATCAGCGCACGCGCGATCGCGATGCGCTGCTGCTGCCCGCCCGACAGCTCCGACGGATAGTGACTCATGCGATCGGCCATGTTGACCATGTCGAGCACCATCGCGACGCGTTCCTTGCGCTCGTGGCGCGTGAGGCGCGTGAGCATCAGCGGCAACTCGACGTTCTCGAACGCGGACAGCACCGGCATCAGGTTATAGAACTGGAAGATGAAGCCGACGTTCGCCGCGCGCCAGTCGGCAAGCGCGGCTTCGGGCAGGCGCGTGATATCGAGTCCGCCGACGAGCAACTCGCCGCTATCGGGCCGGTCGATGCCCGCGATCAGGTTGAGCAGCGTGCTCTTGCCCGAACCCGACGGCCCCATCAACGCGACGAAATTGCCTTCCGCGATGGACAACGTGATGTCGGTGAGCACCGGCACGGTCTGCACGCCGCGCCGATACGACTTCGCGACGTGGCTGATCTGAACGAGAGGCGTCGTGCTCACGTTATTTCTTCGCCAGCGTGACTTTGGCGCCGTCCTTGATCTTGTCGCCGGGCGCGAGCACGAGCACGTCGCCGGGCTTCACGCCCTGCACGGCCAGCAGATCGCCGATGCGCTCGCCCGTCGTCACCGGCACTTCGCGCGCGGCGTCGTGATCTACCACGTAGACCACTTTCCTGCCATCGCGCGTGACGACCGCCGATGGCTGCACGGCGACAACCGCCTTCTTCTCCTCGGGCGGCACCGGCTTCGACAGGAACGCGACTTTCGCGGACATATCGGGCAGCACGCGCGAATCGCGTTCGACGAAACGCACTTTCACGAGCACGGTGGCTTTGGATCGATCGACCGTCGGCACGATGCGCGACACGCGGCCCGCGAAGCGCGCGTCGGGCAGCGCATCGAGTTGAATCTCGCACGGCTGATCGACAGCGATGCGCGCGATGTTCGACTCGGCGACATCGGCTTCGACTTCGAGCGTCTTCATGTCGGCGATGGTGACAACCGCGCCCTTGCTGTCCGACGCCGATGAGAACGGCGTGATGTTGTCGCCGACATTCGCGTGCTTCTCGATCACGACGCCGTCGAAGGGCGCGCGAATCACGGTTTGATCGACGGCTACTTGCGCTGCCTGCGCGTTGGCTTGCGCGGAGACGATCGCGGCTTCGTCGCTGTTGATCGACGCCTTGGCCTTGTCGAAGCGGGCGAGCGCGGCATCGTACTGTGTCGCCGGAATCGCGCCTTGCGGTGCGAGGATCTTGTAGCGCTTGAGATCGACTTCCGCGTTCTTCAGTTCGGCGCGCTGCAGCTCGAGATTCGCCCGCGCGACCTTGACCTGCGCCTGGGCCTGCGCGAGCGACGCAGCCACGTCATTGCTCTCCAGCCGCGCGATGATCTGCCCTTCCTTCACCGGCGTGCCTTCGAGCACGCCGAGCCATTCGACGCGCCCTTGTCCTTTCGATGCGACTGCGGCCTTGCGTTGCGGCACGACATAGCCCGTGGCGTTCAGAAGCGTATAGCTCTGCGACGGATACACCGACGTGACCGTGGCGGTTTCGACGGCCTGCGGGCCGGTGAGACGAAACGCCACGCCGATGAGCGCGAGCAGAATCGCAACGATGATGGCGTAACGAAGCCAGTTGCGCCGGCGCCGCGGCATCGCGGCAGACGGACCCCGGTCGATCTTGAGTTTTTCTAAGTTGTGTTCAGCCAATTTTGAACGTGCGCCGCGGGATGGGCCCGCGGATCGGCATGCGGTGAAAGGATGGTCAGTATAGCGCTGTCCTTTCAATCAGCTTCCCAAGGCCACCCGCTCCGGCTCGTCGGGCTCGAACCAATCGGGATTGCGTTCCGCGATCGGATGCAACGACACCAGAATCTCGCGCAGATGCGCGCGCATCGCTTCCTCGGCGCCATCGGGATCATGCGCCTTCAACGCGCTCACGATGCGCGCATGCTGCTTGATGAGCAGATCGAGCGGCGATACATCCGGCAAGCTCAGATAACGCACGCGATCCATCTGCGCCTTGATGTCCTGGATCGTGTCCCATGCAGCGACGCAGTCGATCGATTGCGCGATCTGCATGTGGAACTGTTCATCGAGTGCGAGAAAGGCAGTGGTGTCGTTCACTTTCGATGCGCTCTTCTGCTCGCGAAGATTCGCGGCGAGATCGTCGAGTTGCGAATCGGTGATGGCGACCGCGGCCTTGCGCGCGACCGCCGTTTCGATCGCCTCGCGAATGAAACGCCCTTCGCGCACCTGACGCGGCGATATTTTTTTCACGAAGGTGCCGCGCTGAGGCAACACTTGCAGCACGCCCGCCTCGACGAGCTTGATGAAGGTCTCGCGCACCGGCTGCCGCGAAACCTGGAACATCTCCGCGACTTCCTTTTCGGAAAGCGGCGTGCCGGGCACGAGTTGTCCCGCGAAGATAGCCTGACGCAGCGCCCGAAAAATCTGCTTGCCGATGGGCTCATGCGAGTCGTGCGATATCGCCGAAGTCAGATCGGGCAATTCGAACTTCTGCGATGCGAGCGGCCTGCGTACGCGCGCACGCCGCACTGCAGCCGAGCCATTCGACACGATACCGTCTTGCATGATTGAACCTGAACGCTAATGAGGAGAAAGCGAGCCACGTTCGCGCGCCTCGCTTCCCGATACTATCACGCAGCACTCGCCGCGCTTTCACGCTTCGCGCGCGCTTTCGGCTCGCGAATCCATACGAGCGAACACAGCGCGCCGAGCACCGCGATCGCGCCCGCCAGAACGAAGGCGCTGCCATACGCGCCGTGCGTCGCCTCGACGATGAAGCCCGTCACCGCCGGTCCGATCACGCCCGCGAGATTCGCGAGCAGATGCACGAAACCGCCCACGCCGCCGACGTTTTCGCGCCGCACCGTGTCCTGAATCACGGCCCAGTACACGGACCCGGTTACATAGAGGAAGAAGATCGTCACGGACATCAACGCCACCGCGCCCTGCGTGCTCTCCACACGCCCCGCGAACGCGACGCACAGCGCCGCCAGGCCGAGGCACACGGTCAGCACGATGCGGCGCGACATGAGCGGCTTGCCTGTGATACGCAGAATCGCATCGGTGATGAAGCCGCCCGCCGCGAGCCCGATGCTGCCGAGCAGCCACGGAATCACCGTCGCAAAGCTCATGTCGCGCAGCGACATGTGATGCGCTTCGGTCAGATACGTCGGGAACCACGAGAGAAAGAAGAACAGCACGTAGTTGTATGCAAAAAACGCGAATGCCGTGGCGAGGATGATCGGCTGACGCAGATAAAAGCCGAGATTCGCCTGCTTGCCGTGCGTGCCGTGCTCCATCGACGCGGCGTCCTGCTGGCCCGCGACGATCAGATCGAGTTCGGCCTGCGTGACGCGCTTGTTCTGTTGCGGATGCTCGGTCGTCGAAAGCGCCCAAAGCACGAGCCACGCGAAGCCGATCATCATGATGATGACGAACGCCCAGCGCCAGCCGAACTGGATCGCCATGTAACCGACGACCGGGCCGGCGAGCGCGCCGCCCAGCGGCGTCCCCGAACTGATGACCCCGATCGCGCTCGCCACTTCACGACGCGGAAACCAGTTGTTCACCATCTTGCTGTTCGACGAGCTGAACGGTCCCTCTCCCATGCCGAAGAGCACGCGAAGCACGATCAGCGACACGAGACTGCTCGCCAGCGCAGTCGCACCGCAAAACAGCGACCAGATACCCATTGCGCCGCCGAAGACTTTCTTCGCGCCGATCCTGTCCGACAGCACGCCGCCGACAAAATTGAATAATGCATACCCGATGAAAAAGCTGCTGAACACGATGCCCATCTGTGCATGCGTGAAATGCAGGTCTTTCTGGATGAGCGGAGCGGCGATGGAAAGCGCCGCGCGGTCGAGATAGTTGACGACGCCCGCGAGGAACAGCAGGCCGACGACGAACCACCGCTGACTTTTGATCATGTCGAGTCTCCGATGCACCGCTTCTTGTGGCCTTCCGGTCCGGCGGTTTCATGAATGATGAATTTTGAATGCCGATGCCAAGTGGCGCCCGTCAGTCGAACTGGAGATGCACCTTCATCGATTGAGAGCGATCCAGCGCGACTTCGAATGCACGATTCGCTTCGGCGAGCGGAAATGCGTGCGTCATCAGCAGACGAAGGTCGATGCGCTGCAAGGCGATTTCATCCGCGGCGATCGCGTATTCATCGGTGAAGCGGAACGAGCCCTGATAACGCAGCTCTTTCGCCATCACGAGGTTCGCCGCGACCGGCGACTGACCAGCCGGCAGATTTCCGAGCTGGATCACCGTGCCGCCCGCACGCACCGAGCGCAACGCGGTGTCGAGACCGGCGGGGCTGCCCGATGCCTCGATCACGACGTCGAAGGTGCCGCGTTCGCGCGACCAGGCATCGATGCGCGCCTGATCGTTCGCGAGCACGGTCTCGTCGGCGCCGAGCGACGCCGCCATCGCGAGCGCCTTGTCAGCAAGATCGAGCGCGACGATGCGATGCGCGCCCGCGCGCCGCGCGGCGGCCAACACGATGCAGCCGATCGGCCCGCAACCCACGAGCAGCATCTTCGCGCCGACGAGCGGGCCGGCGAGCTTCAACGCGTGCAGCGCGACAGCAAGCGGCTCGGCCATCGACGCCTGCGCGAAATCGAGGGTATCCGGCACCGGAACGCATTGCCGCGCGGCTGCCGTGATGTATTGCCGGAACATGCCCTGCATATGCGGGAACGTCGACGCGCTGCCCATGAAGCGCATCTTCAGGCAATGGTTCGGCATGCCTTTCTCGCAAAAGCGGCACGTTCCGCAATTCAGGCCCGGATTCACCGCGACCCGCTGGCCGACTGCAAGGCCCGTCACGCCCTCGCCCAGCGCGGCAATCTCGCCCGCGACTTCGTGACCGAGCACGAACGGCTCGCGCACGGCGAAGTCGCCGCTTTTGCCCTTGAAGTAATACGAAAGATCCGACCCGCAGATGCCGCCCGCGCGCACGCGAATCTGCACCTGTCCGGGTTCTGGTTCGGGCGTGTCGATCTCGTCGATGACGAGGTTCTTCGGTTCGTGTAGAACGGCTGCGAGCATGATCTGTGTCCTGGAATCTGCGGTTTGCACTTTGTATAAAGCGTTTTGCATGCAATCAACGGCGGGCGGCGAGCGCCGGTTCTGCGTTCGATCCGGCGATCGCGGCATCGTGTTGCGGCGCGCCCCAGTCGTGCAGATCACGGCCGACGCGCGCCGGCGCGGTCTCGGGCAGAAGCAGAAGCGAGATCGTCGAGACGATGCCGAGCGCGGCAACGTACACGATGAGACCGATCGAGCTTCCGCCCGTCGCCTGAATCAGCTTCACCGCGACGAGACCTAGCACGCCGCTGCCGATCAGCGAACCGATCTGCCAGATGAGCGCAATGCCGCTGCATCGCACGCGTGCCGGAAAGAGCTCGGGAAAGAGCGATGCTTGCGGTGCATAGCAAAGGCTGTGGCCGACGGTGATCGCGAGAATCATCACGGTCTGGATCGCGAGGCGGCTGCCGCTATCGATAGCGTGAAAGAGCGGCATGACGAGCAGCACATGCAGCACTGCGCCCGCGATGAATGTCGCGCGCCGACCGATGCGATCCGACAGTGCGCCCGCGAGCGGGATCGCAATCAGTTCGAGCACGACCGCGACGATGATCGTCTGCAGAAGCAGCGAGTCGGCGATGCCGTGCGCGCGGCCGTAGGCGAGCACGATCATCGTGTACATCGCGAACGTGCAAGCCTCGATCAGCTTCGCGCCGACACCCTTCACGATCGTCGCGCCGTGCTGCTTCACCACTTCCACGACGGGCCGCGATTCGACCGCCTTGGTCTCGCGGATCGCCGCGAACACCGGCGATTCCTCGGTGCGCAGTCGAATATAAAGCCCGACGACGACAAGCACGATGCTGCCGAGAAATGGCAGACGCCAGCCCCAGTCCATCAGTTGTTCGTGCGTGAGCATCGCGGTCAGAACGGCGAAGATGCCCGATGGGATCAGAAAGCCCGCGGGCGCGCCGAGCTGCACGAGGCTCGCGAAGAAGCCGCGTTCGCGCGGCGGCGCATATTCGGCGGTGAGCAAGACCGCGCCGGCCTGCTCGCCGCCGACGCCGAAGCCTTGCAGCACGCGGATCAGCACAAGCGCCGCCGGCGCCCAGATGCCGATCTGCGAGTAATCCGGCAACAAGCCGATGGCGAACGTGCCCAGACCCACGATCAGAATGGTGACAATCAGCGCTTTCTTGCGGCCGATCTTGTCGCCGAAATGCCCGAACACGATACCGCCCACAGGCCGCGCGACGAACCCGACCGCATACGTGGCGAACGCGGCCAGCGTGCCGATCAGCGGATCGTGGCTCGGAAAGAATTTTGCGCCGAACACGAGCACCGCTGCCGTGCCGTACACGAAGAAGTCGTAATACTCCGCCGCCGTGCCGATGGTCGATGCCGCTGCCACCCGGCGCAGCATCGCGCTGGTTTCCCTGTGTGCCATGTCTGTCTCCGGTATCTTGTGTTTTGAATGCCTTAAACCAAACGCGATTACCAGTTCCAGAGCGTGCCGTCTTCGAGGCGCGCCACCGGCAAGTACGCCGGATCGTACGGATACCTTGCGGCGAGCTTTTCGTCGATGTCTACACCGTGCCCCGGCGCTTCGCCCGGGTGCATCATCCCGCGATCGAACGACCATGCATGCGGGAACACATCGAGCGCTTCCTTCGGAAAGCCCATGTACTCCTGCACGCCGAAGTTGGGCACCCACAAGTCGAAGTGCAGCGCTGCGCCCATGCAGACCGGCGACAGATCCGAAGGACCGTGGCAGCCCGTGCGGACCTGATACAGCGATGCGAAATCGGCGATGCGCTTCAGATGCGTGATGCCGCCCGCATGCGTGAGCGTCGCGCGGATGTAGTCGATCAGTTGCTCTTCGATCAGCTGCTTGCAGTCCCAGATGCTGTTGAACACCTCGCCCACCGCAATCGGGGTCACGGTGTGCTCGCGGATCAGACGGAAGCCGGCCTGATTCTCGGCGGGCGTCGGATCCTCCATCCAGAACAGGCGATACGGCTCGACCGATTTGCCGAGCCGCGCCGCTTCGATCGGCGTAAGCCGGTGATGCACATCGTGCAGCAGATGCGTGTCGAAACCGAACTTGTCGCGCACGGCTTCAAAGAGTTTCGGCACGAAATCCAGGTACTTTTCGGAGGACCAGCTCTGCTCCTCGACCGCACCCTTCGTCGCCGGCTCATACATGCCGTCGCCCTTCGCGACGCCATAAACCGAACGCATGTTCGGCACGCCGCACTGGATGCGAATCGCCCTGTAGCCCTCTTCGATATGCTCCGCGTAGCGGTCGAGCGCTTCGGGGATGTCGCGGCCGGTTGCGTGTCCGTAGACCATCACGCCGTCGCGCGACGCACCGCCGAGCAGCTTGTAGAGCGGCATGTTCGCGGCCTTGCCGAGGATGTCCCAGAGCGCCATGTCGACGGCGGCGATTGCGGTCATCGTGACGGGGCCGCGTCGCCAGTACGCGCCCTTGTAGAGAAACTGCCACGTGTCTTCGATGCGGCCCGCTTCGCGCCCGATCAACAGCGGACATACGTGATCCTTCAGATACGACGCGACAGCGAGTTCGCGGCCATTGAGCGTCGCATCGCCGATACCGTAGATGCCCTCGTCCGTTTCCACTTTCAGCGTGACGAAGTTGCGGCCGGGGCAAGTCACGATCACGTCGGCGCGGATGATCTTCATAGGTATTTCCTTGAATGGGCATTCGATGTGGCGGATACTACCATACCAGTATGTTACGACGTCAATAACGGGTTTTCCCCATTCCTAATTCAAAATGCCATCGAAAATGCCTGAGAAATCAATGCTCTCCCGTACATCGCTCAATGCACTCGAAGGCCATTGCCTGTCGCGCGAGTGGCACGAGCCAGCTATCGGCATCGTGCATCTGGGCATCGGCAACTTTCATCGCGCGCATGAAGCGCTCTATACCGAAGAGGCGATGCTCGCCGAGCCGGGCGATTGGGGCATTTGCGGCGTCACGCTGCAGGGCGACGTCACCAAGCGCGATGCGTTGATGGCACAGGACGGCCTCTACAGCGTCGTGGAACGCGGGCCGGACGGCGTGCGCGTGACGGTCGTGCGTGCATTGCGCGAAGTGCTGGCGATGCCCTTCGATCGCGCACGTCTCGTCGAGCTTTTCGCCGACGAACGCGTCCGCATCGTGTCGCTGACGGTTACGGAAAAAGGCTACTGTCGCGATCCGCGAACCGGCGATGCCGACTTTGCGCACGCGGGCGTCGCGCACGATCTCGCGCATCCGGACGAGCCGTCCACCGTGCCGGGCATACTCTGCGCCGCGTTGCGAGCGCGACGCGACGCGGACGCCACCCCCTTCACCGTGCTTTCCTGCGACAACCTCTCGCACAACGGCGATGCATTGCGTCAGGCGGTGTGTTCGTTCGCACGCAGGCTGGACCCGGCGCTCGCGACGTGGATCGAGACGCGCGTCGCGTTTCCGTCGACGATGGTGGATCGCATCGTCCCCGCCACGACCGACGCGGATCGCGAAGCCGCCCAAGCGGCGCTGGGCGTGGGCGATGAAGTGCCCGTGCCGTGCGAGCCGTTCAGGCAATGGGTCATCGAAGATCGCTTCCCCGCCGGGCGTCCTGCGTGGGAAGCGGCAGGCGCGCAACTTGTCGACGACGTCGCGCCCTTCGAGATCGCGAAACTGCGCATGCTCAACGCGACACACTCGACGCTCGCGTATCTGTCCATGCTCGCCGGTTTCGACACGATCAGCGACGCCGTCGGCCACCCGCCGCTGAAGTCACTGATCCACGCGATGATGACGCGCGAGATAGCGCCGACGCTCGCGGTACCGGCATCGTTCGATCTCGCCGCATACCGCGACGCGCTCCTCGACCGCTACGCGAATCCCGCGCTGAAACACCGTTGCAGCCAGATTGCGATGGACGGTAGCCAGAAGATGCCGCCGCGAATTTTGTCGACCATTCAGGCAAGGCTCGACGCGGGTCAGCCGTTCGAACGGCTCGCGCTTGCGGTGGCGGCATGGTCTACGTTTCTGCGCGGACGAGCGGACGACGGCACCCGTTACGCGATCAGCGATCCGCTGGGCGAACGTCTCACGAAAGCGGCGGAGGATGCGACCACGCCGGCAGGCCTCGTCGATGCGCTCGTCGGCGCAAGCGATGTTTTCCCCGCATCGCTGGCACGCAATCCGGTTCTCCGGGAAGCGCTTCTGCGCGCCGCGACAAGGCTCGCGAACGGCGCGCTCACGGCGATCGACGAATATGTGCGGTTGGATTGAATTCATTATCACGCATGCAAAATGCCGAACAGTCCGCTTCGTTTTAAGATAGCCACTTCCATCATGAGCGGCCCTGACGCGCCAGGAGTGGCAGGTGTATTTATTGAAACGTGGACGTAGCTCTGCTCTGTGCATCGCATGCGCGCTGTCGTGGGTATCCGTATCCGCTCTGGCGGCCGCGCCGCAGCCTGGCCGTGCAGCGAGCGCTGCCGACATAGCGAGCGGCGCCAATGCTCAAGGCATCATGTCGGCCGACACGCTCGCACCGAACTTTACCGGCGACGATCCGGAACACGTCCGCGATGCGCTGGCAGGTCATTCCGCACCGGGACAGCCTGCATCGATAACCGGCCGCGTACGGGCGTTTCTTTCGCGGCCCTTCACCAAGGCGCAGCATGCCGCGAGCCAACCCGGCGCGCAGACAGATCGCACGTTCACGTTCGTCATTCCGGTTTCATACGGCGTGCGCTATCTGTCGAAGAAGAAAGTGCTGACGGTGAACGTCTCCCTGGCGGCGTCTCACGATCCGGATGCCATCCTGCTGAAGGAAACGGTAAAGGGGCAAAGCGGCCGCAAGCTCGTTGTTGCGCCTGAAGCCAAGGAAAAGGGTTTCGTTCAGACCTTCGACAGCATTGAACTGAAGCAGGAAGGCAGCGCGAGAACCACGGTCAGAGGCAGCATCGTGCTTCCGAACTTCGACCGCGCGCATGGCAGCGATGACTTCGCGATCGTGCTCATCTGCACGCTCGCGCCACCCTACCTGACGGACGACATCGAGCATAACGCGCCCACCGATGAAGAACCCACGGATATCACGCGCAGAACATCGATATTGATGGGCCATGTCGATGCAGCGTGGCTCATCGATCGCAAGGAAGGCACGATCATTACGAAGCGGCTGCGCCTCGTGAAGTGAAAGGCGCGCCGCTCTTCTGTTCGATCAATATTCGACGTTCGAATCCAGCGGATAGACGGGCCGCTTCAGGTTCTCGAATGCGAAGAGTCCATAGTCCGAACTCGTGACACCGCGGCTATCGCATTCGACGAGGCCACCCGATATCGGCACGAAGACGGGGCGGCAGTACATGCGGGACTTGAGAATCAGAAAGCGCGCGCCGCGTGGATCGATGCCGACACTCTCGAACACGCGCAGGTCCCACGGCTCGTGCGTGCGTTCCGTTACAAGGATGCGCGCCGCGGCGGTCTCGATCACGGCCGCGCGGCCCATGAACGCGCGCTGCCCCGTATACGTCGGTCCGCTGATGATGTATTCGCCATCGGTCAACGCCCGCACTATGCCGGTAACCTCGAGCGGCGGCTTCGCTCGGGACGCCACGCTCGCTAGCTTGTTGCCGACGCCGATCGTGACCGTTGCGCCCTCGCCGGCTGCGAAGAGTTGCGCGACAGCTTCGGGATCGCATAAAGGTCCCACGACGATGCCATCGAGTCCTTGCTTCAACGCTTCTTCGAATGCGTCGGTCGTGTCGCACGTTCCGCCCGACATGCAGTTGTCGCCGTGGTCGAGCAGCAGTACGGGCTTGTCCGTTTCGCGTGCGAGCGCAGCGCCCTCGCTGATCGATTGCGCGAGCGGCACGCTGCGATAAACGAACGCGTCACGCTCGTTCCAGATTTGCCGCGCGATGCGGTCCGCCACGCTCTGCGCCTTCGCGCGCTCGCCATCCGCCACCACGACCACGCTGATGCAAGGCGCGGCGATATCCGCCAGCGAGAAACCGGATAGCACCGACACGGCCAGCACGCCATCTTCAGCTTCGGCTGCGCGCGCGGCATCGACTGCACGCTTCATTGCACCGTCCGCTGTCGAACTCCTCAGCGTATGCGTGAGCAGCGGCGGCTGCGCCCAAGCGATCACGGGCTTCGCCTTGTCGTGAATCAGATCGAGCAGCAGTCGCGCCGCATGCTCACCGCTCTCGTACATATCGACGTGAGGATAGGTCTTGAAGCTCGTGATCACGTCCGCGTTGTCGATCATCTTCTGCGTGACGTTCGCATGCAGATCGAGCGATACAGCAATAGGCGCATGTGGCAGCGCGCGTCGCACGCGTTCCAGCAAATCGCCTTCGCCATCGGGCGAATTCTCCGCGACCATCGCGCCGTGGAGGTCGAGCATCACGGCATCGCAGCCTTCTGTTGCATCGACGATCGACTGGCAAATCGCGTCATAAGCGGCAGCAGCGACGGGACCGCTCGGATTTGCCGAAGCGGATATCGGCGTCACGATGTCCGCATGTTCGCGCTTCGCAGCATCGATGAATGCGGACATCGCCGTACGCATGCCGGCATTCTCGTTATACGCTTCGGCGCCATGACACGGACCGTCGCGCCCGAATGCTTCGAGCGGCGTCGCAACGGGCGAGAACGTGTTGGTCTCGTGGTTCATGCGGGCGATGAGTATCTTCATGCTGCGTCTCCTTCGGACGCGTTGGCTGCGCGCAGCATCGCTTGCAGAAGCACATTGCAGCCTGCTGCGAGATGATCGGCGCGCGCATCCTCGATCTCGTTGTGGCTGATGCCGTCCTTGCACGGCACGAAGATCATCGCTGCCGGCGCCACGCGTGCGAGATAGACGGCGTCATGACCCGCGCCGCTCACGACATCCATCGACGTGAAGCCGAGCGCATCGGCGCTCTCGCGCACCGACGCAACCAGCGATGCGTCGAACGGTTGCGGCGCGAAGTAGACAACTTCGTCTACCTTGACCGGCAGATCCGCTTGCTCGCATGCGTCGCGCATTGCACGGTCCATTGCGAGAAGCGTCGCGTCGTCTGGCGCGCGCAGATCAACGGTCAGCTTGACGCGCCCCGGAATGACATTGCGCGAGTTCGGATGCACGTCGACCCAGCCGACCGTTCCGCGTCCATGCGGCGCATGATCGATTGCGATGCGATTGACGGCGCGAATGAGATCTGCCGCGACGAGCAAGGCGTCGCGGCGCAGTTCCATCGGCGTCGGACCCGCGTGCGCTTCCATGCCTTCGATCGTCACGTCGTACCAGCGTTGACCGAGCGCGCCTTGCACGACGCCGATCACCTTGTCCTTCGCCTCCAGCACCGGACCCTGCTCAATGTGCGCTTCGAAATACGCACCCACGTCATGCGCCTCGACGCGATCTCCCGCATAACCTATCGATGCCAGCGCGTCCCGCACGAACACGCCGTCGCGATCCTTCTGCGCGAGTGCATGATCCAGCGTGAACGCGCCCGCGAATACACCGGAACCCATCATCACCGGCACGAAGCGCGAGCCTTCCTCGTTAGTCCAGACGGCAACTTCGAGCGGCGCAACCGTACGCACGTTATTGTCATTCAGCGTGCGCAACACTTCGAGGCCCGCCAGCACGCCATAGTTGCCATCGAACTTGCCGCCCGTCGGTTGCGTATCGATATGGCTGCCCGTCATCACAGGCGGAAGATCGTCACGCGTGCCCGCACGGCGCGCGAAGATGTTGCCGATCGCATCCACGCGCACGGTGCAGCCGATTTCCTTTGCCCACGCGATAAAAAGATCGCGGCCTTGCTTGTCGAGTTGCGTCAATGCGAGACGGCACACGCCGCCCTTCTCCGTCGCGCCGATGCGCGCGAGATCCATCAGACTGTTCCAGAGACGCGCACCGTCGATGCGCAGAGCGGCCTGCGCCGGCATATCATGAGCTTGCATTCGAGGTTCCTGAGCTGAGTGATGCAGATATGAGGTTCAGACGACGCCCACGCCGAGATAGCGATCCTTGATCGATTCATCGGCGATGAACGCATCGTTCGTTCCTTCGTACACGATGCGCCCTTGCTCAATGATGTAATGGCGGTCGGCGAGTTGCGTGCAGACTTCCAGATTCTGTTCGACGAGCAGAATCGTCACGCCCGCTTGGCGAATCAGCTTCAGTTGCGCGACGATTTCCTCGACGATCACAGGCGCGAGTCCTTCCACCGGTTCATCGAGCATCAGCAAGCGCGGATGATTCATCAATGCGCGGCCGATCGCGAGCATCTGCTGCTCGCCGCCCGAGAGTTGGCCACCGCCGTTCGTCCGGCGCTCCTTGAGACGCGGAAAGATGCGATAGATATCCGCGAGTTGCCATGGAGAACCTTTGCGCGCGCCGAGCCGCAGATTCTCTTCGACGGACAAGAGCTTGAAGATACCGCGATGTTCCGGCACGAAGCACACGCCGCGCGCAGCGATCTTGTGCGGCGGCATCTTCGCGAGCTCGACGCCCTTGAACTTCACGCTGCCGCGCTGCGGCGCCACGACGCCGGCGATGCTTTTCAGCGTGGTCGATTTTCCCGCGCCGTTACGGCCGAGCAGCGTGACGGTTTCGCCTTCGCCCATCGTGAGCGAGACGCCTTGAAGAATATGGCTCTTGCCGTAATAGCCGTGAATGTTATCGACATCGAGCATCATGCGCGTCCTCCGGTGATCATGTTGCCGAGATAGGCGCTGCGCACACGTTCGTCCCCGCGGATATCGGCGGGCTTGCCTTCGACAAGCACGCGGCCTTGCTGCATCACCGTGATGATGTCGGAGATGTCCATCACGATATCCATGTTGTGCTCGATCAGCACGACCGTGTAGTCATCGCGCAGACTGCGGATCAGATGCTTCATGTCGTCGAGATCGTCGATGCCCATACCCGAGGTCGGCTCGTCGAGAAAGATCGCCTTGGGCCGGGCGGCGAGCGCCATGCCCACTTCGAGACGCCGCTGCTGGCCATGCGATAACGCGCTCGCCTGCGTCGACGCCAGGCGTTGCAGCGCGAGACGTTCGAGAATGCCATCGACCGTATCGCGATGTTCCAGCGCGCCGCGCGGCGGCGTCCATGCGTTGAGTGCGCGCTTCGAGTCCACGCCTTGCGCGGCGAGCCGCAGATTCTCACGCACCGACAGATTCGTGAAGAGGCTCGTCACCTGAAACGATCGTGCGATGCCACGCTTCACGCGACGATGATCGGGTTCCTTTGTCACGTCGTGACCATCGAACACGATATTGCCCGCGGTGATCGGCACGGTCCCGGTCAACACATGAAACAGTGTGGTCTTGCCCGCACCGTTCGGTCCGATCACGGAATGCACCGTGTTCCTTGCGATGCGCAGATTGACATCGGTTAGCGCGGCGAACTTGCCATAGCGCTTCACGACGCCCTTTGCTTCCAGTATCGACGCGCTCATGCCGGCTCTCCTCGATCGCGCTTCATCGCGCGCCAGATGCGTTCACCCAGACCCCACAAACCGCGCTGCATGAAGAGACTTACCGCGATCAGCACGAGCCCGAGCAACAGCAGCCAGCGCGGCCATAGCGTTGAAAGCCAGTCGGCGAATAGCACATAGAACGCTGCGCCCAGTACGGAAGAAAAGAGATTGCCCGTACCGCCGATAACGGTCATCACGAGAATCATCTCGCTCGTGTGGTAGTCGATGTTCGATAACGGCGCGATGCCCGTCATCATCGCGTGCAATGCCCCGGCCAGGCCAGTGACCGCACCCGATACGACGAACGCGGCCAGCTTGAAACGCTTTACGTCATAACCTACGGCAGCGGCGCGCGCCTCGTTATCGCGGATTGCGAGCAGCGTGCGGCCGAAGACCGAATGCGACACGCGCAACATGAACCAGAATGCGATCAAGAACAATACGGCGACGAACGCGTAGTACTGCCACGGCGACACGAGCGAAACGAGTGGCTGCCCGAAGAATGACAACGCGGGCCGCGGAATATCGAGCAAGCCGTTGTCGCCGCCGGTGAGATCGGGTGTCGTATAGGCAAGGAAATAGAACATCTGTCCGAATGCGAGCGTGAGCATCACGAAGTACGCGCCGCGCTGACGAATGGAGAACCATCCGACGAGAGCCGCGGCGAGCGCACCCGCGATGATGGCGCCGAGCAATGCCGCGGGAATCTGAAGCCCTGACTTCGTGAGGATCAGACCCGCGGCATAGCTTCCTAGACCAAAGAATATGCCTTGTCCGAACGACAGCAGGCCCGTATGCCCGAGCAGCAGATTACAGCCGAGCGCGGCGAGCGCATAGACGAGCACTTCGGTTGCGAGCGATCCGGAGCGGATCGTCAGCGGAAGAACGCAGACGACGATGGCCGCGAGCAGCAGAAAGCGATAGCGATGAAGCGACTGCCTGAAGGATCGCGGTGGCGCGCTCATGTCCAGTGTCTTCGAATCCAGTTTGGAATTCACGCGGTCCTCCCGAGTAATCCGTTCGGACGCAGCAGCAGCACCGCGGCCATCGCCACATAGATCATGAGACGCGCGCCTTCCGGCCACACCGTACTCATCACGCTCTGCACGATGCCGACGAGCAGTCCGCCGACGAGCGCACCCAGAAAATTGCCCATGCCGCCCACGACCACGACGACGAATGCGACGCCCAGTGCTTCGATCCCCATGAACGGATCGACGCCGCGTATCGGCGCGGCAAGCACGCCCGCGAGTGCCGCTGTTCCCGCACCGAGCGCGAATACAAGACTGAAGATGCGCGTCACGTTGATGCCGAGCAGCGATACCATCTCGCTCGATTCGCTGCCCGCTCGCACAGCGCTGCCGAGCCGCGTGCCTTCGAGCACCCACCATAGAATGCCCGCCAGCACCGCCGTGAACGCGATGACGAAGAGACGGTACTTCGGGTAGATGAAGCTGCCCCACATCACAACGCCGTTGAGAACGTCCGGCACCGGGACGTTATCGCCGAGCGGTCCCCACGCGATGATCGCGCACTCCTGAATCACGAGCGCAAGGCCGACTGTCGCGAGAATATGAAACTCGTGTTGCTGTGCATAGACGTGGCGCAGCACGACTTTCTCGACGATCCATGCGATCACGCCGACGACGATGGGCACGACGACGAGCGCACTCCAGAAGTTCATCGACCACTGCATCGCCTGATAACAGAAGTACGCGCCCAGCAGATAGAAAGCGCCGTGCGCGAAGTTCACGAAGCGCAGCAACCCGAACACGATCGACAACCCGACCGCGAGCAGAAAATACAGCATGCCCACGCCGATGCCGTTCACGACCTGCAACAGATAAACGTTCATGGCCTTGCATCAGAAGAGTGGCAACGCGAATGCAGAACTCGCCCGCATTCGCATGAAAACAACGCGCGTCACAAGATCAGGCGATCACGCAAGCTTGCATTGCGTCTTGTCGAGCGGCAGGAACGACTGGCCCGAACTCACGATGTCGGCGTAATCGTCTTTATCCTTCATCTTGCTCTTGGGCTTGCCTTTGAGAAGATAGTAGTTCTTCAACACCTGATGATCGCCCGCGCGAATTTCCTCCGGCCCGGTCAGGCCCGCGTACTTCATGCCTTGCAGCGCAGCGACGACTTTTTTCGGGTCGGCGGTGCCCGCTTTTACGATGCCGTCGAGCAAAATCTTCGTGCAGATGTACGAACCCGCGAGGCTATAGTTAGGGTTCGATTTATAAGCCGCATTCACACGCTTGACGAGGTCCTGATTGAGCGGCGTATCGACCGCATGCCAGTATTGCGCGCCGAAATAGACGCCCTCGCAGATTTCCGGTCCGAGTGCTTCGAATTGCTCCAGCCCCGACGCCCATGCCATCAGGATCGTGCAGTTGTTCTTCATGCCAAAGCTCACGGCCTGACGCAACGTGTCCGATGATTGCGAGCCGAAGTTGAGGATAAGAAGAACATCGGGCTTCGCCGCGACAGCATTCGTCAAATAACCGCTGAACTCTTTTTCATTGAGCGAGTGATAGCTGTTGCCCACATGCTCGATACCCTTCTCTTTGAAGATGTTCTGCGCCGCCGATAAAAGCCCGTCTCCGAACACGTATTGCGGCGTGATCGTGTACCAGCGCTTTGCATTGGGCATCGACTGAATGAGCGGCCGCACCGTTTGCTCGATCGCGCCGAAAGTGGGCACCGACCAGCGAAACGTCGCGCTGTTGCAATCCTTGCCGGTGAGTTCGTCGGCGCCCGCAGTCGTGATGAAGATGCCGCCGGCCTTCTCCGCTTCCTTGCCCATCGCGAGTGCTTCCGACGAAAGAATGCCGCCCGCGAAATAACGTGCGTTCTTCTGCTGCGCGATTTCCTGCACGCGGCGCACGGCCGTTGCGGGTTTTCCCTCGGTGTCGAGCGTCGCATAGGCGAGCGGTTGACCCAGCACCTTGCCGTATTGTTCGATAGCCAGCTTCATGCCGAGATCGGCGTACTTGCCATTGGCCGCGAACGGACCGGACATCGGCACAGGGCATGCGAACTGGATCGGCGAGCCCTGCGCAAAGGCGCTTCTTGCGACGAGCGCTTCGAACGATCCTGGAATGGCCGACAGCGCGGCCAGCTTCAACATGTTTCGGCGATTCAAAATTGACGCTCCTTGAGAAGATGACCCGCGCAGCCGCCCCGCTTTTTTTCGTGGTAGGTTCAAGCCTCGGCTCGGTTCATTCTATTTATCATGATAAATAGAATGAACCTGATGCTAGGAACAATAAATTCGGGTGTCAATAAGGCAATATTCCAGTCTGCGAATTCGCGACACGCGCGCGT
Source organism: Caballeronia sp. AZ1_KS37 (assembly GCF_023631165.1). Lineage (NCBI taxonomy): Bacteria > Pseudomonadati > Pseudomonadota > Betaproteobacteria > Burkholderiales > Burkholderiaceae > Caballeronia > Caballeronia sp. AZ1_KS37. The sequence goes on along the minus strand of NZ_JALQDP010000034.1, from coordinate 135,760 downwards.
ATAAAGCAGACAAAGACAGGGAGCATCGACATGGTGATGGAGCGTGCAAAACGCACCGGGGCGGCAATCGAAATCGCGCAGCAGCCGATCAAACAGCCCAAGCGCGCGGATCTCGTCGCCGAAGAAATCAAGCGGCTGATCACGGAAAAGAACCTGAAGCCCGGCGACAAGCTGCCGCGTGAAGTGGAATTGCAGCAGCTCTTTTCCGTCAGCAAGAGCACGACGCGCGAGGCGCTCAAATCGCTGGAAGTGCAAGGGCTGATCAAAGTGACGACGGGACCTTCGGGTGGCGGCACGATCGTCGAGGTGCCGCTCGATCGCACCTTGCAACTCTTGCAGAACTATCTGTTCTTCAAGGACGTGACCATCGACGATATCTATACGGTGCGTCAGTTGCTCGAACCGGAGCTCGCGGCAGGCGCAGTGCCGCATCTCACCGACGATGACTTCAACGCGCTGGAAGCGAACATCGCTTGTTGCGACGAGCCGGCCTCGGCGCACGCGAATCGCGACATCGTCCGGCAACGACAGGAAGACGTGAACTTCCACGATATTCTGGCCGCTGCGAATCCCAATCCGTTTTTGCGCTTCACCTGCGAGTTGATCAACGAAATGATCCGGCAACTCATCGAGTTCAGGAACGACACGCCGCAAGCCGAACATGAACGCTTCGGCCGCGCGAACGTGAAGATTCACAAGGCGATCACCGAAGCGGCGCGCGCGCGGGACGCGGACAAGGTTCGAGAACTGATGGTGATTCACATGACCGAGGCGCCGCGCTATGTGAAGCGCATGAAGGGCAAGCTGCGCGGGCGGCTCATTCTCGACTCGGAGATTCGCAAGCGCATGGGCGGGCGCGGCGGGTGATTCGAGCATGGCCGTGCAGAAAGGATTGAGCCTGAGCGACTACAATCGGGGTGCAAATACGCGCGGCGCTGTTCACCACATAGCGCATAAGATGCAAACCAATCCATAAGATACGGAGTTTTTCGACGCATAGCGCAGTCGCGCCGCACATCATGTCGTGCCCGGATGTGCGGAAATCGCGCCGCGCGGAGAACCTGAATGCCCGCCAGATTAAAAGCCGTTCGTAAGACCGGACGCATGGTCAGTCGCCGGTTGATGCGACGCAACAGCACCGCCGCAATCCGTTTCGCCGAAGTGTTTTCGCACTTTCCGGCGCTCGCTGGTCTTATCGGCACCGCCATCGCCATTTGTATGGCCGTGTTGTCGTTTGCCGCGCTGTGGCAGGGACGCGCGCAAGCGCTGCAAAACGCGCATCAGGCTGCGGCCAATCTCGTCGCCACCTTGAGCGCCGATATCGCGCGCAATATCGAATCGAGCGACCTGTCGCTGCGCACCATCGTCAATGGCGTTAGAAACCCTGCCGTAATGGGGCTTCCGCCTGATCTGCGCAAGCTTGTTCTATTCGATGGCGCCACCGGCATGAACTCCGTCGGCGGCGCATTCGTGATGAATCGCGAGGGACGCATCGTCATCGAACGCGATCCTTCCGATCATGCCGACTTGCTCTTCAACGATCGCGACTACTTCAAGGTCCACGCCGAGCACCCCGACGCCGGTCTCTACATTTCCGGACCCTATGCGTCGCGATTGCGCAAGGGCGCGGCTTCGCTCGCATTGAGCCGGCGCATCGATGCATCGGATGGCTCGTTTGCGGGCGTCGCCGTGATCGCCTTGAACGTCTCCTACTTCAAGGACCTGCTGTCGCGCGTGAAGCTCGGCACTTCGGGCGCGGTGTTCATCGTGCAACAGGATGGCGTGATGATCGCGCGCAAGCCTGCGCTGCCAGGCGATAGCGACGGCTACGTCGCGAAGTCACCGACCTTCTCCGCGATGCGCGACGCGGCTTCAGGCTCATACATCTCACGGTCTCCGCTCGATGGCGTCAGGCGGCTCTATACATTCCAGCACGTACCCGGCACCCGATTGATCGCGGCGGTCGCGCCCGCCGAGGATGACGTCCTCGCGGCGTGGCGCGAACGCAGCCTCGTCATCGGCGGATTGACGATGGCGTTCGGAGGCGGCTTCATCGTCATCTCATGGCTGCTCGCAATTTCACTGCGCTCGCGAGCAATTGCGCAAGAGAAGCTGCAACGGCTCGCGGGTACCGATGCGCTCACCGGACTATGCAACCGCCGCGCGCTGGACCGGCAGCTCGACGAAGAATGGCGGCGAGCGCGCCGCGTCGATCAGCCCCTGTCCGCGCTGTTCATCGACGTGGACCACTTCAAGCTCTATAACGACACCTACGGTCACGCGATGGGCGACGACGCGCTCATCGCCGTGGCCGACTGCATACAAAATGCCGCGAAGCGCCCCGGCGACATCGTCGCGCGCTATGGCGGCGAAGAATTCGTCGTGGTTTTGCCGGGCGCCGCGGCGAGCGGCGCGCTCACATTTGCCGAGCGTCTGCGCGAGAACGTGGAACAACTCGCCATTCCTCACAGCGCGGCGCCAAGGAGCGTGCTGACGATCAGCATCGGCATTGCCACGGCCTCGCCACGCCATAACGACGACGCGCTCAAGTTGCTGAACAATGCCGACGCCGCGCTCTATCTCGCCAAACGCAGCGGGCGCAATCGCGCCATCCACGAAGACAGCGTCGCCGGCAGCGGCGCCTGACGCGATGCACGTGAAGTCGGACGTATCATGCGTCGTGAATGCAATCCGGCGTTTTGCATGCCGCATTCAAACTGCACATCCGAAGGAGTTATTCCGATGACCGCTTCGACCGCCGTACTCGCGATTCTCTTTTCACTGTTGCTGGGCGCGATGATTCCGGGCCCGAGCTTCGTAATCGTGGCGCGCAATGCCATCGGCATATCACGCGCCGATGGCCTCGCGGCCGCGCTCGGCATGGGCGTGGGCGGCATCTTCTTCGGCGGCGTCGCCCTCGCGGGACTGTACACGCTGCTCGTTGCCGTCGAGTGGCTCTATCTCGCGCTGAAGGTCGCCGGTGGCCTGTATCTGATTTATGTGGCGTCGAAGATTTGGCGGGGCGCCGCGCAGCCGATGGAGATGCCGGCAACGGACGGCGCGTCCCGGCTCACCGGGCGCGCTCGAAAGTCCTTTTGGCTTGGCCTCTCGACGCAACTGAGCAATCCCAAGACAGCCATCTGGTACGGCAGCATTTTCGCGGCGCTCTTGCCGCAGCATCCTCCGCTGTGGTGCTACTTCGTATTGCCGCCTATGGTCTTCGTGATCGAGACGGGCTGGTACACCATCGTCGCGCTTGGCTTCTCAAGCAAGCGTCCGCGCGAGATGTATCTGCGGGCGAGGAAGTGGATCGACCGTTTCGCAGCGAGCGTCATCGCGATGCTCGGCCTGCGCCTCGTGCTGACGGCGGGTCGAACCGGCCTTTGATTTCGCATGCAAAACGCGTAACTCAAAAAGCCTTCGGAAACTCTGAATGCAAAAGGCAAAAGACAAAAGGCCGGCCGCGCCGCGAGGCTCGTCCCGCCTTCCTGCAAGCAGCATCGATGTGCGCGAATCACAGCGGATGCAACTTGCCGTCAAGATCCATCGTCCACTTCGAGCCGTCCTTGAACGTCAGCACGCCGCTCTGAGCGTCGATATGGATGGGTCTGCCGGCTGGCTCCTTTTTGTCTCCGCCGATGATGCGCTTCATCTCGGAAGCGGAAAGCTCCTGACTATGTTGCAGATCGTCGAGCTTCAGGTTCGTCATGGTGTTTCTCCTTACGGTGCGTGAGCAAGCGTTCGTTTGAGTCGAATCGAGCGTGTGTCGGCGCTCGCCTGGTCTTTTGCATTGGATATGCCAACGCGCGGGCGCAACGCTCGAATGCCCGCAGCGCCTTGCGCGGCGCGCTCGCAGGGTGCAGACACACCTGCTCCGTCAGCGCGTCGAGTCATCCGCAGCCCAACACAACGTCCGCGGAGCTGTCGGCGTCACGATGACATCCCGCATCCTTTCGATTAGCCCACGACAGCCGTCGACGGCGCTTATTGGCGCAGGACTTGCTTTTCTCCCCGCTCAAATATCCGGCGACATGACCGGCACTTGCACAACGGAGGAGACGATGCAAGACAACATCCACGAGATCGCGGCTGCCCACGATGAACGACAGAGCGCCTGGCTGATTCCCGCGATACGCAAGGCGCACGAACGCTCCGAGACATTCGGTCTGAACGCCTCGACACGACCCGACTACGACGTGCTTACCGAAGGCGAGTTGCTCCTCAAGCTCGAGCAGAACCGCGTGCTATGCGCGCACGCGACGCCGGTGATGGAAACGCTGCGTGAACAGATCGTCAACACGCAAAGCATGATCGTACTGACCGACGCACAAGGGCTCATCCTCCACTCCACAGGCGATGACGACTTCCTCGCACGCGCAGAAAAGGTCGCGCTCAGGGCGGGGGCGAACTGGGCCGAGGAACGGCAAGGGACCAACGCCATCGGCACGGCCATCGCAGAACGCTCGCCGACGGTCGTGCACGGCGATCAACACTATCTTGCGGCCAATCGCTTTCTGACCTGCTCCAGCGTGCCGATTCTCGATCCGTACGGCGATCTGATCGGCGTGCTCGACGTCACCGGCGATCATCGCAGCTACCATCGACACACGATGGCCCTCGCGCGCATGTCCGTCCAGATGATCGAAAACCACCTGTTTTCCAGCACTTTTCAGGGCATGTTGCAGATCGCATTTCACAGCCGCCCCGAGTTTCTCGGCACGCTGATGGAAGGGATTATGGCCTTCACCTGCGATGGACGTTTTCTCTCCGCCAATCGCAGCGCGCAGTTTCAGTTCGGCTTGCCGCTCTCGGCGCTGCGCGCACATACGCTGTCGTCGCTCTTCGGACTGACGAGCGCGCAACTGATCGATCGTTCGCAAGCGAGCCGCGCGCCGCACATGTCGCTCGATCTCAACAATGGCGCAGTCGTATGCGCCCGCGTGCGCCTCAACCGCGCGCCTTTCGTCGAAACTCCGTCCACGTCCGTGCCGATGAGATCCGCGCCGCGCGCATCGGCTGCGATCGATTCATCGTCGAAGCTCGCATCGCTCGACACGGGCGACCCGAAAGTGGCCGCGGTCATCGGCAAGGTACGCAAGGTCATCGGCAAGGACATACCGATACTCATCACCGGCGAAACCGGCACCGGCAAGGAACTGCTCGCACAAGCCATTCACAGCGATTCGCCGCGTCGCGCGGGGCCGTTCGTCGCGGTGAACTGCGCATCGATCCCGGAGAACCTGATCGAATCGGAACTCTTCGGTTATGAGGAAGGCGCGTTCACGGGCGCACGGCGCAAGGGCGCGGCGGGCAAGCTGCTACAGGCCAATGGCGGCACGCTCTTTCTCGATGAAATCGGCGACATGCCCTACCCGCTGCAAGTGCGCCTCTTGCGCGTGCTGCAAGAGCGCGTCGTCGATCCGCTCGGCTCCAGCAAGTCGATTCCTGTCGATGTCGCCATCATCTGCGCGACGCACCGTAACCTGCGCGAGATGATCGAGCAGAGTCGCTTCCGTGAGGACTTGTACTACCGTCTGAACGGGCTCGTCGTCAAACTACCGCCATTGCGCGAACGCACCGATCTCGCAGCCGTGATCACGAAGATGCTCCACGCCGTAAGCGCCGATGATGGGAGCGGCATGCGCCTGTCCATCGACGATGACGTAATGGCGCTCTTCGAGCGCTATGCGTGGCCCGGCAACTTCAGGCAACTGTGCAACCTGCTACGCACTGCTGCAGCGATGGTCGACGACGACGGCTGCATTCGCCGGCAACATCTACCGGAAGACTTCTTCGATGAACCTCGCGCCAACGTGCATCGCGTGTCCGAAGCATGCGCTCCATCGGCGCTCGCTTCGGGACGCCTGCAGGAAGTCACGGCATCCGTCATCGCGGCGGCGCTCGCGCAACATCGTGGCAATGTCTCCGCCGCCGCGCGCGCCTTGGGCATATCGCGCAACACCATCTATCGAAAGATGCCCGCATGTTCATCGATGGAGCAATGAGTTGTTCAGTGCAGTGTTTCACTTCGGTACACCCTTGTTGCGAAGCGGAACAACATCGTCACATCCATTGCGCGTCATCGAAATCGAATTGAAAGGCAAAGAGCGTGCACGTGCACTGTCGATGATCGAAGGCATGGACCTTGCATTTCGAGGTCCGGTCGCGAAACGGCTCGCGATCCAACTCGAACATCATCAAGGAGATGAACATGCAATGGACGACACCCGCCTTCACCGACCTGCGCTTCGGCTTCGAGATCACGATGTACATCGCTACACGTTGATCCTTCGATGACGGCAAGCCTGGGGCGAATCTGCCCCGGGCCTGCACCCTTCCCTTTCCGTCCCACATGAACTCTACGACCGCGCATGCGGACGCATGCACGCGCCCGCGCCTGCGTGCGTCATTCAAGCTGCATTGGCATGCGGACATGCAAACGTGCGAGATCGTTCATCGGCACGGCAGCGTCGAACTGAACCGCAGCGCGGGCGAGATACTCGCACGCTGCGATGGCACGCGCGCGCTCGACGAGATCATCGGCGAACTGGAGACGCGCTTCGGCATCGCAGGTCTCGCCGCGGATGTCTATCGCTTCGTCGATGCAGCACGTCGACTAGGTTGGCTCACTGAGCTCGCGTTGTCACATCGGGCAACACGTCAAACGTCCCACTGCTCCACGATGCAACACCTCTTCAATAACGCCTCAATGCGCCCGCATTGAGCGCTTTGGACGCGACAACCGCGTACAGCAAGGCGATTGCGCGTATCGGTCGTCGATGGCACATGACTTGCCTTGATGACGTCGCAACTGCTTCGCATCGCTATCGAGTTTCAATAAGACGTTGCATCGACAATATCCAGGAGACAACGATGAACATTCGCTTCAGTCCGGCCCTGCGCGTCGCGGCCCTTGCAGCAGGTGCCGTCGCTGCGTTCAGCGTGGCGCAGCATCTTGCCATCGCGGCGGAAGGCACACCGGCGCAGTACCCGGACGTCAGCTATGAACGCCTCGCGAACGCGCAAGACGACCCCGGCTGGCTCACGTATTACCGCACGTATAACGGTCATGGGCATTCGCCGCTCAAGCAGATCGATACGAGCAACGTGAAGAACCTGAAGCAGGTGTGGAGCTACAAGTTTCCAAAGGACTTGCAGCAAGGCTTCGAGGCCACGCCCATCGTCAACGGTCGCTTTCTCTTCGTGACGACGCCCAAGGACAACGTCTATGCATTCGATGCCGCAACGGGCAAACAACTCTGGAAATACGAGCCGAATCTCGATGCGAAATCGTTCAAGACCGCATGTTGCGATGTGGTCAATCGCGGAGTCGCGTTATACGGCAAGAACGTTTATGTCGCGATGTTGAACGGCGAAGTGGCCGCGCTCGATGCGCAAACGGGCTCGCTCGTGTGGAAGAAGGCGATGTTCGATCCGGGCGTCGGATATGCGTTCTCGCTCGCACCGCTCGCACTCGATGGCGCGCTCGTCGTCGGCAGCTCGGGCGGCGAGTATGGCGCGCGCGGCTTCATCGCAGCACTCGATCCCAACGACGGCAAGGTGCTGTGGAAACGCTATACGGTGCCCGGCGCGAAGGAGCCCGGCGGCAACACATGGCCCGATGGCATGCAGGAGCATGGCGGCGCCCCCGCGTGGCTCACCGGCACCTATGATGCGGCGAGCAAGACGCTTTATTGGGGCGTCGGAAATCCGGGACCGTGGCTCGCCGATCTTCGTCCTGGCGACAACCTCTATTCCGACTCGTTGCTCGCGCTCGATCCGAAGACGGGCGATCTCAAGTGGCACTATCAATACACGACGAATGACACGTGGGACTATGACGGCGTCAATACGCCGGTACTCGCGAACATCAAGTATCAGGGCAAGGACTACGACGCCATCATTCACGCAGACCGCAATGGCTTTTTCCATGCGATCGATCGCAGCAACGGCAAGCTAATCTATGCGCGGCCCTTCGTCACCGCGACATCGGTCACAGGCTATACGGACGATGGCAAGCCGATTCAGGATCCCGCCAAGTATCCGAAGACCGGCACGACCATCGAAACGTGTCCGAGCTTCCTCGGAGGCAAGAACTGGTGGTCCGTTTCATACGATCCGCAGAAACATATAGCCTTCGTGCCGGCGCTGCATGCGTGCATGTCCCTGTCCGGCAAATCGGTGAACTACATGGAAGGCCTGCCCTATCTCGGCGAAGGCTTCGAGATCAAGCCGGAACCGAACAGCAAGGGCTACGGCGAACTGCAGGCGATCGATGTCGACACCGGCAAGAAGATCTGGAGCCACTGGACCAAGCTGCCTTGGAACGGCGGCGTCGCGACGACGGCGGGCGGCCTCGCATTCAGCGGCTCGCTCGACGGCCATCTCTACGCGTTCGATGAAAAGACCGGCAAGGTCTTGTGGCAAAGCCCCAAACTCGCGAGCGGCATCATCGCCCAGCCTTCGGTGTACGAGATCGACGGCAAGGAATACGTTGCCATTCTCGCGGGATACGGTGGCGCCAATCCGATCTGGGGCGGACCGATGGCGAAGGCCGCGGACAAGGTGCCGCGCGGCGGCACGCTCTATGTGTTCGCGCTCAATCGCGCCTGACCCATGCTGATCGAACCGCGAGCGCGCATCGCCGCGCGCTTGCGGTGCTCACCGACATCACCGGACGCTTCGACATGAATCATTCGCTCAACTCCATTCGCGCAGCAGGCATGCTGGCCGCATGCATCGCGCTCGCACCATCGGCTTCCGACGCGGCCGTGAAGATCTGCACGTTTCCCGGCAGTCCTTCGGCCGCGCTCGACCGCAGCGTCGCGCAAGCGGTCTTCGCCCGTGCCAACATCGCAGCAACGTTCGTATCGCACGGTATCGGCGAAGGCGACGACGACGGCGTGTCGCTTCACGAACTCGACAAGACGCTCGCGCGCGATTGCGATGTGATCGCTGGCTTTCCCCGTTCCACCGTCGCCGATGCATCGGGTGGCAAGATGCAATTCTCGCGCGGCTATCTGCGTGCGGGCTATGTCAGCATCGAAGCGCCTGACGTGGTCCTGAACGATGCCGCAAAGCGCACGGTCGCCGCGACCTATGCAAGCCCCGCACAACTGATCGCCGTGCTGCAGCGCGACGTGACGCTCGATCTGGAGAACACGTCGGCATCGACGGTCGATGCAGTCGCGAACGGACGCGCTTATCGTGCGATCGTGTGGTATCCCGCTGTCGTGGCTTATCGCATTGCGCATCCGCAACAGAGCTTCACCGTCGCAGCCGCGAATTCGCCCTACGCGGACTGGCATCTGGCATTCGCATTCGGCGACAGGAGCGCTGCGTTGCGTCCGCGCATCGACGATGCGCTCAAATCGATGATCGACGAAGGCCGCCTTCAGGCGCTCACGAAACAGTGGACGTTTCCCGTGCAAACTGCATCGTCTTCTGCAGCACCGTCGAAGCACTCGGGCATCATGCTCGCCGACATGAATGGCGCGCGCGCCGGCCGCTTCATCAAGGTCGCGAATGAGGGAACCGTCGAGCCGCCGACGTTCGAACAAGCGCAAACGACGCACGGCAAGGCGCTTTATTCGAGCTCGTGCGCGAAGTGCCATGGGGCACAGTTGCAAGGCATCACAGCGCCCGCGTTGCAAGGTCCGTCGTTCGCACCGCCGTCGAATTCGCATCTCACCGTGGGCGGCATCTTCACCTACATGGCCACCAACATGCCCGCGGACCGTCCAGGCAAGATGAAGGACCAGGACTATGCCGACATCATGGCCTACCTGCTGATGTCGAACGGCTACAAGCCCGGCGGTGCAAAGATGACAGCCGACAGTGCCCGCGCGTCGAAACTCCCGCTCAACGCCGGGCCGGCCCGATAAGGTCGCCATGCCAGCACCGGCCACTCAGGCTCATATAGCGACGCTGGTGGAAGCCGTGCCGATGCTTACGTCGCGACACGAGGGCGGCACATGTGCCCCGGAAACATCGGGCATATGTGCCGCCTTGTCTTTCCCTTCCTGAACAGCTTCATTTTTTCGCACCGTGCACATTGGCATAATGCAGCACGGGCGCGCATGCTTCGCGTCTCCTTCGCTTGTCCCGTTTCGTCAACGACCGAGACCGCATGACTTCGATCACTCGTACTCGAGTTCAGGTGCGCGCCTTCTTCGGCGCACCCGAAGCAAGACGCCTTCTTCGCACACTGATGAGTTGCGCGATCAGCTATGCCGCCGCACGACTGGCCGCACTGCCCGAAGGTTACTGGGCACTTATCACGACGCTCGTCATCGTGACGCAACCGAGCCTCTCGCAGGCGGTCGATATTGCTCGCGACCAGATCATCGGCGCATTCATCGGCGCGATCGCGGGCGTGCTCGGCATTGTCGCGATGAACCGCGGCGCGCCGCCGCTCGCGGTGTTTTCGGTCGCGCTCGTGCCGCTTGCCGCGTTGAGCGCGAAGCGGCCTGCGTTCAGGCTTGCGTGCGTGACGCTCGTGATCGTCGTGCTGATTCCGGCGGGACCGGGATCGCCTTTCGAGCGGCCGATGCATCGCGTGCTGGAGATTCTGATCGGCGCCGCTTCGTCCTTCGTGTCGGCGCTCTGGCCCAATCGTGCGCTTACGGCCGCGCATCGCAGCGTCGCCGATACGTTGAAGAGCCTCGGCCAGTTGATCGCGCTCCATCTTTCGGGCGAGCGGGATGATGCTCGCGCGACGCGCCTCGAAACGCAAAGCACCGACGCGCAAAAAGCCTTCGACGATGCGTTGAAGGAAGCCGAACGCGAACACATCATCGTGCTCGTGCAAAACCGCCGCTCGGATGCCATCGACAAGGCCGCACCGTTTCTGCGGCGTCTCCATAGCGATGCGCTCTTTCTCGCGAAAGCTGTATCGCGCCTCGATCGCGATACTTGCGCGGCTCGGCTCGGCGCGGCCGGTCGCGAATTGCAGGCTTTGTTCGAGACGCTCGCGAGCGTGCTTGCAGCGAATCGTCAGGACGATGAGAAGCTGGCGCGCGCACGTTCCGCCGTGAACGAACTCAAGGCCATGCTCGAGCAACAGGAAGCGACGCACGGCGCGCAGGAAGTGGCGCAGTTCGTGATCGGCCTGATCGTTGCCGACGTCGATGCGCTGATCGCCACGATCTATCCGCCGAAGGAGTCACGGGCTTAGCGCGAAAGACCGCGCGCGTCGATCGGCCATATGTCGGTCACGCGTTCGCCTCGATAGCAGACGTATTCATCGTAGAGATTCACGGTCGGATCGCAATGACCCGGCGGCAACAGCACACGCTTGCCGACGAGATCAGCGAAATCGCCTTCAGGATCACGTTGCGCTTGCAGCATGCCGTGCTCATCGTTCGCGGAGATATAACTGAACGTGGGCTTGGCGCCCGCACCGAGCCAGTTCACGCTGCGCGGCAAGCCCGAATCGACCGCGAGCCCTTTCAGGCCGACATCGCATACGGCCATGCCGGGGCGCGTGGCGCTCATGACCGTCGACAGCACGAAGAGACTGTGACGCCAGCGCAATTCGCCGCCCCAACCGATGCCGCCATAGTCGCCGTCCATGAACAGATACGAGCCCGGCTGCAATTCGGTGAAGACGCCACTCGCAGCATCGAACTCGACAGTGCCTGTGCCGCCGCCCGTCACGATGCCGCAACGCACGCCGCGAACATCGAGCGCGCGGACGTAGCGCGCGGCGATATCGGCGGCGCGGCTTGCTTCGGCCTTGCGTGCAATCCAATCCGCGACGTGTTGGATGCCGCCGTGATACGCCTGCAATCCTGCGAAGCGCAGCGCGCTCTGCGCTGCGATGCCGTCGACGAGCGCGAGCAGCGCATCTTCGCTCGTCACGCCGCAGCGATGCTGACCTGCATCGACTTCCGGCAGCACGTCGATCGTGACGCCCGCGCGTGCCGCTGCGTCGCCGAGGGCCTGAACTTGCGGCAACGCATCCACGCATACCGAAAGATGCACATGCGATGCGAGTTCGACGGCCATCGCGAGTTTGTCCGCGCCGACGAACTCATTGCTGACATGAATGCTCGCGATGCCCGCCGCCGCGAACGGATACGCCTCCGACAGCTTCTGACAACACACGCCGACCGCACCCGCGCCGACCTGACGCTTCGCGATCTCGCTGCACTTGTGCGCCTTCGCATGCGGACGCAACGCGACGCCATGACGCGCGGCGAACGCCGACATCGCCGCGAGATTGGCGTCGAAGGCATCGAGATCGATCATCAGGGAAGGCGTGGCGACCGAAGCGAGCGAATCGCCCGCGCGAGCGGCGGGAGGAGGTGCGAGCGTCATGGCAGAGGGTGTCGATGAAGTTGGATCAGACATCGATCATAGCGCTGCATACTGCATGATGAATGCATAAAACCATTCGCTCGCCCGTCGCTTTCACGCGGGAACCTCCGTTTCCAGAATCGCGCCTTCGTCCTTGAGCGCCTGAATGCGCGCCTCGTCGAAACCGTATTCGTCGAGCACTTCGCCGGTGTGCTGACCGAGCAGCGGCGCGGGACGCGAAGCCTTCGTGCAGCCTTCGGAGAAGTGAATCGGCAACCCGATGCCGCGCATCGGGCCGGCAAGCGGATGCTCCGTTTCGACGATCATCCCGCGCGCCATGGCCTGCTCGTGCGACGACGCTTCCGGCACGCCCAACACCGCGCCGCTCGGCAATCCGATGGCATCGAAGGAAACGAGCCACTCGTCGGTCGTGCGTTCGATGAGACGCGCCGTCAGGATATCGACGAGCGCCTCGCGATGCTTCAGACGTCCCGCGTTGGTCTGGAAGCGCTCGTCCTCAGCGAGTCCCGGAATATTCAACACGCCGACGAGACGCTCGTAGTTGCTCTGATTCGCCGCGCCGATGTTCACCCAGCCGTCCCGCGTGCGAAACGCCTGATACGGCGCGCTCGTGGGGTTGGCCGAGCCGGCTTTAGGCAGGACGGTGCCATCGGCGAAGTAGTTGGCGAAGGCCCAGTACATCTGCTGCAGGCCGGCTTCGAAGAGCGACGTATCGACCATCTGCCCGAGACCGGTCGCCTGCTTGCGCGCATAAGCCGCACTGATGCCGAGCGCCGCGAGGATGCCCGCGTTGATGTCGGTGACGGGCGAGCCCGCCTTGATCGGCGCCTGCCCCGGCTCGCCCGTCATGCTCATCAAACCGCTCAGCCCTTGCGCGATGAGATCGAAGCCGCCCTTGTCGGCCATCGGCCCGCTGCGCCCATAGCCCGATATCGCGCAGTAGATGAGTCCCGGATTCACGGCCTTCAGCGTTTCGTAGCCCATGCCGAGCTTTTCCATCGTGCCGCGCCGATAGTTCTCCGTCACGACGTCCGCGCTCGCGAGCATCTTCCTCAGCACTTCCTTGCCGCCCTCGGTCTTGAGATTGAGGGCGATGCCGCGCTTGTTGCGGTTCACGATCATGAACGACGCGGATTCGCCGCTCGCAAGAATGGGTGCGAAACGACGGCAATCGTCGCCGCCGGGGATCTTCTCCACTTTGATGACATCGGCACCCATGTCCGCGAGCATCATCCCGCAGATGGGCCCCGACATGATGTGCGCGAGTTCGATCACGCGCATCCCCGCAAGCGGTCCCGCGCCGGGCGCTACTGTCGATTTCGTGTCTGCCATGTCAACGTCCCTTGAATTGCGGTTTGATCTTGTCGAGGAAGGCCTGATAGCCGATGCGAAAATCCTCAGTGCCGAAGCATGCGAAGCCTTCATCGCGCTCTTCGTCGGTAAGCGGCTGAGGCTCCATCACGCGGCGCACGAACTGCTTGTGCCAGCGCGCGACGAGCGGTGCGCCGTCCGCGATGCGCCGCGCGGTTTCATACGCGTGCGCCGTCACTTCCCCATCCGCGACGACACGCGTGACGAGTCCTTTTGCAAGCGCTTCCTTTGCATCGAAGATGCGTCCTTCGAGAAGAATCTCGAGCGCGACGGCAGGCCCCGCAAGACGCACGAGCCCTTCCATTTCCGCATGCGCCATCACGAGGCCGAGATTCTTGATGGGGACGCCGAAGCGGCTCGATTCGCCGCAAATGCGCAGATCGGACATCGCCGCGATCTCGAGACCGCCGCCGACGCAGATGCCATGAATCATCGCGACGATAGGATGCCGGCACTCGCGTAATGCATGCAAAGTGCGATGCATGATCGCGCCGTACGTACGCGCCTGTTCGACGTTCGAGCGATCCGTGCGGAACTCCGCGATGTCGTTGCCCGGCGAGAACGCTTTCTCGCCCGCGCCGCGCAGCACGATGCAGCGCAGCGTGTCGTCGCCGGAAAGCGTCTCGATGGTCTCTCCGAGCAAGCGCCACAAGTGCTTGGTCATTGCGTTGAGCTTCTCGGGCCGGTCGATCACGACTGTCGCGATATCGCCGTCACGCTCGATCAGGATGGATGGTTCCGCCACGTCGCCTCCAAGAATTGAATGCTGCATGCTGAATGCTTTATTCGATGCGGTTCAATGCATGCAAAATGCACCGAACCGCCGCGTGCGCAGAGTCAGACGAACTTGCGGGTGTCTGCCGCGTCGCTCTTTTCCTCCTCGACTTCCAGAGCACGGTCCGGGCGCATCATGAACGAAAGGACGATGCCGGCCGCCATCAGGATCATCGACACGGTGAACGGCAGGTTCCAGTTGCCTGTGCGGTCGATCAGCCAGCCGCCCACGACCGGGCTGATGATCGCCGCAAGCGCCGAACCGGAATTCATGATGCCGGCCGCGGTGCCCGAATGCTTGGGCGCGATATCCATGGGCACGGACCACATCGGGCCGATCGTCATTTCGTTGAAGAAGAAGCCGGCCGAGAGGCACACCGCCGCGAGCGTGATGGAGATATTGGAGATCAGCATGATCGGCGCGAGCGAGAGCAGCGTCAGCAGCATGCACACGCCGACCATCACGTTGCGCGCAAGCCGCACGTTGCCGCTCTTTCTCAGGATGCGATCGGTGAGCGAGCCGCCGAGCCAGTCGCCGAGTACGCCAGCGAAGAACACGCCCGAGGCGAACAGCGCCGATTTGCCGAGCTGCATGTGATAGCTGTGCAGAAAGTATTGCGGAAGCCAGCCGAGAAAGAGCCACAGGACCCAGCCATAGCAGAAATACACGGCCGTGACGGGCGCCATGCGGCCGAGCAGCGTGCGCCACGGCACAGGCGTGCGTTGCTTCACACCCGAATACGTCGCGAGCGTCGCGCATTCTGTTTCCGTGATGCGCGGATGATCGCGTGGGTTATCGCGGAAATAGAAGACCCATGCGAGCGCCCAAAGGAAACTGATGACGCCGGTGATGATGAACGCGCCGCGCCAGCTCGTCGCGACCATCAGCCAGACGATGAGCGGCGGCGCCACTGCATTGCCGATGCGTGATGCTGCATGCGTAATGCCTTGTGCAAAACCACGCTGATCGGCGGGCATCCAGTTCGACATTGCGCGCGTCGCGGTCGGAAAGGTCGCGCCCTCACCGAGGCCGAGCAGCACGCGAGCCACGATCAGCGACACGAAGCCGCCCGCGAGACCGGAGAGGACGGTGGCGCCCGCCCAGATGATCGCGCATATCGTGAGCGTTCGCCGCGGTCCGAACCGGTCGCCGACCCATCCGCCGATGATCTGAAACACGAGATACGGATACGCAAAGGCGGAAAACACGAAACCGACTTGCGTGTGCGAGAGGCCAAGCTCCGCGCCAAACTGGGCCGCCGCCGTGCTGACATTGACCCGGTCGATATAGGTGATGAAATACATCGCGCATAGCAATAGTAGAACGCGCGTCGTGGCTCGACGGAACATCATCGTCTCCTTGTTGGCCGCGTGCGTGCGCGAGCCACCTTCGAATGTCGAAAGGCGCCCGATGTCACGGCATGCGGAACTTCACGTGAATACGTCGGATGAGGACTGCAGCTCGGTATGAGCCTGCCTATTGCGTTCTGCGGCGCAGTTTGCGAATGCGTGGTTTGCGCGGTGATGTCATGGTTCGTCTCCTGATCGCGGCTCGTCGATGTCCGCTTTTTTTGCTTCGGTGAATGAAACGCTTGTCCTGCTCTTTTCAATCCATCGCATCGAGCGCCATGGCGAGAACTCGCGCGACATGAAGCGCCTCACGTTGTGCACCATCCGCGATCTGGTGACGGCAACTCGTGCCGTCCGCCACGATCAGCGCATCGTGTGCGGCGCGAACAGCCGGCAGCAGCGACAACTCCGCCATCGCCTGCGATGCGTCGTAATGTTCCGCTTCATATCCGAAGCTGCCCGCCATGCCGCAGCATGATGATTCGATCGTTCTCACATCGAGCCCCGGAATCCAGCCGAGCACTTTCTCGATGGGACGCACGGCATCGAATGCCTTCTGGTGACAATGTCCGTGCAACAGAGCCTTGGATCGACCGAGCGGTTTGAGCTTCAGTTGCAATCGCCCTTCCGCTTCTTCGCGCACGAGAAATTCCTCGAACAGAAACGACGCTTGCGACAGCTTGCGCGCGGCATCGCCATAGCCGTACCCGAGAAACTCGTCACGCAGCGAGAGCAGACATGAAGGCTCCAGGCCGACGATCATCACGCCGCGCTCGACATAAGGCATGAGTGCGTCGAGCGCGCGGCGTGCTTCGACCTTCGCTTCATCGACGAGACCGGCGGAAAGAAACGTGCGCCCGCAACAGAGCGGCCGCTCGGCCGCCTTCACGTTCAGATGAACCGCATAGCCTGCCGCTTCGAGCACGCGCTTGGCTGCGCGCGCGTTCTCGGGTTCGATGTAGTTGTTGAACGTGTCGACGAAGAGCAGGACTTCGTTAGTTGCAGACGCAACCGGTTTGTCCGTGGCATTCGCGAGAAACGGCTTTTCGAAACGTGGAAACGCACGTTGCCGCGCGAGACCGAGTTTCGACTTCAGCCAGCGCGCCACGCCCGGCATGTTCGATTCGAAAACATGCGACAGCGCAGGCATGCGGCTCGCATACGGCGCATAGCGCGGCAGGAACGCAATCAGGCGCTCACGCAATCGAACGCCATGACGCTGCGTCCATGCGGCGCGTGCCTCGATCTTGATACGCGCCATGTCGACACCGGTCGGGCAATCGCGCTTGCAACCCTTGCACGAGACGCATAGATCGAGGACGTCCTTCACATCCTGACTCGCGAGGCCGTCATCGCCCAATTGTCCCGACAATGCGAGCCGCAACGTGTTCGCACGGCCGCGCGTGAGATGCTGCTCGTCCTTCGTGATGCGATAGCTCGGGCACATCGTGCCTGCATCGAACTTGCGGCAATGGCCGTTGTTGTTGCACATCTCGACCGCTTTCGCGAGCCCGCCGGACAGATCGCCGCCCGATCCCGGCACGCCGTGCTCGCCCGTCAATGGATCGCGGGTGACGTTCCATGCCGACCAGTCGAGACGAGGGGTCAATCCACGCTCGCGATAAGAAGGCGGAAAGCGGAAGTTGCGCGCATCATCCATCTTCGGCGGCGCCACGATGCGATCAGGGCTCAGCCGGTTCTCCGGATCGAAGAGCCGCTTGATCTCGCGAAATGCCTCGTTGATGCGCGGGCCGTATTGCCACGCCACCCATTCGCCGCGGCACAGACCATCGCCGTGCTCACCCGAGAACGCGCCCTTGTATTCGCGCACCATCGCCGCGGCTTCTTCGGCGATCGCGCGCATCTTGATGGCCCCGTCGCGGCGCATGTCGAGAATCGGCCTCACATGCAGCGTGCCGACGCTCGCATGCGCGTACCACGTTCCTTCGGTTCCGTGCTTCCTGAATACATCGGTCAATCGACTGGTGTATTCGGCGAGATGTTCGAGCGGCACCGCGCAGTCTTCGATGAAGGACACCGGCTTGCCATCGCCCTTCATGCTCATCATGATGTTGAGACCGGCCTTGCGCACTTCCCACAGGGCCTTCTGCGGCCCCGCATCGGGCATTTGCACGACCGATCCCGGCAGGCCGAGATCGCTCATCAACGCGACGAGCTGCGCAAGCTTTGCTACTTGCGTATCGCGATCCGCGCCCGCGAACTCGACGAGCAGAATCGCTTCCGGCTCGCCGACCAAAGCCTTTGCGATGACGGGACGAAACGCCGGATTCGACATCGCGAGGTTGATCATCGTGCGATCGACCAACTCGACCGCCACCGGCCCCAGCTTCACGATGTGCTGCGTCATGTCCATCGCATCGTAGAAGCTCGGGAAGTTCACGACGCCGAGCGTTTTGTGCGCGGGCAACGGCGCGAGCGTCAATGTCAGTTGACGGCTGAACGCGAGCGTGCCTTCGGAGCCGACCAGAAGGTTTGCAAGATTCGGCTCGCCGTCGTTGGTGAATGCAAGCGGGCTCTGACAATCGAAGAGATCGAGGTTGTAACCCGCGACGCGTCGCAGCACCTTCGGGATGCGTTCGCGCATCTCCTGTTGCTCGCGCATGGCGATGCCCCGCACGCCATCGACGAGATCGCGCGTGCGTGCATCGGTCGTCATCGACGACAGCTTGCCGAAGCGCGCTTCGTGACCGTCGGCGAGGATCGCGTCGATCGCGTCGACGTTATGCACCATGATCCCGTATTCCATCGATCGCGAGCCGCACGAGTTGTTGCCCGCCATGCCGCCGATCGTGCATTGCGCGCTCGTCGATACGTCCACCGGAAACCAGAGGCCATGCGGCCTGAGCCACGCATTCAGGTGATCGAGCACGACGCCCGGTTCGACCGTGACCGTGCGCGCGTCCTTGTCGAAGTGAATGATGTTGTTGAGCCACTTCGTCGTGTCGATGACGAGCGCTTCGCCCACTGTCTGCCCGCATTGGCTCGTGCCTGCGCCGCGCGCCAGCACGCTCGCGCGGCTGTCGCGGGCAATCTGCAACGCAACGCGCAAGTCGTCCTGATCCTTCGGCACGACGACGCCGAGCGGCACGATCTGATAGATCGACGCATCGGTCGCATAGCGTCCGCGCGATGCGCGATCGAACAACACATCGCCTTTTAGCTCGCGCTGCAATCGCGCCTGCAGCGGTGTCGCCGTTGACGCGACCCGCGCACGCGCGGAAGCGGGCATCAGATGAATCGGCTTGACGAGCCGGTCTGTGGGGGAATTGAGCATCGTCGCTGTCGGTGAGTGCCGGAGTGCCTTGCGGTTCCTGGCCTTATGAATGCGTTATGCGAAATGCAATTCGACGGCGGGCAAGCCTTCGATCGCGCCGATGGCCGTGCCGGGCACATCCGGAAACGCCATGCCGGTGTAAGAACCCGCCGTGAGCACGGTCCCGCGTTCGACCGCGAGCCCGCGCGCCACGCTGTGATTGACCGTCCACGCGAGCAGGCGCCGCGGGTCGCCCGCAGGATTCGCCGGAACGCCGTCGAAAAGCGACGCGCCGTCGAACGTGAACGCCATCGCGGGCGATACGAACGGGAACGCCGCGTCGTAAGGCACGCCCTCGCCCACGATCAACGCGCCGTGATTCTGCAAATCGGCGAGTTGCCACGGCTTTTCGACATCGGGCCACGCGGCGAAACGGCTCGCGACCACTTCGATGGCCGCATGCACGGACTCGATCGCAGCGACCACGTCTTCATCGCTATACGGTCCGCTTTTCGGTTCGAAGCGCCGGCCGATCCTGAATGCCACTTCGAGTTCGAGACCGGCCTTGCCGAAAGCGAGCATCGAGAGACGCGCACCGGTTTTATGCATGCCATCGGCGGGAAGCGGTGCACCCTGGATCGGCCCGTCGTGCGTCTTCGCGCCGACCTTCCATCCGCCGATGTCTGCATTCAGCGCACGCAGCGTCGCGTCCTGCGCCGCGTAGGCATCGTCGGCGTCGGACGGACGTGCGCCCAAGGGCAGCGCGTCGAGCTTCGCCCGATGCGCGCGCGCGTCGACGAGAAGCCGCGCGAGCGCATCGGCGTCGAACGCGGCGCTCATGCGGCCGCCTTCAACGCGGGCTTCGCGACGTGGCTCGTCAGATAGTCCATCGCCGCCGCCACGCCGCTGTCCTTCAACGCGATACCCGAGAGCTTCAGTCCCATCTCGCAACCGGTGAGCGCGGCCATCAGCGTGAGGTCGTTGCAATCGCCGAGGTGACCGATGCGGAACATGCGGCCCTTCGCCTTGCCGAGCCCCGTACCGAGCGACAGATCGAAATGCTCGTAGATGAGCTTGCGCACCGCATCGGCATCGACGCCTTCGGGTGTCATCACGCCCGTCAGCACCGGCGAATACACGGCGGGATCGGCGCATTGAATCTCCAGTCCCCACGCGTTCACCGCCGCGCGGCACGCGGCCGCGAGCCGTTGATGGCGCGCGAACACGTTGTCGAGCCCTTCGCCAAGGATCATGTCGAGCGCTTCCGAGAGGCCGTAGAGCAGGTTCGTGTTCGGCGTGTAAGGCCAGTAGCCTTGCTTGTTCATCTCGATGATGTCGGTCCAATCCCAGAATGCGCGCGGCAACGTGGCGCGCTTCGACGCCTCGCGCGCCTTCTCCGATACCGCATTGAAGCTGATCCCCGGCGGCAGCATCAAACCTTTCTGCGAACCGGAAACGGTCACGTCGACGCCCCATTCATCGTGACGATAGTCAGCCGATGCCAAACCCGAGATCGTGTCCACCATCAACAGCGCGGGATGCTTCGCGGCGTCGATCGCGCGTCGCACGGCGGCGATATCCGACGTCACGCCCGTCGACGTTTCGTTATGGACGACACAGACGGCCTTGATAGCGTGATTCGTGTCGTCACGCAGACGCTTCTCGATCATGTCGGCCTGTACGCCGCGCCGCCAGCCTTCGATGCCGGGCAGACCGAGAAACTCCGGCTTCAGCCCGAGGCTCTCGGCCATCTTCTTCCATAGCGTTGCGAAGTGGCCCGTCTCATACATCAGCACCGTGTCGCCGGAACTGAGCGTGTTGCAAAGCGCCGCTTCCCATGCGCCCGTGCCCGATGCCGGATAGATCACCACCGGTTGGCTCGTCTTGAAGATCTTCTTGATGCCATCGAGCACCTTGAGACCCAGCGCGCCGAACTCCGGCCCGCGGTGATCGATCGTCGGATAGCTCATCGCGCGCAGGATGCGATCGGGCACAGGGCTCGGCCCCGGGATCTGCAGGAAGTGACGGCCAGCAGGATGGAAATCGAGCTTCAACATGGGTCCGCGTCCTTATAAATGTAATTTTGCATGCAAAATACAATAACGCAGCGACAACCGCAGGTAAAGGAATACATAGACCGAACGGCCTAGGGATAACCCGCTGGCGGTTTTTTCCGCTGGCACTGCGTTAAAATTGCCGCAAATAGATTGCGAGGTATTGAATGCAAAATCCCGATTTACCAGACGTGCACGTTTCGTCCTCGCTTCCGAAGCTAGAGCGCCTGCGTCTGCACGACACCGTCGTCGATCACTTGCGCGGCTTCATCGTCGAAGGCTTGCTTGCTCCCGGCGTCAAGCTCAACGAGCGCAAGCTGTGTGAGACGCTCGGCATTTCGCGCACGCCGCTGCGCGAGGCGTTGAAGGTGCTCGCGGCCGAAGGACTGATCGAGATTTCGCCGAACCGGGGCGCGTCGGTATCGCAGATGAGCGAGTTCGAAATTCGCGAGATGTTCGAATTGATGAGCGGGCTGGAGGCGTTCTCAGGCGAACTCGCGTGCGAGCGCATCACGCCGCTGGAGATCGCCGAGATCAAGGCGCTGCATTACGCGATGCTCGCGTGCCGCGCGCAGAACGATCTCTCTGGCTACTACAGCCGCAACCAGGCCATCCACGACAAGATCAACGAAGCGGCGCGCAATACGGCCTTGCGTCAGACCTACGTATCGATCAACCGGCGTCTCATGGCATTGCGCTTTCGTTCGAATTTCCAGACACCGAAGTGGGACAGCGCGATTCGCGATCACGAAGAAATGATCGAAGCGCTCGAAACGCGCGATGGCCGACGCATGGGCGAGATCCTGCGCAAGCATTTGCTCTCCAAGCGCGATGCGGTGCTCGCGGAGCGCACGTTGACGACGGTGAAGCCGGCGCCATCGAGAAAGCGCTCAACGGCCAAGCCGACGCCGGACGGGCGGTAGCGAATAGAACGGTCGCGTGATTTCGCGGAAGGTAAGGTATGGCGCGAAGGGCGTCAGAGCCTACCATCGGGGAAAACGATGACCAAGATTCGAGGGGCATGCATCGCACTCGGCGCGGCGTTCGTCATCACGGGCGCTACTTTCTATCACTCGACGGACTTCGACACTGCCCAAGCGGGAATGGACCGCGAGACCGTCGACTGTCTAACACGCGGACTCACGCGTGACGAGAAAGTCCGCATCGCCCGACTCACCACGGCGCACGACCGCGAAGGGCTTGATGCGATCTACGGCGATGTGCTCGCGCGCTGCGTCGTGCGCTCCGATCAGTGGGAGCGTCGCCCGCAACTGCTCACGAGCGCGCGCCAGATTCTTTCCCACGATCCCGAATTCAGACAGATGCTCAACGCGAGCACGATGGAACTGGCGACGCGCCGCTGATCGGCGCATCGATCACGCCGTCAGTCCGCTACCCGAGCCGATTTGGACTTCGGCGCGCGTGTTCGCGGCATGGGCGCTCAGCACGGCGATCTCACGCTGCGTGAAGTGCGTGACCGGCGCGATGGCCGCGAGCGCAGCGGTGATGACGATGGCGAGGATGCTGATCGAGATGGCGTTCATGTTCGGCTCCTTCGGTTGGCTGAGATGGACTAGCTGCTGTCGATGTGAGGCATTGTCGTCGCCGAGGGTTAGCGAAGAATGAGCTTGGCGCCGCGACGGGCATCCGGTTCGCCGGAGTAACATTCGCATTCATTCGACCATCGCACATTCGGCATTCAAAATGCATTCGACCATCAGCACATCGACCGCCACGCTCGAGCTGCCCTTCAAGCGGCCTTTCGACTGGACGCGGATGCTGAAATTTATCGGCGGTCGCGCGTCGGCGGGCGTCGAGTCGGTCGAGGACGGCGTGTATCGGCGCGCGATCGAATGGCAAGGCGCCGAGGGCACCGTCGAAGTCCGGCCGCATGAACGCAGGCATCGGCTCGTCGTGAATGTCGAGGGTGCGGTGGCGCAGCACGCCGGCGACCTCGCCGCGCCGCTCGCGCGCATGTTCGATCTGCACGCCGATCCGCACGAAATCGCTCGCTGTCTCGCCGGCGATCCGGTGCTCGCCCCGCTCGTCGAAGCCGCGCCCGGCCTGCGCGTGCCGGGTGCGTGGTCCGGCTTCGAACTTGTGGTGCGGACCATCGTCGGGCAGCAGGTGAGCGTCAAAGGCGCGTCGACGATCATGAACCGCATCGTGCAGCGCGCGGGCAAAAAGATCGAAGGCCATCCGCATGAGGGCACCGCGTGGCGCTTTCCGACGCCCGCCGAACTTGCCGCAGCGGATCTGGAGAAGATCGGCATGCCGACCAAGCGCATCGAGACCGTGCAGCGTTTCGCGCACGCGGTCGCAACCGGCGCGCTTCCTCTCGATGAACCCGGCGCCGATCCCGAACGCGTGAAACGCGACATGCTCGCCATGCCAGGCATCGGGCCGTGGACCGTCGGCTATGTCGCGATGCGTGCGCTGCGCGATCCCGACGCCTGGCCCGAAGCCGATCTCGTCCTGATGCAGGCGATCGCGCGCCGCGACCCATCGCTTGTGAAGCCCGCCCAGCAGCGCGCGCGTACCGAACGCTGGCGGCCCTGGAGAGCGTATGCGGCGATGCATCTGTGGAACGGCGTGGCAATGGAAACAGGACTTGCACACGGCGGCTGAACTCTCGGGCATGCAATCGACCGCTGTTGCATCCTGCATTCGGCATCACGCATGCAAAGTGCAAACACGGCGTCGATCATTTCGCACTATTGTCTAAAAAATGAACTAATCTGCTTCGAGCGGCCGGGCCGCTGCCGAAGCCGCAAAGCCGTGTACGTGAAAAGCGCTGACGAACCGCCATCGGGAGACGCTCATGGACGCATCATCGCAAACGACGCCCGCGCCCGAACTGCCGACAGCGCCGCGCGTGCAGAAGATCGTCGTCGCGATACACGGCATCGGCAATCAGTTGCACAGTGACACGGTGCGCTCGGTCGCGAGCCAGTTCGGCGCGCGTTATGACCCGCCGCTTCCCGTGATGCCGCTCGGCTACTTCGATATCGCGGGCGTCGGCGAAGTCGACGTGCGCCAGCTCGATCTGCCGCCGGGCGGTCCCTATACCGCGGAACAACGCGACTTCTATTCGGCGCTCGGTTTCGCGGAAGTGTATTGGGCCGACATTCCGCGCGAAGTCGTGAAGCAGGACGACACGCTCGAAGAGAGCAAGGCGTGGGGACTGTCGATCGTGAGTCGCGCGCAAGCGACCTACATGCTCAACGTCGATGAACGCAAGCTCGAACCCGCGGACTTTTCGCTCGCGTCGGGCGTCGTCGAAGAGATCGTCGAAACGGTGGCCGTCATGCAAAGCCTGCTCGCGGTGACGGAGAAAGCCGGCATTTTCAAGTTCGATCTCGCGCCGATGCTGCGCGATTATGTCGGCGACGTGCAGCTCGTCGCGGATTTCAGGCAGCATCGAGAGACCATCGTCTTTCGCTTTCATCGTGTGATGGAGCGGCTTGTTGCGCTCGCCACCGCGCGTTGTCAGTGTGCGCCCGAGGTGTATATCGTCGCGCATAGCGAAGGGACCGTGATCAGTTTTCTCGGCATCCTGCAGGCGCTATCGAGACCGACCGTCACCGACCCGAAGGACGGCAAGCAGATCATCGGTACTGACTGGGTGCAGAGTCTGCGTGGCTTCATGACCATCGGCTCGCCGATCGACAAGCACATCCTTTTATGGCCGAAGCTATGGGAAGGCATGGCGCTAAAGAGCGAACGCAAAGGCGATGCCGTCACGCAGATCGAGCGTCCAGGCGGCCCGATCACGCTGCCTTCACGCATCAGGTGGCGCAACTATTATGACTTCGGCGATCCCGTCGGCTTCGCACTCGATACGGCGCGCGCCTATCTCGGTCGTCATGGTTGTCTCGCATTCGAATTCGAGCCGGTGCATGACATTGGCTTTTCGCGCTACTGGCTGCCGGGGAAAGCGCACACCGATTACTGGACCGACGGCGATGTCTTCGGCCACTTCATCGAGAACGTCGTGCTCGACAGAAGCACCACGAAAACCCCTCAAAACAGGCATTTTCGCGGCATCGTGAGCACGGCAATTCCTTATCTTCTGAGCTTCGCGCTGCATCTGCTCGCGGTGTTCTTCATCTATAAAGCTGTCACCGCAACTTCCGATTCGGGCGCGGGCGGCACGAGCACCGCGCCCGAATTCATCTATCTCACGCGCTCGGTGTTCGCGCTCGCCTGCCTTTTGATGGGAACGACGGTTGCCGCACGCCTTCCGCGTCTCGTCAAGGCGCGAGGCACAAATCGCACGGCCGCATGGCTGCGTTGGCGCATCGTCGCGCTACTGTCGTTCGTCGCGGGTGCGCTGATCTTCTGGTTCGTGCTGTTGAGCGGCGTGGCGGCTTTTCTCGCGAGCCCGTTCGCCGATATGCTGCATCGCGATAGCGCCGATCCTGTCGTCGGCAAGGCGGTCTTCGTACTTGCGGGCCTCGTCTGCGCAATAAGCGGCTGGCTCGCGCCGCGCAAACCGCATTGGGGACGGCGTATTCTCGTCGCCCTCGGCACGCTGATGATGGTGCTGATCGTGGGCGTCAGACTATGGGGCGATCTCGCGGGCAAACCCTTGTGGCCCGTCGTGCTTGGTGGCGCTTTCTTTCTCTATGCGTGGTGGCTCGCGATCCTGATCTTCGATCTCGCATTCGTGTGGCATCGCTATGTGCGCAATTCCGTCGCGCTCGATACGTTGCGCGCGTGGCGCGAAGATCGATGCGACGCGCAGCCCAAGCCCATTATGTCGATGCGATCGAAGCCCTCGAAGCAGTGATGCGATCACCCATGCAGTAGGAGCTTCTGCACGCGCCAATTGAGCAACTCCGCGACGAACAAAGTGCCTTCTGAAGGACACGCCATTTCATGAATCCATCCGAACTGCTTCAATTGCTTGCCGGATCGTCCGAGTACGCCGAGCAATTTTCCGTCGAGCGATAACTTGTAAATCCGGCCGGGAAACGCATCGGCGGAATACAGCACTTGATTCGGCCCCGGCGAAATGCAAATGGCCCAAGGTGAACCCGGCGCAAATGTTCCCGCTGCGATCGCCGCTTCATCGGGCATGTTGCCGATAGCCGGACGCGCATCGGGCGGCACGGGTACATCGATCGTGAATTGCCGCTGAAAATTGCCTTCGCGGTCGAATACCTGAATGCGCCGGTTGCTTCGATCGGCGACATAGACAAGCCCGTTTCTATCGACAGCAATGCTATGCGGCGTATGGAATTGCCCCGGCTCCTTCCCGCGCTCGCCCCACGACTTGAGCCAGTTGCCGTCCTTGTCGACCTTCGCGACGCGCGAGTTGATGTATCCGTCGCTGATATAGGTATTTCCCGATGCGTCCCACGCGACGTCGGTGACTTGCCGGAAACGCCCCGGCTCCGAAGGCAGCGGCGGATTCGGATGCTTGAGCGGCGCAGTCTCTTCGTCCGACGCTTCCTGCTTGCGACCGAACACCATCGCGACGCGGCCTTCAGGCGTGAACTTGATGATCATGTCCGAGCCCTTGTCCGTTACCCAGACATTGTCTTGCCGATCTACTTTCACAGTATGGGCGAACGACCAGGCATAAAGGTTATGGCCGATTTCGCGCACGAAGCGTCCATTGCGATCGAATTCGAGCAGTTGCGCGGCGGCGGCGCCATAAGCGGGACCCGTGCTATTGCCGCGGGATAACACGAAGATATGCCCGGCCGAATTCAACGCCACGCCCGAGCATTCGCCGAAGTACATATCGCGAGGCAGGCGTACAGGGTCGGGGACGGAATGGTAGGCGATGGACGGTACGTCGTTATCGGCGTATGCGAGATGCGGAAAGAGCGCGAGCGCGGCGGCGCTTTGACCCGCGAGCGCAAGAAAGCGGCGGCGGCTTGCGGCGTTCGGCGCCATGTCGCAACATGGGCAATAGATCGAATGTCGAAGACTCACTGTTACTCTCCTCTTGTTCGATTCGCGATGCGAGAGGAAGTGTAGTGCATGAACTGCATTATTCACACGCGAAGTTATCAATAGCTTTCAACATGAAAAGGGCGTTATGACCGAATCCTTGCAATATCAAGTTCGAATCCGTCTCGCGCCCGAGTATGCGATGCTGGCGCGTCGAGATCCGGCAAACGAAAAGCTCGCGGCGATCAATGCGCTGCTGATCGAACACGACGCTCAATTGAAATGCCAGTACGACGCCTTCGTGGATTACGTCGCGCAGGCCGAAAGGGATGGCATCGAGCACTATCCGCTTTATCGGTGGACACGCGAAACCATCGAAAACCCGGCTAAAAAAGCGAAATATCTCGAAGCGTTCACGCTCTACGTGAATGGCGACGAAGTCTATGACAAGGCACTCGCCGATGCGCTCGAAGCCGATCTTCGATCGCTCGCGAGCGCTGCGATCACCGATATCCGCAAGTTCGACACGAACCCCGCGCATAATCCGCAACCACCGTCGTATGACAATTCATAAGGTTGACGCCGTGCATCGCCCGCGCTAAGGTTTGGTAATTCAACCAAACGTGGATCGCGCCCTGTGCAGGATCGTCGACAGACCATACTCGAAGCCGCCCTTGCCACTCTGCGCGAAGAAGGTTATTCGGGCTTCACGCAACCGCGCGTCGCTGCACGCGCGGGTCTGCGCCAGAGTCATCTGACTTATTATTTCCCCACGCGCCTCGCGTTGATCGAAGCTGTCGCGCGTACGGCCATCGATGGCCAGCTCGCCGCCGTCGATGCCTTCGCGGGCGAAGCATCGCCCAAGATCACAGCTGCATCGATCGCCAATGTCGCGATGCGCCACGAAAACACGCGCGTATTGATGGCGCTCGCGCAAGCCGCCGACGAAGAGCCAACCATTCGCAGCCTCTTTCGCGAGCTCGCGGAAGGCGTCGCGGTACGCATCACGCGCATGCTCGAAGCAATGGGTCTCGCCGTCACGAAAGAACATGTGTCGATGGTGCATGCGCTTGTCGTCGGGCTTGCGGTCATCGATCTCGCGATGGGCCGCGCGGATGGCAAGCGCCGCGCGAGCGCCGCGATCGAAACGTTGTTCTCGCTTCTGCCATCCGACAAATGGGGCGCGTCGTGATTCAACCCTGACGCGCATCGAGCCATTCGACGATATTGCGCACCGTATCGCCATAAAACGTGCGATACAACTCTTCCGCCACATAGCCGATATGCGGCGTCGCGAGCACGTTCGGCAGTGAACGCAGCACGTCGTTCGCAGCGAGCGGCTCTTCATCGTAGACGTCGATTGCCGCGCCCGCGAGCTTGCCCGACTTCAACGCATCGACGAGCGCGGCGCTATCGACGATCGGTCCGCGCGACGTGTTGACGATGCGGCTCGTCGGCTTCATCTGCGCAAATTCCCGCGCACCGACGAGATGATGCGTGCGCTCGCTGAGGCGAACATGAATCGAGAGCACGTCGGAGGTCTTGAAGAGCGTGTCCTTGTCCACTAGTTGCACGCCCTTTTCTTCCGCGCGCTCACGTGTGAGGTTCTGGCTCCACGCGATCACGTTCATGCGAAAGGCGCGGCCGATCACGCCGACGGCCGACCCTACGCGACCGAGACCGAGCAAGCCGAGCGTCTTGCCCGCGAGTTCGGTGCCGAGCGCAATCTGCCAGCCGCCCTCCTTGAGCGAGCGATTCTCGGCGGGGATGTTGCGCATCATCGAGAGAATGAGCGCCCACGTGAATTCGATCGTCGGTGTGGACGTATAGCCCGTATGCCGCACTTCGACGCCGCGTTCGGATGCGGCATCGAGATCGATCGATGCATTCGCCGCGCCCGTCGATGCAATCAGCTTAAGGTTAGGCAGGCTCTCGATGATGTCGCGCGAGAACGGCGTGCGTTCGCGCATCGCGCAGACAACATCGAAGGGGCGCAGACGTTCGAGCAACGCGCCGCGCTCCGCGATGTGATCGTTGAACACGGTAATTTCAGCGCGAGCCTCGAGCGGCGACCAGTCGGCCATCGAGAGCGCAATGTTCTGATAATCGTCGAGAACGGCGACTTTGATCGGAGTAGATGTGGCCATGATGATTTCGATTGTTATGACGATTAAGCCGGACGGCAGCAGCAAGTGACGCAATGCGCGAAATCGTGTTGCGCGCGCACTTCGCAAAGTTATTGGAAATGCTGCAAAAGCCCGTGCCATAAGGCATAGCACGATGCCATCAGCCATGACATGGCGTGAAACAAGTTACCGCGGGACTTCGCAAGACCGTTTCTCTATAGTTACTTCCGTCGCCACTCGAAACGCAACGTGGCCTAAAGAACCGAGAAGGACATCCCGTGAAAAACAGATCGACTTTCGCTTCAAACGCCCACGTTGCGTTCGCCTCCGACGCGCCCTCAAGCAAGCGCCGCGTGCGCAAGTTGCTCGTCGTCGCGGCGGCCGCCGCGCTTACGCTGTGCAGCAGCTCCGCCTTCGCGGGCTGGGCGCGTGGCGGCACGGCCTACACCGGTCGCGGCGAATACCAGGGCGCGCACGTCGGCTCGTGCGGCGGCGGCAGTTGCTCGCATGCGGGCGGCGTCGAGAATCCATGGGGCCGCGTCGGCACCAACTCCGGAACCGTTACGCGTACCGCGCCGGGCCAGTTCTCCAACTCCGGCACCGCATACGGCCCGAACGGCCGCTCGGTGCAACATGCGGGCGACACGAGCTGCGCGGGCGGCAGTTGCTCGCACACCGGCAGCGCGACCGGCCCGAACGGCAAGACCGCCACCGGCAGCGATACCGTGACGCGTACCGCGCCCGGCCAATACTCGTCATCGGGATCGGTGACGGGACCGAACGGCAACACGTCGACGCACTCAGCATCGACGAATTGCGCGGGCTACACCTGCAATCGCTCGGGCACGGTCAACACGGCCAACGGCGGCACCGTCACGCATTCAGGCAGCGCGACGAGCGTCGCGCCGGGCGTGGTCACGACGTCGGGCACCGCGACGGTCTCGAACGGGTCGCATAGCACGACGGTAGTCGGCGGCGGCACGGTGACGTCGAGCACGACGGTGGTCGCGACGGCGCCGGTCGTCACCGGAACAACCGTCGTCGCTGCGCCCGTGATCGTGCCGCCGCCCCCGCCGCCTGCGACGACCGTGGTGGTCGCACCGCCCCCGGCTTCGTCGACGGTCGTCGTCACACCGCCTCCGCCGCCGCCCGCCAAGACGGTGGTCGTCACGCCGCCTCCGCCGCCGCCCGCCAAGACGGTGGTCGTCGCTCCGCCGCCGGCCAAGACCGTGTACGTCGCGCCCGCGCCGGCTCCGGTCAGGACGGTGTATGTCGCGCCGCCCGCGAAGACCGTCTACGTGGTCCCGCATCGCGCGGTCCTGATTCCGGGCCACTGGGTCGGCAGGTTCTGGATTCCCGCACACTGGGCTTGATCGAGGATCGATTGAAAGCGAAGGCCGGCCGCATGCGAGCCGGCCTTGTCGTTTTGACCGCGCCGCGCGTTACACTGCGAAGCAACGCCGCTTCCGACACAGGCACGACATGCTCGATGTCTTTCCAGTCACGCAAGCAGTCACGAACGCACGCTCATGACGAGGCATCGCATGAAACGCCCGCATCTGCCTCGCGATCATGCGAAAGGCGTCCTGCATGACATCACATGGACGGCCGGTCCTGTCTTGCTGGTCATTGCGATCGTCGTCGCGCTCGTC
This sequence comes from Caballeronia sp. AZ1_KS37, assembly GCF_023631165.1. Classification (NCBI taxonomy): domain Bacteria; kingdom Pseudomonadati; phylum Pseudomonadota; class Betaproteobacteria; order Burkholderiales; family Burkholderiaceae; genus Caballeronia; species Caballeronia sp. AZ1_KS37. The sequence continues at coordinate 104,934 of NZ_JALQDP010000034.1, read as the reverse complement.
TACTGGCTCGTCGATCCGGCGCCGCCCAAAACCATCACGATGAGCGCGGGTCAACCCGACAGCTCGTTCTACGTCATCTCACAGGAATACGCGAAACTGCTCGCGCGTAACGGCATCACGCTGAACGTGCTGCCTTCGGATGGCTCCGTGCAAAATCTCGAACGCTTGCTCGATCCGAAGCAGCACGTCGACCTCGCGCTCGTGCAAGGCGGGATCGCGACGAAGGAACAGGCATCGCAACTGATGTCGCTCGGCAGCGTGTCGTATGTGCCGCTTGTCGTGTTCTATCGAGGCAAGGGTCTCACCCTCCTCTCGCAACTGGAAGGCAAGCGCATCGCGATAGGCCGCGAAGGCAGCGGCACGCGCACGCTGTCGCTCAAGCTGCTGGAAGCGAACGGCATCTATCCTGGCGGCGACACGCAGCTTCTTCCGAGCGACGGCCTGCAAGCCGCGACGCAACTCGTCAGCAACGAGGCCGACGCAGTGTTTCTCTCCGGCGATTCCGCAACGCGCGGCCTGATGTTGCGCCTCTTGCGCGTGCCCGGCATCTCGGTGATGGACTTCAAGGAATCGGGCGCCTATACGCGTCTTTTTCCCTATCTCGACGATATCGAATTGCCGCCCGGTGTGCTCGATCTCGGCCGCCGCATCCCGCCGGAGACCGTGCATCTGATCAGCCCCACGGTCGAACTCGTCGCGCGGCCAAGCCTGCATCCGGCGCTATCGGACTTGCTCATCGAAGCCGCGCAGGAAGTGCACGGCTCTGCCGGTCTGCTGCAACGCGCGGGGCAATTTCCGAGTCCCGTCGCGCATGAGTATCCGATCAGCGAAGACGCGAGCCGCTATTACCGCTCGGGCAAGAGCTTCCTCTATCGCACGCTGCCGTTCTGGCTCGCGAATATCGCGGACCGCGCCCTTGTGCTGTTGCTCCCGGTCGCCGTGCTCATCTTTCCTGCGCTGCGGCTCGTGCCCGCGCTGTATCGCTGGCGCGTGCGCTCGCGCATCTATCGCTATTACGGGGCGCTGATCGCGGTGGAACGCGGCGCGATGCGCGTCACCAGCGAAGACGAACGGCGGGCGCTCGTCATCGAACTCGATTACATCGAGGAATCGCTCGATACGCTCAAGCTGCCGCTCGCCTACGCCGATGCACTCTATGTGCTGCGCGAGCATGTCAGCTTCGTGCGCGCGCGTTTGAACGAAAATTCGCGGAAGGAAAAGAACATGGCATAGTACGGACTCCGTAATTGAGGTCACGCAATGAAACTTCGTACCTGGATCGCCCTTGCTTTGACACTGTTGATGAGCGCATGCGCGAGCCTTCCGCCGCAGACGGGACGCGTGCAAACGCATGCACTGGCCGACACCGCGAACACGCGCCTCGGCACGACCTTCGCAGCGAGCGAAGCGGCGCATCCCGGCGACAATGCGTTTCATTTGCTAGCGAACGGCATGGACGCGCTCATCGCGCGCGTGATTCTGAGTGAAGCCGCGGAGCGCACGCTCGACCTCCAGTACTACATCTGGCACGACGATCTGACTGGCCGCGAAATGGCCGCATCGATCATGCGCGCCGCCGATCGCGGCGTGCGCGTGCGCCTCCTGCTCGACGACCTCGGCACCAATGCGGACGATCAGTTCCTGCTCGCGCTCGCTTCGCATCCGAACGTGCAGGTGCGGCTTTTCAATCCCGTATCGAATCGCACGTTCAAGAAGCTAGGCTCCGCGATCGAGTTCTTTCGCGTGAATCGGCGGATGCATAACAAGGCGCTCATCGCCGATAACCAGGCCGCGATTCTCGGCGGACGGAATATCGGCGACGAATACTTCGGCGCGTCGAGCACGGTCGCGTTCGGCGATCTCGATGTGCTCGTGCATGGCCCCGTCGTGCGCGACGTATCGAGCGCATTCGACCTGTACTGGAACTCGGATGCAGCCTATCCGATCGATAACCTGATGCGACGTCACGCCGACCCCGGCGCGCTCGCCGGTTATCGCCAGAAGCTCGACACGTATTTGTTGTCGGAACAGAGTTCGCCCTATGTCGCGCAAGTTCGCGAGCGTTACACCAAAGTTATCGAGGCGCACGACACGGCTTTTTCGTGGGGCAAGGCCACGCTTCTGTATGACGATCCCGCAAAGATCACGCGCGCGCCCGGCGACAGCGAAGGCCATCTGATGTCGCAATTCAAGGCGTTGGATTTCGAACCCGCGCGGGAAATGCTGATCGTGTCGCCATACTTCGTCCCGCGCAAGGAAGGCGTGCGATGGCTGCAATCGATGACATCGCGTGGCGTGCGTGTCACCGTGCTCACGAATTCTCTCGCCGCCACCGATGTCGCCGCGGTGCATGCGGGCTATCAGCGCTATCGAAAGGATATGCTCGAAGCCGGCGTGAGGCTATATGAGCTGAAGCCCGTTGCATCGAGCGACGCCGACAAGACCGCGAAGAAAACGACATTCGGATCGTCGAAGGCGTCGCTCCATGCGAAGACATATGTGTTTGATCGCAAGCGCATCTTCATCGGCTCGATGAATCTCGATCCGCGTTCCGTTGAGTTGAACACGGAAATCGGCGTCTATTGCGAAAGCGCGGATGCGGCCGAGTATGTGGCTGACGGCATCGGCACGAACATCGATCACATTGCGTGGCGCGTCGAATTGCACGATGACGGCAACGGCGGCAAACGCATGGTTTGGATCGACACCGACGCAAACGGCAACACGACCGAACTCGATAGCGAGCCGGACGTGTCTGCGCTCAAACGCGCAGGGATCTGGATGCTCGGGATCTTGCCGATCGAATCGCAGTTATGATTCGCGTCATTTGAAACCGGACACGGCATGCGGCACATACGGTGCTTCGAGTTGCGCGATCTCGTCCGCCGTGAGATTCAGCGATAAGGCCGCGACCGCATCGCTCACATGTCCCGGTTTCGATGCACCGATGATCGGCGCGCTCACTGGCGCCTTCTGCGCAACCCACGCGAGCGCCACTTGCGCACGCGGCACGCCGCGCGCCTTCGCGACTGCAGCCACGGCTTCGACGACCGCGCGATCGGCATCGTCGGTGCGATACAGCGTGCTGCCGAAGGTATCCGATTCCTGACGCGCGCTCGTCGCGTCCCATTCGCGCGTGAGACGGCCGCGCGCAAGCGGACTCCAGGGCAACACGCCGATGCCCTGATCTCTGCAAAGCGGCATCATCTCGCGTTCTTCCTCGCGATACAGCAGATTCAAATGATTCTGCATCGTTCTGAACTCGGTCCATCCGTTCGCGCGAGAGGTATAGAGCGCTTTGCTGAACTGCCACGCATACATCGACGATGCGCCGATATAACGCGCCTTGCCCGCCTTCACGACATCATGTAGTGCTTCGAGCGTTTCCTCAATCGGCGTCGTGTAATCCCATCGATGAATCTGATAGAGATCGACGTAATCGGTCCCGAGCCGCTTCAGGCTGTTATCGATTTCGTTGAAGATCGCCTTGCGCGAGAGCCCCGCGCCATTCGGACCGGGACGCATGCGATTGAATACCTTCGTCGCGATGACGATGTCGTCGCGCTTCGTGAAATCGCGCAGCGCACGTCCGACGATTTCCTCCGACGTGCCGTCCGAGTAAGTATTGGCAGTGTCGAAGAAATTGATGCCCGCGTCCAATGCTTCCTTGATGAGCGGACGGCTCTTTTCCTCATCGAGCGTCCAGGGATGCGTGCCACGATCGGGCGCGCCGTAGGTCATGCAACCAAGACAGAGCCGCGACACCTCGAGACCGGTCGAGCCCAGTTTCACGTATTCCATCGTGCGAATCTCCTTGCAAAGCGAAAGGCATGCGCTAAAGCCTGCGCATGGCGACGAAAGCCCTAAACATTAACGCAGTATGGGATCGCGTGCTTTCTTTGCATGGACATGCACCTTATAACGCCAGCACATTCACCGCCACATCCACATGGTGCGCGCCTCCGCCGAGAATCATCCCGCGCAGCAACGACACATCGCTGTAATCGCGCCCCGTCGCGAGCGTCACATGGTCGAGGTCCGCGAGCACATCATTGGTCGGATCGAGGTCGATCCATCCGCTTTGCGGACAATGCACCGACACCCACGCATGCGAAGCATCGGCGCCGATCAACCTCGGGTGCCCCGGCGGCGGATCGTTGCGCAGATAGCCGCTCACATAACGAGCAGGCAATCCAAGCGCACGCAGGCAGCCGATCATCACTTGCGAGAAGTCCTGACACACGCCATGACGCAATTCGAACGCACGCGATGCGGGCGTATCGAACGCAGTCGCAGACGGTTTGTAGTCGAAGTCCGCATGAATGCGATGCATCAGATCGATGGCGCCCGCGACGAGCGGCGTGCCCTTATCGAAGCTCGCTTGCGCATACGCGCGCAATGCATGATCGAGCGAGATATTGGGCGACGCATAACAGAATTCGCTTTCCGGATAGAACGAACCACTCGCGCTGTAGCGCAAGCGATCCGCGACATCTTCCCAAGGCGGCGTCGCTTCGGCATCGAGCGCATCCCAGCGCGGCGTAAGCCGGACCGTGGTTTCGCTCGTCATCGAAAGCCGTTCGTGCGGCGCATCGAGCGAGAAGTACAACACGTCATTGCCGAATGCATCGACGCGGCTATGCACATAAGACGGTACCGGATCGATGCGCTCGGTATGCGAGATAACCTGCTGCCAGGGGCAATGCAGCGGACGGATCGTCGCCAGGTGCTGCGCGATTTCGACGGGCGTCGAGTATCGATAGGTGGTCCGATGCGTGACCGCGAGCACGGTATCGTTCAGGCCAAGGCTCATGACGACACCTGTGCGGCAAGCGTATTCGCGTGACTGAAGTAGCGCGCGCTGACTTCGTTCGATGCCGCGCTGACCGACGCAACGAGCCGGTCGCATACCGCGATCAGCGCATCGTGACGGCCATCGGCCCGCGTTTCGCAGAGCGCGGTGAGATCGGGCAACGCATCGGCGTGAACGAGAAGATCAGCGAAACGTGTCGCTTGTGCGCGGCGTGCGCCACCGGCTGCGGCAGCGATCTCATCGAGCTTCGTACGCAAGCGCGAGTACACCCCATAGAGTCCGCGCGGATTGGTTTGATCGATGACGATGAGATCGATCAACGCCGGCACTTCGAGTCTTCCCGGATAAAGCGAGCGATACGTGAGCGTGCTGTCGAAGAGTTGCAAGAGAAGATCGAAGCCCGCGGGCGACGCGAGCGTGCCCCGCTCGGCGACGACATGCAGGATCGTAGCCATCGTCGATACGCGTTCGATATGTCTTCCGATGAAGAGCAGCCGCCATGCTTCATCACGCGTCATGCGATCGCCTTGCGCGCCGCTGATTGCGGACAATTGCGTCGCAAGATGTTCGAGCGCGCCTGCAAGCATCACGCGATCGTAATCGCGGCCGATGCGAACCGTGCCTTCATCTGCCTTATCGCTCGGCGAGAGACGCGCGAGCGCATCACGAAAGTCGTTGCGCGATGCGAGGATCGTGCGCCAGTGGTCCGTCGAAAGCCGGTCGCGAATTTCGCCACATGCGCGCGCCTGATCCGCGAGATTGTCGCCGATGCTCGTCGCTTTGCTCGATTCCGGCAAGCCCGCGACGAGCACACGTTCGAACGCTTGCGGCGTGCTGCGCGCGAGCGTTTCGCCCGATGGGATGAGTCCGCATTGCGATGCGAGTTCAGTGAGCGTCGGAAAGAGCTCTTCAGCATCGTTGCCATCGAGCATGCCGAGCAGAAGGCGGCACAAGCGCACGTTGTTTTCCGCGCGCTCGCCATAACGACCCGCCCAGAAAAGATTCTCCGCGGCTCGGCTCGACACGATGCGATGCTTGCGCAGCTCGCCCGGCTTCATCGGCGTCGGTTGCAACGACACGGCGCTGCTGGGCTGGCTCGACATCACCCATGTATCGACGCTGCTGCCGCCGAACTGCATCGACACGGTCGCGCGCTTGTCGGCCGCGAGCCGCGTGAAGCCGCCTGGCATCACGCTCCAGCTTCCGTCGATGTTGGCGATCGCATAGGCGCGCAGCACGCATGGACGCGAGCCGAGCGCGCCATCATGAAAGCGCGGCGCCGTGGAGAACGGCAGATTCTCCTGCACCGTGAAGACATCCGGCGCGCGTTCGATGCGTTCGCGCCATGCCGAAAGCGCCTGCACGCCCGCATCGATGCCCGGTGCGTGATCGGCCTGCGCGCCAGGCCATGTCGGCGCGATGAGCGCGTGATCGAGGCGCTCGAATACTTCGGACCGCGCGGCTTCTTCGCCGCACCACCATGTCGGCACCGTCGGCAATTCCAGGGTTTCATCCAGCAAGGCTTGCGCAATGCCCGGCAAAAACGCGTTGAGCGCGGGGGATTCCGTGAAGCCCGCGCCCGGCACGTTCGACACCATCACATTGCCCGCACGCATGACCTGCAGCAAGCCGGGCACGCCGATGGTGGAGTCCGCGCGCAATTCGACGGGATCGCAGAATGCATCGTCAAGACGCCGTATCACTGCGTGCACGCGCGACAGGCCGGCAAGCGTCTTCAGATAGAGCTTGTCGTGCCGCACCGTGAGGTCCTTGCCTTCGACGAGCGTCACGCCCAGATATCGCGCGAGAAACACATGCTCGAAGTAAGTCTCGCTGAATGGGCCGGGACTCAGCAACGCGATATGCGGCGCATCGTTCGATGCATCGCTGCGGCCGTCGTCGTCATCGTTCATCGTCGCGCGAGCCGCTTGCGCGATCGTCGCGATGAGTTGCGAATAGGTCGCCGCGAGACGGCTCACATGCATCGCGCGAAAGGGATCGGCGAAGAGGCTCGAGACGATCAATCTGTTTTCGAGCGCATAACCCAAACCGGAAGGCACTTCGGTGCGATGCGCGATGACCGTCCACGAGCCGGATGGCGCGCGCGCGAGATCGACAGCGACGATCTGCAGAAAGCGGCCGCACGGCGGCATGAAACCCTTCACCGCGCGCAAGTAGCCGGGATGCCCGAAGACGAGCGCGCCCGGCAGCAGGCCGCGATGCAGCAATGTCTGCGGACCATAGACATCCGCGACGATCGCTTCCATCAAGCGCGCGCGTTGCGCAACGCCGCGCTCGATCAGCGCCCACTCTTCTTCATCGATGATGAGCGGCAGGAGATCGAGCGACCACGCACGCGGCTTGCCGTTATCGGCATACACGTTGTACGTGATGTCGTTGTCGCGCACCTGCTGCGCGACGGCGGCGACGCCATCGTCGAGCCGCTCGACGCCCTGCTCGCCGAGCAATTCGAAAAACTGACGCCAGGGCTCACGCAACTGGCCTGCCGCGTCGCGCAATTCGTCCCAATGCCCTTCGCGCGCGGGCAGCGTGCGCAGCAGCGCGAGCGCATCGATGCGGGCCGAGGCGATGTCGAAAGGCAAGGTCGATTGATAGGCCAATGTCGTCTCTGTTCTTTATTCGAATGATGATTGCACTTCAACGATAGCGCAGGTCGAGCGTGAACGGGAATTCGAGGCTGCGTTCGCGGGCTTCGACACGCATCGCACCGGGCGTGTGTCCTGTCGCGAAGAAGCGTGCGCGCCTGCGGCTTTCGGCTTCATAGGCGTTGACCGGGAAGGTTTGATAGTTGCGTCCGCCCGGATGCGCGACGTGGTACTGACATCCGCCGATCGCGCGTCCGGTCCATGTATCGACGATATCGAAGGTAAGCGGCGCATGTACGTCGATGGTCGGATGCAGGGATGCGGCTTGCGACCACGCGCGAAAGCGCACGCCGGCCACGTATTCGCTTACGCGCCCTGTAGGTTGCAGCGGCAGCGTCTCGCCATTGACAGTTACGACATGCCGATTGCCATTCAGGCCGAGCACGCGCACTTCGAGACGTTCGACGGATGAATCGACGAAACGCACCGTGCCGCCGATCGCGCCCTCTTCGCCCATGACGTGCCACGGTTCGAGTGCATTGCGGATCGTGAGCGCGATGCCGTTCGTATCGTATGCGCCGACGAGTGGGAAGCGGAACTCGAAATGCGGCGCGAACCAGCTTCGCTCGAATGCGAAGCCCGCTTCGCGCAACTCGCTGAGCACGTCGTCGAAATCCAACTGCACGAAAGTGCCGAGCATGAACCGGTCATGCAGTTCGGTGCCCCAGCGCGTGAGTCGCGCGGTATAGGGCGCGTTCCAAAATCGTGCAACGAGCGCGCGCAACAACAGTTGTTGCACGAGACTCATGCGCGCGTGCGGCGGCATTTCGAAGCCGCGCAGTTCGAGCAGGCCGAGCCGGCCAGTGGGTCCGTCGGGCGAATACAGCTTGTCGATGCAAAACTCCGCGCGGTGCGTGTTGCCCGTTACGTCGATCAGGATGTTGCGCAAAATGCGGTCGATAAGCCACGGCGGCACAGTGGCATTGCCGCGTCCGCCGAGCATATCGAGTTGTCTTTGCAGTTCGGCGAACGCGATCTCGAGTTCATAGACCTGATCGTTGCGTGCTTCGTCGACGCGCGGCGCCTGACTCGTCGGACCGATAAAAAGCCCTGAAAACAGCATCGACAGCGATGGATGGTTATGCCAGTACGCGATCAGGCTCGCAAGCAGATCGGGGCGACGAAGGAATGGACTGTCGGCGGGTGTCGCACCGCCAAGCACGAAGTGATTGCCGCCGCCGGTGCCGGTGTGCCGGCCATCGAGCATGAATTTCTCGGGGCTTAAATACGACTCGTGCGCCGCGTTGTACAAGAACTCCGTGTGTTCGACAAGATCGTTCCAGTTCGCAGCCGGATGAATGTTCACCTCGATCACGCCCGGATCCGGCGTCACCTGGAGCATCTTGAGACGCGCATCGCGCGGCGGCGGATAGCCTTCGACAATGACCGGAATCTTCAGATCGGAAGCCGTGGCTTCGATGGCCGCAAGCAGATCGAGATAGTCGTCGAGTTCGGTGAGCGGCGGCATGAAGACATGCATCAGCTTGTTGCCGTTGCCGAGCTTTTCGAGGGCGTCGGCTTCCGCTTTCGGACCGGCCGCGCGCGCGGGGTCACGCGCTTCCACGCACACAGCGGTCCGCGCGATCCAGCCAGCCGACTCGCCGCGTTGCGGGACGCGCTCCCGCGACGGACCCGTTGCCATTGCATGCCGCGTTCCGACCGCATCGGCATTTTGCATGCGCGATTCATTATCCAAATCCGCATATTGCATGCGTAATTCAGTCGCGGTGCGCAATGGCGTCGACGGCGCGAACGGATCGTGCGCGTGCTGCCACGGATAATCGCCTTCCGAAACCCACGGCAGCGAGTCGAGCGGCAAACGGTAGCCCATCGGCGAATCGCCCGGAATCAGGTACATGCGCTCGTCGCGGAAGAACCACGGACCGCTGGTCCAGCGGCCCGGCTGCATCGTGGGGGCGTCTTCGCGCGAAATCGGCAGCGCGTAGCCCGTAATCGACGGAAGTCCTGCATCGAACACACGCCGCAGCCGGGCGCGCTCGAGTTCGTCGTCCAGACGCGAGTCGAAAGGATCGACGTTCACCGGCAAGCGGCGTTCGCGCCACAGGTAGTACCACGTATCCTCGTACGCGGGTTGAATGTATTTTGAATCCAAAGACAACTTGCCAGCGAGATGACGAATGAAGCGCGCGGCGTCATCCGATGTGTACGACGCCGGTTGACGTTCGTCCGCAAAAAGCGACGGATCGTGCCAGCACGGTTCGCCATCCGCGCGCCAGAAAAGCGACAGCGCCCAGCGCGGCAATTGCTCGCCCGGATACCACTTGCCCTGTCCGATGTGCAGGAAGCCGCTTGCGCCGTACTGCGCGCGCAGCTTGTCCATCAGCGAAACGGCGTAGGCGCGCTTCGTCGGGCCCAGCGCATCGGTGTTCCATTCCGGTTCATCGCGATCGCGAACCGAAACATAAGTCGGCTCGCCACCCATGGTGAGACGCACATCGGATGCATTCAATCGCGCATCCACCTGCTCGCCCATACGCAGCACCGCGTTCCAGTCTTCCTCGCTATAAGGCTTCGTCACGCGCGGCGTTTCGAGCACGCGCTCGATCGACATCGCATGAACGAATTCGACTTCGCATTTGTCAATCGCGCCAGAGACCGGTGCCGCACTGTCCGGCTCCGGCGTGCACGCGACCGGAATATGTCCTTCGCCGGCGAGCAGGCCGGAAGTAGGATCGAAGCCTATCCAGCCCGCTCCAGGCAGGAACACTTCGCACCACGCGTGCAGGTCGGTGAAGTCCACTTCGGTGCCGCTCGGGCCATCGAGCGATTTGGTATCCGGTGCGAGCTGCAACAGATAGCCCGACACGAAACGCGCCGCCAGCCCGAGATGACGCAGCGTTTCCACGAGCAGCCAGCCCGAATCCCGGCACGAACCCGCCGCGCTTTCAAGCGTTTCCTCGGGCGTCTGCACGCCCGGCTCCATGCGGATCAGATAGCGAATCTCGTGGGATAGCCTTTGATTCAATTCGACGAGAAAATCGATCGTCGCGCGCGGGGAGCGATCGATACTTTCGACAAATGCGGCAAAGCGCGGAGTCGGCTCACGCTTGACCATGTAAGGCGCGAGATCATGCAGCAATTCTGGCGCATAGCTGAATGGAAACTTTTCGGCGGCCGGTTCGAGAAAAAAGTCGAACGGGTTATAGACGGCCATTTCCGCAACGAGATCGACCGTTACCTTGAATTCGCGCGTTTTCTCGGGGAAAACCAGTCGCGCCTGATAGTTCGCGAACGCGTCCTGCTGCCAGTTGATGAAATGATCCTCTGGCTCGACACGCATCGAATACGACACGATCGGCGTCCGGCAATGGGGCGCAGGCCGCAAGCGCACGACTTGCGGCGAAAGACCGACGAGCCGGTCATAGCGATAGTGCGTGACATGGTTCAACGCGACACGAATGGACACACCGGACTCCTTTGCTCAATTGACGCCGCGCACGCAAGCCGCGCTGCAACGCGTTTTTCTGCTTGTCATGGAAAAAACGTTCTGACTACGGCACGATGTTTGCGACTGCTTCGCCGATAGCGCGCACACTGAACCTCGCGCAATAACACTTCCGCCGACCACACGATGAAGACCTTTCACTGCAATCGCTGCAACCAGCTCGTGTTCTTCGAGAACACGCATTGCGAAAACTGCGGCGCGCGGCTCGGCTATGTGCCCGAGATCAGTCAGATCAGCGCCTTCGAAGAAAACGGGGACGGTCGCTGGCGCAGCCTGCATCCGCTCGCCAAAGATCTCCTCTATCGGCCGTGCCATAACTACGTGGTCGAAAATGTCTGCAACTGGGTCGTTCCTGCGCCCGACGTCGATCCGGCCGACCCGCTGTGCTGCTCGTGCCAATTGACGAGCACCATTCCCAACCTCTCGAATCCGGAAAACCGCGTCTACTGGTATCGCATCGAAGCCGCGAAGCGCCGCCTGCTGTACACGTTTTCCGAGTTGGGCCTGCCCGTGAAGTCGCGTCAGGAAGATCCCGAGCGCGGCCTCGAATTCCAGTTTCTCGAAGCGGATGCGCAAGGCCATGGCGTAATGACGGGCCATAACAACGGCATCATCACGCTCAACATCGCTGAAGCTGACGATGCTCATCGCGAGAAAACGCGCTCTGCGCTTCACGAGCCGTATCGCACCTTGCTCGGTCATTTCCGTCATGAATCCGGGCACTACTTCTTTGATCGCCTGATCGCGGACACCGCTCGCATCGCACCGTTTCGCACTGCATTCGGCGACGAACAAGCCGACTACGCCGCCGCACTCGACCGCCATTACCAGGAAGGTCCGCCCGCTCAATGGGAAGACAACTTCATCAGTGCCTACGCCACGATGCATCCGTGGGAAGACTGGGCGGAGACCTGGGCGCATTATCTGCATATCGTCGACACGCTCGATACCGCCGTATCGTGCGGCCTCGTGCTCGTGCCCGATAGTCCGCACGAGCCGACGCTTACCGATCAGACGCCCGTCGACGAAACCACGTTTGATAACCTCATGAAACGCTGGTTTCCACTCACTTATGTCCTGAATAGCCTGAATCGCAGTCTCGGCATGCCCGACGGCTATCCGTTCACGCTCGCGCCGCCTGTCATCGACAAGCTCCGCTTCGTGCATCGTGTCGTCGCGGCGGCGGCCAAACGCTGAACGCACGCGCTCAGCCTTTGCTTTGCGACTGCGACTGCGTTTGCGATTGCATCGGCGGTTCCGGCGCGATCGGCAACAGAAAGTCGCGGCTCACACGGCCTGCGAGATCGTTCACGCGCGCGAGGAAATCCACGAGATAAGCGTGTAATCCGCCTTTCAGGATGTCGACGATGCGCCCGTTCTTCAGTTCCGAACTCAATTGCGCGGCGAGCCTCGCCGCTTCCGTATCCCGCCCTTTCGTCACGTGGCCGATCAACTGCTCCACTTCTGCGATGCTCGCTGCAAGGGAACGCGGCCAGTCGCCATAAAGAATCAGCAGCCCCGCCACGCGTTCGGGCGTAATGACATCGCGATAAACGCGGCGATACACCTCAAAACCCGATACCGACCCGAGCACCGCCACCCAATGGTGATAATCGAACGGCTGTGCGGAAGTATCCGCGCGCTGTTCCATCATTTCAAACTTGACGTCGAGAATGCGCGCTGTATTGTCCGCCCGTTCGATGAAAGTGCCGAGACGCATGAAATAGAACGCATCGTCCTTTACGAGCGTGCCGAGCTGCACGCCGCGCGAAAGATGCGAGCGGAACTTCACCCATTCGAAGAACGTATAGGGTTCGCGCTCGAGAATGCCGTCGGCAAGCATGCGCTGACAGTCGAGCCACGTCGTGTTGAGCGATTCCCATAACTCGCTGTTGGTCGAACTGCGCACGGCCCGCGCATTTTCGCGTGCAGCACGCAAACAACTGACGATGGACGAAGGATTCGACAGATCGCGCGCCATGAAGTCGATCACGTCGCGGCTTTTCATGCCGTGATGCGCGGCTGAATAAATTCCACTCAATTCCGATATCGACAACATCGCGCGCCATCCCAGTTCCGCATACTCATCGGACTGCGGCAAAAGCGAGAGCTGATAGTTCGCATCGAGCATCCGGGCGGTGTTTTCGGCGCGTTCGGTATAGCGCGCCATCCAGAAGAGATGATCCGCGGTACGGCTCAGCATGGGTGATCCCGGTTGTTTGTCGTTGTCTTTGGTGACGCAGCGCTTTATTTATGACTGACCTCAGCGCTCGAGTACCCACGTATCTTTTGTGCCACCGCCTTGCGATGAATTCACGACGAGCGAACCTTCCCGCAATGCAACCCGCGTCAGGCCTCCCGGCACCATTCGCACTTCAGTGCCCGATAGCACGAACGGACGCAGATCGATGTGACGCGGCGCGATTCCTGTCTCCACATATGTCGGACAGGTGGAAAGTGCGAGCGTCGGCTGCGCGATGTACTTCTCCGGATGCGCTTCGAGCACAGCACGAAACTCTGCAATCTGCGCCGCGGTCGAAGCCGGGCCGACCAGCATGCCGTAACCGCCCGCGCCATGCGTCTCCTTTACGACGAGTTCGGGAAGATGGTCGAGCACATACTTCAGATCATCCGGCTTGCGGCACATCCACGTCGGCACATTGTTGAGAATCGGCTCTTCGCCGAGATAAAAGCGCACCATGTCCGGCACATACGGATAGATCGATTTATCGTCCGCGATGCCCGTCCCCACCGCGTTGCATAACGAGACGTTACCCGCGCGGTATGCACCGATCAAACCGGGCACGCCGAGCGCGGAATCCGGCCGGAACACGAGCGGGTCGAGAAAGTCATCGTCGATGCGGCGATAGATCACGTCGACGCGCTGCGGCCCTTGTGTCGTACGCATATACAGATAATCGTTCTCGACAAAGAGATCCTGCCCTTCGACGAGTTCGACACCCATCTGCTGCGCCAGAAACGCGTGCTCGAAATAAGCCGAGTTATACATCCCCGGTGTCATCACGACGATGGTCGGATTTTCGACTGCCGCGGGCGCGGCCGCGCGCAAGGTATCGAGCAGCAAGTCCGGATAGTGCGCCACCGGCGCCACGCGATTGCGCGCGAATAGATCGGGAAATAGCCGCATCATCATCTTGCGGTTCTCGAGCATGTACGAAACGCCCGATGGCACGCGCAAGTTATCTTCGAGCACATAAAACTCACCCTGCCCGGCTCGCACGATATCGATGCCCGCGATGTGCGCGTAAATATCGCGCGCAACATCGACGCCACGCATCTCGGGACGATATTGAGCGTTGCCGAGTATCTGCGCCTCGGGAATGATGCCCGCGCGAATGATGTCCTGCTGATGATAGATATCGTGGATGAAGCGGTTGAGCGCGTTCACGCGCTGCCGCAGGCCGCGCTCCAACGCGCGCCATTCATCGGCGGGGAAGATGCGCGGAATGACATCGAATGGAATCGTGCGCTCCGGAATGATGCCGGGCAGATCGCTCGTTCCGTAGACCGCGAAGGTTATGCCGACACGCCTGAAGTTGAGATCCGCTTCGGCGCGTTTGAGATCGATCTGCTGCTCGCTTTGAGCGGAAAGCCAGGCCATGAAATCGCGGTAATGCGAGCGTGGATCACCCACGCCGCGAAATGCCACCGCCGGCAACCCGCGCGCCTCCAGATCGCTGCGCTCGAACATCTCGTTGAAGAATGCTTGCGTCATAGCCGGTCTTCCAAATGAAGTGCATGCCGGGGCGTCGATTCCCCTTCGCTCGTATTCCTGGTTGCACTCGCAAACGCTTGAAGAGCCCGAAAGACGCGACGTACCCGACCGCATGGTACGTCGATAGGCGACCTCGAAGCGCGATGCTCACTTATCCGTCACACCATTGCTGTGTGAAGCATCGATTGCGCGGGCAGCCCAGTGCCGATGCAGAAAAAGCAACTTCGATGCCAATGATTAATGCGGTTCGCCTCCTTATATAAAGCACGCTACGAATACGCCGTCGCGATCTTTTGCACCAAAACAGCGCATCGCTGCCGGACAATGCACGTGCGCTGGATGAACTTCATGCTGCATCGAGGTGCGTGAATGACAGAAGCTTCCTGCGGCGCCGGTATGATAGGCGTCTTACTGCACGTCAATCACGCTTATGAACACGCCCTCTGAAGCCACACCCCGTCCCGCACTGCGCGAACTCACGCCGCTTGAAGCCCGCGTGCTCGGCGTGCTCGTCGAGAAACAGCATACCGTGCCTGACACCTATCCTCTTTCGTTGAATTCCCTAACCGCGGGATGCAATCAGAAGACCGCACGCGCCCCGGTGATGAGCGTAAGCGAGGACGAAGTGCTGACGACGATCGATGGCCTTAAACGCCTGAGTCTCGTCATCGAAGGCAGCAGCAGCCGTGTGCCGCGCTTCGAACATAACGTGAACCGCGTGCTCGGCGTGCCGAGTCAGTCAGTCGCCCTACTTGCCACGCTATTCCTGCGGGGCCCGCAAACCGCGGCGGAGTTGCGCGCGAACAGTGCGCGGCTGCATTCGTTCGCGGATATATCATCGGTCGAGAGCTTTCTGGATGAACTCGCCGCGAATGATCCGCCGCGTGTTGTGAAGCTGCCGCGCACACCGGGCGAGCGCGAAAGCCGCTGGATGCATCTGCTTTGCGGCGAAGTAAGCTTGAGCGATATGCCTTCGCGCGAAACTCAAGGCGGCGAATCTTATTCCCTTTCCGAATTCGAAGCGTTGAAGTCCGAGCAAAAGCGCCTTGCTCATGAAGTCACGCAATTGCGCGCAATGGTTCAGCAAATGGCAGGCGAACTGGGCATCACGCTCGATCAATCGTCGCCCGATGCCTGAACGATGGAAGCGCCGCTGATTCCGGCATCGCTCGTGTTCCGTGACGGATCCCCGTATTCGCCGCGTCACGACGACATATATCACAGCGCGGCGGGCGCGCTGGCTCAGGCGCGCCATGTCTTTCTCGATGGCAATGACTTGCCCGCGCGCTGGCGCGGCAAGCATGGCTTCACGGTGCTCGAGACCGGCTTCGGCATGGGCATCAATTTCCTTGCGACGTGGGCCGCGTGGCTCGACGATGCACATCGGCCGCCGACGCTCGAATACGTATCGATAGAAAAGCATCCATTCCGCGCAGACGATCTACGCGCGGCGCACGCGGCGATCATCGACGATGCCGCTATCGCGCCGTGGCCGACGCGCTCATTCGCGCATTGCCTCTGCTCGAAGGCGGCGTGCATCGGCGAACGTTCGTTGCCGGCGCGGTCAGGTTGACGCTTGGCTATGGCGACGCCGCCGACTTCTTGCCACGCCTGGCCGATCATGGCGTTGCAGCGGACGCCATCTATCTCGATGGCTTTGCGCCAGCCAAGAATCCGGACATGTGGACGCCCGCCGTATTCGCTTCGCTGGCGCGCATGGCAAAAGACGACGCAACCTTCGCCACGTTCACCAGCGCGGGCATTGTCAAACGCGCACTCATCGAAAGCGGATTCGAATATCGCAAGCTTGCAGGCTTCGGCGGCAAGCGCGCGATGCTCGCCGGCATGCGAGCGAGTTCTCCGCGCGTCATAACTTCGTAAGCATAGATCGCGCTTTTTGAAGGCATGAAATGACCAAAGCTATCGGCGATTCGTCGAATTCGGCAGACGCGGAAAGCCTTGCGTAAGCATCGATTGGCACAAGCCCTTTCCATCTCTTAGGCGTCCGGCAATAAAAGCGAATTAGTTGGATAATGCGCAGCCGTTCGCGGCGCGGCGCTCACTCGCATCGGCAGAACATTCGCGGAGGCCGCGCGCCGGCAAGTTCTTATCAGCGCCGATTCACGAGGAGAATAGCTTTGGAATCCGATAACGATGCGCCCCGTGGCCCATGGCTTTGGGTTGCGCTTTTGATACCCTACGTCGCACTGCTTTGGCTGCCGTTCTATAACGACACACGGCCGTCCTTCGCGGGCTTTCCGTTTTTCTATTGGTATCAGTTCTTGTGGGTGCCGCTCACTTCGCTCCTGCTTTACATCGTGCACAGGGGCCTGAAATGAACGATCTCACGCCAGTCGATCCGGTCGCGATGACCATCTTCATCGCGTTCTTCGTGCTCGTGACCGTCGTCGGCTTCTTCGCCGCGCGCTGGAAGCGAGGCGATCTCACACAGCTTCACGAATGGGGCCTCGGCGGCCGCCAGTTCGGCGTATTGATTTCATGGTTTCTCGTCGGCGGCGATTTCTATACGGCCTATACCGTGATTGCCGTGCCGGCACTTGTGTATTCGGTCGGCGCGTATGGCTTCTTTGCACTGCCCTATACGATCATCGTCTATCCGTTCGTGTTTGCAGTGATGCCCAAGCTGTGGAAGATCGCCCATGCGAAAAATCACATCACGGGCGCAGATTACGTGCAGGGCGAATACGGCGGCAAATGGTTTCCTGCTGCGGTGGCGATCACGGGCATCGTCGCAACGATGCCCTATATCGCGCTTCAGCTCGTCGGCATGCAAGTTGTCATCAAGGGCCTCGGCGTGACGGGCGAACTGCCGCTCATCATCGCATTCGTGATTCTTGCGCTTTATACCTATACGAGCGGCCTGCGCGCCCCCGCGATGATCGCCTTCGTGAAGGACATCATGATCTATATCGTCGTGATCGCGGCGGTATGGCTGATTCCTTTGAAGCTGGGCGGTTACGCGCATGTATTCGATTCGGCCGATCAATACTTCAAGGCGAAAGGTGGCCCGACGGGCATCATTCTCAAGCCGGGACAATTCACGGCCTATGCATCGCTCGCGCTCGGCTCCGCGCTCGCCGCATTCATGTATCCGCATACGATGACGGCCGTGCTCTCGTCTTCATCCGCGATGACGGTGCGCAAGAACGCCATCTTCCTGCCAGCCTATACGCTGCTTCTGGGCTTGATCGCGCTGCTGGGCTATATGGCGATCGCGGCGGGCGTGCATGTGAAGTCGGCATCGGATGTCGTGCCGGCGTTGTTCGGCACGCTGTTTCCCTCGTGGTTCGTGGGCTTCGCGGCTGCGGCTATCGCGATCAGCGCACTCGTGCCGGCGGCGATAATGTCGATCGGCGCAGCGAATCTGTTCACCCGTAACTTGTGGCGTCCACTCGTATCGCCTGACATGTCATCCACGGCTGAAGCATCGACGGCGAAGCTCGTATCGCTCGTCGTGAAATTCGGCGCGTTGCTATTCATCGTGTTCCTGCCGACACAGTATGCGATCGACCTGCAGTTGCTCGGCGGCGTATGGATTCTGCAGATATTCCCGGCCATCGTGTTCACGCTCTATACGCGCCGATTGACCACGCCCGGCCTATTTCTGGGTTGGCTGTTCGGTATCGTGCTGGGCACCGGTCTCGCGATCTCGCAAGGCCTCAAGCCGGTTTATGTCGTCCATCTCGGTGATGCTTCGTGGCCGGTCTATATCGGCCTGATTGCACTCGTCGTGAATGTCATCGTCACGTATGTCGTATCGATCGTCACTCGGCGCAGCGTAGTGCCCGCTGCTTAAAGACTCGCGTTTCAACGATGCCTGGTGCTTTATCGCGCCGGGCATCGTTTATCAAGGCAGTGATACCATCAGCGTCGGACCCTTTCCTCGACGCAACGCGTGTCATGAACGCTAGCGAAAACACTCCAATGTCGTCTTCGATCGCGAACTCGGTTTTCGCGCAAGACAAGCTCTCTATCGGCATCACGCTGCCGATCACGCGCGATAACGAGAGCGTCGTCGACTACAGCGAACAGCTATCGCTGGCGCGGCTGGCCGACCGGCTCGGCTTTCGTGCGCTCTGGGTCCGCGACGTGCCGCTCAATAGTATCGAGTATCCCGATCCGGTCGGACATCTCGACCCTTGGGTGCTGCTCGGCGCGCTGGCATCGAACACGGAACGCATTGCGCTCATCAGCGGCGCAATCGTGCTGACGCTCAGACATCGCCTTCATGTCGCCAAAGGCGCAATCTCCGTCGACGCCCTGTCTCGGCAACGCTTCATACTGGGCGTCGGTTCAGGCGATCGTCCACCGGAATACGCCGCGTTCGGCCGCGATCCGGATACACGGCGCGATCTGTACAGGCAACATTGGGAAACGCTCGCCGCTGCCGTCACCGTGCCCTCTCGCGTGATCCCCGATCATGCACCTGGAGGCGCGCCCGACTTCTATCTTTTGCCTCGCCATAACACTTCCATTCCAATGCTCGCCGTCGGTTCGGGCGGTCAGAGCGTCGACTGGATTGCGCGTCATTCGCTTGGCTGGATGACTTATCATCGCGAGCCGCAAGCTCAGCGCGGGCGATATAGCATGTGGCGTGCTGCGGTCGATCGCGCGGCGTCCGGCGCTTTTCGTGCATTCGGCGTCGCAATGCGGCTCGATCTCAGCGAAGATGCGAACGAACCCGCTGTCGACATATCGCTCGGCTATCGCACGGGACGTCGCGCGCTCGTTGCGCTCTTGCGCGAGATGCGCGAGAACGGAACGCATCATGTGACGCTCAACATCACATCGGAACGACGAGCCGCGCGCGATATCATCGAAGAAGTCGCCGCACATGTTCTTCCCGAGTTTCATTGCTGAATCCGTCTGCCATTCACGACATAGCCATGACCGCACTCGACGCAAAGTCCGTCTCAACGCCCGATAAGGATATTGTTTCGCTCGAAGCTATCGCGCTGACTCGAGCAATTCATGCGCGCGACGTCTCGTGCGTCGAAGTGATGAACGCCTATCTCGCGCAAATCGATCGCTTCAATCCTGTCGTGAATGCGATCGTTGCGATGCAGGATCGCGATGCACTACGCTCTCTCGCCGCCGAGCGCGATGCACAGCTATCCCGCGGAGAGAGCCTTGGACCTCTGCATGGCTTTCCACAAGCGCCCAAAGATATCCTTCCCGTCGCGGGAATGGTCACGACGAAAGGCTCTCCTCTCTATGCAGGCGAACTTTCGAAGATGGACGCCGTCATCTTCGAGCGCATGCGCAACGCGGGCGCAATATTCATTGGCCGCACTAATTCGCCGGAATTCGGCTTGGGCGGACATACCTATAACCCGGTGTACGGGACCACGCGCAACGCCTTCGACCAATCGCGTTCGGGGGGCGGAAGCAGCGGCGGCGCGGCGGTTTCCGTCGCGTTGCACATGCTGCCCTTCGCGGACGGCACCGACATGATGGGCTCACTGCGCACGCCCGCTGCATTCAATAACGTCTTCGGCTTTCGCACGACGCCAGGATGCGTGCCGTATGCGCCAAGCGACGACGTCTTCTTCCAGCAATTCAGCGTCGCCGGGCCGATCGCGCGAACCATTCCCGATCTGGGACTATTGTTGTCGGTACAGGCCGGCTTCGACGTTCGCGCGCCTCTTTCACGCAGAAACGACAAGCCCGCTGACTTCGCGAACGCGCTCGAGCGCGATGTGCGCGGCACGCGTATTGGCTGGCTCGGCGACCTGAACGGACATCTGCCGATGGAAGCGGGTTTGATGGAGACGTATTTATCGGCGCTGCGTCACTTCGAAACGGCGGGCTGCATCGTGGAGGCTGCCGATATCGACTTTGATCTCGACTGTCTATGGAAAGCCTGGATCGATTTGCGCAGCCTTACCTTCTCCGGCACCAATGCGCCGCTTTATCGCGACGCCGCCAAGAGAAAGTTGCTCAAACCGGAAGCGGTATGGGAGATTGAACGAGGTCTGAAGTTATCGGGAGAAGATGCGTCCCGTGCAATTCGCGATCGGACGGCCTGGTATCAGGCAATCAATGCGCTATTCGATCGTTTCGACTATCTCGTGTTGCCTTCGGCGCAGGTCTTTCCGTTTGATGCGGACTTGGACTGGCCGCATGTTATCGACGGCCGCGAGATGGATACCTATCATCGTTGGATGGAGACCGTCGTTCCGGCGACGATGGCATCGCTGCCCGCGCTAAGCGCGCCAGCCGGACTGGGTGCCGGCGGCTTGCCGGCCGGATTGCAAATCATTGGACCGACGCAAGGCGATCTTGGCGTATTGCAGATCGGGCTTGCTTATGATCGGGCAAGCGGTTTTTCCCGCGTGCGCAGTCCCTTGCTCGCCTAAGCCTTCCCTTACCTTTAGGCAGCGGCGTTGCGTGCACTCTTTCTTTTGCGCGCGCCGTTCTTGCTGGCAGCACCATTGATCAGATACACGCTGCGGTCAGGCGCATCCTTGATCCAGGCGGGCGGACGAGCATGTCCGCTCCAGGTGGCGCCCGATTCCGGGTCGCGATATTTCGGCGGCAACTTGGACTTGGTCGCTCCTTTTCTGGAAACGGCCGATTGGCCAGAACCCGCAGGACGGCCGCGTGTTTTTCGCGTGCCTGAACCGGCCTTGGCGAGATCGGCAATGGTCAAGCCGAACTCGTCCATCATTGCCCGAATTTTGGCGATGACCTCGATCGACTTTCTTTCCCGCAATACATCCGCGCGACGCTGCAATTTCTGAATCTGGCTTTCCAACTGTGCCAATGTGGCCATAACTCCTCCCATGGATTTCTGCAAGCGGCGAATGGAATGAGCAATGTAATGCGTCCGCGCGACGCACGATTGCCATCCTTTGCAGATCTTATATGGATAACGCCCAAGCCAAGCGCTCTTGCAAGAAAAACGCAGATGTCGTTAGCGCGCTCGCAGATACACCTGAACTTGAACGAGCTTGGTCATCGTCCGCTCATCAGACGATACGCGATAACGCATCCCTTTTGATCATCAAGGCAGTTCGCGCATGGCCACAGACGCGTGCTTCGCGCACGCGTCTCGCGGACGAAAGCCGATCACTCGGAAACGAGGCTCGCTTCCTGCTCAGCCGGAGTGAGCGCAAGCGCCAGAATCATTGCGCCGCTATTGAGCGGGACCGAACTGCCGACACGCCTCGGCCTATAAACAGGCTGTCCGCGCCTGATCGCCTGACCGCTCAAGGCACACGTTCCGCGCTTGCGGGCAGTGCAAAGGGCCCAGACCTGCTCCGAGTAATTGAACGACGTGGGATCGTGCCAGGAAAGCGAGAGCGTCGATTCGCTCAAGCGCTCCAGCACGCGAATATTGACGCAATGCCCGTCGGTGGATCCGATGCATGCGGTCTTGCCTTGGACATTCCGTACGAGCGGTCGTGTCATCAGTGAGAGCTTCTCGTTCGCTTCCGAAGGGCGGTTCGGAAGGCTGTCGAGCATTGCCAGGGTACGGCTCCAGGGATCCATCAACGATGGATGCTTCATGTTCCGCTCCTGCTGGCGACAACGCCCGCCGCAACAGAAGCCGCGTAGACGTTGCCGGTGAAGTTCCGGGAATGCGCCGCACGCCCCGCTTGCTGATGCGGTGTGCCGCGCCGCTTCGGATGATCGTTCCTAGAGTAGTACACCTGAGCATGCTTTTCTTTTCATTTTTCATGGACATTCATGGACAACCGCGCCAGTCTTGCCGGTATGGGATCTCGCGCGGCGTCGAATCCCGCAGGTTGCACCTCAGACTACTCCGCAAATCTTTAACGTCGGTGAACGCCGAATACGAACGTTCGATTCATTCATATGAAGTTTGTCCCCCGCGTTGGAACCGCCTTGAAGCGAAAAACGCCTGCTTCTGGCCGTTTGCGCACGTTTCGCGCTCATTCGAGGATTCGCGAGTTCACCAAATTCTGACACAATAAAATTCAGCGAAACGTATCTCTCCTGCCGAACCATGACGAGCAAGCTCCTGATCCATGCCACTATTTCGGCGGACCGCGCCTCCGTCAGCTTCGTCGCGTTCTCTCGCGAGCAGGCCATTCAATGCAACATCACGCGCAAGGCGTTGGAACAGTGCTTTTGGGCACCGACAGGAGCAAGCGACGAGCGCTTGCTAAAAGCCCTGAGCGATGGTTATGAGCGCATCAGTGCACGTGTGCATCGCAAATTCCTCGCGCATCCATCCAGTTCGATTCACCTGGATGTCATCGATTTTTCTTCCTGACCCATACAGTCACTGCGTCGCCTTGCGCATCTTCGTCACGTCCGATGCCTGCACAGCCGGCGTGCCGTTGTTCCACGCGCCCCGGATGAAAGTAAGTACGTCCGCGATCTGCTGATCGTTCAGCACGGGTGCATAGCGCGGCATCGGGTAAGGCGCGGGCACGCCGCCGATAACCAGATCGCCGGTGCCGTTCAGCGTCACGTTGATCAGCGACGATGCATCCTTTTCCAGAACGTTTGGATTGCCCGCGAGCGGCGCAAGCATGGGTGCGAAGCCACGGCCGTCCGCACCATGACAATGCAAGCAATAGGCGGTATAGACCCGCGCTCCCGAATCCGATGCGGCCGGACGCGACAAGGACACTTTCGTCGCTTTGGGATCATATGAATAGCGCGGTCCACCATTGCCCCCCGACGCGGGCAACGACTTCAAATAGCGCGCCATCGCGGCAAGATCGTCGTCACTCAACATCTGCGTGCTGTTGTTGACGACGCTCGTCATCGAGCCGAATGCAGACGCGTGCGCGTTCGCGCCCGTCTTGAGAAAGCTGGCAATGTCCTGCTCCGACCAGCGCCCGAGGCCGGTATTGTGCTCGCCCGTCAGGTTGGAAGCGAACCAGTTATCGAGCAAGCCGCCCGTCAAATAGGCGCTATTGCTTTCGTCGAGTCCTTTTTCCTGAAATGCGATGCCCCGCGGTGTGTGGCATGAGCCGCAATGTCCGAGCCCCTGAATGAGATAAGCGCCACGATTCCACGCGACATCCTTTCCGGATTTGTTCTGATAAACGCCCTTTTCCAGAAAGACCGCGTTCCATAGCTTAAGCGGCCAGCGCATATTGAGCGGCCATTTCATGTCCGGCTCACGATTGGCCTGCTTGACGGGTGTGACGCCATGCATGAAATACGCGTACAGCGCATGCATGTCCTCGTCGTTTATCTTTGCATAAGAAGGGTAAGGCATTGCCGGATAAAGGTTATGCCCATCCTTCGCAACGCCCTCGCGCAAGGCGCGCGCGAAGTCCTCTTCCGTGTAGCGGCCGATTCCCGTGTCCGGATCGGGCGTGATATTGGTCGTATAGATCGCGCCCAACGGCGTCATCATCGGCAAACCGCCTGCGAGCGGCTTGCCTTTTTGAGTCGAGTGACAAGCGACGCAATCGCCTGCTCGCGCGAGATAGGCGCCACGCGTGACGAGTGCATCGTCGGCTGCATGAGCCGAGGACGCCAATGCAAACAGCATCGCAAAGAGAGGCTTGAATGCGTTTTTCATGACGGGCTCCTCACGCGCTACGCAATTGATCGCCTACGGGCAAGCGCCTCAATCGCTTGCCCGTTGCGGCATGGATCGCATTCGTGATAGCCGGCGCAAGCGCCGCTGTGCCTGGTTCGCCGATGCCGCCAGGAGCTTCCGTGCTTTTGACGATATGCACCTCCACCGGCGGCGTTTCGTGAATGCGCAGCATTCGATAGTCGGTGAAATTGCTTTGTTCGACGCGTCCGTCCTTGATCGTGATTTCGCTATAGAGCGCGGCGGTAATGCCGAATATGATGCCGCCTTGCACTTGCGCTTCGACCGTATTGGGATTGACGACCATGCCGCAATCGACGGCGCACACGATGCGATTCACCTTTACCTCGCCGTCTTTGTCGACAGCGACATCCGCGACGATGGCGAAGAAACTGCCGAATGCGTGCATCACCGAAACGCCGCGCCCTTGTCCCTGCGGCACGGATTGCTGTCCCCAGCCCGCCGCCTGCGTCGCGACATCGAGCACGTTGCGTGCGCGCGGCGACTTGCCAAGCAGATCTCGCCGATACTTGACGGGGTCGACTTTCGCCTGCACGGCCAATTCGTCGATAAAGCTTTCCACGACGAACGTGCCACGCGTCGGTCCCACGCCGCGCCAGAATGCGGTGGGCACGTCATGCGGTTCGAGCCGCACATAGTCGACGAGCTGATTGGGTAAGTCGTACGGAAGATCGGATGCCACTTCGACGGCATCGGGATCGACCCCATCCTTTACTGCCGGCGGCGCAAAACGCGCAAGCACAGACGACCCGACGATGCGATGCGTCCATGCAACCGGCTTGCCGTTGGCATCGAGTCCCGCAGATAACTTGTCGTAATAGCACGGCCGATACATGTCGTGCTGAATGTCTTCCTCGCGCGACCACGTTACTTTGACCGGAACGCCGAGCGCCTTGCCGATCTTGAGCGCCTGCGTGGCCATGTCGAATTCGAGCCGCCTGCCGAAGCCGCCGCCGAGCAAATGGTTATGCACATGAATCTTTTCCGCAGGCAATCCAGTCGCTTTCATTCCGGCATCGCGGATACGCGTGGGCACTTGCGTGCCAAGCCAAATATCGCAACCATCCGGGCGCACATGCACCGTGCAGTTGATCGGCTCCATCGTCGCATGCGCGAGAAACGGCTGAACGTACACCGCATCGACGCGCGTCTTCGCATTGGAAAACGCATTGTCGACATTCCCTTCCTTACGCGCCACCGCGCCCGTGCGCTGCGATGCATTGGCCATGTCGTCGACGATCTGCTTCGTCGATACGTTGGCGCTCGCGCCTTCGTTCCATTGGATCTGCAAGGCAGCCGCGCCGCGTTTGGCGGCCCACGTATGATCGCCGATCACCGCGACGCCATTGTCGAACTTTACGATCTGACGCACGCCGGGAATCTTTTTCGCATTGCTGTCGTCGACGGATGCGAGCGTTCCGCCGAACACGGGGCAATTCACGATCGCTGCATACACCATGTCGGGTAAGCGCACATCGAGACCGAACATTGCAGTGCCATCGACCTTCTCTGGCGAATCGAGCCTTTTCGCCGGCGTGCCGACGATCTTGAAGTTATTCGGATCCTTTAATTTGATGTCTTGCGGAACGGGCAATTTCGCGGCCGCTTCGGCGAGCTCGCCATAACTCGCGCTACGTTCTCCCGATGCATGCATAACCTTGCCGCCTTGCGCCTGGCAAGACGATGGATCGCATTTCCATTCCTGCGCCGCCGCCGCGACGAGCATCATGCGTGCGGCCGCGCCCGCTTTGCGTAACGGCTCCCACGCATAGCGCACGGACGTCGAACCGCCTGTCAATTGACCGCCCAACAGCGGGTCCGTGAAAAGTTTTTCGTTCGGCGGCGCATGATCGATCGTGACGCTATCGAGCGGCACTTCGAGCTCCTCGGCTATCAACATGGGCAACGCGGTATAGACGCCTTGTCCCATTTCGACCTTCGGCATGATGAGCACGACCTTGCCGCTCTTGTCGATCTGCACGAACGCATTCGGTGCGAATACGCCTTCTTGCGCGGACTCGACGCCATCGCCTCCGATAACCGACTTGCCTTTGCCCTGATCCTGGCTCGCGGCCGGCAAGCTGAAGCCGATCAGCAATCCGCCGCTTGCAGCGACGCCGGCGGTCACGCCGAACTTCAGAAACGTGCGGCGCGACAATCCCGCGCGAGCCGCATGACGCCCCGCCTCGATCAATCCTTGCGACATGTCACGCCTCCTTTGCGGCCTGCTTGATGGCGGCGCGAATGCGGTGATAAGTGCCGCAGCGGCAGATGTTGCCCGCCATCGCGGCATCGATATCGGAGTCGTTGGGATCGGGGACTGTCGCGAGCAATGCCGCGGCGGACATGACTTGTCCAGACTGACAGTACCCGCATTGCACGACATCGAGCGAACGCCAGGCCGCTTGCACTTTCTTGCCGGCGGGTGTTTCGCCGATGCCTTCGATCGTCGTCACCTTGCGATCGCCAACGGCGGCAATCGGTAAAACGCATGAACGAACCGCGACGCCATCGAGATGAACGGTACACGCACCGCATTGCGCAATGCCGCAGCCGAATTTGGTTCCTGTGAGTCCTACGATGTCGCGCAATACCCAGAGAAGCGGCATGTCGGGTGGCGCATCGACCGAATGGTTCTGGCCGTTAATGGAAAGCGTGGTCATGAGCGCTCCGGCTTTTGAGTGGTTTCAGCGGATATCGCAAATAGCCGACTGTGTGGGGCGCCAGTCGGTTTTAGGCATCGGGATTGTAGCGCCGCTTTAAAAATCGAGCTTGGATCGTGTAGCGCTTGCGGACAGCTTCGCTAATACGCATCGATTTGGTGCGCGGCCTTGAAGTAGTTCTTTGATTGCCTCAAACTCCGACCGCTCGCTCCTTCGATTCTTTTGCGTTGGCCTGGGCCCGGATTCGAAGTGGATAAGCGCAAAGGACAGTTAGTTGCATCGCTAATCGATTGATACCGATTGATACCTTCGCCTAGCGTCGGCATCGCGTCTCTTCCGGCTGGCGCTACACCGACATCGAAGCGCTTGAGGCGCGCATCGGCATCGCCTAACGGACACGGCAATACCGCATAGCCGGCACCCGATGCGCACATCGTTGCCTGCGCATCGCGATTGTTGCTGCCGAAAACGATCTTCGCTTTAGGCGAAACACGCTCCTCGCCGCCGCGCCGAACGTACCGCTTCGCGCAGTCGCGAGAAAGATTCGCACGTCGCTCCATTCGAGATTCAATCAAGCCCCATCTAAACAATGACGACGATGAGACGCGATTCAATTCTCACTCAGCGCGCATCGTAGGGCTATTAGCAACGCGACATGTCGTTCGTCTTTACTCTTGAATCAACGAGACGAACGAAAAAGGTGACGTCATGGCGTCCCAGACAGAACTCAAGCGCTTTACCTCCAATCTCGCGGACGAACTCGACAGCGCCGCGCTCTACGACACGCTCGCACGAGCGGAAAAGCAGGACGACAAGCGGCGCGTCTATGCCGAGCTGGCCGAAGCGGAGCGCCGTCATGCGGACATATGGGCCGCGAAATTGCGCGCGAATGGCGTGTCCGTTCGAACGCATCGCATCAGCGCAAAAACGCGGATCATGCGTACGCTCGCACGCGCGTTCGGACCGGACTTCGTGTTGCGCTCGGTCGCCGCAAACGAAATGGCCGATCGCGATAAATATGCCGGCCAACCCGATGCCGCGCAGATGTCGGCGGAAGAGCGGCATCACGCGGATATCGTGCAGGAAGTCGCGAGTCGCAGCAAAGGGCTGAGTAAAGGCGGTGCGATCGCAGCGGCCGAGTCGTGGCATCGCGGCGTCGCATCGGGCAACGATTTACGTGCCGCAGTGCTCGGCGCGAACGATGGCCTCGTGTCGAACTTTTGCCTCATCATGGGCGTCGCGGGTGCAGGCAGCGATAGCAAAACGGTCCTGCTCACGGCGTTCGCGGGACTCATCGCGGGCGCGGCATCGATGGCGCTCGGCGAATGGCTCTCTGTCACGAATGCGCGCGAACTCGCGCGCACGCAAATCGCGCGGGAGAAGGACGAGCTCGATCATATGCCCGACGCGGAGCGGCATGAGCTCGCGCTCATCTATCAGGCAAAGGGCATCGATGCAGCCGAAGCGAAACGCGTCGCCGCGCAAATCATGCGCGACAAGGACAAGGCGCTCGACACGCTGACGCGCGAAGAACTCGGCCTCGATCCGCGCGAGTTGGGCGGCAATCCCTGGACGGCCGCGCTCGCATCGTTCACGTTGTTCGCCGTGGGCGCGATCATTCCGGCCATCGCCTTTCTTTGGGCAAGCGGTACGGAAGGCATCGTGCAATGCATCGTTTTGAGCGGACTCGGGCTTGCGGGCATCGGCGTGTTCACGTCGCTGTTCAATGGACGGGGCGCGCTGTTTTCCGCCGTGCGACAAGCGTTGATCGGAATGATCGCGGCCGCTTGCACATATGGAATCGGCAAGTTGCTGGGCGTGTCGCTTTCGTGAACGATGCGCCATGCAATGCAACGCATGGCGCATGGGTTTCACATCATCAGATCCTGAACGACTCGAACGTCTCCGGCGCGAACGCATGCATCGGAATCGCGACGCGCACGCCGGCAGTCGTTACGGCTTGAGCAGCACCTTGATCGAATCGAGCGAATTCGCGATCCTGATGGCTTCGTCCCACTCGTCGAGCGTGAAGCCATGCGTGACGATGCCCTTCGACGTGACGAGTCCGCGCGCGAGCAGATCGATCGCGATCGGATAGCAATACGGTCCGAGATGCGCGCCGCGCACGTCGAGCTCCTTGCGATCCCCGATGATCGACCAGTCGACGGTTGTATCCGCGCCGAACACGGAGAACTCGACGAAGCGGCCGAGCTTGCGAATCAGCTCCAGTCCTTGCGTAACGCCCGCAGGAACGCCGGTCGTTTCGATATATACGTCGCAGCCATAGCGATCGGTGATCGAGCGAATCGTTTCGAGCGCATCGTCGGTCTTCGGGTTGATCGTGATGTCCGCGCCGTACTCGCGCGCCAACGCTAGCCGCTCTTCGACGAGATCGATCACGACGAGCTTCTTCGGCGTCTTCAGATGCGCGACTTGCGTCATCATCAGACCGAGTGGCCCCGCGCCCGCGATCACAACGACATCGCTCAACTGGATATCGCCGCGATTCACCGTATGGATCGCGCACGCAAGCGGCTCGATGATCGCCGCATCTTCCAGTGAAATGCCGTCCGGAATCTTATGCACGATCGCCGTCGGCGGAAAGCGCATGTATTCGGCCATGCCGCCATCGGCGACTTCGCGCTGGAAGCCGAAGATGTTATGCACTTCGCACATCCAGTACTCGCCCGACTTGCAATAGCGGCATTTCGCACAAGGCACGATTTGCTCGGCAATCACGCGATCGCCCTTCTTCACGCCAAAATGTTCTTCCGCGCCCTCGCCCAGTTCTTCGACATAACCGAAGAACTCGTGTCCCGGAATGACCGGCGCCTTGACCCACGGATTCGGGCCGCCCCAGAACATCTTCGCGCCCGACCAGCATTTGCAATCGCTCGCGCAAATGCCGCATGCCGCAATGCGGATCACGAGTTCGTTTCTCGCCGCGCTCGGGCGTTGCACGCGTTCGACGCGATAGTCTTTCGGCGCGCGGCATACGATCGCGGTCATCTGTGAATCGGTCATTACAAGTCTCCGGTGTCGTTGATTGAATCGCGAAGCTAATCTCAGCGCGCCTGAAATCCGCCATCGACCAACAGGCTCACGCCGCTGACCATGCTCGAATCGTCGGAAAGCAGATAGGCAATCGTGCGCGCGACTTCCACCGGCTCCACGAAGCGGTTCATCGGAATGCGCGCAAGCATCGGTTCGGATTTGGCGGGATCGCTCCACGCTCTTTCACCCATCGGGGTCATCGTGACGGTCGGGAGCACCGCGTTCACGCGTATGCCGTGCGGGCCGAGCTCGTTGGCCATGACGCGCGTCATCGCGTCGAGTCCGCCTTTCGATGCGCAATACGACGCGTGCAGCGCGAAGCCCACATTCGCCGACAGGCTCGATACGTTTACGATCGAACCGCCCGCGCCACGCGCGATCATGTTCTTCGCGCACTCTTGCGCGACGATCATCGCTGCGCGCACGTTGACGTTCATCGTCAGATCGAAGGCTTCGACGGTCGTATCGAGAAACGGCTCCAACACCGCGATGCCCGCGTTGTTCACGAGCAGATCGACGGGCTGAACGGCGCGCGCCGCTTCGCGTGCACCGTCGGCATCGGCGAGATCGGCGGCAATGATCTCGCAACCCGTCTCCTTCTTCAGCAGATCGAGATCGGCTGCGCTGCGGCTCAATGCAATGACACGCGCGCCACGCTCGATCAGCAGATGAACCGTTGCATGACCGATGCCCTTGCCCGCCCCCGTGACGAGCACGGTCTTGCCCGCGAATTCGCGATTTCTGTCGATGGTCGTCATGGTGTCCTCTTCAGGGCTCGTCGCACAGGCGTCTTGCGGTGTCCTCGTCGGTCACGAGCACGGATGGATAACGCCCGCGCAATGCCGCGCGCGTGACATGAAATTTCTTCTTGCCGCCGCTCACGAGAATCACGCGTTTGATCTTGCGCAGGTCGTCCAGCGTGATCGCCACGGTGCGTCGATTCAACGGATGATCGATCAGCTCCCCGTCTTCATCCATGAAGTGGCCGAGCATGTCGCCGACCGCGCCCGCCTTCTGCAACGTGCGCAATTGCTCCGGATTGTCGATGCCGTATGTCACGACGAGCGATTCCGTCAGATCGCCGCACGTCAGCAAGGCGAGATCGGCACTGCGCGCGAGTTCATAGGTCTCGCGCACGGTTTCTTCCTGCAGGATCACGTCGCGCGCTTTCTGGCTGCTCACGTAGATCGGCGCGGCGAACAGATAACTGTCGGCGCGGCAGATGTTCGCGAAGTCCGACACGATATCGAACGTATTGATACTCGGGCAATGCGACAGCCCGCCCTGCAGCGACACCGCCGACACCGCGCCGTACGTGCGCTGCGGCAGCGCGCGCAACACGGCGCGGATCGTGCGGCCCCAGCCGAGGCCGATAGTTTGCCCTGCAACTATCTGCCTCGCGAAGTACGACGCCGCGCCGATGCCGAGCGCCGCATTGTTCGCCTCGTTGTTCGCGCCGCTCGGCACGACCACCGCGCATTCGAGGCCGAAGCGTTTCGCGAGCGCTTCTTCCAGCGCGACGCATGGCACGATCTTGCTATTGATCGTGATCTGCACGAGGCCGGACTCGCGGCTCGCCGCAAGCAGCCGGTTCACGCGCACGCGATTGCTTCCGATCCGCTGCGCGATTTCCTGCTGCGTCAGATTGCCGACGTAGTAATGCCACGCGACGCGCGCCTGCAGTTCTTCTTCCGAATCGATGGAATCGTCCGCTTCCGCGATGGCGATGGGCGGTGCGCTCTTGCTCATGTTGTCCTGTTGTTCAATGAAAGGCCGCGCGATTTTATTTCACCGCGCCCATCGTGAGCCCTTGCACCAATCGCCCGGACACGGCCAGCGCGAACACGACCATGGGCAGCACGATCAGCGTGCCCGTCGCCATGATCTCGCCCCAGGGCAATTCATAACCGCTCATGTAGCTCGTCGCCGCAACCGGCGAGGTAATCGCGTCGCTGCGCGTGAGCACGAGCGCATAGAGCAGATCGTTCCACGAGAAGATGAACGCGAAGATCGCCGATACGACGATGCCCGGCATCGCGAGCGGCAGATTGATGCGCCAGAACACGCGCCACGGCGATGCGCCATCGAGACGCGCGGCTTCGTCGAGCTCGACGGGAATGTTGCGGAACTGGTCCGTGCAGATCCATACGACGATGGGCAGCGAGAACGTCAGATACAGCAGGATCAGCACGATATGCGTATCGACGAGATCGAGCTTCGTCGCGATCAGAAAGAACGGCACCGCGAGCACGACGGGACTCACCATGCGGTTCGAGATGAACCAGAACCAGAGGTCTTCCTTGCCGCGAAATTCGTAGCGCGCGAGCGCATAAGCGGCTGGCGTGCCAAGCAGGATGGCGAGGACGGTCGTGCTGCTCGCGATGATGAGCGAGTTCAGCAAACTGCTCGCGACGTCATGTTCGAACAGTGCCGCCGAGTAGTGATGAAACGTCGGCGAGAACAGCCATTTCGGCGGATACGCGAGCGCATCGGCCTGACTCTTGAGGCTCGTCGTGACCATCCAGTAGAACGGAAACACCGACGACATGAACACTACGACGAGGCCCAGAAAGTGCCATACAGTAGCGCGTTTTCTTGCCGCGCGTGCGCGCTCTGCGCGTTGCGTGCCTTGCATGCCTATCGAACTCACGCGGCCTCCCGATACACGAAGCGAATATAGAGACGCGACAGCACGATCGTCAGAATGAGCAGGATGATCGCCTGTGCGGAAGCCATGCCCTGATCGAAGAGACGAAAGCCGACGCGCTGGATATAGACGCTGATGAATTCCGTCGCGGCGCCGGGCCCGCCGCGCGTCATCGTGAAGACGGCGTCGAACATCTTCAGCATATCGGCGGAACGAAGAATAAGAATCGCAGTGAGACCCGGAAGAAGATACGGACGCTGCAGGTGCCACAAAATCATGCTCCACTTCGGCGTTTCGAGGCGCGCTGCTTCTTCGGCTTCCTTCGGCACCATCGAAAGCCCGGCGAGCAGGATCAGCGCGCAGAAGGGCGTCCATTGCCAGATATCCATGATCATCACGGAGACGAACGCGAGCGTCGGGTCCGCAAGCCAGTCCTGCGGCGGAATGCCGATGAGACCTGTCAGATAGTTCGCCACGCCGAACTGCCGATTGAAGATCAGGCGGCCGATGAGCCCGACCACCGCATACGTCGTCGCCATCGGAATGACGAGACTCACGCGCGCCGCCGCGCGCATCCACGGCAGCTCCGTGCGATGCAACAGCAGCGCTGCAAAGAGCCCGAGCGCGACTTCGATCGGCAAGGTCACGCACAGGAACAATGCCGTGCGTCCGAGCGCTTCCCAGAAGGTCGGATCGGTCAGCGTCGCGATGTAGTTATCGACGCCGACGAACGGCGTGCCCGAGGCCAGGTCCGCGAGCTTGTATTGATGAAACGAGTTATAGAGCGCAAGCAGTAGCGGATAGATGCCGATGATCGCGAGCGCCGCGATCGCGGGTATCAGGAACCAGAAGGCGGGCGAACGCGGCAGGACGCCGAAGTAGCGCGCGGGCTTGCGCGGTCCGCGCGCATGCATTACAGGTGATGCCATTCGATCGCCTCCGGTCCCGTGAACAGAATTACTTCAGCAAAGGCTTCTTGCCGTCGTAATAGCCCGCTTTCTTCAGGATGTCCTCGGTCTTCTGACCGATGGTCTGCGCGCCCTCCTTCACCGTCACCTGGCCGAGCATCATCTTGCTGCCCCATTCGCCGATAACTTCTGAAATCGCCGGCCACTCCGGGAAGCGCGGACGATAATCCGGCACGCCGCCCTGCCACGATTCGACCATCGGCTTCACGAACGGATACTTGTCCTGCACGGCCTTGTCCTCATAGATCGCCATGCGCGCCGGCACGCCGCCCGCTTCGAGATAAGGCTTCGCCATGGCTTCGGACGTGATCCATTGAATGAAGAGCCACGACGCGGCCTGCTTCTTCGCATTCGACTTCGCGTTCACTGCAAGCGAGAAGCCGCCGAGCGCGGGCTTAAGTCCGGCCGGTCCCTTCGGTTCGGTGGTGATCGCGAGACAGTTGCCGATCTTCGACTTGCTCGGATCGGTGAGCGTCGGATAGAACGCGGACCATTCGGTGATCATCGCGACCTGTCCTTGCGCAAGCGCGTTCACCGCTTCGGCGTGATCGAAGTCGACGATGCCCGGCGGCATGTACTTCATCAGCTTCTGCCGATATTCGAGGCCCGCCTGCGATTGCGGCGACATCAGATTCGACTTGAACTTCGCATCGAGAAGCGACCCGCCGTTCGGCCACAGCACGCGCATGAAGCTATCGGCCGACTGCGTTTCGCCTCGCCGCGATTGCAGCGCGAACGCGAACTTGTCGCCCTTCGTGAGCTTCGGCGCGTAGGTGTTGAGCAAGTCGTCCCAGGTCTTCGGCGGCTCGTCGAAGCCCGCGTCCTTCAACATGCACTTGTTGTAGAACATCAGGCCCGAGTAGTTATCGAACGGCAGGCCGTAGGTGACCTTGTCCCACGAGCCGAACGAATCGAGCAGGATCGGAAAGAAGCCCTTCAGGTTGAGATTCGGATCCGCGAGCTTCGGATCGTCGGTGAACTTCTTGATCGGCACGAGCCACTTGTTGCTCGCGAATTCGCCGATCCACACGACGTCCACGAGCACGATGTCCTGGTCGCCGCCGCCGACGAAGTTGAGCACTTCCTTTTCGCGCGTATTCTCATAGGGAATCACTTCCCAGCGCACCTTGATGCCCGTTTCCTTTTCGAATTGCGGAATGAGTTGCTGCGCGGCCTTGTAGCCGGGACGATCGAGAAAGATGGCCTTGATCGTGGTGCCCGAATACGGCTGCGCCGCTTCCTTCAGAGTCCAGGCCTGCGCGTTCGATGTTGCGAACGCCGCGCTCGCCGTGAGGAGCGCGACTGCCGTGGCGTGTTTGATCGGACCGGCTTGCATGGCCGGAATGAAGCGCTTCTTCATGCCTGTCTCCTTGGTATTTTTCGAGCGGATACGGCTTCTCTGGTGCGTTCGTTCGTGATCCTTGGTGCGCGTCGTTTCACTTGTAATTTCGGTTTTACAATTGTATATTTTGGCGCGAACAGCTTGTCAAGAACAAATTCGACGACGCATCGGATGCTGCGCTGCCGCAGCAGCAAACGGGAGACAACGCATGAGCGCAGTTCATTTGCAGCAGATCCGCAAGGCATTCGCTGGCGTCGACGTGCTGAAGGGCGTCGACATAGAAGTGACCGATCGCGAGTTCATGGTTTTCGTCGGTCCTTCGGGATGCGGAAAGTCGACCTTGCTTCGCACCATCGCCGGACTCGAACGCTGCGACTCAGGGCAAGTACTGATTGGCGGCGAGGACGTCACCGAACTCGAGCCTTCGCAACGCGGCGTCGCGATGGTGTTTCAGTCGTATGCGCTTTATCCGCACATGTCGGTGTACGAGAACATCGCGTTCGGTTTGCGCATGCTCAAGTTGCCCGAAGCGCAGATCAAGGAACGCGTGCATCGCGCGGCCGAGATTTTGCAGATCGGCCAGTTGCTCGAACGGCGTCCGCGCGCGCTGTCGGGCGGGCAGCGTCAGCGCGTGGCGATCGGCCGGTCCATCGTACGCGAGCCGAAAGTCTTTCTCTTCGACGAGCCGCTCTCCAATCTCGACGCCGCATTGCGCGTGCAGATGCGCCTCGAACTCATCAAGCTGCACAAGCAGCTCAATGCGACGATGATCTACGTCACGCACGATCAGACCGAAGCGATGACGATGGCCGATCGCATCGTCGTGCTGAATCATGGACGCGTCGAACAGATCGGCTCGCCGCTGGAGCTGTATCGCACGCCGCACAATCGCTTCGTCGCGGGTTTCATCGGCTCGCCGAAAATGAACTTCATGGATGTGCGCGTGTTGCGCGTGGATGCTATGGGCGTCACCATCGAATTGCCGGGCGGCGAGTCGTTGACGCTGCCGTTCGCGGCTTCGTCCGTGCACGCGGGCGAGACGCTTACGCTTGGCATCCGGCCCGAGCATTTCGTCGAATCGGGCGGCGGGGATATCGACAGCGGCCTTGCAGGCGAAGTCATGGTGATCGAGCATCTCGGCGGCGAGACGCTGCTGCATGTCCGTTTGCCGAACGAACTCGTGATTCAGGTGAAAGGCTCGGGCGAATCGACGGCCGTCGAAGGACAGCGCCTGAACGCGGGCTTCAGCATTCGCCATGTGCATCTGTTCCGCGAGGATGGCAGCGCGCTGGAACGCATGCGCCCTGTCGCCGAAACCGCGACCGCCTGACGGTCGACGTCGCGGAAAGACTGTCGTAAGCGAAGACAGCGGCATACCCATGCTCATCGACCGGCGGTCGCCTGTGCGGAAGCGCCGCGTGTCCCATTTTTGGTGCGCGCCCGCCGTTCGCAGCGATCATTTTCCCGGCGCCGGCACTAGTCGGGATTACAAATGTTCCGGAATCGCTATATACAAAACTGCAAAACGCCATGCCGATGCAGCGCAATATGTGCTTGCGTTATGTGCGCCAGCCCACACAGACCATCACGCGTTACGGTTGCGTTACGTGACTCGGGATGGCTGAACGATGCGTCCACACGCAAGCGCAAGCGCTCCCTTAAGAGGCAAACGTTGTCTCCAAGGGGCTCACCGAATTTACTTGGATTGGACGACGCGCGATCATAGTTTCTGGCACGACTCGTGCAACCGCTTCCACGACCAACTGGGAGGGATGGCTAGAGCATGAAAAGAACGACACACGGCTCGCCTGTCGCGAAAGCCGCGCCGGAGTCAGATCATGCATTCAGGCATCGCATACTCGAAGGCCTCAAGGCCGGAGAATTCTGCATCGCCTATCAGGGAATCTACCGAGTCCACGGCGGCGAACTCGCGCAAATGGAAGCGCTCATTCGCTGGCGTCATCCGGAATACGGCGTATTGCTGCCAGGCGCATTCAGCGAGGCGTTCAAGGACGCCGACATCATGCGCGAACTGACATGGTTCGTGCTGGACGCGGTCGCGTCCGAAATTGGCGAGTGGCGCGAAAGTGGCGGCGCACACTATTCGGTCGCCGTGAACGTCCCGCCATCGGTCGCGGCGTTGCCGGGCTTCGCCGAGCGGATGGAATCGATTTGCCGCGCGCACGACATCACGCCCGATTGCATCGAACTCGAACTGCTGGAAAGCGAGGATCTCGCGCGCATGCCGGCGATGCGCAAGGTCGTGCGGCGTCTCAAGAACAAGGGCGTGAGCGTCGCGATGGACGATTTCGGCACCGGCTATTCATGTCTCGCCGCGCTCGGACCGATCGACTTCGGCACCGTCAAGATCGCGAAGGAACTGCTCGCCGAAGCGCCGCGCTGCCCGAACGCGTGTCTGGTCTTTTCGTCGGTGCTCACGCTTCTTACGCGGCTGAAGGTGGCGATCGTCGTCGAAGGTGTGGAAACGGCCGCGCAGGCGCAATGGATTGCGCAGTGGCCGCACGTGCTCGCGCAGGGTTTCTTTCTCGCGCGACCCGCGTTCGGCATCGGTAATGTGCCGGGCGCGCTCATCGGCCGGCCGGGGACGCGGCGCAAAGAACAGCAGACCATTCGGCTCGCGGATGCAGCATGAGGAACTGAAGCGTTTCTGGCAGCCCTCGTAAAAGCCAGGACTTCGCCGACGCGTGCATGCGTCGGCGTTTTTTTGCCTTAAATACGCGTGCGCGTCAAATCGGTCTTCGGCGCGCTCAGCTTCAGCCCGGCAATCGCCGCACGCGTGCCAGCATCGACCGGCAGTCCCCATCGCTCGAAGAAATCCGTCAGATCGAGATTGGCCGCCATGCACGCACGCAGCACGAAGCGTTGCACTTCGTTCTGGTCGCCGCCTTCATCCTCCGTCAGCGGATGCCGCCGATACAGCTTGTGCAGCCGCGCATAGAAGCCGTTGCCGAGTGCGCGGCGCAACTGCTCGTACATGACGAGCCTGATCCAGAGCGCTTCCGATGGCATCGGAAACGACGCATCGTCGAGAAAATTGCGTGACGGCTGCGCGAAATACTGCGCCGCGAGATCGATGCGATTCTTCTTGCCGCGCGCGTCGACGACTTGCAGCAGCGGCGAAGGCATCGGCGTGCCGAGGCGTTCCAGCGCATGCAGCGAATAGACGTTCACCGTCGTCTCCGTCACGCCCGGCCATGTCCAGTCCCATTGCTGATACATGTGTCCCATCTCGTGCCATACGCCCCATTCGTCGGCTTTCGCGGGCTTGAGCAAGGTCTCGGCCGCGCTATTGAGCGGCAGGCCGATCATGTAGTACGTCGCGTAG
Source organism: Caballeronia sp. AZ1_KS37 (assembly GCF_023631165.1). Lineage (NCBI taxonomy): Bacteria > Pseudomonadati > Pseudomonadota > Betaproteobacteria > Burkholderiales > Burkholderiaceae > Caballeronia > Caballeronia sp. AZ1_KS37. Next base: position 66,662 of record NZ_JALQDP010000034.1, on the reverse strand, counting down.
AGATACGTGTTCTGCAACTCGGCGTGGGTCGAAATCGCGTCCTGCACGAAATGCACGCGCAACGGCGACGGCGCATCGAGTGCTTCCGTGCCATCGAGTCCGGACAGTTCGTCGTGATAGCCCATGATGCGCTCGACATAATCGAGCAATGCGGCCGGATCCGCTGCGCCCGACTTGTCGTACATGGCGCGCGCGACGGTGAACATCGTGCGCTTGCCGACCATCTCGACGAGCGGCGCATCCGCATGACGCTGCAGCATCGCGCGCCATTCGGCGGGCGTCGTCGCACCTTCGACATAGAACGGCACCGGCTTGCCGCCTTCGCGCACGATGACATCGATCGACGTACGTGGCCGCTCGTTGTATCCGCTGTCGATGTATTCGAAGTAGAGCAAGCCATCGCGCGATGCGACGAACGCGTTGCGTCCTTCGGTCGCGAGGATCGTTTGCGGATCGCCCGCGGCTTGCCGCCGATAGAAGCCGTTCTTGTTGCCGACCATGACGATGAGGCCATCGGGACCATCGTCGGCGAGACCGTTCACATCGATCACGACGGTTTCGCCCTTCGACACATACAGCCCCGACGGATGATAGTCAGTCCAGCGAAAACCGCCGAGCCGTTCGGCCTCGATCGCATCGGGTGCATACGCGCTCAAGTGATAGCGCCTGCCGATGTTGTCGTAAGTCGAGCGCGCCGAAGCATCGAGCGTGCGATACGCATGATCGCCGCCATCGCTTCCGGTCTTGTACAGACGCCACTGTCCGGCCTGCGCACTGACTTCGACGGACGCACCGTCGCGCAACGCATGATGCCCGACGACGAGTCCCGTCTTCGTGCCGGTGGCCGCGATGGTCACGACGTTCGCATCGGCTTCGATGCTCCAGTTCTGCCGCGCATCGCCCGATGGCGCTTCGAGCTCGACACGCGCGCCGAGCGTCACGTAACGTCCATATAGCTTCGAGTAAAGACGAAAGCCGCTGCCTTCCTTGTCGATGGTCCAGATCTGGCTCGCGGCGCGTTCGGGCGTCCACTCGGACTGCACGAGCGCGATCGTGCCATCGCGTTGCACTTGCGCGGTCAGCGTCTTGAAAGTTGCGTTCGAAACGATATAGAAGTCGCCTTCCTCGACTTTCGCGCCTGCGCCGTAAGGCACCTGCATCGCCCCGGCCTTCGATGCGAAACGCGATACCCGCACCGCGTCGTGCGGATAAAACGTCACGGGCGCGTAGTAGCGCGATGCCGCGTGTGCGTCGCACAGCGCGAAGATCAACAGCCATGACCGCCATCGCATGCGTGGCCTCCCCGATACATCGGCCGTATTCCGGCTCTTCGTCGCATATCTGGAACTTGCGCCTGATGCCGAGATACTGCCGTATCCCGCCGTCGGCGTCGAGCCCGGACATCACGCGATTGCCGCATCATGCGTCGCGCGCTTTGCGATCAACGCGATCTCGTCGTATCGACTGCCTTAATGAAGCGGATGGCGTTTTCCGCGTCGTCCCGGAACAAGCGTCCGATTACGGCGTCGATGCCGGCGCCGGCTTGCCCGCCTTCTGCGCATTGATCTTCGACTGCGCGTTTTGCAGATTCTGCGGGTAGTTGGTCTGCTCGCCAGCGGGGTTGTAGCCGTTCTGCTCGAGTTGCTTCAGCTCGGCGTTCTTCTTCGCGCGCGCTTCCTTTCGCTGGGCTTTCTTGATCTGCTTCGGCGTGGATGCGGCCGTGTCTTGCGCCTGTGCGATGGGCATCGAGACGAAAGCGGCGACGGACAGCGCGAGGACGGCCAACGGTGCGGTGCGTTTGTTCATGATCGATCTTCTCCGGATGGATGGCGGCGCTTGACAACGACGCTTGCGGACAACGCTGAAGCAATCGGCGATCCAAGCGCGGATGAATCACCGATCGACGATACGGCTCAGATTGCCGCGCACGCGTTGCAGAAGCGCGATCAATTGCTCGCTTTCCTGCCGGCTGAAGCCCGCGAGCGCTTCTGCTGCGATCTCGTCGCCGACGCGCCGCGCGCGGTCGAGCGCCTTCTCCGCCTTCGCGGTCATGCGAACCTGACGCTCGCGACGATCGTCGGGATTCGGGCGGCGCTCGATCCAGCCGCCCTCTTCCATGCGATCGAGCAGACGGCCGGCGGAAATCGGCGCGACTTCCAGCAGCCCGGCGAGCCGCGCCTGATTGACCTCGCCGTAATGCGAGAGATACGCGAGCACGCGGCATTGCGCGCGCGTCAGATTGAGCGATGACTTCGCCAGCACGTCGAAGCGGTTGCCGCACAGGCGGTCCACGTCCGCGACCAGAAAGCCGAAGCGTTTGTCGAGTTGGGTTTCCATCGCGCGATTATATGTAACGCCTTTCGATGCGCGCATCTCGTGCACACCCGGTAATTGACCGCATTGCGCGAGATCGCGGCCGCTCTATAATAAGCCTGCTTATCATCATCGTACTTACAAAAGCCGCCGCCTTGCGGCCACGTCCATGTCCCTCGAAGTCCCCACGGAACGCGCCGCAGCGCCATTGAACCGCGGCATGCTGACTGTCTCGATCATGCTCGCCACGCTGATCCAGACGCTCGACAGCACCATCGCGAACGTCGCGCTGCCGCATATGCAGGGCACGCTGTCGGCGTCGCAGGACGAAATCACCTGGGTGCTGACCTCGTATATCGTCGCCGCCGCGATCGCTACGCCGCTCACTGGCTGGCTCTCGGACCAGTTGAGCGTGAAGAAGCTGCTGTGTATTTCGATTGCGGGTTTCACCGTCGCGTCGGCGTTTTGCGGGCTGTCGGAGACGCTCACGCAGATCGTCGCGTCGCGGCTGTTGCAGGGCGTGTTCGGGGCGTCGCTCGTGCCGCTGTCGCAATCGATCCTGCTCGACATCAATCCGCGCGAGAAACAGGGCCAGGCGATGGCCGTCTGGGGCATGGGAGTGATGGTCGGTCCGATTCTCGGTCCGACGCTCGGTGGCTGGCTCACGGACAGCTACAACTGGCGCTGGGTCTTTTTCATCAACGTGCCGATCGGTGCGTTCGCGCTCTTCGGCGTAGTGACGTTTCTGCCCGCGCAGATCGCGCGCCGCGCGGTGAAGTTCGACGCGTTCGGCTTCGCGACGCTCGGCCTTGCGATCGGCGCGTTCCAGGCGATGCTCGATCGCGGCGAACAACTCGACTGGTTCGGATCGATGGAAATCCGCATCGAGGCGATTCTCGCGGCGCTGAGTTTCGTGTTCTTCATCGCGCATACGGCGACGGCCGGGTCGCGCTCGTTCTTCAAATATCAGTTGCTGAAGGACCGCAACTTCGCGACCGGAACGTGCTTCATCTTCGTGATCGGCGCGGTGATGTACGCGACGCGCGCGCTGTTGCCGCCGATGTTGCAGAACCTGATGAACTATCCGGTCGCGACGACAGGCCTCGTCACGGCGCCGAGCGGCGCGGGCACGATGATCGCGATGCTCGTCGCCGGACGCCTGCTGAAGCACATCGATGCGCGTGTCCTGCTGCTGTCGGGATTTCTGATTTCGGCGTTCGCGCTCTGGCAGATGATGCATTACACGATCGTGCTGTCGGCATCGGATATCGTTTGGCCGGGCGTGATTCAGGGCTTCGGGCTGGGACTCGTGTTCGTGCCGCTGTCGGCGCTGACGTTTTCGACGCTCACGCCCGAGTTGCGCGCGGATGGCACCGCGACTTACAGCCTGATGCGCAATATCGGCAGCAGTATCGGTATTTCGATCGTGCAGACGCTGATGACGCGCAACACGCAGGTCGCCCACGCGGACCTCGCCGCGCAAGTGACGCCGTTCAATCCGGCGATGCAGCCGATGCTGTCCGGCGGCTCGATGACGGACATGGCGATGCTCAATCAAACGATCACGCAGCAGGCTTCGATGATTGCTTATCTCAACGACTTCAAGCTGATGTTTGTCGCGACGTTGTTGGTGGTGCCGTTGCTGCTGCTGATCCGGCCGGCGAAGAAGGCCGCGGCGGAGGAGTCGGTGGCGCACGCGGCGATGGATTGAGGTTCGTGTTTGCGTCTTTTGTGTGGCTTTCCCTCGGGCTCGTTTCGTGAAATCCTGATTTCACAGGATTCCACGACCAAAAATCAAACACCGACAGCAGCCTTCTCCAGCATCCCCCCAAACGCATCCGCCGACAAAGGCATCGCCAGCAAGAACCCCTGCATCTCATCGCACATCATGTCCTGCAAGCGATCGAGCTGCGACCCGGTCTCGACGCCTTCCGCCACGACATCCATATCGAGCGAATGCGCGAGCGCAATAATCGCCGATACGATCGCGCGCCCCTCCTGCCCGTTCTCATCCAGCCCGTTCGTAAAGAACCGATCGATCTTCAACTGCTTCGCGCGAAACCGCTGCAAATACGCGAGGCTCGAATATCCGGTGCCGAAATCGTCGATTGCGATCTCGAAACCATTCTCCTGAAACGCGCGAATCATCTCGATGGTGCGCGGCGCGTCCTGCATCGCCACCGACTCGGTGATCTCGAACATGATCTGCTCGCTCTCGACGCCTTCCTCGCGCACGATCGTCATGATGTTCGCGACAAGATCCGCCTCGTGCATCTGCCGCGGCGACAGGTTGATCGCCACCTTCACCGGCGGACGCCCTTCCGCGCGCCAACGCGACATGTGCCGGCACGTTTCGCGCACGACCCAGTATCCGATCTGCACGATCTGTCCGGAACGCTCCGCGATCGGGATGAACTCGAGCGGCGTCAACGTGCCGATCTCCGGATGATCCAGCCGGATCAACGCTTCCGCGCCCGCCAGCTCGCCGCTTTTGCCTCGGAACTTCGGCTGAAACAGAAGATAGAAATGGCCGCCATTCAGCGCCTCGTGCAACGCCTGCTGAATCTGCAACGTCCGCACCGCCGCCTCGTTCATGCTCGCCTCGAAGAAGCGATACGTGCTGCGCCCGCCGCGCTTCGCTTCGTACATCGCGACGTCCGCGTGCTTGAGCAGCGATTCGACGCTGTCGCCATCCTGCGAAAAGAGCGCAATGCCGATGCTCGGCATCACCTGCAACGGATGACTCCCGACGACGAGTCCCTTTTTCATCGTATCGAGGATGCGTTCGGCCATCTTCTCGGCATCCGTCGGCGCGTGCAGGTGTTCGAGCATCACGACGAACTCGTCGCCGCCCAGACGCGCCACCGTGTCGCCGCCGCGCACGCATTCCTGCAGACGTCGCGCGAATGCCTTCAGCACTTCGTCGCCGACCGTATGGCCCAACGAGTCGTTGATCGTCTTGAAGCCATCCAGGTCCATGAAGAGAATCGCGAAACGGCTGTCGCTGTGACGCGCGTTTCGGATCGCGCGATCGATGCGCTCGTTCATCGTGCGGCGGTTCGGCAGGTCCGTGAGCGTATCGAAGGTCGCCATGCGTACGATCTGCCCGTTCAGCCGCGACACCGAACCTGCAAGCAGCGCCGTGCGCGCATCGAAGCGCGACAGCACGAGCGTGATGATCAGAATGGTCAGCGTGAATAGCACGACAGTTGTCGCGAGCCAGCGCGAGTCGATGTCGTTGGCCGCGCCGCAGATCGAGCCCGGCAGAAACTCCGCCGCCGCGTTGCCCGTGTAGTGCATGCCGGTGATCGCGAGGCCCATCACCAGCGCCGACCCGAGTCGCTTGGCGAGCACGTTCGTCTGGTTCGCATCCGAGAGCGTATGGGCGATCCACAACGCCGCCCCCGATGCGACCACCGCAATCACGATCGACGCCGCGAACAGCAGCGGATCGTACGTGATCGCGGGCTGCATCCGCATCGCGGCATCGCCCGTGTAGTGCATCGCCGCGATGCCCGCGCCCATCAAGAGACTGCTCGCGACGAGGCGCTTCATCGTCAGACGCCTGCTCGTAATGACGAGCAGCGCGAAGAACGACACGAGCACCGCGATGCCGAGCGACCCGGCGGTGATCTTCAGGTCATAGCCGAGCGGGATAGGCAATTCGAACGCGAGTACGCCGATGAAATGCATCGACCAGATGCCGATGCCCATCGACGCCGCACCGCCCGCGAGCCAGACGTGCCGCGTGCGCGACTGCGCAAGCGATGCGATGCGGCCCGAGATATCGAGCGCAGTAAAGGAAGCGAGCGTGGCGACTACGAGCGATGCCGCGACCAGCCAAAAGTTATAGGTGCCGTGCATGATTGCCGTAGACCGAGAGACCCGTTTGCGTGAGCGTCTTATCGGCTTTCGTCAGGCGATCTTTAGGCCAAGATGAGAAATATTCGCAACACGGAATGCGCGAAAGTCAAAGCTGCGGATCGAGCAGCGCGGCCACGCGCTCCAGCAGCTTCTCGGTGAGCGAACGGCGGCGCCAGTCTTCGAACGTGATGCGTTTCGCGCGGGCGACGTCGTCATCGAAAATCGCCGTTTGCTGGCGCGCGAAGTCGCGGTCGTAGATGTTCAGATTGGCTTCGTCGTTCAGCTTGAAGGAGCGGCTGTCGAAATTCGTCGAGCCGACCGACACCAGATACTCATCGACGACGATCAGCTTGCAGTGGAACATCGTCGGCTGATATTCGAACATTTCGACGCCCGCCGCGAGCAGGTCGCCCCAGCACGCGCGCGATGCCTCGCGCACCGTATGCGTGTCGATGCGCTTGCCCGGCGTGATGATGCGAACCCGCACGCCGCGCCGCGCCGCCTCGACGATCGCGTTGATCGTCAGCTTGTCCGGCACGAAGTACGCGCTCGACAAGTGGATGGAACGCGTCGCCGCGGTGATCGCCATGAGGTACATCAGCTGCATGTCGTCGCTGCCGCCGGACGGCGAGCTGCTGAACATGTGCGCGAAGCCGCCGCCCGCATCGTCGATGTCCGGAAAATAGCGCGGGCCGTGCAGCACGTTGCCCGTCGTCTTGATCCAGTTGTCCATGAACACGGCCTGCATCTGCCCGACGGCCGGGCCTTCGACGCGAAAATGCGTGTCGCGCCAGTGCTTCTCGTCCTGCGCGTGTCCGGTCCATTCCTCGGCAATGCCCACGCCGCCCGTGAAGCCGATGCGCCCGTCGATTACGAGCAGCTTGCGGTGCGTGCGGTCGTTCATGCGGCCGAGCCCGGTCCAGTGCGGCTTGTGATACTGGATCACTTCCGCGCCCGCGTCGCGCAGCATGCGCAGATAGCGCTTGTCCATCTTCGACGTGCCGACCCAGTCGAGCAGCACATGCACCGATACGCCCGCGCGAGCCTTGTCGGAGAGCGCCTGCGCGATTTGCTCGCCGATCGCGCCCGACCAGTAGATGAAGGTTTCGAAGGTGATCGTCTCTCGCGCCGCGCGAATGCCTTCGAGCATCGACGGGAAAATCTCGTCGCCGTTCACGAGCACCTCGAAGCGGTTGCCGCCGACCACGGGCGGACCGAGCAGCAAGCCCATCGAACGGAGAAACTGCGGGTCGTCGCTCGCGTACAGCCGTTCGATCCTGTGCTCGATCTTCTTTTCGCCGCTCGTCAGATTCGCGATCACCAGCACGACGACGAGCGTCACGACAACGGTCAGGACAATCAGGGCAATCGTCGGCATGCGCGGCCTCGCGAAGCGAACATTCGTCCGGATTCTAGTGCAAGCACGTTCCGGACCGCGCAACGGCCGCCGCTTCCCTTAGCTCTTCGCCGGCATCCAGCCCTGCTCCTGGCCGAGCTTGGCGATCTGCTTGGCGATGGTGTCGCCGAGGCGCTTTTCATCGGACGACACATCCGCGTGCTTCGTCTCCGACACCGCGTGCAGCCCGCCCGACACCGCGAGCGATGTCGCGACGTGCCCCGCCGCCGCGCCGACGCCCGCCATTTCCGCGACGCCCGGCGCGTGGCCGCTGTCGGCTTTCGCGTCGAATTGTTCGAGCAGTTGCGGCACGCCGTTCGCGGGCTTGAGGACGAGCTGCACCGTCGCGCCGACCTTGCTTTCGCCCGCGCCGAGGCCGATCACCATGCGGCGGCGGCGATTGCCCGCATCGATCGTATTGATGCTTCCTTCGACGACGAGCACGCTCCGATCTTGCGGCGGCGGCACGTCGGCGCGGACCGCGGGCAGACCCATCGATTGCAGTTTGGCGACGATTTCGTTCGCGACTTCCTCGCGCGCCGCGATGGCGTCTCGCGTCTGCTTCCGCGCTTGCGAATCGCCGGACATCGCCGAGCCGAGCTTCGAAATCAGGCCGTGATTGTCGAGCTTGACGTCGTTCGCGTCGCTGGCGAATGCGTAGACGTAGATCGTGTCGGGGCGCACGGCGGGCGCAGCCGCGACGGTCTGCACGTACTGCCCGTACTGATTCGATGCCTGCGCCGGATTGCTCGCGCATCCCGCAAGCAGCGCCGTGCCGACGACGAAACCGGCGAGCGCCGCGCCGCGCACTTTCTTGAACAAGTTGATCGAGCTGGACATGTTGCACCTCCTGTGTGGATTCGTGGATGCGTGACACGGCTCGGTTCTCGCTGCTGCATCTGCTTCGTTTCACGCTGGACGCAACTATGGACGATGACCGCGGCGGAAGCCATCGAGCATTTATGTCGCGGGGTTTCACGGGCGGCGAACGCTTGCCGGACGCGGCTTCAGCAACGTACTGCGCTTATGGCTAACATCCCGGAACGCGTCGTGGCGAAATCGCCGGCGCATTCCGCCAACCCAATCGAAGGAGCAGATATGGATCTCAAGATCGGCAACAAGCTCGCGCTGGTATCCGGATCGACGAAGGGCATCGGACATGCCATTGCCGTGGCGCTCGCGCGTGAAGGCGCGCGCGTGATCATCAACGGCCGTTCGCAGGCGTCTGTCGATGCGGCGCTGGCGAAACTGCGCGAACTCGTGCCCAACGCGCAGGGCGAAGGCTTCGCCGGCGACGTCTCCGACGCAGCGCAGGTCGACGCGCTCGTGAAGCGCTTTCCGCACGTCGATATTCTCGTGAACAACATGGGCATCTTCGATCCGAAGCCGTTCGAAGAGATTCCCGACGACGAATGGCTGCGCTTTTTCAACACCAACGTGATGTCGGGCGTGCGCCTGTCGCGCGCGTATCTGCCGAAGATGAAGGAGAAGAACTGGGGCCGCGTCGTGTTCATCAGCAGCGAGAGCGGCATTCAGATTCCCGTCGAGATGATTCATTACGGCGTGACCAAATCGGCGCAGATTTCGCTCGCGCGCGGCCTCGCGGAAACCTGCGCGGGCACCGGCGTGACCGTCAATTCGGTGCTGCCGGGGCCGACGAGTTCCGAAGGCGTCACCGAGTTCGTCGAGAAACTGTCGGGCGGCAAGAGCTTCGGCGAATTCGAGAAGCAGTTCTTCGAAGAAGCGCGGCCCACGTCGATTCTCAAGCGCTTCATCACGCCCGAGGAAATCGGCAGCATGGTGGCGTACGTGTGCTCGGAGCTTTCATCGGCGACGAACGGCGCGGCGTTGCGCGCGGATGGCGGCGTCGTGCGCGCGGCGTTCTGAGCGCGCTAGGCCTTCAACGACGACGCCAGCTCCAGCGCCGCAACGATAGCCGCGACGGTTTTTTCGCGCGCGGCTTCGTCGTTCTGGCGCAGCGCGTAGGACGGGTGATACGTCGCGACGACCAGCTTGTCCCGATACGGCACGACGCGCCCGACATGCGCCGAAAGCGTCGCGCGCCGTCCGAAAAGCGCGGCCAACGCGGTCGCGCCGAGCGTGACGATCACCTTCGCGCCGACGTCATGCAGTTCCTGTTCGAGCCAGTACGAACAGGCTTCGACCTCCTGCTGCGCGGGCGTCTTGTGCAGACGGCGCTTGCCGCGCGGCTCCCATTTGAAGTGCTTCACCGCATTGGTCAGATAGACGTGCTCGCGCACGACGCCGGCACGCTGCATCGCGTCCTGAAGCAGCTGCCCGGCCGGTCCGACGAACGGCTCGCCCTTCAGATCCTCCTGATCGCCGGGCTGTTCGCCGAGCAGCATGATGCGCGCATCGGACGGACCGGCGCCGTGCACTGCCTGCGTCGCGTTGCGCCACAGATCGCAGCGGCGGCAAGTATCGAGCGATGTGGGCGCGTCCCGCTCCGGCTGCGCTGCGAGCGCATCGACCTGAACCGCCTTGCCGCCGAGCGCGCCGACGTTTTGCGCCTGCGCGACGCGTCGCGCGCCGCCGCGCGCATCGCTGACGAGCTTCGGGATCAGTGCGCCTTCCGGCAGCCCTTTCCAGAAACGCACCGGCATATGCTGTTCGAGCGCGGATTCGTTCAGTCGCGCCGGATTGAAGATGCTGCGGTAGTAGGTCATCCAGAGCGCTTCGGCGGCATCCGGCAAGACCGCCGCATGATCCGACGCCAGCGCGCGGCCGCGCTCCAGTTGCAGGCGCTCGCCATCGAACATCGCGGCGCCGTCGGGCGTTGCGATGAGCCACGTCGAGCGTCCCATGCGCGCGGCGAAATGCTCCGCGCCCCACGCGAGCACGTCGTGATCCGGCTCGTACCACGCGACGAATTCCGGCGCGCCGAGCGACGCGTCGCGCTGCCGGAAGCGCACATACGCGATCATGTCGTGCTGCGCGCGGCGCACCGCCTTCGCCATCTTGTAGAGGCGCGCGCCGTCTTCATCGGCGGGCGATGCCACCGAGCGGTCGCCCTGCGCCCAGCGCCACAGCACGCGATATAAAAAGCTCCAGCGGCGCGCGTCGCGAAAATGCGCGGCGTCTTTCAGCAGCGATGCGAGTTCGCGCGACACGCGGATAGGCGGCGCATCCGCTGCCTTCGTCGCGTTCGCCGATCGCGCCGACTCGTTGAACAACGCCGGCTCCGCCTGAGCCGTACGCCAGTCGATCGATTCGGGCGGGAGCTTTTGCGCGAGCGCATCGAGCGCGGCGACGCGCCAGGCGTCGAATTCGTCGTCGATGGCGATGACGTGCATCAGATCAGCGAGAGCTGCACCGGGCCGGTCGCGAGCGCGCGCCGCAGACTGTCCGAAGGCGCTTCGTCGAGCGGCGGCCGGTAATCCGCCGTGACGACGAACGGCTTCACCTTGTCCATGCCGCAGCGCAGCCGCACGAGATCGTGATAGCGCACGCGCCGCTCGCGCCGCAACTCCACGATGCGCTTCGCGTTGCGCATGCCGATGCCCGGCACGCGCGCGATCATGCGCGCGGGCGCGGCGTTCAGATCGACGGGAAAGCGCTCGCGATGCGCAAGCGCCCACGCGAGTTTCGGATCGACATCGAGCGGAAGGTTGCCGGCATCGCCGAGCAGTTCGGCGGCGGCGAAACCGTAGCCGCGCATCAGAAAATCCGCCTGATACAGCCGATGCTCGCGCAAGAGCGGCGGCGCTTTCGACGGCACGCCCGAGGGGCTGTCAGGAATCGGGCTGAACGCCGAGTAATACACGCGCTTTAGCTGATAAGAGCCGTACAGCGTTTCGGCGGTGCCGAGGATCGTGCGGTCGTCGGTTTCATCGGCGCCGACGATCATCTGCGTGCTCTGCCCCGCCGGCGCGAACTTCGGCGCGCGCGGCTCCGCTTCCGATTCCTCGCGCGCGACGCGGATGTTGCCCATCGCCAGCTTGATCGTGCGGCCGCTCTTTTCCGGCGCGAGCCGCTCGAGGCTGATTTCCGTCGGCAATTCGATGTTCACGCTCAGACGGTCGGCATAGCGTCCCGCTTGCGCGATGAGTTCTGGATCGGCATCGGGAATCGTCTTCAGATGGATGTAGCCGCGAAATCCGTGCTGCTCACGCAGCAATTTCGCGACGAGAACGAGCTGCTCCATCGTGTAGTTCGACGAACGAATCACTCCGGAACTGAGAAACAACCCGTCGATGTAATTGCGACGGTAGAAATCCAGCGTGAGCGTAACGACTTCTTCCGGCGTGAAGCGCGCACGCGGCACGTTACTGGACCGGCGATTGATGCAGTACCGGCAGTCGTACAGACAAAAGTTCGTCAGCAAAATCTTGAGCAGCGAGACGCAGCGCCCGTCGGGCGTGAAGCTGTGGCAGATGCCGGAGCCGGTGCTCGCGCCGAGGCCATCGATGCCGCGCGACTCGCGTTTGGGCGCGCCGCCGCTCGCACACGACGCGTCATATTTGGCGGCGTCGGCGAGAATTTCGAGCTTTTCGGAGAGATCCATCTTGATTATGGTACTGTATGTTTATACAGTACCTCACGAGAGGCGCGGAGTCAAAGGTAATCACGGCATCGCACGCTTCGCGCCTGCCCTCGCAATCTCTTTCGGAGCCTTTCATGCGATTCGACTACAAGACGTTTCACATCGACTGCACCGCCCATCACGACGAAGACGGCAGCTACTACGCGCACGCACGCATCACGCGTCCGGCGGACGAGCGCACCGCGCATGCGGAAGTATTCGAATCGGGCGAGCTGGATGCGTTCGCGAGCGAGTCGGATGCGGTCCATTGCGCGCGGGCGTGGGCCATCGAGTGGTGTGACGAGGCGACCGCATGACAATTCGATTTCTTCCCGCGGCACGGTGATTGCGCAATGTAATCGGCGACGCCGCAGCTTTGCGCAAGGCGGCGCGCATCGAGATCGTTGATCAACGGGAGGAAACCATGAAGAACGCCAAGAGAAGTTTGATTGTGTCGGCCATGATTCTGGGCTTGTCGGGCGCGGCATTCGCGCAAGGCGCGGGCGGCGGTGCCGGCGGCGGCGGCGCGGGTGGCGCAGGCGCGGGTGGCGGCACGGCGGGCGGCAACGGGGCCGGTCAGGGCGGCACCGGAATGGGCACGCCGAACAGCAACGGTGTAACCGGCTCGACGTCGGGCGCATCGGGCTCGAACACGATGGATTCGTCCAAGGGCAGCAGCAAGATGCACAAGAAGGGCAGCTCGGGATCGAACATGTCGGGCGGCACCTCCGGCAAGTCGGAATAAACGTATTGAGTTTCCACGTTTCGGCGCGCCCGGACTTTCGCAAGTCCGGGCGCGTTTTTCGTGCTTCTTCTTTAAACCCGCACGCCTATCCCCACCAAGGTATCCCTGCCAGATAGGGATTTCTCGCGCCTTCCCATCGCCGTAAGGTAATCCCCGAGCGCCATTCGTCGCGCCCGGTGCGTCGTCATTTGTCGCGTCGGACGAAGCGAGCCCGCGCTCGATCCATTCATCCGTCCATCGGCAAAGCGGCAAGGAGTCCGAGACTCGCGTTCCCGGCTGCTTGTGCATTCGTTTCAAGGAGCTGGAACATGAAGGCAAAGATCAACCCGAAATTTCTCGCGATGATGGCAGCATGCGCGGTCGTGTCAGGAATCGGTGTCGCGCACGCGCAAGGCATGCCCGCCGATGCGCAGCAACTCGTCCAGACGATGCGCCCGATGTACATGTCGCAGGCCATGCCCGATGAATCTCAGACGCAAACCGCCGCGACGCCGCAACAAGCCTCCGGCGGCGACTCCGCGTACGGCGGCATGAAGCCCGCCTCCGCGAGCGGACATCGCGATAGCGACTGCAGCCCGGCGAACTGCAACGTTTTCTTCGGTCAGTAGGCGCGACGCCTTATTCCGTGTGAGTCGTCCAGGCGAATGTCGCGCTGACCGACTCGCCCGGTTCCAGCACCGCGCCGCCCTTCGCGGCGCGGTCGACATCGAGATTGACCCAGTCCGCCACGTTGCTCACCGGTTCAACGCAGAGCAAATCGGGATGCGACTTCGGTGCATACACCACCAGGGCATCGAACGGCGCTTGCGCGCTGAGCGTGACCGCGCGGCGTTCGTCGGGCCACGCGATCGTCGCCGTGCGCGACCAACCGGCGAAGTTGTTGTCGAGATCGAAGGCATCGGCGGACATGCCTTCTTGCGACGCCATCGCATCGACGCACGGATGCGCGCCCGCATGCGTGGGCAGCAGATCGGGCGTGCTGTGCCACATCGACGCGACGCGTGCGTGAACGCGCGTATTGCGCGTGCGCGGATAGTACGGGTGATGTCCCATGCCGAACGGCATCGGCCGATCGGACAGGTTGCGCGCGGAGAGCGTCACGCTTAGCGTGTGGTCATCGAGCGCGATGTCCTGCGTCGCCTCGTATGCGAACGGCCAGTGACGCGCGGCATCGCGCGAGGGTTCGTGCAAAAATTGCAGACGCGCGCGGGCGTCCGACACATCGCCGACACGCCACGGCAAGCGCCACGCGTTGCCGTGCAGCGCGTGCGCAAAGGCGTTGCCGTCGCCGGAAAGATCGATGAGCGCACCGTCGAACACGAAGCGCGCATCGCGGATGCGATTGCAGTACGGCAGGAGCGGAAAGCTCGCCATGCCGAGCGGATCGCGTGCGGCCAGCGCGGCGGGCGTCGCGGGACGCAACCAGTCGATCGTACGTCCGTCGCGCGTTTCGTCGAAGGCCGCGATCGATCCGCCCACGTGCGGCGCAAGCAGCACGCGCCGCGCGCCATGACGCAGTTCGACGAGCGGATCGGACGGCGCGGCGCTCAATATGCAAACTGCCGATAGCTTTCGTCGAAGGTGCGCGCCGTCGTTTCCACCTGAGGATTGAAGCGCAGCAGCCGCCGCGCGCGCGGAGGCAACGCGGCGAAGACGTCGCGCGGCACGTCGATATGCACCTCGGGCCGGAAATACCACGCGCGGCTGTAGCCGATCACGACCATCGGACGCGGCTCGCCGATGAGATTCGGCGTACCGCGATGCAGGCCGCGCACATCGCGAATCATCACGTCGCCGACTTTCATCGGCACGCGCTCGGCGGGGAAGCGCCCTGCTTCGAGACCGGCCAGCGCCTCATCGCGCGACATGCGATGCGTGCCACGCGTCGTTTCGAGCGGACCGTTGCGGTCATCGACATCGACGAGCGGGAAATTCACCGCTAGCTGAAACGAAGGCGTTTCCGGCGCATCGTCGAAGAGCGGCGGCGTATCGCGATGCCAGTCCTGGAACTCGGAGCCGAGCACCGGGGTGTCGGTGGCGAGCTGGCACATCACCGGATCGCGCCCGGCCACGCGTTCGACGATCCCGACGATGTCTTCATCGCAAAAGACCGACGGGTCCGCGAACTCGCCTTCGAACGGCAGCGTGACGTAATAGCGGCCCGGTCCGCGATTGCCGCTCGCCGACGCCTCGCGCGCTGCATCGACGTGCGGTTGCAGAAGCGGCGCGAACGCATCGCGCCATGCGTCGATCGTCGCGCGCGGGAAATGATCGCGCAGCAGGACGAAGCCGTCTCGTTCGAACGCTTCGGCGAGCGCGTCTCGCGCGCTCTCGTCGTACTTGCCCATGCACTTTCTCCTCGTTGCGAGTGCGAAAACAGAATCGCATGCGTGTAATCCGCTCGTCAATATTATTAGTAATAACCAGTGAAAACCCTGAGCAGAAATGACCAATAAAAACGTGCTTTCCGCGTCGTTCATCACTAATATTAGTGGCAAGTTTCTCCGGCCCGCGAGACAGGTTTCGCGCAGAGTTCAGCCGCCCGGCGCGGCACGCACAATGAAAAAATCCACGCAACGCCGCCCGACGATGACCGACATCGCGAAGCTCACCGGAGTCTCGCAATCGACGGTCTCGCTCGTGCTGAACAACGCAAGCGGCGCGAAGTTCTCCGACACCACGCGCGACAAGGTGCTGCGCGCCGCGCAAGATCTCGGCTATCGCATGACGCAGCGCGAACCGGTCGCCGCGCTCGATAGCCAGCGCGAGCGCAATCTGATCGTCTATCTCGCCGACGAAATTTCGACGAGCCCGCATCCGGTCGTGAGCATCGACGGCGCGCGGGACGCGGCCTTCGCCAACGGGCGCATGCTGGCCGTCTATTCGACGCACGGCAATGCGGAGATCGAGGCGCGCGTGCTCGACGCGACGCTCGGCAATCCGAACGTGCTCGGCGTGATCTACGCGACGGTCTATACCCGCCGCGTCACGCTGCCGGCCGTGCTCGCCAAGGTGCCGACCGTGCTGCTCAACTGCTACACGAGCGATGCGAGCGTGTCTTCGGTGGTGCCGGCGGAAGTCGCGGGCGGGCACACCGCGACGGATCATCTGCTGGCCGCGGGGCACAA
The DNA here is from genome assembly GCF_023631165.1 of Caballeronia sp. AZ1_KS37. NCBI lineage: Bacteria > Pseudomonadati > Pseudomonadota > Betaproteobacteria > Burkholderiales > Burkholderiaceae > Caballeronia > Caballeronia sp. AZ1_KS37. Next base: position 50,673 of record NZ_JALQDP010000034.1, on the reverse strand, counting down.
GCGCATTGGCTATATCAACGGCGAGCCGTGGCAGGACGCGGCGCGCGATCGTCTGAAGGGCTATCGGACCGCGCTCGCCACAGCCGATCTGCCGTTCGCGCCGGAACTGGTGCGCGAAGGCGACTGGAGTCCCGACACCGGCTTCGAACAGACGCTTTCGCTCATGCGCGAGCCGAATCCGCCGACCGCGATCTTTTGCGCGAACGACCTGATGGCGCTCGGCGCGATCGAGGCGTTGAAGCAACTCGGACTGCGCGTGCCCGACGATGTATCCGTGCTCGGCTACGACGATCAGGAAATCGCGCGGCATACGCATCCGCCGCTTTCGACCGTCGTGCTGCCGAACTATGAGCTAGGGCGCTGGGCGGTCGAGACGCTGCTGCAGGAAGAAGAGAACCGGGCCGCGGGCGCGCCCGTTCGGCGTCGCACCGTGAAGCTGGACGGACCGCTGATCGAGCGCGGCTCCGTCGCGGAAAACACCGAGGCGAAACAGTTGGCCATTAATAATATTAGCGATTGATCGTTAATGAAATGCGCTGAAGCAATCGCCGCATTCGCACGGAACGCAGTACGCAGTTTCACTCTCGCAGCAGGCAGACCGGGCAACACCAAGCATCGGCGTCATTAGAAAAAGCCTAACCATTCAATGGAGGAAGACATGCTGTCATTAGATAAGAAATCGCGCCTGGGCCTGCGCCCGCTCGCTGCCGCACTGACCGCCCTGACCGCACTCACGCTCGCGGCCGGCTTCACCGCCGCCCACGCCGCCGACGACGGCCTGCCGAAGATCCCGAACAAGAAGCCGTTGAAGGTCGGCTTTGCGCAGACCGAGAGCAATAATCCGTGGCGTCTCGCGGAGACGAAGAGCTTCAAGGACATCGCGGCGAAATGCGGCTGGCAGATGGTCATGACCGACGCCAACAGTTCCGCGGCGAAGCAGGTCTCGGACATCCAGAGCATGATCGCGCAGCACGTCGATCTGCTCGTCTTCCCGCCGCGCGAGGAAAAGCCGCTCGTGCCGGTCGTGATGCAGGCGAAGAAAGCCGGCATTCCCGTGATTCTGGTCGACCGCAACATCGATCAGTCGATGGCGAAGGCGGGCAAGGACTACATCACGTTCATCGGCTCGGACTTCATCGATCAGGGTCAGCGCGCCGCCGACTGGCTCGTGAAGGCGACCAACGGCAAGGCGACCATCATCGAGCTGGAAGGCTCGACGGGCGCGTCCGCCGCGAACGATCGCAAGAAAGGCTTCGACGATGTCATCGCGAAGAATCCCGGCATGAAGATCGTTGCGTCGCAAAGCGGCGACTTCGCGCGCGACAAGGGCCGTCAGGTGATGGAGACGCTCTTGCAGGCGCATCCCGACGTGACCGCGGTCTACGCGCACAACGACGAAATGGCGCTCGGCGCGATCGCGGCGATCAAGGCGGCGGGCAAGCAGCCGGGCAAGGATATCGTTCTCGTGACGATCGACGGCACCAAGGGCGGCCTCGAAGCGATCAAGGCGGGCGAGCTCGGTGCGAGCGTGCAATCCAGCCCGTTCTTCGGACCGCTCGCATGCGACGTCGCGCAGAAGTACGCGAAGGGCGAAACGGTGCCGCCGTGGGTGAAGGTCTCGGATCGCTTCTACGACAAGAGCAACGTCGACGCAAGCATGCAGTACGGGTACTGAGCGAAGTGTGTGTGTGACTTGCGGGCGTCTGATCGGAGGCGCTCGCTTTTTCATTTCGACGGATATCACGCATGGCTCAGACTCCCCTTCTCGACATGCAGGACATCGATATCGCGTTCGGCGGCGTCGCTGCGTTGAAGCGCGCGCGCCTGACCGTCGCAGCGGGCGAAGTGCACGCGCTCATCGGCCAGAACGGCGCGGGCAAGTCCACGCTCATCAAGATTCTCACGGGCGCGTATCGCAAGAGCGCGGGCACGATTCGCTTCGATGGCCGCGAAGTCGATTTCCGCACGCCGAAGGAAGCGCGCGAAGCGAGCATCAGCACGATCTATCAGGAGATCAATCTCGTGCCTTTCCGCTCCGTCGCGGAAAACATCTTTCTCGGGCGCGAGCCGCGCCGTTTCGGTCTCATCGACTGGAAGATAGTGCAACGGCGTGCGAGCGAATTGCTCGAATCGTTCGGATTGCGTATCGATGTAAAGAAGCCCGTGCGCGACTATTCCACCGCGATTCAGCAGATGGTCGCGCTCGCGCGCGCGGTGTCGTCGGATGCGAAGATGGTCATCATGGATGAATCGACGTCCTCGCTCGACGAGCGCGAAGTCGAGCTGCTCTTCACCGTCGTGCGCCGCTTGCGCGACGACGGGCGCGCGGTCATCTTCGTCTCGCATCGGCTCGATGAACTCTATGCGTTGTGCGATCGCGTCACGGTGATGCGCGACGGCCAGACCGTCGCCGAAAACACGATGCAGCAGATGGACAAGCTGAAGCTCGTCACGACGATGCTCGGCCGCACGCTCGCCGCCGTCGTGCATGAAGACAGCGCGGTGAAGGAAGCGAATCTCGCGAAGCGCGGTCCGGTCGCGCTCGCGGCGCAAGGGCTCGCGGCGGGCGCGAAGGTCACGGACGTATCGCTCGATGTTCACGCGGGCGAAGCGGTCGGCCTCGCGGGCCTGCTCGGCTCGGGCCGCACGGAAACGATGCGCCTGCTCTTCGGCGCGGATCGCCCGGCGAAAGGAACGCTCGATATAAACGGCGAGCCAGCATCGTTCAAATCGCCGAAAGATGCGATCGCGCGCGGCGTCGCGTATCTGACGGAAGATCGCAAGGCCGAAGGCATCGTGCCGGAGCTTTCCGTGCGCGACAACCTCACGCTCGTCTGCCTGCCTGCGCTGACGAAACGCGGCGTCGTCGATGTCGCGAAGCAGCGCGAGATCGTCGATGGCTTCATCGAATCGCTCGGCATCAAGCTACGCTCGCCCGATCAGCCGATACGCGAACTTTCCGGCGGCAATCAGCAGAAGGTGCTGCTCGCGCGCTGGCTCGCGACGCACCCTCGCCTCTTGCTGCTCGACGAGCCCACGCGCGGCATCGACGTGGGCGCGAAAGCCGACGTCGCGAAGATCGTGCGCGAATTGCGCGATGCCGGCATGGCGGTGCTGCTGTCCGCATCGGAACTGGAAGAACTCACGGCAGTGGCGGATCGCGCAGTCGTGATCCGCGACGGCGAAACGGTCGCGCAACTAGACGGCGCGCAGATGAACGAGGCGTCGATCATGGATGCGATCGCGTATGGCGCGGGCGCGGAGTCGACGCTCGCCGAGGCGGTAGAGGAAGCGAAACATGATCGATGATACGCAACGGGCCGCGCCGATCGTGCAGGCATCGGCAAAGAAGAAGCGTGGCGTGGCGATTCAGCGCGAAGTCGCCGTGCTGCTCGCGATGATCGTCTTCAATCTGATCTTCACGCAGCACTTCGTTTCGCTGCAGACGTTCAACGTGAATCTCACGCAAGTGGTGACGATCGTGATCGTCGGCATCGGCATGACGCTCGTCGTCGCGACGGGCGGCATCGACCTGTCCGTGGGCGCGTCGATGGCGATAGCCGGTGCGCTCGCGCCGATGCTCTTCATGAACATCGACGGGCCGCTCGGCATCGTGCTTGCGTTCACGCTGCCGATCGTCGCCGCCGCGTTATGCGGCGTCTTCAACGGCTTTCTCGTGACGCGACTGAACGTGCAGCCGATCGTCGCGACGCTCGTGCTCTTCATCGCGGGCCGCGGCATCGCGCAAGTCGTCACCGATGGGAGCCTTCAGGCGTTCACGAATCCCGCGTTTCAATGGATCGCGCTCGGCAAGATCGCGGGCGTGCCGTTCCAGATTCTCCTGATGCTCGTGCTCGTCGCACTCTTTACGTGGATCGTGCGCAAGACGCTGTTCGGCAAGTTCCTGCTCGTGACGGGCGGCAATGAGGACGCCGCGTATCTCTCGGGCATTCCGACCGCGCGCGTGAAGATGATCGCGTACACCGTATGCGCGGCGCTCGCCGGGCTAGCCGGGCTGATTTCGATCTCGGTGAATTCGTCGTCGGATGCGAATGTCGTCGGTCTCGGCGTGGAGCTCGATGCGATCGCGGCGGTCGCGGTCGGCGGCACCGCGTTGACGGGCGGCAAGGCGTATATCACGGGCACGCTGATCGGCGCGCTCATCATCCAGTTGCTGCGTTATACGCTGCTCGCGCACGGCATTCCGGATGCCGCCGCGCTGGTGCTGAAGGCCGCGATCATCATCGTCGCGGTGTACGTGCAACGCAAGCGAGGTTGAACGTCGACATGAAAAAGAACTTGCCGATTCTCATCGCGCTCGCGGCGCTGCTCGTGCTCGGCGTCATGCGTTACGAACATTTCGCGGACGCGTACAACATCACGTCGTTCTGGCGATACAACTCGATGTTCCTGCTGATCTCGATCGGCATGGCGTTCGTCATCATCACGGGCGGCATCGATCTGTCCGTCGGCGCGGTGGCCGCGCTCGCGAGCGTGGTGTCGGCGCTGGCGAGCCCGCATGGCGGGCTGGCCGCGGTGCTTTCCGGCTCGCTCGCAGGCCTCGCGGTGGGCGTGCTCAACGGGCTCGTCATCACGCATATGCGGATCCTGCCGTTCATCGTCACGCTCGCGACGAGTCTCGGCGCGCATGGGCTTGCGTTGCTGCTCGGGCATAACGACGCGGTCGGCATTTCATCGGATTCGAACTTCGCCGCATTCGGTCAGGGCGATCTGTTCGGCTTGCCGATACCGGGCATCGTGTCGGCGCTGACCGCGTTTGCCGGATGGATCGCGCTGCGCAGTTCGCGCTTCGGGCGGCATGCGCTCGCCATCGGCGGAAGTGAGGAAGCGTCGCGGCTGATGGGCTTGAACGTGGACCGCACGCTCGTCATGGTGTATGCGCTGAGCGGCTTGCTTGCGGGCATCGCCGGTGCGATTCTGGCCGCGCAGTTCGGCGCCGGACAGCCGAATGAAGGCGTCGGATGGGAGCTGTTCGCGATTTCCGCGGTCGTCCTCGGTGGCACGCGACTGACCGGCGGCGATGGGTCCATCGCGATGACCGTCGCGGGCGTCGCGTTGCTCGGGCTCGTGTTCAATCTGCTCAACTTCGAGAACGGGCTCGGGTTCATTTCGCTTTCCGCCTACTGGCAGTCCGTGATTCGCGGTGCGTTTCTACTGCTCGTGATCTTGCTGCAGGCGCGGGTTTTGAGTGGGAACAATAAGGTGAAAGTGGCGCACTGAGGTTTGCTTTCTCTACGGTGGATTTCGCCGGATCCCGTTTTGCTTTCGGCTTATTAGCGTTGCCCCTGTGCTAATAGTCCAACGCGAAAACGGGATCCGGCGAAAAAAACATCAAGCATGCCGATGCTCGGGCAACACGTCATGCGCCATATCGTCCCGCTGCGTCCCGGCACCAGCACCAGTCCCGGCCCCAGGAATCCCCCGCCCGCGCAGCGAACACCCGACCGTCTCGGTAACGAACACCAACGCAACCGCGCCAACCGCACAAGCCCCCATCATGTAATACGCCGGCACCAGCGTGCTACCTGTGCGTCCGATCAGCCAATCGGTGACCATCGGCGCGGTGCCGCCGAAGATCGACGTCGACACGTTATAGGCGATCGCCATCCCCGCATACCGCGCCTGCGTCGGGAACATCGCGGGAAACATCGCGGATATGCTCGCGAGTTGCGGCACATACAGCAGCCCCAGCACCGCAAGCCCGATCAGCGCGCCGGCAATGCCATGGGTCATCAGCGAGAACATCGGCACGGCCGCGACGAAGATGCCGACGAGCGAAAGCCACCACACCTTCTTGCGTCCGATACGATCCGACAGCGCGCCCGCGAACGGCAGCAGCACCATCATCGACAGCATGCCGATGAGCGGCAGCAGCAGCGAGAGGTTGTCGCTCATGCCGAGCTCCTTCTTCATGAACGTCGGCATATAGGCGAGCAGCACGTAGTTCACGACGTTGAGCGCCACGACGAGCCCGCCGAGCTGCAAGAGCGGCTTCCAGTAGCTCGCGAACAGTTCGCCCAACGACACACCCGCCTGATGCTCTCGCTCCGCCGCTTCGGCGCATTCGCGAAACACCGGCGTGTCCTCCATCTTCGAGCGCAGATACAGTCCGATGAGACCGAGCGGCGCCGCGACGAGAAACGGCAGGCGCCATCCCCACGCGTGCATCGCGTCGTTGCCGAGCAGCACCGAGCAGCCGAGCATCAGGAACGCGCCGAGCGAAAAGCCCGCGAGCGTGCCGAATTCGAGAAAGCTGCCGCAAAAGCCGCGCTTGTGATCGGGCGCGTATTCGGCCATGAACGTGGCCGCGCCACCATACTCGCCGCCCGTCGAGAAGCCCTGGATCATGCGCAACGCGACGAGCGCCACGGGCGCCCATATGCCGATGCTTCCATATGAAGGCAGCAAGCCGACGAGCAGCGTCGCCATCGACATGATGACGATGGTCAGCGCGAGCACATGCTTGCGGCCGAGACGATCGCCGAGCGGTCCCCAGAAGAGGCCGCCGAGCGGACGCACGAGAAACGAAATCGCGAACGTGGCGAGGGCGAAGAGCGTGGCTTGCGCGGTGCTGCCGGGAAAGAGCGCGGCCGAAATGTAGGTCAGGCCGTAGCTGTAGATGCCGTAGTCGAACCACTCGGTCGCATTGCCTATTGCCGAGGCGGCCATGGCGCGTCGAATCGGCGCGCGCGAGGGCGTCTCATCGGGCGCCGCGTGTTGACCCTGCCTCGTGGATGGTTGCACGTCACTCATAGTCGTCTTCCGGATGCGTCATGGACCCGGTGCTGCGCTCGAGTTCGCGCGCCATGCACCGCCTTGAGATCAAGATACAGACGCATGCCGCTTGCCTGGCATGTCCTAGGACGATGACGGCGCTGGGGTTTTCCCGAGCGCGCGGGCCATTCTTGCCGATCGTCTGTGGACTCGCCGGGGCTTCTTACCGCGCGGCTCGCAGCCTCGACGCGCTCACGGGGATGAGACGTTCCGCCTGCGTCGAAAGCGCATGTCATAGGACAATGCGCGAGCGCGGATCATGGCTCGGGATTGGCGAGATCCGCGGCGACGATGCGGTGGCCGAGCGCTTCGGCCGCCCGCCGCGCGTCCTCGCTCGATTCGAACGGGCCGATGGTCTCGCAGCCATCGAACGGATAGAGCACGCGCTTGTCGCGCTTTCTCACGACCTTCAACGTGCCGATGTGCAGGCCCGTCGCATTCACCACATACGACGCGTAGATATCGAAGTCTTCGTGCGCGCCTGCGCCTGATGTCGAGGGGGCTTTAGGCATCGGTCTGGACATGGTTTCGCTTGATGTGATGCTGGCGCCTGACGGTCACGCGCACGTTATCGATTTGAGCGACACGTCCAGCAAATCCCGTGCCGCACTGTCCCGAACGCCTTGCAGGACGGGGCTGACGCGCGTGCGGCCATTGCAAGAAAATGGGTTTTCCGTGCGAGAATCCGGTATCGTTCGCACCCGCGTCCGGAAGCGCACATGAACGATTCGAACCCTACGACGGGCAGCGTCCCTGACAAACCTGCATCGCCCCATCGAGAGGCCGGGCGAGGAGATCAAGCGTCGATGAAAGCCGAAAACCTGATCGCGGATACGAGGATGAACGGGCTCGACCCGAGCTTCCTCCTGGGCGGCGGCGAAATGGGCGCGCTCATCCGCGGTTTCGACTGGACGCAGACCGCGCTCGGCTCGCCCGAAAACTGGCCGCAAAGTCTCAAGACGGCCATCCGCATCATGCTGACGTCGCGCCAGCCGATCTGGGTCGGCTGGGGGTCGGACCTGCTTTTCTTCTACAACGACGCGTACAAGTCGATCATCGGCGGCAAGCATCCGCATGCGCTCGGCCAGCCGACCTCGGTCGTGTGGCGCGAAATCTGGAACGATATCGGCCCGCTGCTCGACACGGCGCTCGCGGGCATCGAAGGGACATTCGTCGAACAGAAGCTCCTCATCATGGAGCGCAACGGCTTTCCCGAGGAAACGTATTACACGTTCTCCTATAGCCCGATTCCCGATGACCGCGGCGGCGCGGGCGGCATCATCTGCGCGAACAGCGACGACACGCAGCGCGTCCTCGGCGAACGTCAACTTAACGTGCTGCGCGAGCTGGCCGCATCGGCGGCGGATGCGCGCTCGTGGCGCGAGGCATGCGAACTGTCGATGAACGCGCTCGCAGGCGCATCGCGCGACATGCCCTTCGCGCTGCTCTACATCGCCGAGCCGGGCGGCGACATGGCGACGCTCGCCGGCGCGTGCGGCATCGCGCCGGGCCATGCGGCCGCGCCCGCAACGCTGCATGCGTCGCACGCGGAGCTGTGGCCGTTTCAAAGCGTGCTGCGCGACGGCCAGGCGCGCGTGGTGACGAACCTCGAACGCCTCGTCGATGCGCCGTTGCCGACCGGCGCGTGGAACGTCGCGCCTTCGAGCGCGGTGCTCGCGCCCATCGCGCCTTCGGGCGAGACGGGCCGCGCGGGCGTGCTGATCGCGGCGTTGAACCCCTACCGGCTTTTCGACGACGCCTATCGCGCGTTCATGAATCTGGTCGCGGGCCAGATCGGCGCGGCGATCGGCTATGCGCACGCGTACGAGGAAGAGCGCCGCCGCGCCGAAGCGCTCGCCGAAATCGACCGCGCGAAAACCACGTTCTTCTCCAACATCAGCCACGAGTTCAGGACACCGCTCACGCTGATGCTCGGTCCGCTCGAAGAACTTCTGGCCAGTCCCGGACGCGTAGGCCGCGAGGATTTGCGGCTCGTCGAGATCATGCATCGCAATGGCCTGCGGCTCCTGAAGCTCGTCAACGCGCTGCTGGATTTCTCGCGCATCGAGGCCGGGCGCATCGAGATGCATCGTCAGCCGACCGATATCGCCGTATTCACCGCCGAGCTCGCGTCGCTGTTTCGCTCGGCGATCGAAACGGCCGGCCTGCGCCTCGAGATCGATATCGCGCAGGCGCCGGTGATCGCGGACATCGACCGCGACATGTGGGAAAAGATCGTGATGAACCTGCTGTCGAACGCGTTCAAGTTCACGTTCGATGGCGCCATCCGCATCTCGCTGCACGCGAACGCCGATCGCAGCATCGAAATGAGCGTGCGCGATACCGGCATCGGCATTCCCGAAGACGAGCTCACGCGCGTGTTCGAGCGCTTCCATCGCGTGACGGGCGCGGCGGGCCGCTCGGTGGAAGGCAGCGGCATCGGCCTTGCGATGGTGCACGAGCTCGTCAAGCTGCACGGCGGCATGATCCGCGTGCAAAGCACGCTCGGCGAAGGCGCGTGCTTCACCGTCACGCTGCCCTCGTCGCGCGAATCGGCGTTCGATGCGCAAGCCGCGCCCCATGCCGAAGCGAGCATCCGCGCGCGCTCGTATGTCGATGCCGCCATGCGCTGGATGCCGGACGGAGAGCCGCCGGTCGTCGAAAGCGAGGAAGACGCGCCGCTCGGCGCGGACGCGGCCGACGACCCGGCGCTCGCCAATGCGTTGCCGGGCCGCGTGCTGATCGTCGACGACAACGCCGATCTGCGCGACTACATGCGCCGCATGCTGATCGCGGCGGGCCACGACGTGAACGTCGCCGCCGACGGCGAAGCCGCGCTCGCGATCGCGCGCGACGTGCGACCGGAAGTCATCGTCTCCGACGTGATGATGCCGCGCCTCGACGGCTTCGCGCTCGTGCGCGCGCTGCGCGAAGACGAAGCGCTGCGCGAAACGCCTGTCGTGCTGCTCTCGGCGCGCGCGGGCGAGGAAGCGCGCGTCGACGGCCTCGAAGCGGGCGCGGACGACTATCTGACCAAGCCCTTTTCCGCACGCGAACTGCTCGCGCGCGTGGCGAGCAATCTGCGGCTCGCGCGGCTGCGTCGCGCGACCGAACAGAAGCTGCGCGACGAATCGCGCACGCTGGAGATTCTCAATCGCGTCGGCACGGCGGTCGCGGGCGAACTCGATCTGAGCCGCGCGGTGCAGGTCGTCGTCGATGCCGCGACGGAGCTGACCGGCGCCGCCTTCGGCTCGTTCTTCTACAACGTGCTCGACGACAAGGGCGGCAGCTACACGCTCTACACCCTGTCGGGCGTGCCGAAGGATACGTTCGCCAAATTTCCGATGCCGCGCAACACGGCCGTATTCGGTCCGACGTTCGCGGGCGAAGGCATCGTGCGCTCGGACGACATCACGAAAGATCCGCGCTATGGACACAACGCGCCGCATCACGGCATGCCGAAGGGCCATCTCGCCGTGTGCAGCTATCTCGCCGCGCCGGTCCTCTCGCGCACGGGCGAAGTGCTCGGCGGGCTGTTCTTCGGGCATCCCGAGCCGGGCGTCTTCACGGAGCGCTCGGAGCGCATTCTGACGGGCATCGCGTCGCAAGCGGCGATCGCCATCGACAATGCACGGCTCTTTCAGGCCGCGCAGGACGAGATCGCCCAGCGCACGAAGGCGCAGGACGCGCTGCGCGATCTGAACGAAACGCTGGAACGCCGCGTCGCGGATGCCGTCGCGGATCGCGATCGTTTGTGGGAGTTGAGCGAAGATCTGTTCTTCGTCGCGAGCTTCGAGGGCGCGCTGCTGCGCGTGAGTCCTTCATGGACGACGGTGCTCGGCTTCGACTCGCAGCGCCTGCATTCGCACACGGTGATGGACCTCCTTCATCCCGACGACGCGCCCGCCGCCGCCGAGGAACTCGGCAAGCTGCGCGCGAACGGCTTGCCGGTGCGCTACGAATGCCGGATGAACCGTTCGGACGGCGGCTGGCGCTGGATCGCGTGGACCGTATCGCTCGATCCGGCCACGCGGCGCATTCATGGCGTGGGCCGCGACGTCACATCCGACCGCGAAACCGCCGACGCGCTGCGCCACGCCGAAGAAGCGCTGCGCATGGCGCAAAAGATGGAAGCCATCGGCAAGCTGACGGGCGGCGTCGCGCACGACTTCAACAATCTGCTGCAGGTGATCGGCGGCAATCTGCAATTGCTCGCGAAAGACGTCGCCGGACAGGACAAGCCCGAGCAGCGCGTGCGAAGCGCGCTCGCGGGCGTCGCGCGCGGCGCGAATCTCGCGTCGCAATTGCTCGCGTTCGGCCGACGCCAGCCGCTCGCGCCGAAGGTCGTGAATCTGGGCCGCTTCGTGCGCGGCCTCGACGACATGTTCCGCCGTGCGCTCGGCGATGGCATCGAGATCGAAACCATCGTGTCGGGCGGATTGTGGAATACGCTCGTCGATCCATTCCAGGTCGAGAACGCGCTGCTCAATCTCGCGATCAACGCACGCGACGCGATGAACGGTCACGGCAAGCTCACGATCGAAGCCGGCAATGCATCGCTCGACGAAACCTACGCGATGCGCAACGCCGACGTCGCGCCCGGCCAGTACGTGATGGTCGCCGTGACCGACACCGGTTCGGGCATGTCGCCCGAAGTGCAGGAACGCGCGTTCGAACCGTTCTTCACGACCAAGCGCGAAGGACAAGGCACGGGCCTCGGCCTTTCGATGGTGTACGGCTTCGTCAAGCAGTCCGGCGGCCACGTGAAGGTGTACAGCGAGCAAGGGCACGGTACGACGGTGCGTATCTATCTGCCGCGCGCGCGCGAGGAAGAGGATATCGAAACGACCATCGATGCCGGTCCGGCCAAGGGCGGCAGCGAGACCATTCTCGTCGTCGAGGACGATGAGGAAGTGCGCGCGACCGTCGTCGAGATGCTCGCGGATCTCGGCTATCGCGTATTGCGGGCAAAGGACGCGCAGAGCGCGCTGGCGATCGTCGAAAGCGGCGTGCCCGTCGATCTGCTCTTCACCGATGTCGTGATGCCCGGCCCGCTGCGCAGCAACGAAATGGCGCGCAAGGCGCGTGAACGCGTGCCGGGTATCGCGGTGCTGTTCACGTCGGGCTATACGGACAACGCGATCGTGCATGCGGGGCGGCTCGACGAAGGCATCGATCTGCTGAGCAAGCCTTATACGCATGAGGCTTTGGCGCGCAAGGTGCGGCAGGTTCTGGGACAACGCATGAGGGCATCGGCGGGCGCGCCTGCCAGCGCCGATGTCAGCGTGCCGAGCGTCGCGCAAAACGATGCGCTCTCGCGAATGCGCGTGCTGTTCGTCGAAGACAACGAACTCGTGCGCGATAGCACCGCCGAATTGCTGCGCACCTTCGGGCTGGATCTGACGGAAGCGGGCAGCGTCGATGAAGCGCTGGCGCTCATGCGCGAGCATCGCTTCGAATTGCTGCTGACGGATGTGGATCTTGCCGGGCAGTCCGGCGTGGAACTGGCTATCGCGGCGTGCCGCAAAACGCCGGGACTGGGCGTCGTGTTCGTGACGGGCTACGACCTCGCGCTCAGCGAGGACGAGCGTCGCGCATTGCCGAAGTCGATTCAGTTGAAGAAGCCATTCGATCCGCTGGCGTTGCTCAATGCGCTGAATGCGGCGGTGGCGCGGTAGGGGCTTGTCACATCACGCGATCATCGAACTCCGATGCATCGCCCGTCGTCGCCGTGAATGCGGCGAACGGAAACGCTTCCCTTGCCGCGCCCACGGTTTTTGTCATCACCCCGCGCGGCGTTTTCTCACTGCTTGAGCGAGCAGTTCGAGCACAGGTTCGCTTTGCGTCCAGCCAAGGCATGCATCGGTGATCGATACGCCGTGCTTGAGCGGCACGCCCGGCTTCTGATCCTGACGGCCCTCTTCCAGATGACTCTCGATCATCACGCCGGTAATGCGCCGTTCGCCCGCCTCCAGTTGCCGCGCGATGTCCTGCGCGACATCGACCTGACGCAGATGCGACTTGTTCGAGTTGGCGTGCGAGCAATCGATCATCACCTGTTCGCGCTGGCCGAGCTTGGAGAGCGCGCCGCACGCCGCCGCGACGCTTTCGGCGTCGTAGTTCGGCCCCTTCTTGCCGCCGCGCAGAATGACGTGGCAGTCGTCGTTTCCGCGCGTCTCGAAGATCGCCGCCATGCCCATCTTTGTCATGCCCATGAACGCGTGGCTCGCGCGCGCCGCGACGATTGCGTCGGCGGCAACCTGCACGCCGCCATCGGTGCCGTTCTTGAAGCCGATTGGACAAGAAAGCCCCGACGCAAGCTGACGATGACTCTGGCTCTCCGTCGTGCGCGCGCCGATCGCGCCCCACGCGATGAGATCGGCGATGTATTGCGGGCTGAGCAGATCGAGGAACTCGGTGGCGGTAGGCAGACCGAGGCCGCTGATGTCGAGAAGCAGTTCGCGCGCGCGGCGCAGTCCTTCGTTGATGCGGAAGCTGCCATCGAGACGCGGATCGTTGATATAGCCCTTCCAGCCTACCGTCGTGCGCGGCTTTTCGAAGTACACGCGCATCACGATGAAGAGATCGTTACGCAGTTCGTACGCCACTTTCTTCAGACGCTCTGCGTATTCCATCGCCTGATCGTGATCGTGGATGGAACACGGACCGATGACGACGACGAGCCTGTCATCGCGGCCATGCAGAATATTCGCGATGGCCGCGCGGCTTTCCTCGACGAGGGTCTGCACGCCGGGCGTGACCGGCAGTTCATCGAGCAGCAACGCGGGCGAGATCAGCGGACGCACCGCGCCGATGCGCGTATCGTCGATGCGGGTCGTGTCTTGCGTGGAGTCGGCCACGCCTGCCTCCTGATCGCGGGAGGGATTGTCGATGCGGGTCAAGATAGGCTCCGTGATGCGTAATTGATGCAAAATTCAGGGACTTCATGCGGCGATTCCGCGATATAACCGGCTCGCGGCGCAAACATCCATTATCGCACCTGGAACAGCCTGTTCGCCCGATCGTGCGTATGATGAAGCGATACGACACGCCCGAACTCGATCAAAGGGAGCAGACCATGCGCATCGAAACATCATTTCTATTCGACCTCGACGGCACGCTCGTCGACAGCGTCTATCAACATGTGCTCGCGTGGAAAGAAGCGCTCGACGCCGAGGGCATCGAGTTGTCGGTGTGGCGCATTCACCGCAAGATCGGCATGAGCGGCGGACTCTTCACCAATCAGTTACTGCGCGAGACGCACGGCGAGATCAGCGCGGATCGCGTCGAGCGGCTGCGGCAGTTGCATGCGGAGGCGTACAAGCGGCTGCGCGCGCAGGTGTGTCCGCTGCCCGGCGCGCGCGAATTGCTGCAAGCGTTGACGAACGCCGGCACGCGCTGGGCCATCGCGACGAGCGGGCGCATGGAAACCGCGCAGGTCAATCTCGAGGCATTGGGCGTCGATCCGTCGAAGCAAGTGGTCGTTACGCGCGACATGGTGAAGTACGCAAAGCCCGATCCGGATCTGTTCCTCGCCGCCGCCGAGCGTCTGAACGTGCCGATCGAGCATACGGTCGTCGTCGGCGACAGCATCTGGGACATGCTGGCCGCGCGCCGTTGCCGCTCGCTCGGCGTCGGCTTGCTATCGGGCGGTTATGGCAGCGATGAACTCGAGCGCTCCGGCGCGTTGCGCGTGTATGAAGATCCAGCGGACTTACTGCTGCATCTCGATGAAGTCGCGGCGCGGCCATGAGATGATCTCGCGCATGACGACCTCTTCTTCCATCGACGTTCGCCCCTGGGGCGACGCGAATCTCTACACGTTGCGCAATGCATCGGGCATGTCTGTCGATATCAGCGACCTCGGCGCGACGCTCGTTTCATGGCTCGCGCCCGATCGCGATGGACATCTCGCCAATGTCCTGCTCGGTCACGACATGCCCGACGATTACCGCAACGGCAGCGCGTTCATGGGCGCGATCATCGGGCGCTGGGCGAATCGCATCCGCGATGCGCGCTTCGTGCTCGATGGCATCGCGCATCAGGCGGAGCGCAACGAAGGCGCGAATCTTCTGCATGGCGGCTCGGCGGGTTTTCATCGGCAGATGTGGCGTGTGCAGGCGGCGAACGGCGCGCTCGTCATGACGCTGCAATCGCCTGCGGGCGCTTCTGGCTTTCCCGGCAATGTGGATGTGACCGTGCGCTATGCGCTCGATGACGACGGCACGTTATCGATCGATTACGAAGCTCGCACCGATGCGCCGACGCCCATCAACCTGACCAATCACGCGTACTTCAATTTGAACGACGGCGCGAGCATTCGCGACCACGAGATATCGATTGCATCGGATACGTACTTCGCAATCGATGCGACCTCGATTCCAATCGCGGGCGAAAGCGTCGGGGACAGCGCGTTCGATTTGCGCGCGCCTGCATCGATCGGTACGCGTCTCGATGCGGTTCATCC
Source organism: Caballeronia sp. AZ1_KS37 (assembly GCF_023631165.1). Lineage (NCBI taxonomy): Bacteria > Pseudomonadati > Pseudomonadota > Betaproteobacteria > Burkholderiales > Burkholderiaceae > Caballeronia > Caballeronia sp. AZ1_KS37. Next base: position 35,411 of record NZ_JALQDP010000034.1, on the reverse strand, counting down.
GCAACTCGCGATCGCGGGCGGCTTCGATCATTGCTACGTGTTGAGCGACCAAGCGAACGAACCGCGCACGGTCGCTGTGCTGTTCGATCCATCGAGCGGACGCGAACTGAGCGTGTCGACCGATGCGCGCGGCTTGCAGTTCTACTCGGGGAATTATCTGGAAGATGTGCCCGCGCGCGGCGGTTCGCGTTATCGCAAGCAGGCGGGCTTGTGTCTCGAAGCGGGCGGCTTTCCCAACGAGATCAACATGCACGACAGCGAGCGCGCTGTCTTGCGGCCCGGCGACGTGTATCGTCAGCGCACGCGCTATACATTGCGCGTGCGCTGAAGCGTCATCAGAAGATGTTGCGCAAGCCGATCGACACGCCGGTCTGATTCGAGCGGCCCGGCAGTTCGACATCCGCCGCGCCCGTCACCTTGTTGAAGTCCACGGTGCCGTAGACTTCCGTGCGCTTCGACAGCGCGTACTCCGCCAGCGCGACGCCCGTATAGCGATTGCCGCTGCCCGTCGCGCCGCCGCCGATGGCCGCGTTCTTCATGTGGTCGTAGTAGAACGCGCCCGTGAGCAACAGCGCCGGCGTGACCTGATAGGTGACGCCCGCGAACGGGCCATCGTCGCGACGGCCCGAGCCTTTCAGAATATCCGTGCCCGATACGAGGCCACGCTGTTGCAGGATGCTGTCGACGAAGCCGGTGTCATCGGTCGAATGCAGATAGCCGACATAGAGCTTCGCCGCGCCGATCGCATAGACCGCGTTCGCGTTCCAGATCTTCTGCTTGTTCGCGGCGTTGTCGCTGTTCTGCTGATAGCCGCCGCCGATGGACAGCGGGCCCATCGCATACGACGCCGTGAAGCCGTACATGTTGCCCGCGCCCATATGACCCGGAACCTGGCCCGAGAAGCCGCCCGCGCCCGTCGACGTATAGTTCGTGCCGAACGAGTACATCGCGCCGATCGTGAGGCCCGCGAACGTGCCGTTGTACTTGACGGCGTTATCCGCATAGAGACCCGCGCCCAACGCAACCGGCAACCATGCGTTCTCGAAGTAATTGCCGACCGTGAGCGGATCGTAGACGTCACCGAGCATGTCGAAGAGCGGCGTCTTCTGACGGCCGAGCGTCAGCGTGCCATATGGATTCGACAGGCCGACGAAAGCCGCGCGATTGAATGCGCGAGCGCTGTCGGAGTATTGGCCGTTTTCCAGTTCCACGCCGCTTTCCAGCTGGAAGATCGCTTTCAGGCCGCCACCGAGATCTTCGACGCCTCTGAAGCCGATGCGGCTATTGGTAATGGCGCCGTTCGTCATGAACAGCTTGCCGTCGTTGTTGGCGTTGGCGTTCGTGAGGTAACGCACGCTGACATCGGCGACGCCGTACAGCGTGACCGAGCTTTGCGCGAATGCGGATTGACACGCGAGCGCGACGACCGACGCGCCGATGCCCGCGATGGCACGCGATGTGAATGTCTTCATGATGTATTGGGAGCGCGTATTCGTTAGCCGTTTTTCATGGCTTCGACGCGTCGCCTTTCAGATAACTGTCTTGGCTGAAGCAGCTTGGCGCGACGCATCGAAAGCTCGCGGTTTTTTAACACATCAAATGACGCGATGCCCATTCGGTGCAATACGTGTGGCGTTTTAGGCAACAAGGCGCGCGTGTTTAGTTGCGCGCGCTACGCTTCAAACTTTCGCCTGCGCAATTTGCGCTGCCTCCGACGGCACCGCTTCGAGAAAGCCTCGTCCCATGTCCTTCTCGAAGCGCGACGGACTGCCCTCCCACACGATGCGCGCATGTTCGAGCACATACACGCGGTCCGCATGGGGCAACGCGAACGTCACGTTCTGTTCGCCCAGCAGCACGGTGATCGGCGTGGTCTTCTGCAGCCGTTCCATCGCCTTCGACAGTTGCTCGAGAATCACCGGCGCGAGGCCGAGCGTCGGCTCATCGAGGATGAGGAGCTTCGGCTGCATCATCAGCGCGCGTGCGATCGCGAGCATCTGCTGCTCGCCGCCCGATAACGTGCGCGCGGTCTGCGCCTGACGCGATTCGAGTATCGGAAAGAGTTCGAAGAGCCACTTGAGCTGATCGGCGCGCATCTTGTCGGAAAGATGATAGCCGCCGAGATCGAGATTCTCGCGCACGGTCATGTCGCCGAACAGCTCGCGCGTCTCCGGGCACTGCACGATGCCGCCACGCGCGATCGCCGCGCCGCTCATGGCTTTCAAATCGCGCGAGCCGTAGCGAATGGTTCCGTGATACGCCACGAGTCCGGAAATCGCATTGAAGAGCGTCGTCTTGCCCGCGCCGTTCAATCCGACGACCGACACGAATTCGCCTTCGCGCACATGCATGTCCACGCTATCGAGCGCGCGCGCCTTGCCGTACAACACGCCGACGCTCTCGACCTGAAGAATCGACGGCTTGTTGCTCACGACTTCCGCGCCACGCTCGCGTGCCTCGATCTTGCCGCCGAGATAGACGCGCCGCACGGTCTCGTTCTGCATCACTTCTTCGGCGGTGCCTTCCGCGACGTACTCGCCGAGATACATCGCAAGCACGCGATCCGCGAGCGCCGCGAGACTCTTCACGTTGTGATCGACGAGCAGCACCGCGCGCCCTTCCGCGCGAAAGCCGCGAATCAGTTCGGAGAACGCTTCCGATTCGGCGGCGGTGAGACCCGCGAAAGGCTCGTCGACGAGCACGACACGCGGATCGCGCGCGATCGCCTTCGCCATCTCCATGCGACGCAGATCGGCGAAGGGCAGCGTCGCCGGATGACGATGCATCACCTTGCCGAGTCCGACGCGCTCCGCGATCTCGCGTGCGCGGCGATTCACATGCGGATCGGCGGCGAGCTTCACGAGCGAATCGGGCAATAGCGCGAGCTTGATGTGTTCGAGCACTGTCTGCCGATGCAGCGGCCGCGAATGCTGGAACACGATGCCCACGCCCGCGCGCGCGATTCGATGCGGCAGCCATCCGGCTATCTCGACGCCATCGACCTTGATCGATCCCGCGTTGGGCCGCTCGATGCCCATGATGAGCTTCATCACCGTCGACTTGCCGGAACCGTTCGGACCGATGAGGCCGAGTATCTCGCCGGGCTCGATATCGAAGCCGATGTCCTTCACCGCGACGAGACCGCCGAAGCGCTTCGTGAGGCCGCGCACCGAAAGCAAAGGTGTATCGCTCATTCGCGCTCCCTCACACGCAGGATGTTGCCGAGCAATCCATCGGGAAAGAACAGGATGACCGCGAGCGCGACAGCCGCGACCACGAACGTATTGATCTGCCCGAGCGGACGCAGGAATTCGCCCGCGACGATGAGAAAGATCGAGCCGAGCACCGCGCCGAGTATCGTGCGCCGGCCGCCGAGCACAGCCGCGATGATGATCTGCACGCCGATGCCGATATCGACCACCGTGCTCACCGACGCCGTGCCCTGATAGAACACGAGCATCGCGCCCGCGACGCCTGAGAACACCGCGCTGATGCAGAACGCCGCGAGCTTGTGCTTCACGACGTTGAAGCCGAGCGCCTGCGCGCCGACGGTATCCTGCCCGCTCGCCTGCAGAATGAGACCGATGGCCGAGCGCGACAAGCCGAACAGAATGATCGCGCAGACGATGAGGAACGCGAGCGCGATCCAGTAGTTGTGGCTCGCATCGACGGACATCACGTCGGGCACCATCATGCCGATCTCGCCGCCGGTGACGCCCGCGAAGATCACGATCGCGTTCTGCAGCAGCAACACCGCGACGAGCGTGACGAGACCGAAGTACGGTCCGCGCAATCGCAATGCGGGCACGGCGAGCAGCAGGCCGCCGACGAGCGCGACGAGGCCGCCGGCCATCACGCATACCGGTATCGGCGCGGCGGCGTGCGCGTTCAGTATCGCGGCGGAATACGCTCCGAGCCCGATCAGGAACGTCGGTCCGAAATTGACTTCGCCCGCGAAGCCGAAGAGCAAGTCCCACGACATCGCGAAGACGCCGAAGTAATACGCGACCGTCAGCACGCCGAGGATATACCCGGTGAGCCACCACGGCAGCGTCGCGGCGACGATCGCGAGCAGGACCGCCGCCCAGATCAAGCGCGAACGAACGATGTCTTTCATGATTAGCGCCGTCCGAGAAAGCCTTGCGGCCGCACATATACGACGAGCACGAGCAGCAGCAGCGCGGGCAATGGCCGCAGCGTCGGCGAGATGAGGTACGCCGTGACGGTCTCCAGATAACCCACGACATACGCGGCCATCAACGAGCCCGACACGCTGCCCAGGCCGCCGAGCACGACGATGGAAAACGCGCTCGCCGTGAGCTGTCCGGTGTTGTTCGTGCTCACGCCAAGGAACGATGCGAGCAGCACGCCCGCGATGCCCGCGAGCACACCGTAGATGGTCCACGCGAGCAGATAGATATTCGACAGCTCGAAGCCGAGCAGCGTGAGACCGCGCGGATTCATCGACGCCGCGAGCAGCGCCTTGCCCGCCTTCGTGCGATTCACGAAGAGCCACAGCAATCCGATCACGACCCAGCACACGACCGCGATCATGATCTCGTTATAGGGCACGCGCACGCCCGCGACGCTCGCGACGCCGGGAATCAGCGGACGCATCGTGATGGGGTTATCGGAGAAGAGATACGCCATGCCCTGCTGGATCATGATGCCCCAGAGCAGCGTGCCCGTGAGCACGAAGATCTCTTTCTCTTCACGCGGGATCGCAGTCGAGCGTTGAATGGGCCGCACCACCATGAAATAGGTGACGTATGCGGCAATCATCCCGCAGACCACGCCGAGCGGCGTGCCGAGATAGGTGCCCAATCCGGCTTCGCCCGCGAGCGCCCAGCCGAGCAGCGCGGATACCAGCATCACGCCGCCATGCGCGAGATTGAGCACGCCGGATACGCCGAATATCAGCGTGAAGCCGATCGCGCCGAGCGCGTAGAGCGAGCTGATCGCGAAGCCATCGATGAGTATTTGCAGTGGCAACATAGCGGCCCTTTATGTCTTCCATGTCGATGCCAACGTGGAACCGGTCCCCGCAACATGCGCCGCAAGGCGCGCGCTATCGGCAGCGCACGCGCGTCGCGACGACGCAAACGCGCTTAGTTCGCGGCTGCCTGCACCTTCACGAAGGCCGGAAACTTGACCTTTGCGTTCGCCACCGACTTCGGCCATATCGCCACTTGCTTGCCGTTCTGCCATTGCAGGTTGATGCCGGTGATATAGCCTTCGCCGTACTTCAACGCGTGCGTGAACTGATCGTTCTTGCCGTAGAACTGCCAGCGTCCGATGGTGCCGACATAGTCGGTCTTTTCGAGCGCATCGACCATCTTGTCGGGATCGGTCGAGCCTTGATTGCGATGAATCGCATCCGCGATGATGTACACGAGGTCATAGCTCGTGAAGCCGTCATACGCGGGCGATACGCCGGCAAAGTGCTTCTGATACGACTCGACGAAGGGCACGGTCTTCGGCGTCAACGCGACGCCCGGCGCCGCCGCCGATGCGGTGATCACACCTTCGGTCGCGCCGTTGGTGTCCTTCCAGAAGCTCGTGGTCGTCGCTTGCGAGCTTTGCCCCGACATCGGAATCGGCACTTGCTGATCGTGCCACTGGACGGTCGGCTGCACGCCGACATGGCTGATGCCCGTCGTGATCGTGTCCGGATGCTTCGCTTCGATCTGGTTGAAGATCGGCGTGAAGTCCGACGTGTCCGGATTGAAGCGGATGTGATCCAGCACCTTGAGGCCCGCTTTCGGCAGGCACTCGAGGTAGCGCTCGTCGAGCGGCTTGGTCCACGCGGCGTCCTCGCTCATCACGACGGTCGTCTTCATCTTGAACTCGCCGACAAGCACGTCATGCGAGAAATCGCAGATCGATTGCGCGATGAACGCCGAGGTCATCCAGCCGTGGAAGGTGTACTTGTAGTGATCGTAGTCGTCATGCACGCGCTTCGAGATTTCGTTGCTCGCCGCGCCCGGCGTGATGAAAGGCATCTTTAGGCGCGCGGACCATGGCTCCATCGCGAGCGCGACTTCGCTGATGTAGCTGCCGATGATCGCGACTACCTTGTCCTGACTCGCGGCGCGCTGAAAGGCACGCACGCCGTCCGATGCCGACGAGTGATCGTCATACGCGATGATCTGGATTTGCCGGCCATCGACACCGCCCTTCGCGTTGATCTCCTCCGCTGCGAGTTGCGCAGCCTTGCTGATCGAAGCGCCCGCCACCGCGGACTCTTCGCTGATGACGCCGATCTTGATCGGCTCCCCTGCCGCGTGCGCCGTGACCGTGAGACTCAAGGCCGCCATCGCCGTACCCGTTGCAATGACGGTACTCATTCCCCGCCACGTCTTGCGCTTTGACATCATCAGTCTCCTCTGTGTATTCGATCGTGGAGCGACGCCAGCCAGACACATGACACATGCAGCAATTAAGGATTTGCCGACAAACAGTAGCACTCGCCTTTCGAGCACTGAATCAGTAATAACGATAAAGACGATCATGCGAAAAGATCATCAATGCCGCGTCATTCTTTCAAACAGCTTGCGCGATGAACTCGCGCAGCCATCGATGCGCAGGATCGCGATGCACGCGTTCATGCCAGTACATCGACATCTCGTAGCCGGGCACGTCGACGGGCGGCGCGACGATGCGCAACTCCGGCCAGCGCTTCGCGAGCCTCGCCGGTTGCATCGAAACCAGATCGGTCGTCGCGAGCACGGAGCGCACGAAGAGGAAGTGCGGCACCGACAGCGCGACGTGCCGCTTCATGCCGAACGTTGCGAGCGTGTCATCCGTCGGGCCGAAGAATCCGCCGCCATCGGGCGACACGATCACATGCTCCAGTGCGCAGAACTGCGCGAGCGTCGGACGCCGCTTCAATCGCGGATGATCCTTGCGTCCCACGAGCACATAGCTTTCCGTGAAGAGCGCTTGCTGATGAAAATTGGCCATCTCGGGCGATGTGATGTGAAACGCGAGATCGATCTCGCCGTTCTCCGCCTGCTTCGCAAGACGCGGCGGCAACATCTCCAGCACGGCGATCCGCGTGTGCGGCGCGGCGGCGCGCAAGCCGCTCAACGCAGGCAGCAGCACGGTCGATTCGCTGTAGTCAGTGGCGGCGATGCGCCATGTGTTGTCGGCGATGGCGGGATCGAACGCGGCTTCCGGCGACACCGCGCGTTCGAGCGATGCCAGCGCTTCGCGCAACGGCTCGCGCAGACTTTCCGCTCGCGCTGTCGGGCGCATGCCACGCGGGCCGGGCAACAGCAGAGGATCGCCGAAGATGTCGCGCAGCTTCGACAGATGCACGCTCACGGAAGGTTGCGAAAAATGAAGGCGCTCGGCTGCACGCGTGACGTTCTGTTCGGCAAGCAAAACGTCGAGCGTGAGAAGCAAGTTCAGATCGAGCCTTCTCAAGGTATTAGTCATGGCAATTCCTGCAATTTCAGATATTCATTTCCAATATACCCGAGAGGCTCTTAAGCTGGTCTCCATTCCAGAAACGAAGTGGAGAAAGCCTCATGAATGTGCTGATCGTGTATGCCCATCCGGAACGCCGCTCGCTGAACGGCGCCATCAATGATTTCACCGTCGAGCGTTTGCGCGCGAACGGCCATAGCGTGCAAGTCTCCGACCTGTATGCAATGAACTGGAAGGCGCCGCTCGATGCGAACGACGTGCGCGACCGCAAGGCCGATACGCCGTTTCACGCGAGCCTCGATTCGAAGCACGCGTTCGAAAACGGCCTGCAAAGCCGCGACATCGAGCTGGAGCAGGACAAGCTGCGCTGGGCCGACGCGCTGATCCTGCAATTTCCGATGTGGTGGTTCTCGATGCCCGCGATCATGAAGGGCTGGGTCGAGCGCGTTTATGCGTACGGCTTCGGCTACGGCGTCGGCGAGCATTCGGACACGCATTGGGGCGACCGCTACGGCGAAGGTCTGATGGCGGGCAAGCGCGCGATGATCGTCGTCACGACGGGCGGTTGGGAATCGCATTACAGTCCGCGCGGCATCAACGGACCCATCGACGATATTCTCTTTCACATCCAGCACGGCATGCTTTTTTATCCAGGCTTCGATGTGCTGCCGCCGTTCGTTCTCTATGAAACGCATCGCATGGATGAAGCGCGCCTGCAAGCCACATACGATGCCCTCGGCCGGCGTCTCGACCGTCTCTGGGACGATGCGCCCATTGCATTCCGCAAGCAGAATCACGGCGACTACGCGATTCCTCAGCTCACGCTGCGCGACGAACTCGCAGCCGGAAAGACCGGTTTCGCGGCGCACATCGACTGAGGCAAAACGCGAAACACAGCTAAGATGGATCCTTCGACAAGTACGGAGGAAGACATCGAATGCTGACGATCTGGGGCCGGGCCAACTCGGTCAATGTGCAGAAAGTGCTGTGGTGCTGCGATGAACTGGGGCTCGCGTACGAGCGCATCGACGCGGGCCTGCAATTCGGGCGCAACAACGAGCCCGACTATCTCGCGATGAACCCGATGGGCCGCGTGCCCACGCTCGTCGACGGCGACTTCGTGCTGTGGGAGTCGAACTCGGTCATTCGCTATCTCGCGATGCAATACGGCGGCGCCAGCCCGCTCTATCCCGCCGAGCCGAAAGTGCGCGCGAGCGCGGACCGCTGGCTCGACTGGACGCTTTCGACCCTGCAGCCCGCCGAACGTCCGGTTTTCTGGGGCTATATCCGCACGAGCGCCGCGGATCGCGATGCGCAGCAACTCGCCGCCGCCGCGAGCGAGGTGGAAAAGCTCTGGCGCGTTATCGATGCGCATCTGAAGGGCCGCGACTATCTCGAAGGCAACACGTTCACGCTCGCCGATCTCGTCGTCGCCGCGTATGCGCGCCGCTGGTTCGGCATCGCGGAGCTGGTTCGCCCCGCGCTTCCCGAACTCGAACGCTGGTATGTGGGCATCACGCAGCGTCCGGGCTTCGCGCGTCACGTCTCGCCTGCATTGACCTGAACGGGACGGATTGCCATGACCATCGAACTGCATACCTGGAACACGCCCAACGGACGCAAGATCAGCGTCGCGCTGGAGGAAATGCAACTGCCGTACACCGTGAAAACGGTGAACATCACGAAGGGCGAGCAGCATACGCCTGAGTTTCTGCGCATCAGCCCGAACAATCGCATTCCGGCGATCGTCGATCCGGACGGACCCGACGGCCAGCCGATCAGCGTGTTCGAGTCCGGCGCGATCCTGCTCTATCTCGGCGAGAAGACGGGCAAGTTTCTGCCCGCGAGTTTGCGCGATCGCGTGCCCGTGCTCGAATGGCTGATGTGGCAGATGGGCGGCTTCGGCCCGATGCCAGGACAGGTGCATCACTTCCGCATGGTCGAAGCGGAAAGCGACCGGCGTTATGGTTTGAAGCGCTATTCCGACGAAACGCGCCGCCTGTACGGCGTGCTCGACAAGCGCCTCGCGCAAGTGGAATGCGTCGCGGGCGATATGTCCGTCGCCGATTTCGCGATTCTCGGCTGGGCGTGGCGGCATGAACGTCATCAGGTTTCGCTCGATGATTACCCTAACGTCAAGCGCTGGTACGAGGCGCTTCTCGCGCGCCCGGGCGTGAAGCGGGGCTTCGAAGTCAAGCTCGACGATCTCGGCTGATCAGGGCAAACCATGAGTCGGAGCGTCAGGCTAACGTAAGTTGCGCGCGTGATAACGATCTTCTAAGAAACGTGAGCGACACTGACGCCATCCGATAAATTCGCGCCCGAGGAGACAATCATGACCGCCAGCATGTACGACGATGGCCTTCCCAAAACTGCCGCCAACTACGCGGCGCTGACGCCACTCATGTTCATCGAGCGCGCGGCGTCCGTGTATCCGACGCTTCCCGCTATCGTGCACGGCGATGTCCGGCGCAACTGGGCCGACACCTACGCGCGCACGCGGCGGCTCGCATCGGCGCTGGCGGCACGCGGCATCGGCCTCGGCGATACCGTCGCCGCGATGCTGACGAACACGCCCGAAATGGTCGAAGCGCACTTCGGCGTGCCGATGACGGGCGCCGTGCTCAACACGCTCAACACGCGGCTCGACGCCGCCACGCTCGCGTTCATGCTCACGCACGGCGAAGCGAAGGCGGTGCTCGTCGATCGCGAGTTCTCGGACGTGATGCGCCGCGCGCTGAAAGACGTGCCGCAGGACGTGCTGGTCATCGATGTCGACGATCCGCGGTACGCGGGCGCGGGCGAGCGCATCGGCGAAATCGAATACGAAGCGCTGCTCGCGAGCGGCGATCCCGCATACGAATGGTCGCCGCCATCCGACGAGTGGAACGCAATCTGTCTGAATTACACGTCGGGCACGACAGGCAATCCGAAGGGCGTCGTGTATCACCATCGCGGCGCGTATACGAATGCGGTGAGCAATATCCTCGAATGGGACATGCCGAAGCATGCCGTGTACTTGTGGACGCTGCCCATGTTCCATTGCAACGGCTGGTGCTTTCCGTGGACCGTCGCCGCGCGCGCGGGCGTGAACGTGTGCCTGCGCCGCGTCGATGCGAAGACCATCTTCGATCTGATTCGCAGCGAGCGCGTCACGCATTATTGCGGCGCGCCGATCGTGCAGAACCTGCTCGTCAACGCGCCCGACGACATGAAGACCGGCTTCGATCAGAAAGTCCATGCGATGGTCGCGGGCGCCGCGCCGCCCGCCGCGATGATCGAAGGCATGGAGCGCATGGGCTTCGAACTGACGCATGTGTACGGGCTCACGGAAGTTTATGGCCCGGCCACGGTCTGCCCGCAGCAGGCCGAATGGAGCGCGCTCGATATCGGCGAGCGCGCGCGATTGAATGCGCGGCAAGGCGTGCGCTATCACTTGCAGGATGCGGTCACGGTGCGCGATCCGATATCGATGGAACTCGTGCCTTCCGATGGCGAGACCATCGGCGAGATCATGTTCCGCGGCAACATCGCGATGAAGGGTTATCTGAAGAACGCGGCCGCGACCGAAGAAGCGTTTCGCGGCGGCTGGTTCCATACCGGCGATCTCGCCGTCGCGTATCCGGACGGCTATGTACGCATCAAGGATCGCAGCAAGGACATCATCATCTCGGGCGGCGAGAACATATCGAGCATCGAAGTGGAGGACGTGCTGTACCGGCATCCGGCGGTGCTTGCCGTCGCGGTCGTCGCGAAGCCCGATACGCGCTGGGGCGAGACGCCCTGCGCTTTCGTCGAATTGAAAAGCGGCGCGCACGCGAGCGCGGAAGAGTTGATCGCGCATTGCAAGAAGCATCTCGCCGGCTTCAAGGTGCCGCGCGCGATCGAGTTCTGCGAACTGCCGAAGACATCGACGGGAAAGATCCAGAAGTTCGAGTTGCGCAAGCGCGCGGGGTCCGTCACCGCGATCGACGTCTGATGGAGACCACGACAATGAGCGAACTCGTTCTGATCGAACGCGATGCGTATGACATCAAGGGTGCCGTCAGGCTCACGCTGAATCGGCCCGATGCGTTCAATGCCTTATCTGAATCGATGCTCGAAGCGCTCGAACGCGCATTGAAGGACATCGCCGAATCAGATGCGCGCGTGGTCGTGCTCGCAGGAGAAGGCCGCGCGTTTTGCGCCGGGCACGATCTCAAAGAGATGCGTGCGGAGCCCGCGCTCGATTATTATCGCGAGCTTTTCGCGCACTGCTCGCGCATCATGCTGACGATCCAGCGCATGCCGCAGCCCGTTATCGCGCGCGTGCAAGGCATCGCGACGGCGGCGGGTTGTCAGCTCGTCGCGATGTGCGATCTCGCGGTCGCATCGAGCGAAGCGCGTTTCGCGGTATCGGGCGTGAATCTCGGGCTCTTTTGCGCGACGCCGAGCGTGGCGCTGTCTCGCAACGTATCGCGCAAGGCCGCGTTCGAAATGCTCGTCACCGGCGAGTTCATCGATGCGGCCACCGCGCGCGAACGCGGCCTCGTGAATCGCGTCGCATCGCCTGGCGAACTCGACGATACCGTGCGCACGCTCGCTGCGACCATCGCCGCCAAGCCGCGCGAAGCGGTCGCGGCGGGCAAGGGCTTGTTCTATCGGCAACTCGAAACCGGCATCGAAGCGGCATACGCGCTCGCATCGGAAACGATGGCCTGCAACATGATGCACGACGCCACGCTCGAAGGCACGCAAGCCTTCATCGAAAAGCGCGCGCCGCGCTGGAAATGACGCTCAGCTCACGTGCTCGACCGGATGCCTGTCGAGCCACGCGTTCTCTTCGTCGCTATACAGACGCGAGCGCGTAAGAAAGCGCAAACCGCTCGGGCGTTCCAGCGAAAACATGCCGCCATTGCCCGGCACGGCATCGATGATGAGCTGCGTATGCTGCCAGTACTCGTACTGCGATTCGGTCATGTAGAACGGCACGCCGCCGATCGCGCCGAGTTTCACGTCCGAGCCGCCGACCATGAATTCGCTGACTGGAAAGCACATCGGCGCGCTGCCGTCGCAGCATCCGCCGGATTGATGAAACAGCACCTCGCCATGCTCGGCCTTGAGCCTTTCGATCAAGTCGATGGCGGCGGGCGTCGCGGTCACGCGCTGCACTTCCTGTTCGCTCATGATGTCCCCGTCGGTTTGATCGGCCGCCGCGGGAAGCAGCGGCGGCCTCACCCGCTTTAGAAGAAGCCGAGCGGCTTGTCGCTATAGCTGACGAGCATGTTCTTCGTCTGCTGATAGTGGTCGAGCATCATCTTGTGATTCTCACGGCCGATGCCCGATTGCTTGTAACCGCCGAACGCCGCGTGCGCCGGATACGCGTGATAACAGTTGGTCCACACGCGTCCCGCCTGAATCGCGCGGCCGAAGCGATACGCCCGCGTGCCGTCGCGCGTCCACACGCCCGCGCCGAGACCGTACAGCGTGTCGTTCGCGATCTCGAGCGCTTCTTCCTCGGTCTTGAACGTCGTCACCGAAAGCACCGGCCCGAAGATTTCCTCCTGGAAGATACGCATCTTGTTGTGGCCTTTGAAGACCGTCGGCTTGACGTAATAGCCGTTCTTCAGTTCGCCGTCGAAGGTGTTGCGCTCGCCGCCGGAGAGGCACTGCGCGCCTTCCTGCTTGCCGAGATCGATGTACGACAGGATCTTCTCCAGTTGCTCCTGCGAAGCCTGCGCGCCGATCATCGTCTTCGTATCGAGCGGATGGCCCTGCGCGATCGCTGCGACGCGCTTGAGCGCACGTTCCATGAAGCGCTCGTAAATCGATTCCTGCACGAGCGCGCGCGACGGGCACGTACACACTTCGCCCTGATTCAGCGCGAACATCGTGAAGCCTTCGAGCGCCTTGTCGAAGAAGCTGTCGTCGGCGTTGAGCACGTCTTCGAAGAAGATGTTCGGGCTCTTGCCGCCCAGTTCCAGCGTCACCGGAATGAGGTTCTGGCTCGCGTACTGCATGATGAGTCGGCCCGTCGTGGTCTCGCCGGTGAAAGCGATCTTCGCGATGCGCTTGTTCGATGCGAGGGGCTTGCCCGCTTCCAGACCGAAGCCGTTGACGACATTGAGCACGCCCGGCGGCAAGATGTCTTCGATGATTTCGAGCAGCACGAGAATCGACGCGGGCGTCTGCTCGGCCGGCTTCAGCACGACGCAGTTGCCGGCCGCGAGCGCGGGCGCGAGCTTCCACACGGCCATCAGGATCGGGAAATTCCACGGAATGATTTGCCCGACGACGCCAAGCGGCTCGTGGAAGTGATACGCGACCGTATCGTGATCGATCTCCGAAATGCCGCCTTCCTGCGAACGCGCGGCGCTCGCGAAATAGCGGAAGTGATCGATCGCGAGCGGAATGTCCGCGGCCATCGTCTCGCGCAGCGGCTTGCCGTTATCGATCGATTCGGCCAGCGCGAGACGCGACAGGTTCTGCTCCATGCGATCGGCGAGCTTCAGCAGCAGATTCGCGCGATCGGTGACGGAGGTTCTGCCCCACGACGTCTTCGCTGCGTGCGCGGCGTCGAGCGCGGCTTCGATGTCGGCTTCGCGCGAACGCGGAATCGACGTGAACGGCTCGCCGGTGATCGGCGAGATGTTGTCGAAATACTCACCGCCCGCCGGCGGCACCCACTTGCCACCGATGAAGTTGCCGTACTGCTTCTTGTACGGATATTCGGTGCTCAGGAACTGCATCTCCGCGTGATTCATTTCTATGTGCTCCTCGCATGTCGACGTGAACGGGCCGGCACTGCCGATGTCCGGCGCCGGTCGCTTCTGTTTGCGAGTTCCATGCCATCGCGCGCGGCACGATGCGACGCCCGCGCGAGCCGCATCGTCATGCGGTTTCGCGGCACATCGTCAGGGTTTGTACGAGGGCGATGGGACCTGTTCACATTCAGAACACCTGCCCCGCTCTGTAGCGATGCGGTACAGCGACATCGACGGACGTCATCGCCTCCGCAATGCGCGCGGAGCGTGGCGCAAACCACAGACACGCTGCGGGCAAACGCTTATGGCACGAGTGTTCATATTGCAAAGGGCATCGCAGTTGTCTATGGTCATGCCCAACCGTGGCAAAGCGTCGCATCTATATGTGGTTCCATCGCATGTGAGCGGCGCGAAATGGCCTTGCGAGCGCGCGATGCGGACCGTATCGCCGAGCGCATGACCACGGCGGGCTGCTGTCCGGCGACCCCGGACGGCACGTCAAAGTAAACGATGTGCGCGCACGTGCATGCATGACGCGCCACGGAGACCACAATGAACAGCACAATCAATCAAGGGGCCGCCCACGGCCCGACAAACTTCTTTTCCAAGGAGGCGACCATCGCCCGGCCCGGATTCTCGCGCTGGATGGTGCCGCCCGCCGCGCTGGCTGTTCATCTGTGCATCGGGCAGGCATATGCGTTCTCGGTGTTCAATGCGCCGCTCACGAAGGTTATCGGTATCACGAAGTCCGCGCCGGATGACTGGTCGCTGACCACGCTCGGCTGGATTTTCTCGCTCGCGATCGTGTTTCTGGGCTTGTCGGCGGCATTCGCGGGCAAGTGGCTGGAAAAAGTCGGCCCGCGCCGCACGATGTTCACCGCGGCCTGCTGCTTCGGCGGCGGCTTTCTCGTCTCGGCGCTCGGCGTCTATCTGCATCAGATCTGGCTGCTGTATCTCGGCTATGGCGTGATCGGCGGCATCGGGCTCGGGCTCGGCTATGTGTCGCCGGTTTCGACGCTGATACGCTGGTTTCCGGACCGTCGCGGCATGGCGACCGGCATGGCGATCATGGGCTTCGGCGGCGGCGCGATGATCGCGGCGCCCGGCTCCGTCGCGCTGATGAACCACTTCAAGAGCGCGACGAGCTCGGGCGTTGCCGAGACGTTCCTCGTGCTCGGCGTGCTCTATTTCATCTCGATGACGATCGGCGCGCTCGCGATCCGCATCCCGCCGGCGGACTGGAAGCCGGCTGGCTGGACGCCGCCCGCGACGTCCAACAAGATGATCACGAAGAACCACGTGCATATCGATCAGGCGCTGAAGACGCCGCAGTTCTATCTGTTGTGGCTCGTGCTGTTCCTGAACGTGACGGCCGGCATCGGCGTGCTCGGCCAGGCGTCGGTGATGATTCAGGAAAGCTTCAAGGCGTCGATCACGGCGGGCGCGGCGGCGGGCTTCGTCGGGCTGCTGTCGCTCTTCAACATGGGCGGGCGATTCGCGTGGGCGTCGGCGTCGGACTGGATCGGCCGCAAGAATACGTACTTCGTGTTCTTCACGCTCGGCGCGGTGCTGTATTTCCTTGTGCCGCAATTCGCGGGCTCCGGCAATATCGCGCTTTTCGTGTTGGCGTACGGCATCATCCTGTCGATGTACGGCGGCGGCTTCGCGACGATTCCCGCGTATCTCGCCGACATGTTCGGCACGGCTTTCGTCGGCGGCATTCACGGCCGGCTTCTCACCGCGTGGGCGGCGGCGGGCGTCGCGGGTCCGGTGCTCGTCAACTACGTGCGCGCGTTCCAGGTTTCGCACGGCGTCGTGGGCGCAGAGGCGTACACGATGACGCTGCATATCATGGCGGCGCTGCTGGTGATCGGCTTCGTCTGCAATCTGCTCGTCTCGCGCGTGCATGAGAAGCATCACATGAACACGTCGGCGCAGACCGCAATCTAGGAATCAACGAGGAGATCCGCGATGAATGACCGCATCGAAACTCAGCAAGTGCATCCGTCGAACAAGGGGTTGCTCCTGGTGTTCTGGGCCTACGTGCTGATTCCGCTCGCATGGGGCGTGACCAATACGCTCTCGCAGGCCGTCAAGCTGTTCCAGTAATTCTGTAGGTGAAGTCCACGCGCGCCGGATGGCCGATGTTTGAATCGGCTCACGGCGCGCGTTTTGTTTCTTGACGTCAATGCTATTCGGCTTCGCCGAGATGAGCGGGCAAATCCATCTGCTGATGGCGCACGCGCACGATCTGAATCGATACGCAACGCTTCACCGAGCGGACTTGCGCTTGCGAGCGATGAAGGCATCGAAATCCAGCGGCTTGGCGGGGCCGGAGCGCTCGCCGGCTTCGAGCGCCGAGCGCAACGCATCGAGCTTTGCTTCCTGTCGCCAGTGACGGGACGTCGTGCACCGATGCTTCCGGGATGCTCAGTGCCCGCGATCCTCCACCTTGTTCAAGCTGCGGCGCGCGAGGACGCTCATGAAAAGCGTGCCGCACACAAGCGCTGCCATATAAACGCCGGCCATCATCCAGTCGAGTTCACTCACGGTTGTTCTCCTTCGAATTGATCCGCGGCCGGGGCGCCGCAGGGGTGATCCACACGATTGCAACTACGTTCTGGCCTGATTTACGGCACGCGCCCGCAAAGGTTTAGCGCGATGCAATGAACGACGTTGGCGGCGCGATGACCGAGGAAACCGACCGCTCGTTCGATTCGCCAACGTGGGCGTATCGTTCGACTAGCGCCCGAGAGCGCGCGACGACATCCCACATACGAACAACCGGTCCACGACAATGAACACGTCCCGCCGCAACTTCATGGTTGTCAGCATCGGCGCGGGCACGGCGCTATGGCTCTCGCGAGCACGCGCCGATGCGCCGCACTTAAGCGAATCCGATCCGGCGGCGGTCGCCGTCGGCTATAAGGAGAACGCCGCGAAAGTGGACAAAGCGAAGTACCCGAACTTCGCGGCCGATCAAACCTGCGCGAACTGCTCGCTGTATCAGGGCAAAGCGAGCGATGCCTGGGGCGGTTGCACGCTCTTCGGCGACAAGCTGGTAGCCGGAAAAGGATGGTGCTCGTCGTGGACGAACATGTGACGCGGCTTCAGCGCACCGAATAGCCGACGAAACGCCAGACCTTGTCCGAGTCGAGAATGAAGGTCACCATTTCTCGCGACGACTGACTCGCCTGGCCGAACTGAGTGTCGAAGAGAATGTTGATGTACGCGCCCGCGGGCATGTTGCCCGTGCCGTCATAACGGTAGTGCTTGACGCCCATCGGCATGCGCAGTCCCGGCGCGCCGAGCGGCGAACGGTCGCGCGCGACCTTCTTCATGAAGTCGTCGCGGGAAATGATCTGCTTTGCGATGGGCGAGGCTTGGTCCCACACGTCGCCCGCCCGGTTTTGATCGATCAACGCGATGATCTGCGACGCAACCTGCGCGATGTCCTGATCCTGTTTGTCGAGCGCGGCCTGCTGCTCCTTCGTGAGCGAACGAGTCGTCGAAGATTGAGTTTCCTGAGCGTGGCACGCAATGCTGCTCGATATCAGCAGGAACGCAGCCAGCGAAAAACGGATGCTTGCTTTCATGATTCGGACGACGTGAGGTTCTTTGGCGCCGATTGTATCGCCGCCCACGCTGCCTACGGCAAGAAATACTTATTTTCAGAATTTGGCAGTTCCGGCGTCCGTTGCCGGGCAAGCACACGCCTTGCTGCCGGAATAGCGAACGTCAACATCCGACGCTACCGTCGAGGTTCAACATGCGACTCGTCGACTGGAACATCCAATGGGGACGCGGCGTGGATGGCCGCGTCGATCTCGCGCGCATCGTCGCCGAGGCGAAAGCCCTGCACGACTTCGACGTCCTCTGTCTGCAGGAAGTGACGCGCGGCTTTCACGAAAGCGAGCAGGCCGGCGGACTCAAAGGCGGCCCCGGCGCCGACCAGTTCGCCGAGCTCGAAGCGCTGATTCCCGGCGCGACGGTCATCGACGGAATCGGCTCCGATCTTCCGCCGGTCGGTGCGGGCATCGCGCGCCGTCAGTTCGGCAACGCGATCGTGAGCCGTCTGCCGGTGCGCCAGGTGTTGCGCCATTCGCTGCCGTGGCCTGCCGATCCCGCGAAGCCGTCGATGCTTCGCGTCGCGCTCGAAGCCGTCATCGAGACCGACGTCGGACCGTTGCGCATCGTCAGCACGCATCTCGAGTTCTATTCGGAGAAGCAACGTCTCGCGCAAGTCGCGCGTCTGCGCGAGCTTCACGCCGAAGCGTGCGCGCACGAGCGTCAGCCCGCGAAGGCCGAGAGTCAGGCGAGCCCGTTCGCCGATACCGCGCGGCCCGTGTCCGCCATCGTCTGCGGCGACTTCAACAGCGCGTTCGATGGATCGGCGTATCGCGCGATGCTCGAACCGATTGCCGATGCGCCCGCGTTCGTCGATGCATGGACTTGCGCGCATCCGAACGAGCCGCGCGCGGCCACCGTCGGCCTGTACGATCGCGACCAGTGGCCCGATGGCCCGTTCGCATGCGACTTCATCTTCGTGAGCGAAGACCTGAAGGCGCGCATCGCCGGATGCGAAGCGGATCAGACGAGCCGTTCATCGGATCATCAGCCGATGTGGCTCGAACTGCATTAAGCGCCCTCTTCGCGCGACAACCCGTATAGCGCCTGCAACACGGCAGCGCGCGCCTGACCCGCGATCATGCCGCGCCAGATATCGTCGTCGATGTAGAAGGCCGCGCGAATCTGGCGGCGAATGCCGGCTTTCAATGCGTCGGGCGCATCGGGATGATGACGCACCCAGACGTCCGCGCGCAGCATGTCGAGCATGTCGGTGAGCGGCACCGTTCCGTACTCGATCGCGATCGATGCGATCGCCGCATGGGCGCACGTCTGCCGCAACGTATCGAGCAACGGACCGGCTACATCGGCCGCGATCGACGTACCATCCGACGGACTCGTCACGTCCGCGCCCCACCAGCGCCGCGCACGCGCGACATCGCCGACGCATATCTTCGCGCCGAAGCCGCTCGGCCCGAGTCCCGTATGAAAATCGATCCAGCCGATCGCCGTGCACGTCTCGCCGTATTCCGCGAGCAGATTGCGCATGGTGCGCGTGCTCCACGCCGTTTCCGCGCCGCCATAGAACATGCCTTGCGCATGCGTGTACTGACCGGTTGTGACCGCTTGCTGATAAGCCCATTGTCCATGCCTGCCGATATACGCGCGAATCGCCGCGATATTCGCTTCGTCGGGCGGCCAGCTCGTGGGGATCAGCAAGTCGTGCAGTTCCGCGTAGCCGGGATTCTGCGGCAACGGCGCATCGAAATTCACGCTGTTGCGATTCAGATCGACATTGCCCTCCGTCGTGCGGCTCAGATAGGAAAAGCCATACGGATTGATCGCATGAACGAGCAGCATTGCGACGTCGAGCTTGTCCATCAACGCCGGGAATACTTCGTCGCGCATCAACGCGATCTGCGCGCCCGAGCCGCAAAAGCCTTCGACGCCGTGCGTGCCGGACGTGAGCACGAACAGGCGCTTTGCATCTTTGGGACCGATGCGAACGACATCGGTTGCGAGCGTCTCGCCTTCCAGACCATCGAAGCCTTCGAGCACGCGCGTATCGACAGCGAGTTTTCGCGCGGCGGCGGTATCGAGAAATCTCTGGCGCGCTTCGCGATACGTCGATGAAAACATGTCGCCTCCTCAGACGCGTGCGAGAAACTTCTCGACGAGCCGCACCCAATACGTCGAGCCTAGCGTGAGTACATCGTCGTTGAAATCGTAGCTGCTGTTATGCAGCATGCAGGGTCCGATTCCGTGACCGTGATCGCGATGCGCGCCCAGTCCATTGCCGATATACGCATAGCAACCGGGACGCTCCATCAGCATGTACGAGAAGTCCTCCGCGCCCATCGTCGGATCGACGTTCGTGTTCACTTTGTCCGCGCCGGCGACATCGCGCATCACGCCGAGTGCGAAGTCCGTTTCCGCTTGCGTGTTCACCGTCGGCGGATAGTTGCGTACGAAACTGACTTCGGCCTTGCAGCGATACGCGGCCGCCGTCGCCGCGACGATCTCCTTCATGCGCGTCTCGATGAGATCGAGCACGTCGACGGAAAACGTGCGAACGGTCCCCGCGAGCGTCGCGGTCGTCGGGATCGCGTTGACCGCGTGGCCTGCCTGCATGCGCGTGATCGAGAGCACGGCGGCGTCGATCGGCCGCTTGTTGCGCGTCACGATGCTCTGCAGGCCCGTGCCGATCTGCAGCGCGGTGAACACGGGATCGACGCCATCGTGCGGAATCGCCGCATGCGCGCCCACGCCTTCGATACGAATCTCGAACTCGTTGCTCGATGCCTGCGTCGCGCCGACGCGCGCACCGAATCCGCCCGCCGGCATGCCCGGCCAGTTGTGCAGCGCGAACACGGCATCGACCGGAAAGCGCTCGAACAAGCCATCTTCGATCATCGCTTTCGCGCCGCCGCCGCCTTCTTCGGCAGGCTGAAAGATGAAGACGACGGTGCCGTCGAACTCGCGATGCTTCGCGAGATATTGCGCCGCGCCGAGCAGCATCGCGGTGTGTCCGTCGTGACCGCACGCATGCATCTTGTTCTCGTGGCGCGATGCGTGCGCGAACGTGTTCAGCTCGGGAATGGGCAACGCGTCCATGTCGGCGCGCAGGCCGATCGCACGTTTGCTCGCGCCTTTCCTCAACACGCCGACGACGCCCGTCTTGCCGAGTCCGCACGTCACTTCGATATCCCAGCTTTCGAGCTTCCGAGCGACGAGCTCCGCCGTGCGCGCTTCTTCATAGCAGAGTTCGGGATGCGCGTGGATATCGCGGCGAATGGCCTGAATCTCGTCGCGCGACTGCGCGATCTCGGGAATGATCGACATGCTTTCCTCTTGCGTTGTTGAGTGACCGAAGCATTGTCGATGGCCGCAATTCACAGGGAAAGCTGATATTCCTTGTCCGTGACTTAAGGAAAGCTTTAGCTTTCACTCGGCTCGATCGCGCCGTGCGAACGCATCCGTATGCGTTCCTGCACGATGCTCATCACCGCGTGACGATCGTGGATCTTGCGCTCCAGCATGCCGACGACACGGCGCGGCGTGTTCTTCGCAAGCGATATCACGCGCAATGCGGGATCGCTCGCCCACGAGCCGTATTCGAGCAACGGCACGACCGAGACGCCCGCATCCTGCCGCACGAGCTCGACGATCACTTCGAGGGAATTGAGTTCGAGGAACTCGTTCACCGCGAGGCGGTTGTGCTTCAACGCGCGATCGATCAGCGCGCCGGTGCGCTGCGCGCGATCGAAGCGCAGAAACGGACGGCTCGCCAGCATCTCGGCGGCATTCGCGGCCACGGCGCCCGGCGAACCGATCGCGACGAGCGGTTCCGAATAGAGCGGCGTCCAGTTGAGGCTCGCCGGCGTCTTGCCCGCCATCTCGACGATCACCGCCGCATCGATCTCGCCCGCCTCGACTTGCGGCGCGAGCGCGAGCGCCTTGCCGGTGAAGAGCCGCACATCGAGCCGTGGATACTGACCTTTCAATTCGGTGACGACGGATGCGAGCGCGCCCATCGCCGAATCGACCGCGCCGATGGAAACCGATCCGGCGATTTCATCATCGAGACCGGTGAGACGCATGCTGTCGTACAGCGCGACGATGCGCTCCGCTTGCGGCAACACCTGCTTGCCGATGCTCGTCAGCCGGTTCGTGCGCCCGACGCGATCGAACAGCGGCCGCTTCAGATCGTCTTCGAGCGACTGCATCTGCATGCTGACGGCGGCCTGCGTGAGCGCGACTTTTTCCGCGGCGGCGGCGAAAGAACCGTAACGCGCGACAGCGATAAACGTGCGCAAAAAGCGGATATTGCTCATCGTGCGTGAGGGTTATCCCGGATCGTTCGATCAGGTTTGCTTGTGTGTCAGTTCAGAAATTCTATATTTTCTTATTTCAACTCGGCGTAATGTTTGCGTGTTGCAGCGGCTCGCTCCGTTCGAAGCGAGTCATCCGAGAAGCGGATGTCGTCAACGAGAAAACCTCATGGAGTACATTCGATGAGCACCGTACTACCTGCAGCGCACGCGGCCGAACAAAACGCCGCATCGAATCTTTCCGGCCGACGAGCGATCGTCGTATCGACCATCGGCAACGCGCTCGAATGGTTCGACTTCATGGTTTACGGCTTCTTCGCCGTCATCATCGCCAAGCTGTACTTTCCCGCAACGAATCCCACTATTTCACTGCTCGCGACTTGGGCGACTTTCGGCGTCGGCTTTCTGACGCGTCCGCTCGGCGGCATCGTCTTGGGCGCGGTCGCGGATCGCGTCGGACGCAAATCAGCGCTCACGCTCACGATTTCGCTGATGGCGGTCGGTATCGCGATCATCGCGTTCGCGCCGACATATGCGGCAATCGGCATCGCCGCGCCCTTGCTGATGCTGCTCGGCCGCCTGATTCAGGGCTTCTCCGCAGGCGGCGAAGTCGGCTGCGCGACGGCGTTTCTCGTCGAATACGCGCCCGCCAACAAGCGCGGTTATTTCGGCAGCTTCCAGATGGTCGCGCAGGCCGCCGCGAGTCTCGCCGGCTCGTTTTTCGGCGCCGTGCTCACGCGCACGCTGAGTCCCGAACATCTGAATAGCTGGGGCTGGCGCATTCCGTTCGTGATCGGTCTTCTGATCGTGCCCGTCGGCCTGTATCTGCGCTCGAAGCTCGATGAATCGCCGGTCTTCGTCGAGAAGGCGCAAAAGAACGAACTGAGCACACGCCCGATCCGCGATACCGCCACGAAACACTGGATGTCCGTGCTCGCTGGCTTCGGCCTGACGGTGTTCGGCACCATCGGCACGTACATCTTCCTGCTGTATCTGCCGACGCACGCCACGCGCGTGCTGCACATGGCGCTCACCGACGGCCTCATCAGCTCGACGATCGGCGCGCTTGTCTATCTCGTCTGCTGTCCGATATTCGGCCGGCTCTCCGACCGTATCGGCCGCAAGAAGCTGATGGCGACCGCGCTCACGCTGTCGCTCGTCACCGCATATCCGATCTTCGCCGTGCTCACCGCGCATCCGAGCCTGCCGATGCTGATCGTGTGTCAGGCGCTTTTGATGACTTATCTCGGCATCTTTCAGGGCTGCTATCCCGCGTTCATCTCCGAGTTGCTTCCTTCGAGCGTGCGTTCGACCGGCATCTCGGTGAGCTACAACGTCGCGGTGATGATCTTCGGCGGCTTCGCGCCCGCGATCGTGCAATGGCTCACGATGACCACGGGCGATCCGCTGTCGATCTGCTACTACGTGATCTTCGGCAGCGCGGTCGCGCTCGTGACGATCTTCCCGCTGCGCGACCGATACAGCGAGGCGCTGCGGTAAGTTCGCTGCATCCCGTTCCCAAAGGAAGGAGAATGGACGGCCCGCATGGAAGAAGCGCACGCTTAAGTCTGATTTAAGGAAGCGCGCTTAATCTGAAGTCTGACCGACCCACCCTCCTTCCGGCCGCGCAAGCGGCCATTTTTTTTGGAGCGACGCGATGCAGATGATTCTCCGCATGATCGTGATCCTCGTCGTGCTCGTTCTCTTCACGACGGTCGGCGTGTCCATCCTTTCCGTTTTCGCGCGCGGCCTGATTTCGCACTGAAGGCTTTCATCGGCTGCGGGCATGCTTCGTGCCCCTTCAGAATCTCGCGGCCCGCGCGGGCTTTCGACCGAGAAAGTTTCGCGGCGGATGCCTATACTGGCTGAGTGTCGTCTTTCGCCGCATTGCCGGCGCACGAAAGTCCTGCGCCGCCGCGCAGACCCTTTTCGCCGCCGTTCCTCCGCGCCACCGGCGCGCGACACGCTTCGCCGCATCTTCGCCTCTCTCACGTTCCGCCGCTTCATCGCCGCATTCGTGCAGCAGCTTGCTGCGCAATTCCAGGAGATTGCCCGATGCCACAACGTCCCATCCCCCAATCGAAAACCACGCACGCCGATACACCGAACAAGACGCTTCAAGCCGCACCCGCAGGCGACTCGACCGTCAGCTTCACCATGACCGTCAACGGCCGCAGCGAAACGCTTTCCCTCGACCCCCGCACCACGCTTTTAGATGCATTGCGCGAGCATCTTCATTTGACCGGCACGAAGAAAGGCTGCGATCACGGCCAATGCGGCGCATGCACCGTTCATGTGAACGGACGCCGCGTGAACTCGTGTCTGTGCTTCGCCGCCGCGTGCGAGGGCGACACCGTCACGACCATCGAAGGCATCGGCGAAATCGAGGCACTGCATCCGTTGCAGGCCGCGTTCGTCGAATGCGACGGCTATCAGTGCGGCTACTGCACGGCCGGCCAGTTGATGTCGGCGGTCGCGCTGCTCGATGAACCGATCGGCCCGAGCGACGACGACGTGCGCGAAGCGATGAGCGGCAACCTGTGCCGCTGCGGCGCGTATCAGAACATCGTCAGCGCGATCCAGTCGGTGCGCGCGAACAAGCCGTCGTCGAAATAAGGAGAGCGACATGGATATGTTCCAGCTCTCTCGCGCGCGCGACATGCGCGACGCGATCAATGCGGGCGCGCTCGCGCATACCGCGCAGCAAGGCGCCGAAGTGCGCTTTCTCGCGGGCGGCACGACGCTGCTCGATCTCATGAAGCTCAACGTCGAGCGGCCGATGCGCGTCGTCGATATCAGCCGTTTGCCGCTCGACAAGATCGAGGAAACGAAGGACGGCGGCGTGCGTATCGGCGCGACTTCGCGCAACTCCGATCTCGCGCATCATCCGCTGATCCGCGATCGTTATGCGGTGCTGTCGCAAGCGGTGCTCGCGGGCGCGTCGGTGCAGTTGCGCAACATGGCGACGACGGGCGGCAACATCCTGCAGCGCACGCGTTGCGTGTACTTCCGCGATACGACCTCGCCGTGCAACAAGCGCGAGCCCGGCAGCGGCTGCTCCGCGATTCAGGGCTTCAATCGCATGATGGCGATCATGGGCACGAGCGAATCGTGCATCGCGAGCAATCCGTCGGACATGTGCGTCGCGTTGCAGGCGCTCGAAGCGACGATCCACGTCGAAGGCACGGGCGGCAAGCGCGCGATCCCCATCGACGAGTTCTTCCTGTTGCCGGGCACGACGCCCGATCGCGAGAACGTGCTCGATGCCGGCGATCTCGTCACGCATGTCACGTTGCCGCCGCCGGTCGACGGCGCGCGCTCGGCTTATCTGAAGCTGCGCGATCGCGCATCGTACGAGTTCGCGCTGGCGTCGGCGGGTGTCGTGATCGGCGTGAAGGACGGGCGCATCGAGCATGCGCGCGTCGCGCTCGGCGGCGTCGGCACGAAGCCGTGGCGCTCGCGTGAAGCGGAGAAGGAGCTGATGAACGCGACGCCCGATGAAGCCACGTTCAAACGCGCTGCCGATGCTGCGCTCGCCGATGCGAAGCCGCAAAGCGAGAACGGCTTCAAGGTCGAGTTGTCCAAGCGCTGCATCGTTCATACGCTCAAGCTCGTTACCACGCAAACTTCCTGAGGATCGCGACATGTCCACGGCGCCCGATATCAAACCGTCCGCATTCATCGGACGGCCTCAGTCGCGCATCGACGGACCGCTGAAGGTTTGCGGCCGCGCGACCTATACGACCGACGTCGATCTGCCCGGCATGCTCCATGCCGTGCCGGTCGGCAGCACCATCGCGAGCGGCAGGATCACGTCGCTCGAATTCGCCGCCGCGCAAGCGATGCCCGGCGTGAAGCTGATTCTTCATCGCGGCAATATCGGCCGCTTCTATCGCATCGCCGGCAACTCGATCGATACCGGCTACGTCGATGAAAACCGTCCGCCTTTCGAAGACGACATCATTCGCTATTACGGGCAGTATGTCGCGCTCGTCGTTGCGGAGACGTTCGAAGCGGCAAGCGCCGCGGCTGCCGCGGTCAAGGTCAGTTACGACAAGACGCCGCACGATGTAAGCGCAAAGCTCGATGCCGGCGACAAGCTCGACACACACAGCGAACGCGGCGATCCCGACAAGGCGTTCGACGATGCGCCCGTGAAGATCGATGAAACGTACGTGACGCCCGTCGAAACGCATAATCCGATCGAGCTGCACGCGACCATCGCGCACTGGAACGGCGAGAGCTACACGTTCTACGAAACGAGCCAGGCGGTCGCGAATCATCAGGGCACGCTGATGCAGATGATGGGCCTGCCGAAAGAGAAAGTGCGCGTGATTTCGCGCTATCTCGGCTCGGGCTTCGGCGGCAAGCTGTGGATGTGGCCGCATTCGCTGCTCGCCGCGGCCGCGACGCGCCAACTGGAGCGCCCGGTCAAGCTCGTGCTCTCGCGCAAGATGATGTTCCAGAACGTCGGGCACAGGCCGACCACGCAGCAGCGCGTGCGGCTCGCGGCGACGCAGGACGGCAAGCTCGTGTCGCTACGGCATGACTTCGTGAATCACGCGGCCATCGCCGACGATTACACGGAAGATTGCGGCGAAGCGACGCCTTCGATGTACAGCACGCCCAATCTGCGCGTGACGGGCGGCACGGTGAAACGCAATGTCGGCTCGCCGACGTCGATGCGCGGACCCGGCGCGGTGCCCGGCCTCTTCGCGCTCGAATCGGCGATGGACGAGCTGGCCATTGCGTTGAAGATGGATCCGGTCGAACTGCGCCTGCGCAACGAGCCCGAAGTGGATGAAAGCAGCGGCTTGCCGTTTTCGTCGCGGCATTTCGTCGAATGCCTGAAGACCGGTGCGGAGAAATTCGGCTGGTCGAAGCGCACGCCGGACGTAGGCTCGATGAAGCGCGACGGCCTCACGCTCGGCTGGGGCGTGGGCGCGTGCAGTTGGCCGGGGCTGCGCTTCTCGGCGGACGCGACGGTCGATCTTCGTGCGGACGGCACCGCGCGCGTCGCGTGCGGCACGCAGGATATCGGCACGGGCACGTACACGATCCTCGCGCAGATCGTCGCGGAACATACGGGCATCCCGCTCGACAAGATCGAAGTCGGCCTCGGCGATACGGCGCTGCCGCTCGGTCCTGTTTCGGGCGGATCGGCGGCGACGGCATCGGTGATTCCGGCGGTATCGGATGCGGTGCGCGAGGCGATCAAGACGCTGCTGGCGCGCGCCGCGAAGATCGAGGGATCGCCATTCGCGGGCGCGAAGGCCGACGAGCTTGCGATGAGCAACGGACATGTGCATCGCAAGAACGAAGCGCCGGAAAGCGGCGTGCCGTTCGCGCGCATTCTCGACGCGGCGAAACTGCATGCGGCATCGGGCAGCGGCAGCGCGAAAGGCGGCTTCGACGATCCGCTCAAGAAGGACTGGTCGATCCATTCGTATGGCGCGCATTTCGCCGAGGTGACGTGGGAGCCGGCGACCGCGCGTCTGCGCGTGAGCCGCGTCGTGACCGTGATCGATGCGGGCAAGATCCTGAATCCGCGCGCGGGGCGTAATCAGATCGAAGGCGCGGTCGTGATGGGCGTCGGCATGGCGCTTTTCGAGCACACGGTATACGACGAGCGAAGCGGCGCGCCGGTGAACAGCAGCCTCGCGGATTACGTCGTCGCGACCAATGCGGATACGCCGAAGATGGACGTCACGTTTCTCGATTATCCCGATACGGTCTTCAACGAGCTGGGCGCGCGCGGCATCGCGGAGATCGGGCTGGCGGGCATCGCGGCGGCGATTACGGGTGCCGTGTATCACGCGACGGGCGTGCGTGTGCGAAAGCTGCCGGTGATGATCGAGGATTTGTTGAAGGCGTAGCGTCGGTCTCGTCGCGCTGTTCGAGCGGCCCGGTTTTTCGCGCGGTTTGTTTGCGCGGACGCCGGGCCGATGCACTGAGAACGCTGTCCGTCGACGGCTACCCCGCCCTCACGGGACGCTAAACGGGCGGCCCGTCCAGGCACGCGCATTGCACCTCCCCCACGCTTCGCCCCTCCCCCAAGACGCGCTACCATAGGCACCAGCCCATTCCCCAAACCCCTGTGTAGCAGCCATCTCAGCCGGAGTGCCCATGAACGACATGATCAAACAACACGGCCTGCAGGTCGACGCGAATCTCGCGAAGTTCGTCGACGAAGAAGCCATCCCCGGCACGGGCGTCGATAGCGCGTCCTTCTGGAAGGGATTCGATGCCATCGTTCACGATCTCGCGCCGAAGAACCGCGCACTGCTCGCCGAACGCGACCGCCTCCAGACCGAGCTCGACAACTGGCATCGCAGCAACCCCGGCCCCGTGCGCGATCTACGCGCCTATCGCAAGTTTCTCGAAGAGATCGGCTATATCGTGCCCGCGCCCGCGCATGTGAAGGCCAGCACCGCCAATGTCGATCGCGAAATCGCCGAGCAGGCCGGCCCGCAACTCGTCGTGCCGCTCTCGAATCTGCGCTATGCGCTCAACGCGGCCAACGCGCGTTGGGGCAGCCTCTACGATGCGCTCTACGGCACCGATGCCATCGACGAAAACGACGGCGCCGAGCGCGCGGCGCAGTTCAATCCGAAGCGCGGCGCGAAAGTGATCGCCTATGCGCGCGCGTTCCTCGACGACAACGCCCCGCTCGATCACGGCTCGCACGCCGACGCGACCAAATACAGCGTCGAGCAAGGCAAGCTCGTCGTCACGCTGAAGGACGGCGGCAAGACCGGCCTTGCGAACGCCGAGCAGTTCGCGGGCTTTCAGGGCGACGCGAAAGAGCCGTCCGCGATTCTGCTCAAGCACAACGACCTGCACTTCGAGATTCAGATCGACGCGGACAACTTCATCGGCAAGACCGATGCGGCGCACGTGAAGGATGTGCTGATGGAAGCGGCCGTGAGCACGATCATCGATTGCGAAGATTCGGTCGCGGCCGTCGATGCCGCCGACAAGACGCAGCTCTATCGCAACTGGCTCGGCCTGATGCAAGGCAATCTCGCCGAGCAGGTCACGAAGAACGGCAAGACCTTCACGCGCGCGATGAACCCGGACCGCGAGTACGCCGCGCCGAACGGCGGAACCGTCAAGCTGCACGGACGTTCGCTGCTGTTCGTGCGCAACGTCGGCCATCTGATGACGAATCCCGCGGTGCTCGACCGAGATGGCAACGAGATTCCCGAAGGCATCCTCGATGCGGTGATGACCGTGCTCGGCTCGATGCACGATCTCAAGAACAAGATGAACTCGCGCACGGGGTCGATCTATATCGTGAAGCCGAAGATGCACGGCCCCGCCGAAGTGGCGTTCGCGGACGAGCTCTTCACGCGCGTCGAAGACCTGCTCGGCCTGCCGCGTCACACGATCAAGATGGGCATCATGGACGAGGAGCGACGCACGAGCGTGAACCTCAAGGCGTGTATCGCGGCGGCGGGCGCGCGCGTCGCATTCATCAATACGGGCTTCCTCGACCGCACCGGCGACGAAATGCATTCGTCGATGGAAGCCGGCCCGATGATGCGCAAGGGCGACATGAAGTCCTCTAAGTGGATTGCCGCGTACGAACGCAGCAATGTGCTCGTCGGCCTGAACACTGGCTTGCGCGGTCGCGCGCAGATCGGCAAGGGCATGTGGGCGATGCCCGATCTGATGCACGCGATGCTCGAACAGAAGATCGCGCATCCGAAGGCAGGCGCCAACACCGCATGGGTGCCCTCGCCCACCGCGGCCACGCTGCACGCGCTGCACTATCACATGGTCGACGTGCAACAGGTTCAGCAGGAACTCGAAAGCGTCGACTACGAAAGTCAGAAGAACGAGTTGCTCGATGGCTTGCTGACGATTCCCGTCGTCGACAAGCCGTCATGGTCGGAAGACGACATCAGGAACGAAATCGAAAACAACGCGCAGGGCATTCTGGGTTATGTGGTGCGCTGGGTCGATCAGGGCGTCGGTTGCTCGAAGGTGCCGGACATTCACGATGTCGGCCTGATGGAAGACCGCGCGACGCTGCGCATTTCGAGCCAGCATATCGCGAACTGGCTGCGTCACGGCATCGTCACGGAAGAGCAGGTTCGCGCGACGCTCGAACGCATGGCCGCCGTCGTCGACAAGCAGAATGAAGCCGATCCGTACTATCGCCCGATGTCGCCCGCGTTCGACAGTTCGTTCGCATTCAAGGCCGCGTGCGCGCTCGTCTTCGAAGGACGCACGCAACCGAGCGGCTATACGGAACCGCTGCTGCACAAGTTCCGTCTCGCCGCGAAGGAATCGATGTAACGGTCAAAGCGCGCGCACGAATCGGCGTGCGCGCGCTGTCTTTCACTGCTCCGACCAGAGTTTGCCCGCGGTCGCCCAGTTCTCGCGTTTCACGTCCGTCAGAATGATGTCCACCGAGCCCGGCTCGCAGCCGAGCGTTTCGCACGTCGTGCGCGTGATCGCTTCGACGAACTTGCGCTTCTCTTCCACCGTGCGGCCTTCGAACAGTTGAATGTTGAATGTCGGCATTGCGTTGATCTCCTTTTGAAAGCGGTATTAGTCGCGATACGACGCGTCGATGCGATCGAGCTTGCGCAATAGCGCCGGCCATTCGAGCGCGCCTTCGACGGCGTCATCGTCATGCAGTTGCGCCGCGGTGCGCGTGACGACTTCCGGCGTCGGCACGATCATCTTGCCCACGCCCGCAAGCGCGCGAAGCTGAATATCGCATGCCTTGACGAGCATATCCATCAGCACATAAGCCTCGGCGATCGTGCGCCCGAGCGTGACCGGTCCATGATTGCGCAGCAACATCGCACGATGCGCGCCGAGACTTTTTACGAGCCGCTCGCCTTCCGCGGGCGAGAACGCGAGCCCTTCGTAATCGTGATACGCGAGATGCCCATGAAAGCGCATCGCGTGTTGCGATGCGGGCAGCAGGCCGTGCGGTTGCGTCGATACCGCGATCGCCTCGCGCACGTGAAGATGCATCACGCACACGGCGTCCTCCCGCGCGGCATGGACGGCGCCGTGCAGCGCGAAGCCCGTCGCGTTCACCGGATGCGCGCTCTCGCCGATCACGTTGCCGTCGATATCGATCTTCACGAGATTGCTCGCCGTGACTTCATCGAACGAAAGCCCGAACGGATTGATGAGAAAGCGCCCCGGCTCGCCCGGCACGCTCGCGGAAATGTGCGTGTAGACGACATCGTCCCAGCCGTTGAGCGCGACCAGCCGATACGCGGCCGCGAGATCGACGCGCGTGGCCTGTTCGGCTGCCGATCGCGGCCCGCTTTCCGCGATTCTGCGCTCAGGCGTGTGGGTGAACGACATGCGAGTCTCCTTGTTTGGATGATCCGGACAGACGCCGCTCGAGCAGAATCACCGCCCAGGACGCAAGCACGAACGGCGCGGTCAACGCAGCGATGCCGATGCAATCGATCACGCGCTCGATCAGCACCGCCGCGACGATCGCGACGAGCGCATAACGCGTGCCGAGCTTCGCCGCCGCGAGTGCCGCAAGCGCCGCATTGAAGCCGCACGCGCCCGAGAGCACGACGGCATCGCTTGCACCGCCGAGTGCGTGCAACATGGCGCCGAGCGCACTGCCCGCGAGCGCCCAGCCCGCCTGCGCGGGCCGCGACGCGAACAATCCCGCCGCGATCAGCGCGCCGGCGAGCGCGCCGGTCGCGAAGGTGATCGGCGCGAGACCCGCGAACGCGGCCTGAAGCATTGGAATGAAACCGGCGGCGACTTGGGGAATCGCGCCCGTGTCGCCGCGCTCGCTCAAAAGCGGCAGCCAGCACCACGTCACGATGATGGCGGGGCTGGAGAAGATCGGCAACCGGTAGCGCGAGAGCACGCGCGAAAGCACGTTGGCGAGGAAAGTGGCGAACATCGCCGCGACGATCGCGACGGCCGCGGCGCGCGATGCATCGTCGAGAAACGTGAATGCGGCGAGCGCCGCGAGCGCGCCGTTGAAACCGTAGAGATCGTCGCGGAACGCGGGTGCGTCGTCGTTTTCGACGATCACGCTGATGACATTGCCCGTCAGCGTGCCGATCAGAAGCCCGCACGCGAGGCGCGGACTCGCGCTCAGCACCGCGAGGAACAGCAGCGCGCCGGTCGCGGCGTTGCGCTGAAGGACGATCTGTCCCATCGCGCGAGCGAAGCTGCGGAGTTGATCGCCGAAGGCGGCGTTCGATTGGAGAGCGGTGGACATGCTGGACGGCGACGGCATGGAAAGCCGCCAGCATAAAGCAGCCGGCGCGCGCCGTGCGGCGGCGGGCCGAATAACCTGTATGTGGCTTGACGCAGAAGGCGCGACGAGTGTCGCGCCGGGTAAAACCGAAACTTAGTTGAACGCCATCGGGACGAGCGGCGTCGAATCGCCGACACCCGGGTTCGCCAAAGACAGATCGGCGCTGATCTTCACGATCTCCGTGACGTTTTCGCGGAAATTCGGATGTTTTTCCCAGGTGATGTAGCTGGCGTCCATGACAGCGGAAAGTGTAAGCAAGGCGAAAGCGATTTTTTCGAGCACTTCGTAGCGGCGGCGCATGATTTGTTCCTCAAACTTTGCGACATTGTAACAGACTTAAGGGTTTTCCCCTATCTCACTGTTGCAATGCCGCAAATCACGCGCCGTTACTGTCGTTGCGCTCCGGCCCTTTTCACATCGACGTTTCGAGCATCGCCTCGTAATCCGCGCTCGACGCCTCGCGCGGATTCGTCTTATGACTGTGATCCTTGAGCGCGCCCGCGATGATGCGCGGAAACATCTCGCGCGTCACGCCGAGTTCAGCGAGGCCACGTGGCAGGCCGAGCGTCGCGGTCATCGAGCGCAGCGCACCGCCGACCTCATCGCCGGACCTCAGGCCCATTGCCTGCGCGATGCGGTCGAGCTTGCCTTCTTCGCGCATCGTCGGCGCGCTGCTGTTGAACGCGATCACCGCCGGCAAAAAGATTGCGTTGAGCGTGCCGTGATGCAGTTTCGGATTGATGCCGCCGAGCGAGTGGCTCAGGCTATGCACGCAACCGAGGCCCTTCTGGAACGCGAGCGCGCCCTGCATCGATGCGCTCATCATGTTCCAGCGCGCGGTGCGATCGGAGCCGTCCCGCGTCGCGCGCTCGATGTGCCGCCACGCGCGCCACAATCCGTCGAGCGCGATGCCATCGGCGGGTGCGTTGAACGCGGGCGCCATGAACGTTTCGAGGCAATGCGCGATGGCATCCATGCCGGTCGCGGCGGTAAGCATCGGCGGCAGGCCGAGCGTCAGTTCCGGATCGCAGATCGCGACCTTCGGCACGACGTGCGGCGAGATCACGCCGACCTTGCGGCCATCGTCGAGAATCAGG
Source organism: Caballeronia sp. AZ1_KS37 (assembly GCF_023631165.1). Lineage (NCBI taxonomy): Bacteria > Pseudomonadati > Pseudomonadota > Betaproteobacteria > Burkholderiales > Burkholderiaceae > Caballeronia > Caballeronia sp. AZ1_KS37. The sequence continues at coordinate 1,978 of NZ_JALQDP010000034.1, read as the reverse complement.
ATCGCGCCGCGGCCCACTTCGCTGCCGGTGCCCGCGGTCGTCGGAATGGCGATGACGGGCGCGGTCTTCGCCGTGATGCGCGCGAGGCCGCCTTCGATGACCGCGAAGCCTTGTAGCGGACCGTCGTGCGTCGCACACACGGCCACGCCCTTCGCGAGATCGATCGATGACCCGCCGCCCGCCGCGATCACGCCGTCGCATTGATTCTCCTTGTACATCGCGACGGCTTCGCGCACGGCGGCTTCGTTCGGATTGGGCGGCGTCGAATCGAACACGGGCACGGCCGACGATGAACCGAGCGCGTCGAGCACCTTGTCGAGCAGGCCGGCCGCGCGGATGCCGGCATCGGTCACGATCAGCGGACGATGAATGCCGATGCGTTCGCACTCGCCCGCAAGCAGGCGCACCGCGCCGAAATCGAATTGAATCTGCGTGATGTAGTTGATGAGGGGCATGGGTGTCTGAGGGAAAGTTAGGGTCGGAGGCAGCGCGGTGACGTCAGTATAAGAGCGCGCTGTTACCGGTACAACTTTCCCTCGACGCCGGTCAAAAGCGAAAATCGTCGAAGAACTTTTCGCGTTCCATCACGGTGAGCGCGGCGCGCTTGTGCGGAAAGTCGAATTCCTTCAGCGTATAAAAGCCCATGCGATGCATGTAAGCGATATGCCGCACATGATCGACGCGCGGTTCACCAACGAGGCGTTCCGTGCGCGGATCGTCGATGAACATGTAGTGCAGCACGCCGCTCCACCATGCCTTGAGCTTGCCTGCGCTCTGGAACTGCGCATCGCCGATCAGCAGATGCAGTCCGCGATCGAAGTCGCCTGCATCATAGAACGGGCCCAGGCGATCTTCTTTCGCCCAATAGAACTCGAAGTAGCCGAAGGGCTTGTCGTCGAAATAGCCGATCATCGGATGCATGTGCGGATCTTCGCGGCGTTCCGCGAGATGAGCGGCGTGTTCGGCGCGCGTGCCGCGCTGATCCCAGAAGTATGCGACGCGATCGAGATTCATCCATTCGCTGAAGACTTCGGAATCGGCGTCGGGGTCAGCTGTGCGCAGGCTGAAGGTCATGTCGATCTGCGGGAAGTGACGTTCGTAGATCGTGCCTTCGGCGTTCGTTGGTCTTTGCGGATGTGTGACGCCGTTGGTTTGCGTATAGCGCAGCAGCGTGTCGCTCGATGCGGGCGCCTTGAGCCATGGGCGCGCGATTTGCCAGAACGTTTTGCGTGATGTCGTCAGGAGAAGGTGATCTTCGTGCTGCTGTGCGATGTCGATCAGGTTCTCGTTTCGCGCTTGCGCGATGAAGGTTCTTGTGCGGTGGGCTTCGTTGGAAACGTGTGGAAGTGCGATCGTTGCCGTGCGGCGCTCAGGGTCGTTGCAGTAGATTTCGCATAGGGCCGTCAGTAACGCGTCGGTGTGACACGCTGTCAGCGTGCGGTCAGGCGATTGTTCGACAGTCGCCGCTACTTCGGGATCGAAACGTATGTTCATCGGTGAGTCTCCGGATTTGCTTCAAGTATTCGGCTTTCGCTTCTGGTTTCGCTTCTGGCTTCGCTTCTGCTTTCGTGGAATCCTGTAATCGCGTCGGTCTATTAGCACTGCCCCTGTGCGGGGCGGCAGTCACTTTCTTTGCTGCTGCAAAGAAAGTAACCAAAGAAAGCAGCTTCCGATACGCCCGCGGTCACACGCAATTTGGGTAGTCCTCTCGTCCATCGTGGGCTGCCTAACGAGTGCCCTCATAGGCCCAACCGGGCTTGGCTCGCGCACGGTCCGTCTCATCGCACCACACAACAAACTGGTTCAGCACCAAATAGCTCCAGCCCGCTTCGCGGCCGACCGGTCAATCGGGACCGCGTGTGCTTCCCTACTAACGCCTCGATCTCGCCGCCTTCGCCGCCCGTTGGTTTCCCTTGCATACCCGGCGGCAGCGCGTAGCGCTGTGCCGAAGCTCTTTCGTGCTGAACCAGTGTCCTCA